>JALOOX010000095.1 GCA_025454175.1 Syntrophobacteraceae bacterium | reverse complement strand
AGGTAAAACCACCGACTGGAGAGCCGGATGCGGGAGATCCGCCAGTCCGGTTCGGAGGGAGGGGCGGCGCAAGTCAATGCGCCGTCCCTACCCCTATAGAGGCGGTCAGTTGTCTGGATCCCCGCTGGAAGCATGCGGGGATGACGTACGAGGAATATGAGCACCATATTCTGTGGGCCTGTACTTAGGGCAAGAACGCTGGCGTGATCGATCGGTGCAAGCCGGCTCCTCACCAAAACATGTCCACATCGTACAGCCCCAGTTTTGAGTCGTTGGAAATGATACCGAGCGATTCGATCTGGGCCTGGGCGACCAACATGCGGTCAAACGGGTCCCGGTGGTGAGCCGGCAACTGCCCTGCCTTGAATGCATGGGCATTGGTGATTTGAAGGGTTTCGATGCGATTGCGGTCGAGCTCCGCTGGAATCAGCACCTCGGGCGGTTCATCGAAAAGCAATCGGCCGAGCGCATGTTTGATGGATAGCTCCCAGGAACTGGCAACGCTCCAAAGGAGGGTGTTGCGACGGGATGTTATCAGCGACCGGGCTTTAGGCGATAATCGTTGGTCGGAAGTGATCCACCAGATCAGCACATGGGTGTCGAGCAGGTATTGCATCGGCATGCCTACCTGTAAAACTCATGGAGCAGATCGTCCGGCAGGGGATCGAAAAACGTGTCCATCATTTTGATCTTGCCCTTGGCGGTCCCGGGGACACGGTCTTTCAATACCGGTTGGATCGGCACCAGCTTTGCCACCGGTTGGCCGTACCGGGCGATGATGACCTCTTTCCCCTCGGCAATGAGCTTGGAAAGCTGAGTTTTGGCGGTATGGATATTGATTTGTTCCATGGTCAATCTCCTCGGCTCCCTGGCATTCATGTGAACTAAGGTTGGTTCCAAAAAGCGAGATTGTCAAGGGCCTGAAGCCGGCTGCTCGCCTCATGTCGTTCCCAAAGAGCCGCTCCCTCTGCAATTCTGGTGGGCACAAGAGGATGTGCCCACCCTACAAAACCATCCGCGGCATTGAAACAGTAGGGTGGGCACGGGTTCATCGTGCCCACCGAAAAAAGGTGGTGACTTTCACCCATGGGGGCTAATGGCCGAAAAGAGGTCGCCCAGCTTGTCGCTGAATCCGGTCAGGACTCCGATCAGCAGCGCCGCCATGAGGCCGGCGAGCAACCCGTACTCGATGGCTGTGGCGCCGGATTCGTCCTTCCATAAAGCCTGGATCAGTCCTTTCATGGTCCACCTCTCTGTGTCATCGATCCCGCCCGATCCGACGGTAATTTCTCCCCCCGGTCCCCGGCCGGCACAAAGGCATTCATGCGGCCGGTCATGGGAGCACCTACAGTGTAGAGAGTGTAGAGAATGATTATAGAGGACCGCATAGGGAAAGCTCGGACGGGCTTGCTCGGAAGTAGGACGAATTTGCTCAATTCCGGCGGGGTCGGTGAGGAGTCGGGTGGTGTTCGCAGCGCACGGAGAATCCAGAAGGATCGTCGGGCGTGGTGATCCGCTTTGGTCTTGAATCTCGCTGACAGAGGTTCTTCAACTGCCGCCCTGCCGCGGGTCAATCGATCTCGAATTCCTCGCTCAAAGCCGCCGCGGGTCATTTGTCCCGGAAGCCCGGGGCCATGGCGTGGGCGGCCAGGCGGACGAGATCTTCAATGGCGAAGGTGTGGTTTTCCAAGGCCAGAAGGTCCCGGTAGCTGAATCAATGCGGACCGCCGGCCCTCGGGGGTGAGCCCCCCGGGTGATGAGCACATTCACCCTGGCCGGCTCCCCTGTATTCTTTTCATTTGCTTTCTTTGATTATAGAATTGAGAATTCTTAGCTTCCGATCGATAGATAACGAGAGCTGCCCGGATTCAAGTGGCCCCTCATGCCTCCTCCTTGAATCGCTTCACGAGATGAAGAGGCTCACTCCACCAGGGTGGTGGCGTTTCAGATCAGTCCCCCATGACCTTCGGGCCACCCGAGGTAATGAAAAGCAGCTCGCGAGGGGTGGGTTCTCAACCAGAAACCAGAAGCCAGAAACTAGAAACTTTTCAGAGCTGTTCCTCGATACTCCCCTGGAGCAGGATTGACTGACGAAGCCATGCACGGAAACAGGTCAGAGATGACGGGGTTCTCCGGAATCATCGAATGGATTCAGCTCGAAAACGTGATCCAGCTCATCTGCCTTGCCCAGATGCGGCTCATCCTCGAAGTCAAGAGCGGAGACCAGAAGGGGGAGGCATTCGTCATATCGAGCGCCGTCGTCCATGCGCAGACCGATGAACTGCAGGCCGAGCAGGCCTTTCTCGACATCCTTCGCTGGGAGAACGGGGAGTTCGAGACCCGGCCCCTCATCGAGGATGTGACTCCGAGCATCAACCGCCCCTGGGAATACCTCCTGATCGAGGCCTTCCGGCTGCGGGGGATGAGGGCCGAAGCGCGGCTGGCGGCCGACGAGGATTCCGGGGAAGACGAGAGCGAGATTGGCTTCACCGGCAGGCTGGAGCAGATTCCCCTGACTGATCTGGTCCAGCTCATCTCCTCGGCCAACGTGGACTACCTGCTGGAATTGGAGAGCGAGGAGGGACAGGCAAGCATTGTCGTCGCGTCCGGCGCGGTTCGCCATGCAATTTTCGGAGACCTCCAGGGAGAAGAGGCCTTTTTCAAAATCCTTGCATGGAAAGGCGGAACGTTCACGGCCCGTCTCCATCCCTTCGATGGAGTCGCTTCCATCGAAAAACCGACGGAATTCCTGCTCACCGAGGTCATGCGGGCCCAGGATGAGCGTTCTGGAGTCGATGACGAGGAGGAAGCCGGGGCGGAGAGCTTCCTGAAAACCCTCCAGAAGATGAAGATGATCGAGAAGATGCGTCTGGCCACCACCGGCGACCGCGAGGTGCGGAATTATCTCATCCGGGACCCCAGCCGCCTCGTTCAGATGGCCGTGATCAGCAATCCGCGCATATCCGACACCGAAGTGGTTGCCATCGCCAATTCCAAGAGCGTCGAGGAAGAGGTCCTGCGCAGGATCGCCAACAGTCGTGAGTGGATGAAGATCTACCAGGTGCGATCGGCCCTGGCCAAGAACCCAAAGACCCCCCTGCCCATTGCCTTGAAACTGGTCCAGACGCTCATGGCCCAGGATCTGAAACTGATCAGTCGAAGCAGGACCGTGCCCATCGCCATCGCTCAGGCGGCTCAGCGCCAGCTGCGCGAAAAGATCTGATCCACGAGTTTCGACAAGGAGAGTGCTGTGATGACGCAGCCCGGAAATACCTGCAGCAAAGCCACGGCCATCGTCACGGTGAGTGATCGCGGGGCGAAAGGTGAAAGGGAGGACGCCTCGGGAAAGGCCCTCGAAGCCATTCTGGCTCAAAATGGGTTCGACGTTCGCCACAGGGTGATCATTCCGGACGAAATCCCCATCATCCAGTCCGTACTGCGGCGTTTCGCCGATGAGCACCAGGTGGCCCTGGTCGTCACCACGGGGGGCACCGGGGTCAGTCCCCGTGATGTGACCCCCGACGCGACCCTGTCCATCCTGGAGCGGACCGTTCCGGGCATGGCCGAGGCCATGAGAGCATCCAGCCTCCAGAAGACTCCTCATGCCATGATCTCCCGCGCCGTGGCGGGCATCCGGGGAAGCACCCTCATCGTGAACCTGCCGGGGAGCCCCGGCGGAGCCGTTGAAAACCTGAAAGTGCTTCTTCCGGCCCTTCCTCACGCCCTCGAGAAAATCCAGGGAGACACGTCCGACTGCGCCAAAGGCTGACCTGAGCCGGCTCCGGGATTTTCTCAGGCTCTGAGAGCCTGTTTGGGAAAAGCCGTGTCCGCGATATTTCGGGAGGGGATAAACCCCGCCTTAGCCTGCCATCAGGCGGCAACCTGGATTTCCGGATCATCGTAGATTAGCGTGAGGCGGACTCCCTCTCCACCCTTCGGGGGGGAGAGGGTTGGGGTGAGGGGGGCTTACAGAATCAAGATCTCCCCCTCACCCTAGCATCTTCCCTGAGGGAGAGGGAACAATCTTCACGCTGATCTTCGATGAACCGGATTTCCCAAACAGGCCTGACGTCCATCACGGCCCGGCGCACCAAATGCAAGACCGCCGGCGGCATGGCCGCGGGCGGTCTTGAGATCAAGTGAAGCCACGATTCGGTCGAGAACCTTGGTGCCAGCTCCGGCACGCCCATCGGGCAACCACGGCCGGGAGCACCAAAGGGCGGGTGGAGCTCAGGACTCCTCGCCGAAGTCCTGTCCCACCTGAGATCGCTTGACAGAGTACCTTTCCTGAAGCTCTTCCTTCTTCCTGATGTATTCATTGTTGATTTCGTCAATGATGCCATCCACATTGAAGACATCGGACTCGGCCGCCTCGACGACTCTCAGCTGCTGCTGAACCGACGGCATGCCCTGCCAGTCCTGAGCACCCTGTCTGTAAAGCGCGTACACTTCAGCTCCCAGGCCGCTCTGCGCTTTGGCAAGCTGCTTCATGACTCCGGCCTTCTTCCATTTCTGGACCTGGATCTTCAGGAACTTCAAGAGGCAGTACAAAGTGGAATAAGCGTACTGCAGTGCAAAGTATCCAAGCTTTTTCAGGAAATCGATGACCTTACCCAAAAGATTCTTCATGTCTCCCTCCTCTTCGCTGTGTCAAGCCCTTCGCGGCTCTCTTCTCGCACCCTCAGCTCGGTGCGGTGTCTTGCAGGCCCGTCTTCTCGATCCGTGAGTGTCACTCCCGGGTGAATGCACCCCTGGTCACTCGGCTTCGGCCAATGTTTCAGGCGGCTCCTCGCCCAGCAGACGCTTGAGCCGCTCCGTTATTCGCGCTCGATGCGAGCCTTCCCAGTAAATCCTTCCGCACGTCGGGCACCGGTTGAATTCCGTGACGGTCTCGAAGGTGTAATCCGGGACCTGCCCGATTACGTCCCGGCGTTCAATGCCCTCGAGGAGCTCGTTGCAGCGGATGCAGCGCCTGAGAAAACCGCCCGCTTCCATCTCCAGATGAACCCGTCCATGCAGCTCGCGAATCTGGTCCATGGGCGCGTTCTGATGGAGACAAACGACACTTCTTCGTCCGCACCAGGATTGCCGGCGTGTCAGAAGCAGCCAGCCGGCTTCGGAGTACTCGATGAGCTTCGACTCATCAAGAGGTTCACAGCGCGTGTCATAGCCCAGAATGCGCAGCCATTTTGCCACCTTTCCGAGCATGCTATCAACCACAAAACGTCTCTTCAGAGGCCCGTTGCCTTCCATGGCTCACGATCCAGATCGATCCTGCGAAGCCCGCTGGGATATCTCACCTGGAAAGCGCCCCCCTGGAGCTCCTTCACGCTCTGGACCTGATCGACCTTCACCTCCAGTTGCCACCCGGGTGCCGAAAAAATCAACCGTTCCGGGATGCCGCGAGCGGCAAGGTCGACGGGCGGCTCGTAGCGAACGGTAATGTCCCGTGATTCTCCGGCGACACGGATCTCCTTGAGCGTGAAAGGACTGGTGCCAAACTCCCAGGTCGTCGTCCACGGCTCCGAGGGGTCTCGGGCCTGGACCCGCCACCCTGAAGCCACCGACTGCTCCCGCATGTTCACGAGGACCTTCGGCGGCACAACGCCCGCGAGGCTGTAGATGAAAACCTCCGTGGGAATGGGAATCCCGAGGAGGTGCTGAATGAGCGTTTCGGCCCGCTCGGAAGTGTAGAGCGCCTTCTCCGAGGGAATCCAGAGACTCGCTTCATCCCGTGCGAAAAGCAGCAGCCCCACCGACTGACCGAACGGATTCAAGGCCTCCATGCGGAGCATATGGGGCGGCGCCGCCAGGACCATGGTGCGAACCCGCCTCAGGGTCCCCTTGGGGCCCTCGGCGTTGATTCTCAGCACCCCCTGGTACATTTCCCACTGCCGCGCTCGCTCTTCCAGGATCACCAGACGCTCGGCGCCAGGTGTCGGCGCTGTCCATGTCTCCACTCCCGCCCGGCGTGCGCACCCCGGCAGCGTCAGAACCGCCAGGGCCGTAATGAGGACCATTCCATGATGAGGCTTCATTGGAGGATCTCTATCTTCCGTCGTATTTTGTCGGGTTCCGCATGCTGGAATTCGAGGGCCTTCCGATAGGCCTCGACAGCCTGTCTCGTCTTTCCGAGCGCCTTGTAAATGTCGCCCAGGTGCTCATGGACCACAGGATCCCTCGGAACACGCTTGATGGCTTCCTCGATGGTTTCAAGCGCCCTGCGATGCTGGCCCAGCTTGAAGTACACCCAGGCGAGACTGTCGATGATGTAGCCGTCCTCGGGCTCCATTTCCAAAGCGGCCTTGATGTACTGCTTGGCCTCGAGGAGGTTGATGCCCAGCTCTGCGTAGGTGTAACCAATGAAGTTGAGTGCATGGGCATTCCTCGGCTCGATGAGGAGCACTTTCTGCATCGCGTCGATGGCTTCCTGCTTGCGATTCAGCTTATCCAGGATGACGCCCTTCCTGAAGAGCAGGTCCGGCTCCCCGGGGGCGAGCTGTATTCCCTTGTCCAGCGCCTTGAGGGCTTCGGCATACCGCTGCTGCTCCTCACGAATGGCCGCAAGATAAAGGTAAGCATCCGCCGCGTCGGACTGCCTTGCGATGACATCCTCCAGGACTCGCTCGCCGCTCTCATAGTCCTTCATTCGGGAAAACAGGAGAGCCAGCCGGATTTGAGCGGTCAGCCAGAGGGGGCTGTTCTGCGAGATGAGCCGAAAGCTGAGAATGGCCCGGTCCGTATCTCCCTGCTCCTCGTAGGTGGATGCCAGGTAATACAGGGCCTGGTCATACTGCGGCTGCTCCTTGAGCAGATGGGTGAAGTCCTGAATGGCCGCCTCATAATCCTTCTGCTGCAGGTGAATGATTCCGATCTTGAGCCGGCTTTCGATGTCCTTTCGGTTCAGCCGGAGCAGCTGCCCGAATTGCTGCAGGGCTTCGTCGGTCTTGCCCTGGCGCATGTGGAGGTTTCCCAGCCTCGTGTAGGCCTGAACGCTGCCGGGGTTGAAGGAAATGATGCGCTGATAGGTCCTCTCGGCATCCCGATTCCGGTCCGTCACTTCCTGGATGTAGGCCAGGTCCAGAAGTGCGTTCTCAAAAGTGGGGTCGAGGGCCAGCACTTCCTGGTAAATGGATTCGGCCTGGTCATAGAACTTGATGTCGAGAAAGACCCTCGCCTTGTAATAGAGGGCCACGGGGTTGTCGGGCAGGAGAACCCGCAGCCGGTCGAAAACCTCCATGGCCTTGCCGAAACGGCCCTCCTGGGCGTAAAGCGCCCCCAGGAGCAGATAGGCGTTCTCGTTGGCCGGATCCATGGAAATGACATGCTCATAGGAATCGATGGCCTTGCGATTCTGGCCCAGCCCCGCATAAAGCTGGCCCAGGAGCATGTAGGCCGGTTCGTAGCTCGAGTCGTGAGTCGTGGCCTCCTCGGCCATCTTCAGGGCCGCATCGATATTGCCCTGCCGGACGTAGAGCGCCGCCAGTTCGGTCAAAATCAGCGGATTCCGGGGCTCCTCCCTGAGAGCCCCCTTGTAGGCCTCCACCGCCGAGTCGATCTGATTGGCCCTGAGCTCGATCTGTGCTACAAGATAATCGTAGTAACTGTCGGATCGAGGAAGGTCATGTGGCGGTGGAAGGACCGGGGACCATCTCGGTATCGGGTAAGTGCGCTGAGGGGTTTGGGCGCACCCGTTGAGCATGAGGAGGAAGACCAGACAAAATGAGGGAAATTTCATAGTGAGCGTATGGCTAGCCTCGCGTTCCGTAGTAGGAAAAGATTATTGAAAACAATAAAATAGGTTGAAATCCCCTATCACATTTGCCGGGGAGCGTCAACGCTTTCCCAAGTGGCATTTTAAGTGGTTTTTCATAAAGCGCAACACAGACCGAACCAGTATCGGCTCCAACCTCACGAGTGTCAATCACGGCCATGACCGATTATCCCAAACTCCGAAACGGCCTGGAGGCCACGCCCATCGACCACGAAAGCCAGAGAATGATCCTCATCAGCGATCGACTCGGCTTCAATGACGCTCCCCTGGTCATGACACCTCTGGCGGCCAGCCTCCTGGGCCTGATGGACGGAGCGCATTCCCTGCGGGATTTACAGGCCCATCTCATGCGCGCCACGGGGCAGATGGTTTTCATGGAAGAGCTGCAGGGAGTTGTCCGGAAACTGGACGAGAGCCTTTTTCTCGACAACGACCATTTCCGGGAGGCACTGGCCCGCCGGGTGGCTCAGTTCCGCGAGGACAAGATTCGGCGGATGAAGCTTGCGGGCACGGGGTATCCCGCTGAAGCCCCGGCGCTGAAGGAGAAGCTCGACTCGTTCTTCCCCGTGGAAGCCGGGGGCCCCGGACTGCCGTTTCAGGCACCACCGAAAGACCGGCTCCTCGGTCTTGTGGCGCCGCACATCGACATCAACGCGGGCGGCCCCTGTTTTGCCCATGCCTACAAGGTCCTTTCGGAATCCATTGCCCCCGACACGTGGGTGATCCTCGGCACCGGGCACGAACCCCTCGACCATCATTTCGCCCTCACCCTGAAGGACTTCGAAACCCCGCTGGGACTGGTCCGATGCGACCAGGAGCTGGCCGGGGAGCTGGCGAGGCGGGCTACCCGCGACATCCTCGCCGGCGAGTACAACCACGCCCGGGAGCACTCCGTCGAGTTTCAGGCGGTCTTTCTGGCTCACCTGCAGCCCGGCGCCCGAATCATACCGCTGCTCTGCTCCTTTTCCCTCGAGGATGCGGAAAACGATCGCGACTACATCGACGAGGTCTCGCGGATCATAAGCGGCCTCGCCGAAACCGGAGGGCGCTCGGTGGGATTCATGGCCAGCGTCGACCTGGCCCACATCGGTCCCAGGTACGGCGACCGCTTTCTTCCCACCCGGGCCACCGTGAGCGAGCATATGCAAGCGGACGCCGGACTGCTGGACCTGCTGGTGCGCAGCAACGCCGACGGCTTCATGCACAGCCTGCTTCGCGATGGGAACCGACGCCGGATTTGCGGCGTGGGTCCTCTTTACGTGCTGGCAAGAATCCTCGAGGGCAAGGCTCGGGGCCGGCTCCTCCACCATGCCAGGGCCACCGTCGACCAGCAGGGGTCCTTTGTGACCTTTGCCAGCATGGCATTCCATGCCGCCTGAATCCAGGCGCTCGTGACCTTGCACTTCTGGCTCTGGATCGAGCCTCGGTTTTTCTCTCCTCCCAGCTCCATGACCTTCATGATCTCGAAATCCACTTCAGCCGTAAGCCATCCTTCAGGACGGCACCACCTCGGGTGGAAAAGCCACCACCTGGTCGAGGTCGTGGGCGCAGGAAAGCAGCATGACGAGGCGATCCACGCCCAGCGCAATTCCGGCGCAAGGCTTCAGGTGCGGGAGGCTGTCGAGAAAACGCTCCGGGATCGGGGTAACCGACCGACCCGCCCGGCGCCGTTCCTCAATGACCGCATTGAATCTCGCCCGCTGCTCCCGGGGGTCCGTCAGCTCACTGAACCCGTTGGCCAGCTCCACGCCGGCCCAGTAGAGCTCGAATCTCTCGGCCACCGTCGGGTCATGCGGAGAGAGCCTGGCCAGAGCCGCCTGGCTCGCCGGGTAATCCGAAAGGATGCAGGGGGCCGGGAATCCCAGGCGAGGCTCGACCTTCTCGACCATGTCCCGGTCAAAACGGTCCTGATCCAGTGGCTCCAGCGGCTCCCAGCCGGCGAGAAGCAAGAAGGCCTCCCTCACCGTGAGATGCCGCCAATGGGCTCCGACATCGAGGAAATGGCCGCCGCAGGACCATCCATCGCTCCGCCCCGTCGCCTCGCAGGCGGCGGTCAGCAGCCCGCGACAGTCGTCCTGAAGCGCCCTGTAGTCCGATCCCAGTCGGTACCACTCGAGGAGAGTGAATTCCGGATGGTGGATCCGACCGCGCTCTCCCGCCCGAAAGACCGGTGTGAACTGGTAGATGCGCTCGCAGCCGGCGGCCAGAAGCCGCTTCATATACAGCTCGGGGCTGGTGATGAGATACCCGGTCGACCCGGCGCGAACGGGATCGATGTGCTGCTCGGGCGCCGGTGCCGGGGTCAGCACCGGAGTCTGGACCTCGAGAAAACCCTGGCGGTCCAGAAAAGCCCGGAGAGCGCCAATGACTCGCGCGCGCAGCTCGAGAACGGGACGCCTGGCAGCCAGATCTTCCTGCTCGGTCATGAGTGCTTCAGGATTTAACGCGTTCGACGTAGCTTCCCGTGCGGGTGTCGAGCTTGAGCATTTCGCCTTCTTCGATGAACAGGGGAACCTGGACCACGTAGCCGGTTTCCATGGTGACCGGCTTGGTGGCCCCCGCCGCCGTATCCCCCTTGATGCCCGGGTCGGCCTGGACCACCCGGAGCTCGACGAAATTGGGGAGCGTGATGCCGATGGGGCGGCCCTGATAGAGCAGCGAGCTCACCACGAGGTTTTCAGTGAGAAAGTTCACCGCGTCTCCCACCTGCGCCTCGGTGAGCTCGTACTGCTCGTAAGTCGTATTGTTCATGAAGTGGAAGTGCTCCCCCTGGCGATAGAGGAATTGCATCTCCTGCTCCTCCAGGTCCGCGGCGGGGAACTTGTCTCCCGAACGGTAGGTCCGATCGAACTGGGTTCCGTTGATCATGTTCCTCAGGCGGCAGCGGTAGAGCGCCTGGCCCTTGCCGGGCTTCGAGAATTCAAAATCCACGATGAGATAGGGCTCCCCGTCGATCTCCAGTTTGACGCCCTTGCGGAGCTCGCCCGCCGTGAGTGTACCTCCCATATGCACATCCTTTCTTGAAGTTGATCGCCCAAATGAAATCAATCCATTTAATAGAAAATACGCAAGGGGGTCAACTCAGTTCGAACGCACGGCTCCGAACTTCTCCTTGACACCGCCTCCAATTTTATTTACGAAGAGGAGACGTTGTGAGCGAGGCGGCATACCCAAGTGGTAAGGGAGCGGTCTGCAAAACCGTTATTCACCAGTTCGAGTCTGGTTGCCGCCTCCAGAAAATTCAAGGGG
>JALOOX010000004.1 GCA_025454175.1 Syntrophobacteraceae bacterium | reverse complement strand
AGGTCAGCTGGGAGAACTGGACGCTCACCATCCTGCCTCTTGATCGGCTGCGGGATGCTGCATGGGTCCGGGAGAAGACTTCCCCGGAGCCCCAGGCGGAGGAGCACCTGGCGGGGCGCTACCAGGCGCTGGAGCCGCGGCTTTCGGTCGAGGAGCATCCCGAACCCGAGCAGGTGGACGGTCATGCCTGCCGCAGGGTCGAAGCGAAGCTGCGGCTCGAAACCAGGGACACCCGGAGAAACGCGACCAGCGTGACCCACGTGAAGCAGGTCCTTTGGCTGACAGAGGACATCACGGGCTTCGCGGACCGCCGGGAAGCTCACCGGGAGCTGGCATCGAAGCTGGGGCTGGATGCCGGGCGCATCGGCAGCCTGAGCTTCATCCTGCGCTACTGGCCCGGCTCGCTGGAGCCCGTCCGGGAGCTGGTGGATCGAGGGCGGGGCGTGTTCGTGAAAAGCGTGCTCACCGTCGACGCCGAATACACCTCCGGAATCGACTCCGCCAGCCCCAAGACCGTGACCAGGCGCCTGAAGGAGGAGACCATTCAGCTGAGAGCCATCGAGCCCGGCCCCCTGGATCGGTCCGTTTTCCATGCGCCTCCCCAGTTCAGGACCGTCGTGTTGGATTGATTCGAGCAGCAGGTTGCCGCCCATGCTTCCCCCTAAGGAATTTCTAAAGAAAATCAAGCCATTTTCCTTCATGACCGAGGATGAGCTGGGGTCCGTCGTCTCGGGCCTCGAGGTCGTGTATTTCAAGAAGGGCTCCGCCATCTACGAGCAGGGCCAGAGGGGGCTGCCGGTCTACGTGGTCTTCTCCGGCCTCGTGTGTCTTCACCGCAACGAGGAGATCGTCGACTACGCCTCGCGCGGGGAGCTCTTCGGCATCTCGGCGGCCCTCGACGGCACGCGTTCTCCGCTGGGGGCCCGGGCCCTCGAGGATTCCATCTGCTACACCCTGGACAGAAATCTCTTCAAGACCCTCCTGGGAGGGAACTCCACCGTCGCGGATTTCTTCAGGACGTTTCTCAACAGGAAGTTCAGGTCTTTCTCGCAGTTGATGCAGAAGCCCGAAATCGTGGAAGAGGGTATCTTCGCCATCGATGTCGGCCAGCTGGTGGTGAAGCGTCCCGTGACCTGCTCCCCGACGGCGTCCGTCGAGGATGCGTCGAGAACCATGGATGCCAACGGAGTCGGCTCCATCCTGGCGGTATCGGAAACCGGAGCCCCACTGGGAATCCTGACCAGCAAAGATTTAAGAAGGGTCCTCATTTCGGGCCAGAAGACCGACCCCGTCGCGAGGTTCATGTCCTCCCCGGTCACCACCATGGACAGGGACGGCACGCTGCTGGATGCCTACAACGTGATGATGGATGCCGAAATCGGTCACCTGGTGGTCATGGACAGGGACGTCATCCGGGGCGTGGTGACCGGCAAGGACGTACTCACGCAGCTTGCCCCCTCTTCATCCATCCTGACGTTCTATAGAAAGATTCTCAAGGCGGGGGATGTGGGAGAGCTCAAGGCCGCCTTCACCGCCATCAAGATGGCCGTGGCCCGCATGTCCCTGAGAAACCTCCGTTTCTATGAGCTGGCGAGAATCATCACCTCGGTGAACGACGCCATCGTCAAGGAGGCTTTGCGCTTCGCGGGCCAGGAGCACGCCCCCGGCGATTTCCTCTGGTTCCACATGGGGAGCTCGGGCAGGAAGGAGCAGATCATCGCAACCGACCAGGACAGCGCCATGGTCTGCCGTGGAGCGCCCCCGAGGGCTTTTGCCGAGGCCGTGTGCGATATTCTCGATGAAGTCGGAATCCCCAAGTGCACCGCCGCTTACATGGCCTCCAACGAGCGCTGGAACGTCGGGCTGGATGCGTGGCGGCAGTATTTCAAGAGATGGTTTTCCGAGCCCACTTCGGATCACCTGCGCTACCTGTCGGTATTCCTGGATATTCGGCCCGTCTACGGCGACATGGAGCTCTACCGCGGACTTCTGGAGGCCGCCCGTGAGTTCATCACCAACCAGTCCATTCGCTTCCTGGCCTACGATGCGACGAACGTTCGCATTCCCGTGGGCATATTCGGAATCAAGAACCTCGATCGTGGTGTCAACCTCAAGGAATCCGGCATCTATCCCATCGCCAACGGCATCAGGGTCATGGCCCTCGAAAAGGGGATCCTCGAGGTGGTGAACACCAAGGACCGGATGGAGGCCCTGCATTCCGCGGAGCTGCTGAGCCATGAGATGCGCTCGGATCTTCTCGAATGCTACGAGTTCCTGCAGGGGCTGAGGGCGAGGCACCAGAGCAAGAGTATCCTGGATGGGAAAGCCGCCGACAACCGAGTGACCCCGGATGAGCTCGACAAGATGGACCTCCTGGTGCTCAAGGAGTCCTTGAAGATCGTCGCATCCTTCATGAGCTTCCTGAAGAGCAGGTACGGGGTCGAGAGGGGGCTGTGATGCGCCTGGAGGATGTGACTTTCGTTGCCGTGGACCTCGAAACGACCGGGCTCGATTTCAAGCGTGACGAGATCATCGCCTTTGCCGGCATTCCCATGAAGGACATGAAGATCAGGCTGAGCGAAGCCTCCTACCTGACCATCTGCCCCGAGAGGTACCGCATCGACGGCATGAAGTACCACGGCATCAGTGCCGATGACCTGAAACTGTCGCCGTGCTTCGAGGATGTGGCCGATCACATCCTGGCCGTTCTGGATGGAATCCTGGTGGGCTACTGTGTCGAGGTGGACTACCGGTTTCTCCAGAGGTATCTGCGCAAGTCCGGGAGGTCGTTCAGCCGCAAGACCGTGGACATCGCCATCCTCGAGAGGTGGATCATCGACCGTCACGGCAGAAGGCGGACCGGGGAGGACCTCAGCTTCGACGCCCTGCTGAAACGCTACGGGCTCAAGGAGTATTACCGGCACAATGCCATGGCCGATGCTTTCTTTTCCGCTCAGATCTTTCAGATCCAGTGCATGAAGTACAACATCGACAGCATGGAGAAGCTCACGGAGATCCTGCGGGTTTGCAGCGCCGACGAGTGCGCGATCATGCTCTGAAAGGTTTCAAGTTTCAAGTTGGAACCTGCCCGGCGATGACTCTGTTCATCGTTTCGGGGGTCCCGGGGGGGCATGAGGGACCGCTCCGAAAAGCCTCTGCTCGATCGCCGGCCGGGGGCCGGTGAAGGGCGCCGGGTTAAGCGCCATCAAAGAGTTTTGGGGCAGGCAAAACTTTTCTAGACAACTCCTTCCTGGCTGTGCTATTTCACTCGCGGCATTTCAGCTCCCGTCCCAGAGTCTTGCTTCCATTTCGAAAAATGCCGAACGGCTGCCGGATCGAGCCGCGGAGCACCATCGCGAGAGATTGCCTTCGATGCGGGCAGACCATGATTTTCTCAACAGAAGACGGAGGAGAATTACATGGCAAGAGAAGAGTACTTCCAATGGGCAGAATCCGTGCTCGACCCGGGCAAGACCTTTGAAAAACCGGAAGCGCTGGCGGACATCAAAATTGTCGAGCTCTGCACGCTCATTCTGGGGCCGTCGCTTCCCAGTTACCTGTCGGAGCTCGGGGCCACCGTGTTCAAGGTGGAGCTGCCGGGGGCCGGAGACACCATGCGATCCCTGACGCCCTTCGCCAGGTTCTTCAGGGGGTGTGCCCTGGGCTGGCTGAAGGAGGCCCGAAACAAGTATCACCTGGCCATCGACGTGCGGGTGCCCGAGGGCAAGGAGGTGTTCAAGGACCTGGTGAAGCGTTCGGACGTTGTCGTCGAGAACCTGCGGGCCGGGACCATGGACCGATGGGGCATCGGGTATCGGCAGCTGAGGGAAGTGAACCCCGGGATCATCTACATCGCCCTGAACGGTTTTGGCCAGTGGGGTCCGTACCTGGAGAGGCCTTCCTATGACGCCATCGCCCAGTCCGAGTCGGGGATGGCCTGGATCACCGGTTTTCCCGACAAGCTTCCGCTCAAATCGGGGATCTGGCTGGCCGACTACTTCGGAGGCCTCATGGGGGCCGCCGGGGTCCTGGGTGCTCTGGCCTACCGCGACAAAACCGGCAAGGGACAGTTCATCGAATACTCGCAGGCCGAGAACCTCATCCGTGTCATGGACTGGACCTGGCTTTACCAGCATTATACGGGCAAACAGCGTGAGCGGTACGGCAATCGCGACGTGGCCATCTGCCCCTCCGACGTTTTCAAGTGCAAGGACGAGATGGTGGGAATCGCCGCGGCCACCGAGGCCCAGTACGCCGGCCTGTGCAAGGCCATGGGCAAGCCGGAGCTGGCCACCGACCCCCGTTTCTCGACACACCTGAGCCGCCTGCAGGAAGATAATGCCCTGGCGCTGCTCGATATCATCCGCCAGTGGGCCGCGGGCAAGACCTGTGCGGAGATCGATCAGCTGGCCTGCCAGCATGGTTTCGGCGCCCACAAGGTGTGCAACGGCAAGGACCATTTCAGCGATGAGCATCTCATCAAGCGGAATTTCACCTACACGGTCCACGATCCCATTTACGGGGAGGTCATGGAAGAGGGCATCGTGCCCAAGATGTCCGAGACACCGGGGCGCATCAAGTGGGTGGGCAAACCGGTGGGGTTCGACAATGAATACGTACTCAAGCGTTTCCTCGGAATGAAAACGGACCGGATCAAGGGCCTGAAAGAGCGCAATATCATCGGCAAGTGGGTGGACACGCCTCCCGGAAGGCGGCCTCCCGAGGGTTGGGATGGAAAGCGGGGAGTCATCCTGACCTGACGGTCGGGTGTGATGGGCCCGGCAGGACAAGCCGCGCGGGTGGCGGCGAGTCATCCGGCCGTTTTCAACCCAACGGCAAAAGCGAAAGAGTGCTCGGATTCCGAGATGAAGCATCGCGATATTTAGGGAGGAAGATACATGTCGCATCACGATAAAGAGAAGAGCTGGGGGGAATGGATCAAGGAGCTCGATGATCCGGCCAACAATCGACACAAGCCCGAGGCCCTGGATCACATCACGGTTCTCGACTGCAGCGTGGCCAATATGGGGGGTTCGTTCACGACCTCGATCCTGGGTGAGCTCGGGGCGGAAGTCATCCGGGTGGAGCCTCCCGAGGGGGATCCGGCGAGAACTTACACGCCCTGGGGGTACATGCACATGGAGACCGGGCTCGGCTATCTCAATGAGGGTCGCAACAAGTTTCACGTGACCCTGAGCCTGGAGAAGCCCGAGGGCAGGGAAATCCTGCGAAAACTGGCCAAGAGGTCCGATGTGCTGGTGGAGACGTTCCTTCCGGGAGTCATGGATGAATGGGGAATCGGCTACCGGCAGCTCAGCGCCGAGAACCCGGGCCTCATCTACTGTGCCCTGTACACCTATGGTCAGTTCGGCCCCAGGGCCGGCTGCGGCAAGGCCGATGTGGATGTCGTCAACCAGGTCTACTCGGGCGTCACCTCGGTGACGGGCGAGCCCCCGGACGATCCGGACAATCCCAGACCCTCGGAAGTGCCGACCAAGCAGGGCAACTGGATGGGGTGGTATGCCGGTGGAGCCTGGGCCGCGGTGGCTATTATGGCGGCCCTGCACTATCGCACCAACAGTCAGAAGGGTCAGTTCATCGACGTATCCTCGGCGGAGGCTTTCGGCCGGTGCATCAACTACGGGATCACCTATTACCAGGACAGGCAGGAAACCATTCCGCGGGTGGGCAACTATGACGTGGGCGTCTTCCCGTACACCTATTTCAAGTGCAAGGATGGCTTCGCATTCCTTTCGGGCTTCTCGGACGTCAACTGGAAGGCGCTTTGCACCATCCTCAACCGCCCGGACCTGCGGGAGCAGTTCCCCACCATTTTCGACCGCCTGAACATCGACAACATGAAGGTCATGTACAAGGAGATCTCGAAATGGACCGAGACCCACACCTATGACGAGATCTATGATGCCGTCATGGACTACAACAAGAACATCGGCGAAGGCATCGTCGTCCCGGGTCGCATCTCGGCCCCCATGGAAACGTTCAAGGCCGAGAACTGGTGGGCGAGGCAGTCCTTCGAGGCCATCAACGATCCTCATTACAAGGAAATGACGGTGGCCAACCAGGCCTGGAAGATGACGGAGTCTCCTCCGCGGATCAAGTGGATCTGCCGGCCGGTGGGCAGCGACAACGAGCACGTCTATAACGTGAAGCTCGGCCTGGGGCCCGCGCAGCTGGATGAGATGAAGGCTCAGGGCATCATCTAGCTCTTGCGGGAGGAGAACCTCCCCGCCATATCAGCTGTATGTAAAAAACCGCGCCCACCCTGCGACATGCAGGACTCAGTGTCCAAATGTCGAGGGTGGGCTTTTTTTTGAGGCCTGGCATTCTGAATGACGGCAAAGCGGCAAGGAGCTTTGCCAGCGCGTACGCGCTGGCAAAGGGATCAGAAGCGCACCGGTTTGATGTCTGTTCGGGAGAAATCACCGCCCTTGTAAAGAAGTGGCTCGCCTGCGTGTTTTGCAAGAGCGTATGAGCAGCAGTCGCCGATGTTCAGCCCGGCGGGGTGTCGCCCTCTGCCATAAGCCCTCCAGGCGATCCGCGCGATTTCGATCTGATCGGCGGTCAACGGCACGATTTCGATTCTGGCTCGCTGCAGGAGCAGGTCCCACTCACGCCCGCCGGACTCCCCTTTCTTCGCCTCTATGACCACCCCGGTTTCAAAGGCCGAGAAAGCACTCATGAGTCGCCTGGGATCACCGGCTATGGCCAAGGCGAAACGTTCTGCCTCCGGCTCTCCGAGAAGAATCGCCACGATGGCTGATGAATCAATGATCATGATCTCGGCAGCCCGTGCTCGTCATAGTCGAGGATTTCATCCGCTTTCCGCGGATCCACGTCGGGCAGCATCCTGCAGCGCTGCGATATCTTAAGAATTTCTTTGGCCATATCTGGAGTGGTTCGTCGTCCCTGCATCCGCTCGAGCCTCTCTTCGAGAGCTCGGATGATGACCTCTGTGAGATTCTCGCCGCTCTCACCCGCAATCTGGCGGGCGAGCTTTTCAGCTCGCGGGTTTCTTATACTCAGCGCCATGCCACGCTCCTCCTGGTGTATTGAAATCATGATATCTTATATACACAAGTCCGCGATCGATCAATATACAGAAACGCTACTGCTTAACTTCAATGACTATGGTTCCCGTGCCGAGCCGAGACACCCGTTGAGGGAGGCCAGGTCGGCTGCGGGACCATCTCTGAAAGGCTCATCTCGAAAACGACTCAAATATACCGATCCCCGAGCTCAATAATGACCTTTTCGATGTCTCCTCCAGCTTCGGCAACAAGCTCGCGCCGAGCGCGCTCGAGCCGGCTGCGCAAGTGCGGGTCGTCGAGGTCGTCCAGGGACTGGAGCATGCCTCCGCGGCGCCCGAGCCTGTAGAGGAGCCTGTCGATTTCGGACATCGAGAGATAGCGGTCGATCACGGCGAGCATCCCTGCTTTGTCCCGTGGGAATCTGCCTTCGAGCTCGGGCAGCAGGTTCATGATGTGGTCCGAGGTGAGCACGCTTCGGGTGGGATGAAGGTTCTCCACGAGGAGGCGAATTTCCTCCACGGTCTCGTCGTCGGTGAGGGGAACGAAGCGCCCCGCCTCGACATCGGCGCGCAGGGGGACATGGGGGGGGATGCGAAGACTCCGCAGCCGGATGAAGTGAGGATCCACCTCGTTCAGGACCCGGGCCGTTTCGATGGCGTGCTCGCGCCACCATTTCTTTCCGCCCAGTCCCGGCATCACGTATTCGGAGAGGGTCATGCCGGCCTCGATGACCCGGCGGCCGGCCTCGATGTGCTGAGCCGCCGTGGCACCCTTGCGAACGAAGGCGAGGACGGCATCCGAGCCGCTCTCGAGGCCGATGTGGATGCGGTCGAGGCCCGCTTCCCGGATGGACTTCAATTCGTCGAGGGTCTTGCGGGACAGTGTGCTGCTGCGTGCGTAGGAGGTGATCCGCTGAACGCCCGGAATGCGCTCTCTCAGGTGATGGAGGGCCTTCACCAGGACGTCCGTTTCCAGCACCAGGCTGTTGGCGTCCTGGATGAACACCGTGCCCTTGCCCGCCAGGGCCCACAGGGCGACGTGCCGGGCCTGGTCGCTCAGGGACGGGTCGCTCAGCGCCGCGCCGGCCACCTCCCGGGTGAGGCGTCCGCCATACCCCATTCTGGAGGAGAGGGAGCTCAGGTGGTCCAGTATACTTGCGGCGGCATCGATGTCCCCCGTGATCTCCGCAAGGGATCGGCGGCTGAATGGCTGGCCTTTGTAAATGGGGCAGAAGGTGCAGCGATTCCACGGGCAGTTTCGCGTGAATCGAAGCAGGAGGCTCCCCGCCTCACTGGGGGGCCGAATGGGCCCCTGTTCGAATCTCATGGGTGATCTCACTTTCTCTCTCACGACCTGATCAAATGGCTTCGGGGTCCAGGCAGGGATTGTAATATCCGAGCCGCAGGTCGGGGAACTGGTTTTTCATCCTTTCCATCAGCCGCTTGACACCGATGGCTTTTCCACCCGGAGGGACGCCGAGCTCCCGCAGGACCCATTCGGGATCGATGTTCAGGTTGCGCATTTGGATGAGATCGACCCGGGTCTCCCGGATGAATCGGCGCAGGGCCATCCATTCGTCCTCTTCGTCGGTGAAGCCCGGAAGGACGAAGAAGTTGATGGACGCGAAGCCGCCGTGGGCTTTGACGGTCTGGATGGAGCGGATGACATCCTGGAATTCATAGCCGCGGGGGCGGAAGTAGGCGCCGTAGAAATCCGGCCGGCAGCTGTTGAGGCTCACCCGAATGCTGTCGAGACCTGCGCGGCACAATTGATGGACGGCTTCCGGGAGGCTGCCGTTGGTGTTGAGATTGATGGTTCCGCGCGTGGTGGATTGTCTCATGGACCGTATGGACTCGGCCAGAACCCCTGCCTGAAGGAGCGGCTCCCCTTCGCAGCCCTGTCCGAAGCTCACGACGGCCCCGGGGGCTTTCTCGAGGTGGGGCACGGCCACGCCGCAGACCTCGTCGGGAGTGGGGACGAATCGAATGCGCTCCTGGGTGGCGCACAGGTCCTCCCTTTCCTGGAGGCTGATGCAGCCCAGACAGCGCGCATTGCAGGCGGGCGAGGTCGGAAGCGGCGCCTCCCACCGGTTCATGAAAAGGTTGCGGGCGGCGGGGCAGCCGTAGGTCATGGCGCAGTGACCCAGGTGCTGGACGAGGCGGTTTCCGGCCTCCCGCCTCATGCGCTTTCGGGCATTACGCCTGATGCAGTCGGGATCGAAGTGACGGTGATCCTGCCGTTCGTCCATATCCACCCGGACCCCGGCCGCCACGAATCCCCCTTTGTACCAGCCCACGGCCGTGTAGGCGAAAAGAGGAAGGAGAGGAGCTTCGGGCAACCGTTGCCAGGCGGCGGAATAGATCTGGGTGTGCGCGGGGGCCACGAAGGCGGCCACGGCCTGGACCGGTTTTCCAGGCTCGTAGGGATCTTCGGCGAGGGTTTCGAATCTCCGGTTTCGAGGATCATAGCCCACGGGCAGGCGGCCGGGGAGCAGAAAGAGCTCGCTCCCTTCGGGCAGGGGAATCCAATCGCCCTCCTGGAGCCGCTGCCATGCATGGCCGCTGCGCCCCACCATCTCAAGGCGGGGCCAGTCGAGAATCCTGCCCTCGGAGTCCGCGTAGAGCAGCTTCGGCCTACCGGGCATCTTTCTTTTCCAGGATGTTTCGGAATCCCCGCAGGTCGACCTGGCTCTGATGGTTGAGGAGCGTCAGGAGCTCGTGCAGGAAGTCGAAGGCGAACAGGCTCATTCGCTGGTGGTGGACCATGATGCCGACGGGCTCCTTCCTCCCCATCATCGCCGTGATCTCATCCAGCAGATCGAGATAATCCTGCTCGGGGTCCCTGGACTTCCGGGTGTGGAGGTCGATCTGGACCCGAAGGTTCGTCAGGCCCGACGGCTGGCGGGCTCCCCGGGGCAGCGGACCCGCCAGGGAGATTCCCCTGAAGTTCAGCTGCTGCACGATCTTGACGGTCAGCGGCGAGAGGCGGTTCCACGGGGGTGTGAAGACCGGGATGAATCGGTCGAGGAAAATTTCCTCCATCTTCTGGCGTCCCTGCCAGATGTCTCGCCACTGCTTCTCGAAGGGGCGCTGCTCTCCGAATTCAGACTTCTTTCCTGTCCTCTGCCAGTTCACGTGTCGCCATCCGTGCTGGTGCCATCCCCAGAGGGGCTCCTCCAGGGGAGCCGAACGGAAGAGCTGTTCCTTGCGGACCTGGCTGAGCCATGCCGGCACCACCGCCATGGCGATCGGCGTCTGGTGGTGTCTGAACAGGCGGCAAATAGCCTCGAAAGCACGCCCCCCGGCTCCGATGTCGTCCGCCCTGAAAAAAACAGTGGGGACATGATTGCCGGTCCAGCGCTCCGCTGCCTCATGCAACCGCTTTCGCCAGTCGTTCAGTGGGGCCTGCCAGAGGACTGAACAGTGCCTGGGGCGGAAGTGGCCCGGCAAATCGAAGCTCGGCATAATAGCGGTGGAACTCTTCTGCAAATTATGGCACTCCTCTTCGCGGCACTTCTGAACGGATGGTCTGGGATGAGCGCAATGGCGATCAAAGGGGGGGCGGCAAGTCCGAGCTGGGACCCCTGCTTCCGAACAGGACCCAGATTATAGGACGGGCCGCTTTTCGTCAAGCACGTCAACCGATCCCATTAAAATTCACCCCTGAGCCACCGGGTTTTCCACGCGGAGGATTGACCTTGCCGGAAGAAAACGGAATGGGCGAGCCTTTTCACGATGTGAGCAAGGCCATGGAAAGGCAGATCCGGCGGCACGTGACCGGTCCGGATCACCGTTTCCTGGCGGTGGCCCCGCCCGAGCTGATCCCGCTGTGCCTCGACGAACTGCTGGCTCTCGGGTTTCCGTCGGCGGAGAGAACCCCGGCCGGGGTGGAGTTTACCGGGAAGCTCAGGATGGGCTATGCGGCGAACCTCTGGCTTCGCACCGCCAGCCGCATTCTCTGCCGCATCGCCCGGTTTCGAGCCGGAGCGGTCGAGGAGCTTTTCAAGCATTGCCTTGCCATGAGGTGGGAGCTGTGGCTGCCCCCCGGGATTCCGCTGAGCGTGGAGAGTCACGTGGCCCGCTCTCGGATTGAGCACGAGGGTGCCGTGGTCAGGACGGTTTATCGTGCCATCCAGCGCCGCTTAGATTCGCTGGGAATGCAGGCGCCGCCTCAGCTGAAATCCGATGATGCCGCGCTGTCCGGCGAAGCTTCCTCCGATCCCTTGAAGAGGCAGCGGCTCCTGGTACATTTGGAGGACAACGCGTGCGAGGTCAGCCTGGATATGACGGGTGGGCATCTGCACCAGAGGGGCTACCGCCTGGAGCATGCCGGGGCGCCCCTTCGGGAAACCCTGGCGGCCGCCATCCTGATGCGCTCGGGCTGGGTGGGGCACACTCCACTGGTGGACGGGATGTGCGGGTCGGGGACCTTTGCCATCGAAGCATGCCTGATGGCCCGTCGGATTCCACCCGCGGCGGGCCGTTCATTTCTTTTTCAAAGGTGGCCCTCCTTCGAGGACAGGACCTGGGATTACCTCAGGAGAAAGGCGCTGGAGCAGGCTGCCCCTCAGATGACGGCCCCCGTCCTTGGCGTCGACCGTGATCCTCGCTCGCTGGAGATAAGCCTCGCCAACGCAGCCCGAGCCGGGGTGGAAAGAGACATCCAGTGGGCGCTGGACGACTTCTTCGAGTGGGATCCCGGGCGGCTGGGGCTGAAAGGGGGGACGGTGCTGCTGAATCCACCCTATGGCAGGCGTCTCAAGGAAGCCCCACAGAAGACCTATGAGCAGGCGGGGGCTCACCTTCGGAAGGCTTTCCGGGGCTGGCGGGCCGTTGTGCTGGCTCCCGACCGGGAGTCGGCCGCGAAGCTCCGGTTGCCGTCGGCCCGTTATTGGAAGATCCTTCACGGCGGATCTCCCGTGACCGTTGTGATCGGTGATGTGAACTGAAGCTATCCGGCTCCATGATGACGTTTCCCATTGTGAGGACCAACGTGAGTGCGAAGGAGCTTCGCCGTGAAAGGCTGCTCAAGTCCTACCGAAATCTGAAGTCTGCCGAGCTGACTTTGCTGCGGTTGCTCGCGGTGATTTTCGAGCCGGTCAACCATTCCACGATCCTCAGGTGTCTGCAGAGATCAGAGATCGAGCCTCACGGGGAGAGGACCACGTCTCTTCGGGCTCTGGTTCCGCGTCTTCAAGGCCTTTTCGACCTGAAGCTCATCGACTCGGGCAACCAGGTGAATCGCGGCATCATCGAGATCGTCTGCCGGGAGTCCATGGAGCCCGAGGAGACCGTCGACGAACGGCAGCTCCTCGCCGGAATCGAGGAGAGAAGCTCCTGGGCCCGGGAAGCTTCGGTGAAGGATCGGTGCCACCACTGCGAAAAGCGGCTTTCAGGGCCCTGGCTCAAGACGATGCGGGGACCCCTCTGCCAGGAGTGCCTGGGGCCCATGGCCTTTTCGGCCTTTTCGAGGGAAGACATCTCCGGATGGTCCCTGGATCGGTGGAGGCAGTCCCTTTCCGGCGAGGGTGACCTGCGCTCCCGTCTGACGGCGCTCTTACGGTTCAAGGAGGTTCTGCCACAGGTTTCGGCCCTGGACGAGGCCGATTGGGAGGAAATGGCTTCACTGCTCCTGGCGAACCTGGGACTGGATCGCGGCCACCCCGCGGACCATACGGTCAGGGAGTCAGCGGCCGAAGCGGTTATCCTGCTCGGAGAGAGGGTGATCCCCCTGCTCCAGTCCCTCAAATTCAGGCATTGGCACGCTTTTGCCTGCGCGGTCCGAGTGGCGGCGAGAATGAATCCCGATCGCCATGAGGGACTTCGCAGGATCCTGGAACGAGCCCAGAGACACACGAATCCCGACGTTCGGAGGGTCCTGGCGCTGACCCTCATGAAGAGCACCGAGCCCTGGGCCATGGAGCTCAAGGTGAAGCTTCTGAAGGACCGGGAGCCGTCCGTGCGCAAGCTGGCCAACGAAGGCGTCCTCATGGGCGAGTTTCGAGCCCGGGGTGGGACTCCTTCTCCCCCCGGCCATGTCGCCGAGCCAAGGACACCGTTCGGGAAGCTTGCCAGAGCGGTCCGCGACGAGCTGCCACTCACCGGCGCGCATTTCGGCGCCCGGTCGATTTACTGCCGGCGCGTCCTGAGGGACCTGAGAATCGGGGTGTACCTCGGGGACCAGGCCGTGGTCAGGTCGGCCGGCCACCTTTTGGGCACGCAATGCACCCAGCAGCTTCCCGGGACGGACCCGGTGGCGGAAATCTGCTGCAATCCTTTCGATCCGGCATGGTTCGGCAAGCAGCCCCACTGGCTTCAGGTCCAGGCGGTTCGAGCGGTCTTCGGTCAGGCCGTGACTCATCTCGAGCCCGACGGGGAAGTCCTGCGCCACGTCCTCGAGTCCAATCTGCCGGGGAGAGTGGACTCGAGCGAGCGGGCCGATCTCCTCCATGCGCTCTGTGGTCGATTGTTGATGGCCGGGCGCCTCCGTGAAGCCCAGGCCATCCTGGATGAGAATGAGAAGCACTTCTTCGGTGAAGGTTTGCGTGGATGGATGGCGCTTCTCCGAGGCGATGTCGCTCGAGCCCTGGAGATCTACGACGCCGACCTGAAAGAGCTGCGCCGGCTGACGGGCAAGAAGACCGCCTATTTTTCCGACATGGAGGGGGTCTTCTACCCATTGGCCTGCATCATCCAGGGTGACCCGGGCCAGCTGGGTCGCCTGGGCCAGCTCATCACGTGGGCCGAGTCCAAAGTCCCCCAGGGGTCGAGCCTCTCGAGGGCGTATCTCTGCATCAAGGGCATCCTGCACGTGCTCAACATGGAGCCGGACCTGGCCCGCGATGCCCTCAAGAGGGTTCAGGGGGCCACGGGCTCCCTCACGGTGTTCCTCGGCGCCCTGGCATCCTTCTGGCTCGACGGCGCCCTGGATCAGGACCGGGTGGACCAGTTGAGCCGCCTGTTCATGGGCGCGCGGCGGCTGGATCTCAACTGGCTGGCCATGGAATGCGCCGAGCTCCTTCGCCTGACCGAGCAGGACACTCCCTTTCGCAGGAATATCGTGGAGAAGATCGCCGACGAGACGGGCATGCGGTCCCTCATCGGCTCGCTGAATATCGAGGAGCCATGGAGGCGAAGCCTGAAGGCCTTGATCCAGGTGGCTGCATCGACGCGGGAGGAAGCGACCCCCGAACAGGTGAAGCGGAGGCTCGTCTGGCTGGTGAACCATCGCGATGGACGCCTCGATCTGCAACCACTGGAACAGAAGAGGAATGTCCGTGGGGAGTGGACCCGGGGGCGCCCGGTGGCCCTCGCCAGGTTTCAGAAAGGGACCGGCCTGGAGCCCCTCTCTCCACATGACCAGGCCATCCGGGATTCCCTGATCCGGGATTACATCTACTACGGCGCGGAGTATCGCTTTGAACGGGATAAGCTGCTGCCCTCGCTGGTGGGGCATCCGCTGCTCTTCCTGGAAAAAGCGCCCAACGTGCCCGTGCAGTTCGTCAGGGGAGAGCCTGAAGTCGTGGTTTCCGAGGCAGGTGACCATGTGGAAATCAAGTTCACCCATCCCGTTTCCGATGAGCACTACTTCCTGGTGGAAGAAACGCCCACGCGATTCAAGGTCGTCCAGGTGACGGAGGACCATCGACGCATCGCACGGATACTGGGGGAGAGAGGCCTCAAGGTCCCCGCGTCCGCCACCGAGGACGTTCTGACGGCCATTGCCGGCATCTCGGCGCTGGTGACCGTTCATTCGTCCATCGAGGGGGCCTCCGGGGAGGTGGTGGCGGTGGAGGCCCACCGGCATCCCGTCATCCACCTGCTCCCCGCCGGACAGGGACTGCGCATGCAGATCTACGTGCGCCCGTTTGGCGGCGGCGGACCTTACCTGAAGCCCGGGATCGGAGCGGAGAACGTACTGGCGGAAATCGAAGGCACGCGGCTCCAGACGAAGCGGGACCTCAAGGCCGAGGCTCGGCTCGCCGACGAGGTCGAGGCCCGCTGCTCGAGCCTGGCCGGACTGGCGGACATGGATCGTCACTGGGTGATCGACAGCCCCGGCGACTGTCTCCAGCTTCTCCTGGACCTCAAGACCCTCCAGGACGAGGACGTGGTGATCGTCGAATGGCCCGAGGGAGAAAAGCTTCGCGTGACCCGTGAGGCCTCTTTTCAGCATCTGCGCATGAAGATCCGCGGGAAGGTGGATTGGTTCGAAATGAGCGGCGAGCTTCGGCTGGAAGACGATCTGGTCGTCGACATGAAACGACTCATCGAGCTCATTCACACCAGCGACTCCCGATTCGTGCCGCTCAGCGAGGGGCAATACCTGGCGCTGAGCCAGGAGCTGCACCGGCGGCTCAAGGATCTCGAATCCTTTGCGGACCGGCGGTCAAAAGAGCTCAGGGTCCACCCCCTGGCCAGCCTGGCCCTGGGGGACCTCACGGATCGGATCGAGCAACTGGATGCGGACCACCAATGGACGATGCGCGTCGAAAGCCTCCGGAACGCGGAGCAGGTCGTTCCGGAGGTGCCGTCGACACTCAAGGCGAAGCTGCGCGAGTACCAGGTGGAGGGATTCCGCTGGCTGGCGCGGCTGGCCTCCCTGGGAATGGGGGCCTGCCTGGCCGACGACATGGGCCTCGGAAAGACGATCCAGGCGCTGGGCGCCATCCTGAGTCGAGCCGGACGGGGACCGACCCTGGTGGTTGCGCCCACCTCGGTTTGCATGAACTGGGTGAACGAAGCGGGACGCTTCGCCCCTACCCTCGGCGTGCAGGTCTTCGGTGGGCCGCATCGTGAATCGCTGGTGCGGAGCCTCGGGCCCCATGACGTCCTGGTCTGCAGCTATGGGCTGCTGCAGCAGGAGACCGAGCTCCTGAGCTCCGTGGACTGGGACACCATCGTCCTCGACGAGGCCCAGGCCATCAAGAACATGGCCACCAAGCGATCCCAGGCCGCCATGAGCCTCAAGGGCGGCTTCAAGCTCATCACGACGGGGACGCCCATCGAGAACCACCTGGGCGAATTCTACACGCTCTTCAACTTCATCAACCCGGGATTGCTGGGATCCCAGAAGCGATTCAACGAGCGTTTCGCCATTCCCATTGAGCGCAACAACGATCGCGACGCCAGGAGACGTCTTAAAAAGCTCATTCAACCCTTCATCCTGCGGCGAGTCAAATCCCAGGTGCTGGAGGAGCTCCCGCCCAGGACCGAGGTGATGCTGCAGGTGGAGATGAGCCCGGAGGAAGCGGCTTTCTACGAAGCCCTGCGTCGAAAAGCTCTCGAACACCTCGAACTGGATGATTCTCCGGCAGCTCAGAAACACATCAGGATCCTGGCTGAGATCACCAAATTGCGGCAGGCCGCCTGCAACGCGCGCCTGGTGATGCCCCAGACGACGCTTCCCAGCTCCAAGCTCCAGGTGTTTGGCGAGATCGTGGCCGAGCTCCTCGAAAACAACCACAAGGCCCTTGTGTTCAGCCAGTTCGTCGGGCATCTCGGGCTCATCCGGGAATACCTGGATCGCAGGGGAATCGATTACCGCTACCTGGATGGCTCGACGACGCCGAGGGAACGACAGCAGCAGGTCGAGGCGTTCCAGGAGGGAAGGGGGGACCTCTTTCTCATCAGTCTCAAAGCCGGGGGGCTGGGGATCAACCTGACGGCGGCCGACTACGTCATTCACATGGATCCCTGGTGGAATCCCGCTGTCGAGGATCAGGCCTCGGACCGGGCCCATCGCATCGGCCAACGGCATCCCGTGACGGTGTATCGCCTGGTGACGCGACACACCATCGAGGAAAAGATCGTGAAGCTGCACAGGGACAAGAGGGACCTGGCCAGCGGCCTGCTGGACGGCAGCGACATCAGTGGCAAGATCACCACGGAGGAGCTCCTGCAGCTGATTCGGGAGGATGCGCCGAATTCCGCATGAATCTGATGGGGTTAATAGGGGTTAAACGATTTTGAAGCTGCCCGTGCCGGGGCCATGGGAGCACAGCGCGGACCGAGGGTATCTCCCAAGATAAGGAAACCGGGAGCTTCATCGCGAATCTCCCGGTTTCATGTCGGTCAGGTCCCGTGCTTACGAGGCGGGAGCCTGCCAGGGCGGGCATGGTAAGGCCGGCTTGGCTATTGGGTCTGAGCTCCCTCCTGGGGCTGCTCTTCCTGGCCCTTTGGGCGTCGCCTGTTTTGCTGCTGCTGTTCCTTTTCGCGCTGCTGGCGCTGCTGTTGCTGCTGCAATTGCTGCTGCCGGTCGTCGCGCATCTGGCGGCGCTCCTGCTGTTGTTGCTGCCGCTCCATTTGCTGCTGCTGCCTGAGCTGCTGTTCCTGTTCGCGCTGCTGGCGCTGCTGCTGTTGCTGCTGCCGGTCGTCGCGCATCTGC
Organism: Syntrophobacteraceae bacterium; assembly: GCA_025454175.1. Lineage (GTDB taxonomy): Bacteria > Desulfobacterota > Syntrophobacteria > Syntrophobacterales > Syntrophobacteraceae > JALOOX01. Next base: position 66,415 of record JALOOX010000004.1, on the reverse strand, counting down.
CGACGCTGCTCCTGCTGCTGCCGCTCCATTTGCTGCTGTTGCCTGAGCTGCTGCTCCTGTTCGCGCTGCTGGCGCTGCTGCTGTTGCTGCTGCCGACGCTGCTCCTGCTGCTGGCGCTCTGTTTGCTGCTGTTGTTGCTCGCGCTGCTGCCGTTGCCTCTCTTCCCTCATCTGCCTCTGCTGATCGGTATCGGGCCGCTCCGGCCGGGTCTGCTCCCTGTCCTGACGCGGCTGCCTGCGCTCCTCGAGCTGCCGCTGTCTCTCTTCCCTCTGTTGCTGCCGCTGATCGGTATCGGGCCGCTCAGGCCGGGTCTGCTCCCTCAGCTGCCTGCGCTCCTCGAGCTGCCGCTGTCTCTCTTCCCTCTGTTGCTGCCGCTGATCCGCATCGGGCCGCTCAGGCCGGGTCTGCTCCCTCTCCTCGCGCATCTGGCGGCGCTCTTGCTGCTGTTGCAGGCGCTCATCTCTTTCGATCCTGCGCTGATCCGGAGTATCACGGCTGGGTCTCTCCGGCCTGGTGCGCTCGGAGCCCTCGCGCCGTTCCAGTTGCTGCTGCTGGCGCAGGACCCTCTGGTCCACGGCCCTCTGCTCACGCTCCTGCCGCTTCAGCTCGCGCTGCTGGAACTTCAGCTCGGAGGCCGGCCTGTCGACACTGTCCGCCGAGACGAGCCGGTTGGTCACCCTCGGGCGCTCCATCTTCACACCGCGGTCCACGTCCCCCCTTCGCACATTCCGAGTATCGCGCAGCAGCGCCTGGGCCTCGATGCGCTCCTGTCGAACCGCCAGCCGCTGATTTCGGTCGATCCTCTCCACCACCGAGCGGTGCGGTTTGAACTTGACATCCCTGTTGACATAGTGGAACCGATCCCGCCTGTCGTCGAAGTCCCGGATCACCCTGCGGTCCACGACGGGCGAACCGTAGTAGTTGTTGATGATGGTGGTCTTGTTGATGTTCTTGACAACATGGGTGTGATAGTTGTTCACTCCCCAGAAGTCCCGACGTCCCACGAAGACTGCGTGGTCCAGGTTGCTCAGGGCAACCAGGTTGATCACGGATGCCGCGAGGTTCATGGTGGCGACGGCCACGGAGCTCGGGCCCCAGTAGCGATTGGCGTAGTAGGGCTCATAGGGTGCCAGGGGCACCCAGCCCACATTGGTATCGCTGTAGAGCCAGGAAACGCGGCCGGGGTACCAGCCGTACCCGACGGTCCAGGGGCGGCCCACGATGACATTGACGCTCGCCACGGGTGGAGCCCAGTACCATCTGTCGATGAACACCCAGTTGCCGTAATGGTGGGTGGTGTAGCCGAAAGGCTCGCTGGGAACCCAGCACTGATCACCGTAGTAGGAGGTCCACCTTCCGTAGGTGTAAGGCCTCCATTCGGGGCCCACCCTGGTGGGACGCCAGAGGTTACGGTACTCACCCTGGTATTGAACCCGATCCCAGCGCCCATTCTCCTCGAGCTCATAGGCATCGTCACGCATCTGCGGTGGGAGATAACGAATGGAATCGCCCTTGACCTCCAGTCGCTTGGCCCACAGGCTGTCGCGCTGACCGTTCCAGTCATCGAATTCGGCGTCCACCATTCCCTGACCGGCGGCCACGACCCGGTTGTCGGCCACCAGCGAGGAGGAGCCCGACTGTACTTCGTAACGGGACTGGCCCGTGGCGTGCACGAAATCAACGGACTCTCGGAGGGCGATCACTTCCACCGACTCGTCCCCCACGTAGAGATCGAACATGGAGCCGGCGGGAGCCAGAACAAAACCGAATGGAGTCGTGGCCTTGATGACGCCCTGGCTTCCCCGGTTGTAGAAACGTGCAATTCCGGAAGCCACATCGATTTCCGTGACGTCCTCATCCAGGGCGATGGCCTGGATCTGCGTGTTGCCGCCGATTCGAATCCAGGTGCTGTTGGGGAAGACGATCTCCGCCCTGGCGTCCTGGTCCGAGTAAAGGGTGTCCTCCAGGCCGAACGGCACATCCTGCAGTATGGGCACCCAGTCCTTCTGTTCGTAAACATAACTCAGCAGTTCGCCCTCCACGTGGGACAAACGTCCCACCACCACGGGACCTTCCTTTGGGGGAGCAGCCCCGGTCCCTGATGGGAGAACGGCCGCCACGGTGACCATGAGCACCGCTGTCAGGCCGGCAATACGTTGGAGTCTTCTCATCGATTCTCCTTCAAATGCATCGAGCTCAATCGTTCGGGATATGTTCCCGGGTTGGTTAGTGGCATTCACTCGGAGCCATAAGCGATTACCATGCCAGTTCACCGTGTTGGGATGTCCCCATCCGGAAAGCCCCATCGAAGCACAGTGAGGACAGGTTGGCGCGGCGGGATTCGACCGAGGAAGCTGGAAAGGCTCGGAGCCCACGCCCGGGAGTGGTTCCCGCAACGGTCCGCAGACAGCTGAGCATGGGACATGTCTCGCGGGCGGCGCCGCTCTCCAGACCGGATACCCTGGAATCATCGCATGAATTGAGGCTCAATCCAATCCCACGACCAATGAATCCTCGGGGAGGGCGTCGGAAGCCGCCTGATTATCGAACATATGGTGGGATTTCGGTAATGATCAGGCTCATCCCGGCCCGCCTGTTCAGCGGGCGCAAGGCCATCCTTGACGGGAGCCGAGGCTGTCCCCGCCGGACCTTCGCGGTCCAAAGGCTTAAGACACGGCGGATCAGCCCGGCTCCACGATTACGAAAACTGCCCATGAAGGTTACGATTCTTGCGCGCCCGCCGGGGTCATGGCTCTGGTCATGGAGAGCGGACGGAAGGAAGCCCTTGACAGGGCTTCCATTGTGTTTGCCGGAAGCTGAACAATTGACATGCAATGGAGGCAAGTTGTCTTACGGTCTCAACTCGACGGGCTCCCGGCTCCGCTTCGCAAAGCCGCCGCGAGCTCTTTCACGGTCTTGGGAGGTACGGGGAACCCCGATTTGGCTTCCATGGCGAGTCGATATCCTGAGTGGTGTTTCGGCTCATGTGGATGAGGCCGGCTTGCTCGCACGCTCCCAGGATCTCTTTCGCCTCCTGCTTGCTGACGCGCCGCCCGCCCAGGCGATCGATGAGGTGGTCGGCGATGTCGCCAAACCAAATGCAGACCTCGAGGGGCGGCATTCCGTGGATGTCCTCACCGCGAAGCTTCGCGGCATGGCGGCAGTAGCAGGTGCCTACGGCGATGGAATCGTAGTCTTTAAGACTCAGAAGAGCAGCGGGAGTCCGTCGGCCAGCAGAAAGCCCCTGCGGGTGGGGAGGATCCGGCCCTGCCGCATTTCGACGAGTCGTGAAGCCGCCAGTTGGTCCAGGATGTGCCTTGCCCCAGGCCTTTTGAGCAGGAGTGATGCCTCGACTCCCCTGCGCGTCCTGAGGCCGAGGAAGAGCTTTTCAAGGTCGAGCTGCGCCTCCGAGAGGAGCTCGGACCCTTCCCGGGGGGGCTCTCCCTTCTTCAGCGCTTCACAATATCGCTGCACCGAGCGAACATTCCAGCAGCGCATGCCGTCCCGATAGGAATGGGCCGAGGGGCCCAGCCCGAGGTAAGGAGAATGGTCCCAGTATTTAACGTTGTGGCGGCAAAGCGACTGCTCCGAGCGGGCGAAGTTGGAGATTTCGTAATGGATGAATCCCTCGGACTCGAGGAATTCCGACGTGAAGAGGAAAAGCTCCTCGAGCTCCCCCTCCGATGGGACCGTCAGCCGTCCCTCGGCAAGGAGCCGGCGGAACGGGGTGTCTCCCTCGATGGTCATCATGTAGCAGGAGAGGTGGTCGGGATCGAAGCTCAGGGCTTTCCGGAGCGTTCTCTCCCAGAGGGCTCGGTGGGTTGAGTGGTCGTCGGCGCGGAAACCATGGATCAGGTCGAAGCTCACGCGGTCGAAACCGCCCGAGCGCACCCATTCCAGTGCTCGAAGCGTCTGCTTCTCCCCATGCCGCCGCCCCAGGAAGCGAAGCTCCGCTTCCTGAAGGGACTGGACTCCGAGACTGATTCGGTTGAAGCCCAAGGCACGATAGAGTGCCAGCCGATGGGGAGAGACATCGTCCGGATTCACCTCGATGGTGATCTCGGCCCCTTCGACGATGTCGAAGGAACGGCTCAGGGCGGTGACAAGCCGGTCAAGCTGCCGGTCGTCCAGAATGCTGGGGGTGCCTCCACCGAGGTAGAGCGAGTCGAAGCGTCCGAAGGAGTCACCGCGCAGACGGCATTCCTCTTCCAGGGCCTGGAGCCATGCCGGCAGGAGATCAAGGGCCGTGGTGGAGTCGAAGTCGCAATACGGGCATTTGCTCAGGCAAAACGGGACGTGAACATAAAGGCCGGCGAGGGAAGGGACTTCGCTCATTCCTGCTTGGTCTTCAGGACCGCCACGAAAGCGCCCTGGGGAATGGTTACCGCCCCCACCACCTTCATCCGGGCCTTGCCCTTCTTCTGTTTTTCGAGAAGCTTTCGCTTGCGGGAGATGTCGCCGCCGTAACACTTGGCCGTCACATCCTTGCGGAATGGCGAGATGGTCGACCGCGAGATGATCTTGCCTCCGATGGCGCCCTGGATGGCGATTTTGAACTGATGCCTCGGGATCTCCTCCTTGAGACGGTCGCAGACCTGGACTCCCCACTCCCTGGCCCGCAGACGGTGCACGATGAGGGAAAGGGCGTCCACTTTTTCGGTGTTCACCAGGATGTCGAGCTTCACGAGATCGCTCTCCCGGTAGCCGCTGAGCTCGTAGTCGAAGGAGCCGTATCCCTGGGTCACCGTTTTGAGGCGATCGTAAAAGTCGAAAACCACCTCGGCCAGAGGCATTTCCAGGGTCATCTCGATGCGGCCGGGCGTCGGGTAGTGAAATTTGGACTCGGTTCCGCGCCGCTCCATGCAGAGCTTCATGACCGCGCCCATGTAGCGCTCGGGAATGAGGATGGAGGCCTTGATGAACGGCTCGAAGCCCCTCTCGATCTCCATGGGGTCGGGGTAATAAGTGGGGTTGTCCACCATCAGCGTGCTTCCGTCCTTGAGCTGGAATTCGTATTGCACGCTCGGGACCGTCATGATGATGGCCTGATCGAACTCGCGCTCCAGCCGCTCCTGGACGATCTCGAGGTGGAGCAGCCCGAGGAACCCGCATCGAAATCCCTGGCCCAGGGCCGCCGAGGAGTCCTTCTGGTAGACCAGGGAGGCGTCGTTCAGCTTGTATTTCTCCAGGGCGTCGGAAAGGGACTGGTAGTCGTCGGACGAAATGGGATAGATGGACGAGAAGACGACGGGCTTCACCTCCTTGAAGCCCGGAAGGGGAGTCGGCGCCGGGTGCGCGTCCAGGGTCACGGTGTCTCCCACGCGGACGTCGCCGATGGTCTTGATGCCGGCAATGAGGTAACCCACGGCCCCGGCCGCGATCTCCCTTCGCGGTTCCCTGACGATTCTGAAGAGACCCACTTCTTCGACTTTGTAGGTCGCATCGTTGTACATGAACCGGATGACGTCTCCGGGACGCAGCGCTCCGTCGAAGACGCGGCAGCTCACGACGGTGCCCCTGAAGGGGTCGTAGTGCGCGTCAAAGATGAGGGCGGAAAGGGGGAGGTCCCGGGACCCTCGAGGCGGCGGAATCCGCTCGACGATGGCCTCCAGGAGCTCCTGGATTCCGAGCCCCTCCTTGGCCGAACAGAGGATCGCCTGGTCTGAATCCAGGCCCAGCTCGGTTTCGATCTGCTCCCTGGCCCGCTCGATGTCCGCGGAAGGCAGGTCGATCTTGTTGATGACGGGGATGATCGTCAGGTCGTGCTCCATGGCGGCGTAGAGATTCGCCACCGTCTGTGCTTCCACCCCCTGGGACGCATCCACCAGCAGCAGCACCCCTTCACACGATGCGAGGGCACGGGAGACCTCATAGGAAAAATCCACATGACCCGGCGTGTCGATGAGATTGAGCTCATAATCCTCGCCGGCTTTGCCGCGGTATGGCAGCGTGACGCTCTGGCTCTTGATGGTGATGCCCCGCTCGCGCTCGATATCCATGGTGTCGAGGATCTGGTCCCGAAACTGCCTGTCGGAAACGAGGCCGGTGTATTGAATGAGCCTGTCGGCCAGGGTGGATTTTCCGTGGTCGATGTGGGCGATGATGCTGAAGTTGCGGATGTTTGACATGGCTCCCCAGAGTCTGAAGGTGAGAGGATATCGAAAACGGCAATGTAACTATTTTAAATATTCAAAGATATCGTATTCATGGCGTCGCGTAAACTAAAAAGGATCGCGCGTCATTGCCTCCCGACACGAGCCGGTGGCGCGCGGCGCGGCCAGGAGCAGGTCCGAAAGCTGTCGTTACGAGCGACAAGGAGAAATCTCGTTCATCGCGACCCCCCCTCAAATTGGGGATGGACAGCGCGGATCAAAGCAGGTAAAAGGTCTCCATGTGTTTTTCCGCATGGAGCTCCGTATTTTTTTGACGAGCGAGGACTGATCAAACGGCAAACGGGAGGGATCGTTCATGAAGGTTCTGCGTCTGTTTCTAGTCTTTTGTTTGGTGGCGGTGGCTTCGTCTTGTGCTCTCAAGCCCAGCTGGGATGTGGTTGGGACGTGGCAGAAGGAGGATGGCAGCGAGACCATCGACTTCGCGCGCAATGGCACGGTTACCGTCAAAACGGCAAACGCCACCTTTACGGTGCCTTACATGTTCAGCGACACGAAGCATGTCTCGGTCCATGTGGGCAGCCTCGGAAGCACCAAGGTGGCCGTGGAGGTCCAGGGCGATGAGATGACCCTGACGGGCCCCAACGGCAAGGTGTCCAAGTTCAAGAAGGTCAAGCAACCGCAATCCTGAGGCAATTTTTCCGAGGAGCCGGCGAGGCGTTGATTCACGTCCGTCCAGGCCGTCCTGCCTTGACCGAATGAGTGAAAAGAGCCCGACCCCGGGGATGGCGATCCCGGAGGCCGGGCTTTTTGCCTTCTTGCTCATGGAGTCAGGGGCCCTTCGGGTGCTCCGGTCAGGTTCAGAAGGCAGCCGAAATGCGAATACCCCCGAAGATATGATCGCCGTCGCCATCCCAGGACAGCGATTCGATCAAGTCCTTGGCACGCCCGCTCAGAGGGAATGCGTAGCCAACCCGGGGAGAGACGGTAAAATATTGTCCCAGTGGAATGTTCAAGGCTGCCGACAGGTTGCCTGACAGGAAGCCCGAGAAAGCCTTGTCGGGCTGGTTGGGCTTCGGATAAGCCGCCTTGTCGTCCGAGTCCTGATAAAACCAGGAGGTGCCGACGTCGATGCTCATGCCGTAGCACGGGAGAGCGAAGTTTCTCGTCAGGTCCAGCTGGACCCACCAGCCCGGATAGTGAGAGACTTCCCTATACCCGGTCAGACCGACGTTAAACCAGGGCAGGGCGTAGGAGGCTCCCAGATAGATTTCCAGGGAGTCGTCCACCTTATCCAGGGCGTAGTAGATGATGCCCACGTTGCCGGTCAGTTTGGGCAGGAGCTCCCGGCTGTATGAAAAGGTAAAATCCGTCTCGTTCCAGGCGACACCATCCTCCGGGTCGACGGGGTTCTTGTCGTGCGTGTCGAGGTTGCCCCAGATATTGACCGAAAAGCCTTTGTATCCCGCGGTGATGGAGGGCTGAATGACCATGCCCTTGGCATTGTCGCTCAGTCCATAGCCCCTCCACACATATTGTGTGAGGAAATCGACGGACATGGAGGCCGTGGGCCTCTCCTCCTCCTGCGCCCAGGCCGGTTCGGCGGCCCCCCGCAAACCACCCAGAAAACATAGAATCGCCAGGCTTGAGATCAAAACTTTACCGCTTCTCATTGAATCAGCAATCATGATGCTCCTCTCCCCCCAGTTTCATCGTTCAGCGTGATCATGAATTCCTCCCGAACACTCCCGGCTTTCGAGGAATGTCCAAATACCCCTAAAAAGCCCTGCATTACGGTTCGTTCGCCCAGTTTCCCCGGTCTCCCATCACCTCCTTGTGCATGCCCCTGGTATGGAGGAGGGCCCCCCCACCGTTCAGTGGCCACTCCCCATGACTCCTCACGACTTCCCGTGAGTGAAGCAGGAGATGGGCCACGGTTTCGGATCACGCACAAAACGAAGTAACATACTGAGCTCATTGTATAAAATATTCTAAGGACGCAACGGTCCCCACCGGAAACGGAAACAAATTTGTTCAGCATGTTGAGTTTCGCCGAAAAACGTGACAATTCTGATGACGCCTTCACTCGATTCACCACTCGGCCTGTCCGAGGCATATCCATGGGGCACATCGAGTCGAAGACGGCTTTGCTCTTCAATGCAGGCTGGTCTCAGCGGAATGGTCTCGCATGAATGGATTCAACCAGGTGCGATCTGAAGGAAAAGGGAGAGGGTGGGCTCATGATGGATGAGAAGAAGCTCTGGCAGGGACTTTTGGACGAAATGGTGAAGGGCTGGGAGATCCTGCCCACCGGGAGCGGCTTTGTGGTGGCTTCCGACTGGGTCTGGCCGACGGCGGACCGCATCGAGGTGGTGGTTCGAAACGTCGGTGAGAGAGAGGATCTTTTCCTCGTTTCCGATGGTGGAGAGCTGTTCAATTTCTTTTTCGCTCAGGGGCTTGATATCTCGGGCAACGAGGAGCTCATGCGCCGGCTCGAAGAGGTTGCCTCGCGCCATGGGGCGAAGCTGGTGGATTTTCACATGGCCAAGGGCGCCAGCGAGGATGAGCTGCCCCGCGCGATAAGGAGCATGGTGGAGGCAGTGAAGGAAGGGGCCTTTCTTTTCTGGCTGCGGAGGGATCTGGCCGGCTCACTTCACTGACTTCCTGAGTGAGCCATCAGCTTCCAGCCGGCTCCCAGGCTCGTGCCCGGGAGCCGGCTGATCTGGGTGATACATTTGTTCCGGCTGTTAGAAGAACCTTTCCTGCAGGCCGTAGGGGTCCTTGAACTCGAGTCTGGGATCGAACCTCAGTTTCTTCTCACCCCTCTGGTCCACGTATTTCATGATTTCGAGATCCACCTTGAGGGGCACCTCGACTCCGACCATGGCCAGGGCCTGGCGCAGGTAGGCCTCCGCCCGGGCTCCGAAGGCAATGGAATCCCCCAGGATCCGCAGTCCTTCGGGGGGATTGTGGAATCCCACCGAATTTTCGGCGCCCATGAAGAGCGAACGGTAGAAGGCCTCCTCATAAAACTCCTTGGCCTTGCTGTAGAGATCGGGGTCGATGACCTTGCCCTCCGCCTGGGTCTTGTGGGTCAGCTCGAAAAGCTTCGCCACCGTTGCACACTGGTAGCCGGCGCGGATCATGATGGACACCGTCCGGTCCTGGATGGAAAAGACACGGTCTCGAAGCCATTGGGGGCTTTCGGCATGGCACTGCTTGCAGGCTTTCATGTCGGCCTGAACCGGGCTCATGACGCGGTGATCCGAAACCTTGTGGACCCCGGCGATGGTGTAGGGCATGTGGCAATCGGCGCACGAGGCGCCGGCCTTGAAATGGGTGCTGTTGAACGTCCAGAATTCATACTCGGGGTGCCGGATGAAGGCCATTTTAAATCCGGTGACATTCTGCTTCCACTCCCTGACCGTCTCATCCTTGCGGATCTGCTTGATGATGTCCTCGATGGTGATGGCGCCGAACTTGCTATTCTGCCAGGGAAAATAAAGCCCCACGGATTTGTTTTCCTTGTCCTTGGGGATGTTGTAGGTCACGTGGCACTGGGCGCAGACGGCGGAGCGCATCTCCTGGCGGGTCAGTTTACCGGGGTCGACGCCCATCGCATTGAACGCCTCGATCAGCGTGAATCCACGCGAGATCTTGAGGCTCATGTCCTTGTTGTCGTGGCAATCGATGCAGGCAACCCCCAGGTCGCGGGTTTCCTCGGGGATTCTGCCGAGCACCTCCTTGAACGGCTTCCGATAAAAATCGATCCCCATTTCCTTCTGGAGACCGGGAGCGTAGGGGCTCTTGCAGCTGAGACAGACTCCGCCGGCGCCGATCCGCGAGGCGTCGATTTCCAGCTGGTCCCGCACCATGTAGGCGTGCCCCCGGGGCTCGTTGTACTCGATGCCGAACCCCCACCCGTTGAAGAGCAGCGCCATGTAGGGGAAGTGGGATAGCTTGTCCACGGTGACCGCACCGCCGTCCATGCCGGTCTTGTACTTGCTGCGCCGCTCCGACACGGGCTCCTCGGTCTTCTTCCAGAGCTCGTACTCTTCGGGGTAAGCCCGTCCCCAGATGGCGGGATCGATCTCCCCGTCCGGGATCGTGACCACCTGTCGAGGCTGGGGCTTGGTCGGCTCGCATCCGGCAAGGGCTGCCGCCAGGCCCATTGCGAGGCAAATCAGCAGGGTGTGATTCAAGCGCTTTGACATCCTCCCCTCCTCCTGTGTGCGGTTGGATTGGGTTGAGATTCAGTTGGTCAAACGCACGCCGGCCAGCTGATGTTGCAGGAACCGGTGGCAATCCCAGCAGTTGCGCTCCTGGTTGATCAGGGCCACCCGCTCGGCATGGCACCGGATGCAGTTGGCCTGCACGAACCGTTTGCCGCGATCGGAGATCGTGATGATTTCGGGCGTTCGACCGGAATAATAGACCGCGACGTCCTTGAGACCGTCGATGGATTTCCAGGTGTAGTAGACCGGCAGGCTCTCATGGGGCAGGTGACAGTCGACGCAGCGGATGGTGCGGTGGGCGCCCACGTTGAACCACGCCTCATACTGAGATTGCATGACGTGGCATGAGGAGCAGAAGAGAGGGCTCTCGGTCTTGGCCATCAGCTGAGGAGGTCCGAATGAGACGAACAACCCGGCGCCGCCGGCCAGCACGGCCAGCACCACCAGGAGCTTCCAATTGGCCTTGGACAAGAAACTCATGGGTTGGCAACCTCGCTGATCAGATTTCTGTCACGGAGTTTTCACATGCGGAAGGCCAGGTTGAAACGAAGCTCCCGCCACGCTGCAGCATCGGCAAAGCTCGACATGAGCGAGAAATCCGCCGCATTTCTCCTCACCCGGCTGTCATGCTCTTGGGACCCCCGTGCGAAGATGAGGGGCATCGCACCCATGTGGTTGGAAGCCAGAACCGCACGGGAGCGGACTGGGCAGAAGATTTACATTTTTGTAGGTATCATCATTATGAGCTTCTCTTTTCTGCGTCAAGTAGATTTGTTGCGAAGTGAAGCTCCAGTGCAAGAGAAATCGCCCCAAAGCCTCGCGTGGGGTATCCCGAGTGCGCAACGGAGGTCATGGAGTGCCTGAAGGGCGGGTTGCGTGGATGCTCTACAAAAGCTATATGCGGAGGGGGAGATCTTGCGTTTTGTGAAGGTCTTCAGTTAACGAGTACAGGTCATCGAACCATCACTCTCAAAGGAGGTGCACCATGAAAGCCCTGTGTTTCCATGAGCATGGCTCCCAGGATGTGCTGAGGTACGAGGAAGTTCCCGAGCCCGCGGTCGGACCGGGGCAGGTGCTGGTGGAGGTGAAGTCCTGTGCGCTCAATCACCTCGATATCTGGGTTCGCAAGGGCTGGCCGGGCCTGAAGCTCGAAATGCCCCACTGGGGAGGGTCCGACGTGGCCGGGGTGATCGCACGGGTGGGAGAAGGCGTCGAGGGTTGGAAGGAAGGGGAGCGGGTCGTCATCGACCCCGGAATCAATGCGGGCGAAGATGAGCTCACTCGCCGCGGGGAGCACAGTGTCAGTCCTGGCTATCACATCCTGGGGGAGCACATCCGGGGGGGGCTGGCCCAGTTTGTGGCCGCGCCGGCGGGGAACCTGATGGCCATCCCGGACCACGTGGATTTCCGGCCTGCCGCGGCTCCACTGCTGGTCACGATCACGGCATGGAGGATGCTCATGCATCGCGCCGCTCTGCGGGCCGGCGAGACCGTCCTCATCGTCGGGGCCGGCGGCGGGGTGAATACCATGGCGACCCAGATCGCGAAGCTCGCCGGGGCGACGGTCTACGTCGTGGCCAGCAATGCCCGCAAGGCGGCCCAGGCCTATGACCTGGGGGCCGACCACGTCATCGATCGTTCACAGGTGGATTGGGGTCGCGAGATCATGCGACTGACGGACCGTCGGGGGGCCGATGTGGTGGTGGACAACGTCGGAGCCGCCACCCTCAACACCAGCATGAAGGCCGTTGCCCGGGGGGGACGGATCGTCATCGTCGGCAACACCAGCGGGCCCGAAGTCGAGATCGATATCCGCTATATTTTCAGCAAGCAGATCAGCATCATCGGCAGTCTCATGGGCTCCCACCAGGACTTCCGGGAGATCAACGGTCTGCTCTGGTCGGGGAGGCTCCGCCCCGTCATCGACACGGTCATGCCCATGAGTGAAGGGCGCGAGGCCTTCGCCATGATGGAACGGAGCGATCAGTTCGGCAAGATCGTTCTCGAGCCGAGATGAGCGCTCGGAACCTTTTCGATCATCGGGCTTCGGGCTTCAAGCTAACCCCCGGCTTCGACCGCAAGTCTTCCTGTCCTTGAGGGTGCCGCGTTGGGGCAGGCGTGGATCGCGTTATGCTTGAGACGCCTCCGACTCAGCCAGTTTGTGCATCAAGCCCCGGAAGATGATGAGCTTCTGGATGTCCTGCGTGCCCTCGCCCAGTGAGGATGCCCACGCGTCCATGGGGAACTTGTGCACGGGGTGCTCCTGCACCACCGAGGCGGCTCCAAAAAGGTCCGCGGCCCAGGTGCTCACCTCCCGGGCGATCTGTACCGTGAGATACTTGGCCATGGAAGCTTCCAGCTGGAAATCCAGCCCCTGGTCCCTGGCCCAGCAGGCCTTGTAGACCATGAGTCTGGCCGCCTCCATCCTGCTGTACAGATCGGCGGCTTCGAAGGACTTGGACTGAAAATCCAGGATGGGGCTCCCAAAGGCTCTCCGCTTTCCGGCATGATCCAGGCCGAGCTCGAAGGCCCCCACGGCATTGCCCAGGGTCATGGCGCTGATGGGAAGCCGGCTGTTGGTGAAGATCTCCAGGACCTGCCGCAGCCCACGACCGCGCTCGCCCACAAGCCCTTCATCCGGCACGAGCACGTTGTCCAGTTGAATGCGTGTGAGATCGGAGGGGATCCAGACTTTCTTGTTGAGCTTCTTTCTCTTGACTCCCTCGGCCGAGAGGTTCACCGCGTACATGGAAAGCCTGCGGTTCCTGGGGGCGTCAGGATCGGAGATGGCGGTGATCAAGGCGTGGTCGCTCATGGCCGCGTTGGTCGAGTAAGCCTTGGTGCCGTTCAGCAGCCAACCGCCCTCAACCTTCTCGGCCCGCGTGGCGATGCTCGCCACGTCGCTTCCCGCCGCCGGCTCGGTGTTGCCGAGGCAGATCAGCAGCTCCCCCCGAGCTGCCGGCTCAAGGAGCGCGCGCTTTTGATCCTGGGAGCCAAAGAGCCATATTCCTTTGGCTCCCAGCGAAATCTGCACCAGCACCACGACGGCAACGCCGGGCGAGAGCTTCGCGAGCTCCTCCGATCGCAGAGCCTGCTTGAGGGCGCCGTGCTCCTCGATGCCCCCTCCATTCAAGGTGAAGCCCAGCCACTCCTCCCGCCCCATCTGCTCAATGAGGCTCCTGGGCACGGCCTCCTCTCGGTACCATTGGTGCAAGTTGGGTTTCACATGGCTCTCGAGGAACCGGACAAAACGATTCCGGTCTTCCTGAACATCCGGGGGAAGTAGAAAATCCATGATTGTCGACTCCTGTTCGAGGTATGGCCTGCTTTCATCTTCTCCAGTGGTCATAATATAATGTCGGAGCTGGACCGAAATCCACGGTGCCGGGCCGGTTATCGGACCAGCACGAGGGTAAGGGAGGGGAAGAAGGTGATGATCGCCAGGGTCGTCAGGAGAATAGCCAGAAAGGGGAGTGAAGCGACATAAAGGTAAATGACGGGCTTCTCGAACCGGAGGCCGGCAATGAAAAGGTCCATCCCCACCGGTGGAGTCGAATACCCGATCTGGAGGTTCGTGAGAAAGATCACTCCGAGGTGAAGCGGATCGACTCCGTAGCTGGCGGCAATGGGGACGATGAGCGGAACCACGATGACCAGGGCGGAAAACATGTCGAGGAGGCAGCCGACACCGAGGAGGAAGATATTCAGGAGGATGAGAAAGCCGGTCCTGCTCTGGACGTGGTCCTGCATGAGCTCGAGGATTCGGCTCGGCACCTGCTGATCCACCAGAAAGCTGTTGAACGCCAGGGATGCCCCCAGGATCAGCACGATGGCTCCCACCATCACGGCCGTCTTCAGAATGACGGGTGGAAGATCCCGAAGCGTCACCTCCCGGTGTATGACCGTTTCCACCAGGAAGACATAGAGCACCGTGATGGCCGCAGCCTCGCTCACGGCGAGAAAGCCGCTGAAGATCCCGCCGATCACCACAACGGGCAGCAGAAGCTCCCAGACGGCTTCCTTCAGGGCGACCATGATTTCGCCCATGCTCCTGGGAGCTTCGCACCGCTCGCCGGGGCAGCTCCGCCGCTGCTTTCGGGCTCCCTGCCATACCGAGTACAGTGCGAGGAGGGTCATCATCAGGAGGCCGGGCAGGACTCCGGCCACAAAGAGCTCCGATATCTTGACCTCGGCCACCATGCCGTACACGATGAGCGGAAGACTGGGTGGAAAGAGCAGGCCCAGGCTCCCACAGGTTGTGAGGAGTCCCAGGGAGAACTTCTCGGGGTACCGGTCCTCGACGAGGGCCGGGAGCAGGAGTCCTCCCAGGGCAACGATGGTGATGCCCGATGCCCCGGTGAGGGCTGTGAAGAAGGCCGAGGTGAGCAGGGCGACGATGGCCAGGCCGCCGGGTGCTCGACCCAGGAGCGCCATGCTCAGGCGCACGAGACGCTTGCTGGCATTGCTTTCCGCCAGCATGTAACCGGCCAGGGCGAAAAGCATCAGGGCCACGAGCATGGGATTGGACGCCAGCCGGTACATCTCGATTATGACCAGCGAAAGGTCGATTTGGAGGATGAGGAGCGCAAGGATGGATGCCCCCGCAATGACCGAGAACAGGGGGGCTCCGGACAGGGCGGCCAGGCTGAGCAGAAGCACGGAAAAGGATTTCATGGATGCGCCCCACGCCCGAAAGCGCGAAGGTTTTGCCGGAGCTGGCTCAGGCTGCGCAGGGTCATGACCAGGAAGCTCACGGGAAATATTGTCTCCAGCCACCAGTAGGGGATTCTCAGAAAGGCCAGGTCTCCCGCGGTCCTTTCATTGGTGACGAAGCTCCAGGATGCGTAAAACAGGGCGGCGCATACGGCCGTGAGGAAAATGATCCGCACCAGACTCAGGACAGACCTGAAATATCCTTCGGGAATCAGGGCGTGAAGCTCGATCTGTATGTGCTTCCCTTCGGCCGTGGCACGGCAGGCCCCGAGGAAGCCGATCCAGAGGACCAGGTGCCGAAGAAAATTGTCCCCCCAGATGACCCCCGTGAAGAAGAAATTGCGCAAAACGATCTGATACAGCGCAAAAAGAACCAGGACGACCATCAAGAGCACGACAGTCCAACGTTCAACCTCTGAATAGACCGCTGCCGCCCGGCGAATGACCTCTGCGGTGGGAGGGCTCATGGCCGATTCTTCGAGCTTGATCGGTGCTCGATCAGAAGCCTCCTCACGGTCTGGGTCGCTTCGGGGGGCAGCAGCTTGGGGTCGAGATCCTTCATGGCGGCATCGCTCAAATCCTTGAATGCCTGGACCTGCGCCATCGACGGCGTGATTTTTTTGACGCCCCGTTTGAAGATCAGCTCCATGGCCTCGGCATTGTCCTTGCGCGTTCTCTCCACCAGGCGGCCGACATGTTTGCCGCAAACCTCCCTGACCTTCCCCTGCAGGGGGGCCGGTATCCTGCCGAATGCCTTCCCGTCCAGAAGGAGAGCGCCACCGATGTAGGTCAGCGGCAGGTCGGTGAGGTACTTGACCTGGGTGTTCCACTGGGTCGCGAGGGCATAATAGGGCGAGTTGTAGACCACATCGACCAGCCGCGTCTGCAGCCCCATGAGGACGTCGGGAACTCCGATGGCGACCGTCGAGACCCCGACACGATCGATGAGGGCCTGGGACATGGGGGCATTGGCCTTGGCCCATACGCGCTTGCCCTTGAGATCCTCAAGGCCGGCCACGGGACTCGAGGACATCAAATAGAGGAAACCCAGCTCCGGCCATCCCAGGACCACATAACCCTTCTCTTCGAACTTGCGCTTGAGGGTTTGATCCATATTCGCCAGAACATGGTCCACTTCGCGGTTGTCGTTGAACAAGAAAGGGATGAGAAAGGCTCGAAGATCCGGATTGATATCGGTGAGGGCGGGAGATGTGAATGCCGCTCCATGGATCACGTTGGCTCTGAGCTTGCGGAGTACATCCTCTTCATCCCCCATGACCGCACCCGCGAACAGCTTGAAGCCGACCTTCCCGCCCGTTTCCCGGATGACCTCCAGGTTCATCTCTTCAAAAATCCGGGTGAGCGAGCTGTTTTCCGGAGCCAGGGTGGCCAGCTTGAGCTCGATTTCAGGCGCGCCGGCGGAGAGAACGGGCGCCGGCCGGCCAAACCCGAGGGCGGTGAGGAGCAAACAAGCCCCCAAAACCGCGCTTCGAGACCAGCCGCCGGTCCATGGGCGCTGGAATATCCCTTTACAATGGGCTGTCAAAGTATTCATCCGTTCGCTCCAGAAGACTGCGTGCCTTTTCCCTGGCCAGTGCGTTGGAAAGGGTCAGCTCGGGGATCTGCCCCTCGGGGGCTTCGAGGACGCCGCGCAAGGTCGATTCGAAAAGGCGCCGGTCCCGGATCCCCCGGGCGTAGTATTCCGCATACATCACCCGGGCCGAAAGCACCTGGTCTCCTCCCAGCTGGAAGGTCCGGTCGAAGTGTTCTCGAGCCCGCGCCAGCTGTCTCTCGCTCACCGGGGGCTTCGCCGAGAGATAAACAGCCATGAGCAGATGGGGACCACCGAAATGGAATGATTCGTCCAGCTCCAGGAGGCGTTGAATGGCGGCCTCCAGGGCCGGCAGGTCGGCCAGGGCTTCGGGCCGGCCCTGGCTTGCGCCGATCCATCCCGCCCATGCCGCGGTGGTCCAGAACAGGGCAGGGACCTCCCCGGCCCCAAGTCTGCGCAGCAACGCCGTGAAGCTCTCGATGTCTCCTTCGGCGGCGGATGGGAACCGTTCCGCTAGCTCGCCGGGAAGAGCTCGATATCCGTGATTCCTGGCCTTGAGGTACAGGGCTTGAATCCTGGCCGCGGACTCGGCCTTCCACGGGAGTGCTGCCGCGTAGCTCGCATAGGCCTGGCATGCGGCCAGGTGCAGCCGTCGGTTCTCTGGATAGGCCTCCAGGAGTCCACCCAGCAGCATCAGGTAAGCGGGAGTCCCTGCTCGGACGAGCTCGGGATCCGAATGCCTTGCGGTTGCCCTGGCCACGTCGTCGAGAGTCAGGGCAACGGAGGCCACTCGCGCTGATTTCACGGGAAAGCAGCCCGAAAGCGGGAACAGCATCAGAAATGCAAGAGCCAAGCGATGAGGTCTCGAAGGCAGGATCATCCGACACATCCCTCAACACGCCATGAGCAGTGGAAGCCCCACAACCGCAAGTCGGGGCTATTCGTCAATCACCACAAGCAGGTTGTGACATTGCGATTTGATACTTGGCTGTCAGTCCTTTGTCAAGAAAGAGTCCCTTCGGACGATACAGCGATTACGGTTGGCGGGATGGAGACGGTGGTTGAGAGCACAAGAGGGGCAATCAGGGGCTTTCCGAGAGGAGGAGCACCTGAGGGGCGTCCAGGACTTCAGGTCCGGCATGTCTCGGGGAGAGCCCGGGAACACTCCCCGGGCTCTTTGAGGTCATGCTCGAAAGGCAAGGCAGACGGTGCTTTCGATCACGGCGCCGACGAACACCGCGGCTCTCATGAAGCTTGGCTTCTCAGAGGTCCACTCCTCCAGGTAGAACAACATCCCGAGTCCCATCACGATAAACGGTAATTCTAACATGTATCCAACCTTTCTGAATTCTAATCGGTTCCCGTGCTGCGCCAGGTCCGTTGATCGCACCTGGTGCTGAAAGCTTCGATTTCCATTTAGGGCTTGCTGTTTCACCGACACTATCGGTTTGCCGCCGGCTTCCCTTAACACCCGAGTGCGACGGAAAACGATCAGGGCATTATTCATGCCAAACCGCCGTCGCGTTGGACTGTCCCCTGTCCTCCGACCCCTGGAACCGCTCTCATATGAAGCCCTGGCGGGTCGGACTCGAGAAGCTCCGGGAGGCTGGTCTCCAAAAAAGCGGAGATAGCTAACATAGCATCAAGATAGAAGGGAAGTAGATTTTCGCGGGTCTTGGGGAAGTCCCCGAAGAAAAAGAACAAAATCGTTCTCTCCCATTGGACTCCAGGGGATTTGAACTCAAAACCGTTTCATGGCATGATGCGTCCAGACATCCGGCGTCAAATCAGCCAACATCGCACAATATCGAGGAGGAGGCCCCTCATGAGCAAAGCAATATCAGCGTGTCTATCGATCCTGACCATCAGTTTTGTTCTTCCTTCCTCCGGCCTTGGCTGGGGAAGTGAAGTATCCAGGGTGTCTTCCGCCATCCACGTCATGGACGAAATCATGTCGATCCCCGAGGGGGGCATCCCCGAGCACCTTCTGAGGGATGCCGCGGGAATCGCGATCTTTCCGGGCCTCTTGAAGGCCGGCTTCATCCTTGGCGCACGATACGGCGAGGGGATTGTGGTCCTCAGGAATCAAGACCGAGGCTGGAGCAATCCCGTGTTCTATCGGCTGATGGGTGGCAGCATCGGTTGGCAGATCGGGGCGCAGTCGACGGATATCATACTGGTTTTTCGGACCATCAGGAGCATGGATGCCATCACCGGTGGCAAGTTCACCCTGGGGGCGGACGCGTCCGTGGCGGCCGGCCCGGTCGGTCGCCACGCGGAAGCCAGCACGGACGTTCTTCTGCGCTCGGAAATCCTGTCCTATTCGCGGAGTCGGGGATTGTTTGCCGGCGTTTCCCTGGAGGGGGCTGCCATACAGGTCAATTATCAGGCTACTTCCAACTTCTACAATATCCCGGCGGTGATTCCGGTGCAGATCTTCAACAGCGCGGAAATCCAGGCACCGCCCATAGCCGGGCAGCTCAGGCAAACCCTCGCGAAGCACTCGGGGCAGGGAATGACGCCTGCGGCACCGATTACCAGCGGAGACCTCCAGCAGTGAATTTGAGTCCCAGGGAGTGAGACCTTTGTGGACAAGTGGTCTGGAGGGTTTGATTCGGTGTCGAGTAATCTGATCAGCATTCCTTGGGATCGCCTGCTGAAGGAGTTTGAGGCCCACGTTCTTGAAGGCGACGAGCCGGCCTTTCAGGGTGAGCCGTTCGTGCAGTCCCTGGCGTCTCCCTCTCCTCCGTTTGTCGAGCTGTTCCTCGATGCCAGGCGACGTCATGGGGTGGCCCGCGACGAGGCAGTACGCGACCTGTATTTCTTCCTGCTGAAGAAGCGCTACGACGAAAGGCTCAACCTCCTGCATTTCGCCTTCCTCATCTTCGACGATTCAAGCCGGCTGGCCCCGGAAGTCATCGAGCGGACTCCCTTTCCGCACGAGGATGGGATTCCTGGTTTTGGAGACTCAACCATATTCGCCTGCCATCCACCGACGGGCGTCCAAGGGTGAGGCGGGCGGCAAGGAGGTGTTTACCATGGCGCTTTATCTGGTCCAGCATGGCCGCAGTCTGCCCAGGGATGTTGACCCTGACCAGGGCCTGTCCGTGGAAGGCGTTTCCCAGGTGGAGCGCATTGCCGGGGTGGCCCAAGGCTACGGGGTCTTGGTGGCGAGGATTCTGCACAGTGGAAAGCAGCGGGCGCTGCAGACCGCGACCATCATGGGGAGCATCCTGGAGCCTCCCGGCGGCATTCAGGCCGCGGAGGGTCTTGGACCTCTGGATCCCGTGGCGCCATGGTCATTGAAGCTCAAGCCCGAAGAGGGTCTCATGCTCGTCGGGCATCTTCCCTTCATGGAAAAACTGGCCTCATTCCTCATCATAGGCGCCGAAAATCCCATGGTCTTCAAGTTCCAGAACGGAGGTATCGTGTGTCTCGACCGGAGTCCAGAGGCTTCCTCCTGGTTCGTCAAATGGGCCCTGATGCCCAACATCTCCTGAATTCAGACGGGCTCATCGTAATCTCTTCCTGGTTGAATGCGATGCCCCGGGACCCCGATGCCGGAGAAACGGGGGCGTCCCGGGGCATGAACTGAAGGGCAAAGAGCTCACGATCCGGCTCCATCCGGCCGATATCGCCTGTAAACCGTTTGGTTCAAGCATGGATGACTGTGGAGATGAATCGGGGGCCGTGATTCGAGGTCCACGGGAAAAGGCGTTGGTCCGGGAGGTGGTGCCGTGTTTTCGTTGGGAAATCTCGACTGGAGGAATATTGTCGGCGGTGGCGGCTTGCTCAAAGATCTTGGCAAAGCGCGGGTTGGCGGCCTCAAGCCGCTGATAAATGGGCTCCTGGGCCATGGTGTGGGCGAGGGGGTGCCGAAGGATGACTTCCTTAAACTGTCCGAGCCGCTGCGGCTGCTGCGGCAGAGTGGGCTGGACCTGGAGCGCAGCAGCCTCAGGGAGGAGTCTCAGCAGCTCGATTTCAGCTTTTCCTTCAAGGACGAGCACGTTCGCAATCTGACGGCGGGCGGTTTCCTGGATATCCGGTCCCAGACTCTCAAGATGGATTTCTCCTTTCAATCTTCCATGAAAACGCTGGATCCCGTCACCGGGGAGGAACGTGAGGAGCTGTTCCGGTTCGAGCTCCACCTGGAAGCGAGCAATGTTCAGGTTCAAGAGGGACGCCGGGAGGTGAGGAAGGAGGATATACTTGGATTTGCTCAAAAAATCCTCCAAAAGATCTCGAAGATGCGGGCTGAGGGCAGAGAAATTGATGGTCTGGCGCTGGATCGGGAGGATTTGGAGGATTTGGGCGCGGTTGAGGGCGGAAAGCTGCTCAAGCAGATCGGCCAGCTCATCGAGCTCGTGAGATCCATCGACCGGCTCGGCGGAAAAAGAGGCCCTCATGAATGGTTGAAGATCGACAGGGACAAGGATGCGATACAGGATGCGAGGCAATATCGGGCATTGGACCTGAGCCTTTCGCTCAAAGTGAGTCGTATGGAAGCGCTGGTCTCCGGGGCTGAAGACGACGTCGTTGAAGCATTTCCCGCCCAGGATTCTGGCCCCGGCTCCGCCGATATGGGCGGCTCTCCTGCCCCCTAGCGGGCACCATTGACTCTCCATCCGCTTTCATTGCAGCCGGAAGCAGCCCTCTCCCATGCGGAAGTGCTGCTTTCGGCTTTTTTGCTTTCCGACCTCCTTCGCGGGGCCTGCCGGGCTTCCGGCGGCCCCTTTGGCCCGACGCGGGATTCCAGTTTCCTTTTCGGGTCCCGGGGCTTCCTGCCGGGCTGTCGCCCGGTCCAATGTGCCATGATTCACTATTGAAGCGGGCTTGAGCCGGTTGCTTTGGCCGCGTGCTCAAGGTAAAGAGAAATCTCCTGGCTCCACTCAACATTTGCCATGCATCCTTGAGAGTACTCAAGGGAGGGCGCATGATAGATTCCGAGGTCTCGAGATGGAAGGAGAGCATATGCTGTTGAATGTTCCCATGGATGAGATTGCGGCTCGTATCGTGGCATTGCAGAGGCTGCTTCAGCGAAGCGATGTGGAGGCTGCCGTCATCCGGCAGAATGCTGACCTGTTCTATTTCACGGGGACGGTTCAGGATGCCCATCTGATCGTGCCAGCCGAGGGGCAGCCGATCTTCCTGGTCAAGCGGGATGTCCTGCGGGCGGAATCCCAGTCGCCCATACGCCCCGTCGTGCCGCTTTCCACCGTCAGGGATCTGCCTGGCTGGCTTTTCGAGGCATGCGGAACCGATTCCGTCAAGCGCATCGGGATGGAGCTGGATGTGCTGCCGACGAGCACGTTCTTTTTCTACGATGAGAAGCTGTTCCCCGGGCAGCAGATCGTCGACGTGAGCGGCTTGATCCGCCAGGTGCGCATGGTCAAATCACCCTGGGAGATCGACATGATGCGCGGAGCGGCCGGTATCTCCCGGGCAGTGGCCGATGCCGTCCCACGATTGCTCAAGGAGGGCATGAGGGAGCTCGAATTGAGCATCGAGCTCGAGCGTGCGGCGAGGCTGGCCGGCCATCTCGGCCTGATTCGGCTGAGGGCCTTCAACATGGACATGTATTTCGGACATGTGCTTTCGGGTCCCGAGGCGGCCATGCCATCCTACGCCGATGCTCCGACGGGCGGCGAGGGTTTGAGCGCCGCCTTCGGTCAGGGACCGGGCACGAGACGGATACGGGCCGGAGAGATCGTCAGCGTGGATACGATGATGAACCACAACGGTTACCTCAACGACCAGACGCGGAATTTCTGTATTGGACGGCCCCCGGAAAAACTTCTGGAGGCTTACGCCGTCGTGCGGGAAATCCACTCGAGATTCGCGGACGGCGCGAAGCCGGGCGCCGTTACGGGGGAGCTTTATAAGTCGGTCCTTCGATGGGTCCGGGAGGCCGGCTGGGAAGAGTTTTTCATGGGGCACGGGGAGACCAGGGTGTCCTTTGTGGCCCATGGACTGGGAATCGAGGTGGATGAGCTCCCCTTTGTGGCCCAGGGGCAGAAGCTGGCGCTGGAGGAGGGGATGACCTTTGCCTTCGAGCCCAAGTTGATCCTGCCGGGGGAGGGCATTGTGGGTTTGGAAAACACTTATCTGGTGACGTCGAAGGGTCTGGAGTCTTTCAACAGCGCGACGGAGGAGCTTCTGGTGCTTTGAATGGCCTCCAGTTCCCTTTTGAGCCAGATTCAGGCTGGCCTGTCTGAAATGGGGCAGGCCTTTCTTGTTGACTCCAACTTATCAAAAAAAGTATAAAAATCGTTTCTGGATCATGAATTTTCCCCGGTTCTCCCGGCCAGCGGGATGTTTTGGGGGCATCGAGCACGTCACAGGAGAAGCCGGACACCCATCGCATGGATAATCTGCCGTTGAGCATACAGAAGCCGGGACGCTACCTCGCGAGCGAAGTCAACGCGTGCCGAAAGGACTTCGACCGGGCCCGGACTCGATTCCTCCTGGCTTTTCCCGATCTTTACGAGGTCGGCATGAGCCATCTCGGCTTGCACGTGCTTTACCATCTCCTCAATGGACTGGAAGGGGTGATGGCCGATCGTGCCTACGCTCCCTGGCATGACTGCGAAGCGTTGCTGCGCAGCCGGGGTGAGCCGCTTCGGGCCCACGAGAGTCGCCGTCCCCTGAGAGATTTCGATTTCGTCGGATTCAGCCTCCAGTATGAGCTGAGTTACACCAACATTCTCACGATGCTGGACCTGGGTGGGATTCCCTTTCATTCGAAGGACCGGGGGCCGACTGATCCCTGGGTCATCGCGGGGGGGCCCTGCGCATTCAACCCGGAGCCTCTGGCGGAATTTCTGGACTTCGTTGTTCTGGGGGAGGCCGAGGAGGTGCTGGTCGAAATCGTGGACCTTCACCGGGAGTGGCGTGGGAGTCGCGCTGACCGGCAGGGATTTCTCCGAGCGGTGGCGGAGGTTCCCGGCGTCTATGTGCCCTCGTTTTTTGACGTGACCTATGAAGAGCCCCACGGGGTCATTCGATCCATTGAGCCCCGGCTTCGGAGCTGGCCGGTGGTCAGGAAACGCTTGGTGATGGACCTGGATCGGCGCTCGCCGACCCCGGTGAAGCCCCTGGTCCCCATGGGAGATATCGTCCACAACCGACTCAGCCTGGAAATCGCCCGCGGCTGCACGAGGGGCTGCAGGTTCTGTCAGGCCGGCTACATTTACCGTCCCGTTCGGGAGCGCCATCCCGCAGAGGTCCTGGCCTCGGCGGTGGAGGCATTGAAGAACAGCGGGTTTGAGGAGCTCTCCCTCCTCTCCTTCAGTACCGGCGATTACTGCCAGATTCAGCCATTGCTGTCGGCTTTGGTGGATCGGCTGGAGGATGCCCGGGTTGCCGTCTCTTTGCCTTCCATGCGAGTGGGGACACTCACCCCCGAGCTCATGGAGCTGGTGCGAAGGGTCCGAAAGACCGGTTTCACCCTGGCTCCAGAAGCCGGAAGCGAGCGGCTGCGCCGTGTGATCAACAAGCCCGTGACCGATGACGACCTCCTGCAGGCCGCGCAGAATGCGTTTTCGCTGGGCTGGAAAGTGCTCAAGCTTTACTTCATGATCGGTCTGCCCACCGAGGATGACAATGATCTGGAGTCCCTGATTCGACTGACCCACCGCGTATGGCAGCTCGCGGGTAAAAAGAGAGCCTCGCTCAACGTGTCGGTTTCCACTTTCGTCCCGAAGCCTCACACCCCTTTTCAATGGCATCCGCAGCTTTCCAGAAGCCTGATCGAGGACAGGATCGATGTGCTCAGGGGGCGCATGAACCGGCCGGGCCTGAAAATGAAATGGAACGACGCCGATCAGAGCATCCTGGAGGCGGTTTTCTCGCGAGGGGATCGCCGGCTGGGTCGTGTCATCGAAAGGGCTTACGGTTTGGGTGCCCGCTTCGATGGGTGGGGCGAGCAGTTCCAGCCCCGAATCTGGGCCAGGGCTTTCGAAGAGGCGGGGCTGGAGCCATGCTTCTACGCCGAGAGGGCTCGAGGTCTGGACGAAGTGCTGCCCTGGCGGCATCTCTCTTCGGGGGTTGAAAGCGGCTTCCTCCTGGAGGAGCTGGAAAGAAGTCTTCGGGAGTCCCTGACGCCCGACTGTCGATGGGAAGCATGCTCGGCCTGCGGCGTTTGCGATCACCGGACGGTATTCCCTCAGCTGCATGAGGCGGCGGCTCCCTCATCTGAAGGGCCGCATGGGGTGGCTCAGGCGAGGAAGGAAGGAGGCCAGTTCCTCTTCCTGCTCCAATACAGCAGGGTGGGAGATCTCCGCTACCATGGACAATTGGAAATCGCCCGAAGTCTGATCCGCGCCGTGAGGAGGGCGGGCCTGCCCGCCGTATACTCCTCGGGATTCCACCCGCATCTCAAGCTCTCCTTCGAGGAAGCGCTTCCCCTGGGGATGGAAAGCCTGGTCGAGAGGGCGATCCTGACCCTCAGCCGCAAGCTTGACCCGGAGCAGGTGAGGCAGGCGCTGAACGGCGCGATGCCCGCGGGTTTGCGGGTGGAAAAGGCTGAATTGCTGAAACGTCGGCCCGAAAGGGCGGAAAGCCTTTGCGTCACCTATCGAGTGACGTCCATTCCATCGGCGTTGACGGAGCGTCTGGCCCGCGACTGGGATCTGCGGCCGGATGGGGTGCTGTTCAAGGAGACCAAAAGGGGGCGAGTCTCGGCACCCTTGTGGGCCGTTCTCCTGGATTTGCGCCGTATCGATCAGCACACCATCGAAATGGATGTGATGGAGAGGAAGAATCTCTGCTTCAGGCCCTCCACCATTCTGATCCAGCTGCTGCCGGAGCAGTCCGAGCTGCTGCATGAATTACGAGTCTGCAAAATGTCGATTTCGCCGCGGGATGACGATCCCATGCGACCCATATCGTTTTCGAATGCCGTTGAAGGAAGGTGCTCGCCATGTCCTCCGAGGTCATCATAAACAGTGATTTTTTCGAAACACGAGTCGCTCTGGTCGAAAGCGGTCAGGTGGCTGAGCTCTACGTGGAGCGCAATTCGGATCGCGGAATTGCGGGGAATATCTACAAGGGGCGGGTGGTGCGCGTGCTTCCGGGGATGCAGGCGGCTTTCGTGGACATCAACCTGGAGAAGGCGGCGTTTCTGTACGTGAGCGATGTGCAGCGTCCCATGGAGGAGCTGGACCGTCTCTTCATGAATTCTTGCTCGACGGAGGACGGCGGTGAGTCGCTGGAGCCCGAGGAAAGCCCCGGGGAAGGGGAGTCCGATGGGAGGGGCGATCGTGTGGTCCTGGAGGAAATCCCCATAGAGGACCGTCTGCAGGAGGGCCAGGAAATCCTTGTGCAGGTCGCCAAGGAGCCCCTCGGGAGCAAGGGTGCGCGCATCACCACGCACATCACCTTGCCCGGAAGGAATCTGGTCTTCATGCCCACCATGGATCACGTGGGGGTTTCGAGACGGATAGAGAACGAAAAGGAGCGCAAGCGGCTCCGCGAGATCATGTGCGCCATCAAACCGCCCCATTGCGGCTTCATCGTGCGGACGGCCGCCGAGGATGCGGAGCCGGACAAGCTGCAGGCCGAGATGGAGTTTCTCCTGAAGCTGTGGGAGAGCATCCAGCGCAGGGCGGAGCGGGCTTCGGTGCCCTCTCTGGTGTACCGGGAGCTGGACATCACGCTCAGGGCGGTTCGAGATCTGTTCACCAAGGAGGTGGACCGCCTGGTGATCGATTCGGAGGCTGAATACAGAAAAGTCCTGAGCTTCATTGAAACCTTCATGCCGGCGCTGCAATCGGCCGTGGAGCTTTACGAGGGCGAGGAGGCGGTCTTCGACGGCTATGGAATCGAGATGGAGGTTCAGCGGGCGCTGAGCAAGAAGATCTGGCTCAAGTCCGGGGGCTATATTGTCATCGAGATGACCGAGGCCCTCACCGCTGTTGATGTGAACACGGGCAGGTACGTCGGGAAGCGGAATCTGGAGGAAACCATACTGAAGACGAATCTGGAGGCGGTCAAGGAGATCGCCTACCAGCTTCGCCTCAGAAACATAGGCGGAATCATCATCATCGATTTCATCGACATGGAGAAGGAGGCCAGTCGGGAGAAGGTTTTCAACGCCCTGCGGGAGGCCATGAGGAAAGACAAGAGCAAGACCAACATTCTGCGCATGTCCGAGCTCGGGCTGATCGAGATGACCCGCAAGCGAACCAAGGAAAGCATTGGCAGAACGCTTTGCGAGCCTTGTTTTTATTGCGACGGGGAAGGATACCTCAAGTCCAAGCAGACGATTTGCTATGAAATACTGAGGGAGCTTGAGCGTGAGCGGGTCGAGCTTTTCGGAAGAAACGTGACCGTCATTGTTCACCCTGAGGTGGCTGCGCGCTTCTGCGACGAGGAAAGAGGTCCCTTGGAGCGGCTTGAGGAGAGGCTGCATGCGCGGATCCTGGTCAGGGGGGATTCCGAGTTTCACCTGGAACAGTATGAAATTGCACCCTCGGAAGGCACTGCCATCGCATGACGGGGAAGAGATGAGAGGGAGTTGACCAATGGCGTGGGAGGGTTCGAAGAAGTTCTATGAAGAGGCCTGCGAGGTGATTCCCGGGGGAGTGAACAGCCCCGTGCGGTCGGCGCGCGCCGTGGGGTCCACTCCTCTTTTCATCAAGGAGGCCAGGGGCTCTCGCATCGTGGATGTGGATGGAAACAGCTACATCGATTACGTGGCCTCCTGGGGACCGCTGATTCTTGGGCATGCTCACCCGCGGGTGGTGGAGGCCGTGAAATCCGCGGCGGAAAGGGGGACCTCTTACGGGATTCCCACCGAAGTAGAGCTGCGCATGGCCCGGATGGTGGTGGAAATGGTGCCTTCCATCGAGATGGTCCGAATGGTGAGCTCGGGAACCGAGGCGACCATGAGCGCCGTTCGCCTGGCCCGCGGGTTCACGGGCCGCAAGAAGATCATCAAGTTCAACGGGTGTTATCACGGACACGTGGACAGTCTCCTGGTTCGATCCGGGTCGGGGCTGGCCACCCTCGGGATTCCCGGCAGTCCGGGCATCCCGGATGAAGTCGCCCAGCACACCATTTCGATTCCATACAACAATCTCGGCGCGGTACGTGAGGTCATGGAGGCGACTGGCCGGGAGGTGGCGGCCATCATTGTGGAGCCGGTTGCCGCCAACATGGGGGTGGTTGTGCCCGAGGATGGATTCCTGGCTGGGCTCAGGGAGCTCTGTACACAATACGGGGCACTTCTCATCTTCGATGAGGTCATCACGGGCTTTCGGCTGGCGCCGGGCGGGGCGCAGCAGGTTTACGGGATCATGCCCGACCTGACGTGTCTTGGGAAAATCATCGGTGGAGGTCTGCCTGTTGGGGCCTATGGCGGAAGGCGGGACATCATGGCCAGAATGGCTCCCGAGGGTGACGTTTACCAGGCGGGGACCCTTTCGGGGAATCCTCTGGCCATGAGCGCCGGGCTGGCAGTGCTTCAGGTGCTGAGGGATGAAGGGCTCTACGAAGGGCTTGATTCCAAGGCCGGGTACTTCTCCCGGGGGATGGCACAGGCGGCCGAGGCGGCCGGTGTGAAGGTCTTTCAGACGAGGGTTGGCTCCATCGGGTGTGCATTTTTTACGGACCGGATGGTCCGCGACTTCGAGACGGCTCAGAGCTCGGACACTCAGGCGTATGCGGTCTTCTTCCAGGAAATGCTGAAGCGCGGGGTCTACCTTGCGCCCTCTCAGTTCGAGGCATTTTTCATAAGCGCCGCCCACACCGCTGAGGACCTGGATCGAACCATGGAAGCCGCCAGGCATGCCTTCGAGAGAGTCAAGGAGCTCAGGGGCATGTAGCTTCCGAAAAATGGTTTGACTGACCCGGTTGACTGTGCTAGGAAGCACGTGAACATTTACACGAAGTGGACCGATGAAACGAGAAACCAAAGAGTACATTCATCAGATTTCGACCGGCATGAGCATGGGGCTGCAATGGGGTCTGGCCGTCCTGATCGGGCTTGCCATCGGATGGTGGCTGGACTCGGTTTTCGGAACGACCTGGCTCAAGCTGGTTTTCCTGGTGATGGGGGTTATTGCCGGCTTTCGCAATTACTACAGGTTCATCCGACAGCAGCAGAAGGAAGAGCAGGACAAGAAGAAGCCATAGAGGATCGGTGGTTCTTGCGGGATTACCTCACCAGTGACGAGTTGCTCAGGCGGGTCGAGACGTGTAATGTGATTCTCCTGATTGTCTTCCCGCTTGCGGCTTGGCTCGTGGTCTCTGGCTCCTTCGCCGTCGGCGTGCTGTTGGGGGCGGTCATCAGCACCCTGAGCTTCCAGATCCTCAAATGGCAGCTCAGGCGGGCTTTTGACGCACCGGGCCGAATGCCCCGAAAAGGAGGGGTTTTTTTCAGCTATTATGCCAGGTTTCTGGCGACCCTCTTCTTGGTTTTTCTAGCTGTCTACTACCGCTGGGCCGAGCCCGTTCCTTTCGTGGTGGGGCTTTCAGTGGTGGTTTTGAGTATTATGCTGGTTGGAGGCCAGGAGTTTTACGTCATGCTCAGGAAAAAGGGGGAAAGTTAACCTATGGAACACCCGATTCTTTTTCTCAACATTTTATTCGAAAAGATGGGGCTTCCGGTCGTCGGC
The DNA here is from genome assembly GCA_025454175.1 of Syntrophobacteraceae bacterium. Classification (GTDB taxonomy): domain Bacteria; phylum Desulfobacterota; class Syntrophobacteria; order Syntrophobacterales; family Syntrophobacteraceae; genus JALOOX01. The sequence goes on along the minus strand of JALOOX010000004.1, from coordinate 37,188 downwards.
GCCGAAGAGGCCCACACGTTGACCGAGCTGGTGTTGCAGCCTCATGTCACCTATGCGTGGCTGGTGATGCTGATCCTCCTGGTGCTGGCCAAGCTCGCGGCGAGCACCCTGACGATGGTGCCCCAGGGCGGCCAGAACTTCTTCGAGACGGTGCTCACGGGTATCGAGGAATTCATGATCGGAATCACCGGAGAGCACGGACGGTTTCTCTTCCCTCTCATTGCATCCCTCGGCCTCTTCATTCTTTGCAGCAACTACATGGGGATGGTTCCAGGCTTCTTTGCACCGACAGCCAACATCAACACGACGGCGGCCTGCGCCCTCATCGTGGTGGTCTTCACCCATGTGCTCGGCGTCAAGTTCCACGGCGTCCAGTACGTCAAGCACTTCATGGGGCCGGTCTGGTGGCTGACGCCTCTGATCATGCCCATCGAGCTCATTGGCCACGGCGCCCGCGTGCTGAGCCTCTCCATTCGTCTCTTCGGGAATGTCTTCGGTGAAGAGCTGGTGCTTGGTATTCTCTTCTTTCTGGCCGGTCTCTATCTTGCGCCCCTGCCGATGATGTTCCTGGGGCTTTTCACCGGCTTCATTCAGGCTTTCATCTTCTGCCTGCTCTCCATGATGTATTTTGCGGGAGCCATGGAGCACGCTCACTGATACTGGAATCCAGGCGGTTTTCGGTTGGAGGACTGGCCGCGAACATATGAGAAGTTTTCATCACCACAACCAATCAATCACATGAAGGAGGTAAGTGTATGTCCAAAAGAATTGGGTTGCTGACGACCATCCTGGTGCTCGGGCTGACCACGCTGGCTTTCGCCGCTGACGCAGGCGGAGACAAGGCCGAAGGAATGCGGTTCTTTGTCTATTCCGCGGTAGCCGCCGGCTTCGGTATTGCCATCGCCGCCTTTGGCTGCGGAATCGGCCAGGGTATGGCCGTCAAGGGCGCCGTGGAAGGCATTGCACGCAACCCCGACGCTTCCGGTAAGGTTACGGTCACCATGCTGATCGGTCTGGCCATGATCGAGTCGCTCGCCATCTATTCTCTGGTTGTTGCGCTGATCCTGATCTACGCCAACCCGGTCTCCAAAGCCATTCAGACCTTTGTTGGCCTGGCGAAGTAATTCTGCTGCGATGCAGTGAGTGAGCGAGGTTCCGGGTGGGGGACGCCTGCGGCGTTCCTCACCCGGTCTTCGACTCCGGAATGATGTCAGGCCTATTTTTTAGGTCAATAATGTGAAGAATATCACATATATACACCGGAGTCGGGACGGGCATGGGGGCCATGCACAGAATGCCGACCGGCTCGGCCACGTCACCGCAATGTGATGATGGTTCTCCTGAGGATGAAACATGAAATTCGCCAAGATCCCAATGGCCACCATCAATCGTCTGTCGATTTACATGCGAACCTTGCAGGAATTGCTCGAAGATGAGGTGGATGTCATTTCCTCCGAGCGGCTGGCCAAGCAGTGCGGCGTCAACCCTGCGCAGATCAGGAAGGATCTGGCCTATTTTGGTGAATTCGGAGTTCGAGGTGTTGGCTACCGTGTGAGCGACCTCGTCAACCAGATCAAGGAGATCCTGGGGCTCAACCGGCCCTGGAACCTCGCCATGATCGGTCTCGGGAATCTTGGGTCCGCGCTCATCAGGCATGGTAACTTCATCAAGCACGGGTATATTTTCACGGCTGCTTTTGACACTGATCCTCAGAAAGTCGGCAAGCGCCTGCCCAATGGGCTGACCATCAACCACGTGGACGAGCTGGAGGAGGTCATCAAGGAGCGCGAGGTGCACATCGGCATCATCGCCACCACCGCCAGCGCAGCTCAGAGCGTGGCCAACCAGCTGGTGCTTGGCGGCATCAACGGCATTCTCAATTTTGCCCCCGTTCAGATCCAGGTTCCCGACTGTTGCCACGTGGAGAACGTCGATTTCACCATCAAGCTGGATGCCATCGCCTACCATCTGTCCTTCGGTTCCTGAGCCCGGTCGGGTTCAGCGACCAGCCGCGTTGGATTGTGGGAGGCTTTTCCGCAGGAATCGCCCCGTGACGGAATGCTCGGCGGCGGCAACTTCCTCGGGCGAGCCCACCGCCACCACCTTTCCTCCAGCATCCCCGCCGCCGGGTCCCAGGTCGATCACGTAGTCCACGCTTTTTATGACGTCCAAATGATGCTCGATGAGGACTATGGTGTGCCCGGCGTCGGCCAGACGCTGCAGAATGTGCATCAGCTGGGAAATGTCGTCGAAGTGCAACCCCGTCGTCGGTTCATCCAGAATGAACAATGCCGGCTCGGAGGATCGGAGGCTGAGCTCGGATGCGAGCTTGACGCGCTGGCTTTCACCGCCGGAAAGGGTGAGTGCGGACTGCCCCAGCATGAGATAACCCAGTCCGACTTCCTGCAGGACCTCCAGGGGATGCCGGATGGATGGGACGTTCTCGAGGAGCATCAGGGCCTCGGTGACGGACATGGACAGAACCTCGGCAATGGAATGGCCCTTGAAAAGAATCTGGAGTGTTTCAGGATTGTAGCGCGACCCGTTGCAGAGGGGACACGTGAAGGTGACGTCCGGGAGGAAGACGAGGTCAACGCTGATGGAGCCGTCTCCGCGACAGGATTCGCATCGGCCTCCCTTGACATTGTAGCTGAATCGATCAGGCCCGTAGCCCCTGGCCCGGGCCTCGGGAAGCCTGGCGAAGAGCTGGCGGATGTGAGTGAGGAGTCCCGTGTAGGTTGCCGGCGTCGATCGCGGGTTTTTCCCGATGGCGGACTGGTCAACCAGATGGACCTTGCGAATGGAGCTCAGTCCCTCGATTCCACGGTGAGGGGCCGGGTGGGATGTGGCTCGGTAGAGACGCTTTGCGAGAGCCCTGTGAAGAGTGTCAAGGACGAGGGTGCTTTTTCCGGAGCCCGACACCCCGGTGACACAGGTGATGCAGCCGAGGGGTATGTCGACGTCGATGTCCTTGAGATTGTGGCCGGTGGCCCCCCGAATGCCGAGGCTTCCCCGGGAGAAGGGCGCGCGGCGCCTGGGGATCTCGATGGATTTTCTCCCCGAAAGGTACTGGCCCGTCAATGATGAAGCCTCCCGCACGAGCTGCCGGGGTGTTCCTGAAAAGACGACCTGCCCGCCCAAGGCTCCAGCCCCCGGCCCCATGTCGATGACATGATCGGCCTCAAGAATCGTTTCGCGATCATGCTCGACCACAATCACCGTATTCCCGGCATCTCTCAGCTCCCGGATGATCTTCATGAGACGATGATGGTCCTGGGGGTGAAGTCCGATGCTTGGCTCGTCGAGCACATAAAGGATTCCGGTGAGCTGGGAGCCGATCTGCTGAGCGAGTCGAACGCGCTGAGCCTCGCCGCCCGAGAGCGAGACGGCGGATCGGCTGAGGCAGAGATAACCCAGCCCCAGCCGGTCCATGGTTGCTGCACGCTGAAGGATCTCGGAAATGAGAGGGGCCGCGATTCTCTGAAACGACGCCGAAAGAGGGACAGTTGGAAGCCAATTGCTCAGCTGGTTGAGGGGAAGGTCCGAGACCTCGTGGATGCCCAATCCGTGGATTCGAACCGATCTTGCCATGGGATTCAGGCGGCTTCCCCCGCACCCGGCGCAAGTCACTTCATGCCCCCCATTGGGATCATCCGGGGCCGTTAGCTCCCTCTCTTCGAGTCCATGGGAATTCCTGCCTCGGGATGCCTTGCCGGTCATCGACTCAGGAGACTCGCCCGCAGACCCTCGAGCTCTCCGCGTGGACGTGGACTTCGACGTTGCAGACTCGGAGCCCAGCCCGTTGCAGTGGGGGCAAATGCCCTGGGGATGATGGAATGAGAAGGTGCTGGGACTGATGGCCGCCATATCGATCTTGCAGGCGGTGCACTGAAAGCGGTCGGAAAAGCTCCTGACCGTGCCCAGCGTGTCGGCGATGGTCAGGATCCCGCCTCCGTACTTGAGGGCAAGCTCGATATCCTCGACGAGCCTGGAAGGCCTCGATGCGCTGAAGACGATCCGGTCGACCACAACTTCCAGCGGGTACGATGGCCGGCGGGGCAGGTGGGGCGGCGGGTCCAGGTCGATCACTCTTCCGTCAAGCCTGATGCGGGCAAAGCCTTCCTTTCGCAACCTGGCGATCAGCGGGGCAAGTCCTTTCTCCAGGATGGGCTCGAGGGGCGCCAGGACCAGGAGCCTCGATCCATCGGACCAGGTATTCCCAATCTCCTGGAGAATGCCCGGAACGGTGTAGGCGATGACGGCCTGTCCGCACTTAGGGCAGTGCAAGGTTCCGGCGCGGGCGAACAGGACCCTGAGCAGGTCGTGGATCTCCGTGAGAGTTCCGACGGTCGAGCGGGGATTTCGAGCCACCCGTTTCTGCTCGATGGCGATGGCCGGGCTGATTCCGATGATCTCATCCACATCGGGCTTGTCCAATGCCTGAAGGTACTGTCGCCTTCGGCCCGAGAGGGCCTCGAGGTACCTTCTCTGCCCCTCGGCAAAGATGGTGTCGAAGGCGAGGGAGGACTTGCCCGAGCCGCTGACGCCGGTGATGACCGTCAGTCTATCCCGTGGAATGTCCAGATCGATATTCCTCAGGTTATGCTGGCGGGCGCCCCGAATGTGGATCTGTTTCATCGTACTAGGCAAAACGATGGCGAGCCATTGAAGATGCCATTCGAACGGCGGCTTCGAGGCTTCCGGAATGTGCTTTCCCCGTGCCGGCAAGCTCGTAGGCGGTTCCATGGTCCACCGACGTCCTGATGATGGGCAGTCCCAGGGTAGTGTTGACGGCATCATGAAAATGGACCAGCTTGACGGGAATGAGACCCTGATCGTGGTACATGGCCACCACTGCGTCGAATTCTCCCTGAAAGGCACGGAAGAACAATGTATCCGCGGGGTATGGGCCTGAAACGCCTAACCCTTTGCGTTTGAGCTCTTCGAGGGTGGGTTCGATGATATCCAGGTCCTCACGGCCAAAACGACCGCCTTCACCGGCGTGGGGGTTGAGGGCGGCCACGGCGATGCGCGGCGCCGGGATGCCGAAATCCCGCACAAGGGATTCGGCCGTGATTCGTATGGTTTCCGTCAGAATTTCCGGCGAGATGAGCTGGGGCACCCGCCACAGGGGTTCATGGATGGTCACCAGGGAAACGCGCAGCCGGGGCCCAGCCAGCATCATCACGGCTCGACGTGACGCGGTGAGATCGCAAAGGAGCTCCGTGTGACCGGGAAAATGGAAGCCATGCCGATGAAGATTCGCCTTGTGGATGGGACCGGTGCAGACGGCGTCCACGGCACCTCTCATGGCCATGGAGACCGCAAGCTCGATGCAGCGAATGGCGCACAGGCATGAAGCCCCGGTCGGCGCTCCGTAGACAAGATCTTCCGCGGCGAGGGGCAGCGGCGCAACGACCGGGATGGTGGCGTAGGCCGGCAAATCCTGCCATTCCTCCGGATCTTCAATCGGCCGGATTCTCAATCGATCCCCCAGGATCTTCGAAGCGCGCTCGATGGCGCCGGGATCTCCCACGACGAGCAGTGAGTCATCGGCATGGCTCCCTCGAGCGGCAAAAAGCTTGACGATGATCTCGGGCCCAATGCCGCAGGGATCACCCATGGTGATGGCGATACGCGGTTTGGATCTTTCATGCATGCATGGTGATCCACAGCGAGGCGGACGCTGCTCGGCTTCTCCCGAGCGGCCGCCCGCGGTTCAGGAGATCAGAAGCATTCGCTCGACGGCCTTGAGTGCCCTGACGCGAATGTCTTCAGGCACTGAAATGCGGGGTTCCAGGGTCTCCAGGGAAAGGCAAACGTCGTCCAGGGATATCTTCTTCATGTGAGGGCAGAGCATTTTCTTGGACGCGGCATGGAATTCCTTGCCGGGGTTCATCCGTCGCATGGGATGGAGAATGCCGACCTCGGTGCCAACGATGAAGGATATGTGTGAGCTCTCATGGACGAAGCGCAACATGCCGGACGTGCTCATGACCCTGTCCGCCAGGGAAAGCACCTCGGGCCGACACTCGGGATGCGCCAGGAAAAGGGCTTCGGGATGCTCCTGTTTTCGAAGGAGCACCTCCTCCGACTGCAAGGCATGGTGAAAGGGGCAGTACCCGTGCCAGTGAAGAATGTTCTTGGCGGAATGGAGTGCGGTATACCGGGCGAGATTCTGATCGGGAGCCATGTAAACGGTCGCCGCGTTTTCGAATGAGCCCACCACGCGAATGGAGTTGGCGGAGGTGCAGCAGGCATCGCTTTCGGCTTTCACGGCAGCCGTGGAGTTTACATACGTGACGATGGGAACATCGGGATACTCGGCCCGTACCCGTTTCATGTCGTCTGCCGTGATCATGTCCGCCATGGGACAGCCGGCCTCGGGGCGAGGGAGCAGAACGGTCTTGTCGGGATTCAGGATGGCTGCCGTCTCCGCCATGAAGGCCACGCCACAGAAAACGATGACCGAGGCATCGGTTTCGGCCGCCTTGCGACTCAGTTCGAGCGAATCGCCGGTGAGGTCGGCGATGTCCTGAATCTCGGGAGGCTGGTAATTGTGGGCGAGAATGATGGCCCGCCTGCGGGACCGGAGTCTTTCGATTTTCTGGATGATTTCCTGTGACATCACGTTCCCTGTTTCGACTGAAGTTTCTGCTTCAGCTTGTCGATGTCCGCGGGCGGAATCTCGCGACCGTCGGGATCAACGACCGTGGTGGACGGCGGAATGTTCAGCTGGAAGAGGGCCGAGTCCACGCGGGGAAGGATTGTCTGGCCTTCCAGCGTGATGCGGTTGGTGTTGCCGAGGGCATCGATGCTTTCGATGGTGGAAATGCGATAAGTCGTCAAATCCACGGTCAGGCTGAGGGACTTGATGTTGGGGTCCTCCTTCTTGGGAGTGAGATTCAGAACACCGAGCTCCTCGGTCGAAAGCCTGGGATCCAGGCTGACATCAAAGTGTTTTCTCAGCTCAATGACCCCATCGAAGAACGTTTGGGCCAGCGGTGACGAGAAGAACGTCTTGGCGTCGAAAAGCGCTATCTGTTTTTCCGATGGAATGTAAAGCCATGCCAATTGCTGGTTTGCGACGAAAACCTGTTTCTCGGGCTCTTCGTAGGCCCAGTGCATCTGTCGAGGTTTTTGATAATATAGCTTTCCGTGCGCTTCAGTGGCCATGGAGCTTGCCGCTCCCGATGAGGTGACCTGCCGAAAGTTCGCGGTGAAAGCCTGAATCTTCTGATACTGAGCTTCGGTCCTGCGAAGGACCTCGTTGACCGAAAGACCGGGTCCTTCGGCTGCAAAGCCAAACGGTACCCAATTGCACCAGCACAACGCTGCAACAAGGGCAGCATGGTTGAGAACTTTCCGTTTCATGGCTCCGTTCGAAACCTCATTTCTTTCAGGGACGGCGGCCAAGGACCTCTCTGGGCTTGACGCCGTCGGAGGAGCTCACGATGCCCTGCTGCTCCATGAGCTCGATCATGCGCGCCGCGCGATTGTAGCCCACGCGAAGCCTTCTCTGTAACATGGAAATGGATGCCTGACGAGTCTCCAGAACGATATCAATGGCGTCCTGGTAACGCTCGTCAACTTCCTCCGATGCAAGGTCAGCCGCTCCTCCATTCTCCTCGAAGTTCACACGATTCTTGAGCGGGTCCTCGGCGATCTTCTGGCTGCGCCAGAATTCGGTGAGCCTCTGCACCTCGTTGTCCGAGACGAATGCGCCGTGGATGCGCTGCAGCTTGGCTGTACCGGGTGGAAGAAAGAGCATGTCTCCCGCACCCAGAAGGCTCTCGGCCCCCTGGGTGTCCAGAATGGTCCTGGAGTCGATACGGGAGGAGACCTGGAAGGAGATCCGGGTCGGGATGTTCGCCTTGATGATTCCCGTGAGCACATCCACCGACGGACGTTGAGTCGCGAGGACCAGGTGAATCCCGGCAGCCCGGGCCATCTGGGCCAGCCGCGTTATGGATTCCTCGACCTCGCGGGACGCGACCATCATGAGATCAGCCAGTTCGTCAATGACCACCACCACGTACGGGAGCCGATGATGAGGCAGGCCGACCTCCTGGTCTGGCGGAGACTGCTCCCGGTCGGGCTTCGGTTTTTCCCTGGCAAGGGCTCGGTTGTATCCCTCGATGTTCCGACTACCCTTGTCGGCCAGGAGCTTGTAGCGTAGCTCCATCTCCTCGACAGCCCATCGGAGGGCTCGCGTGGCGAGCTTGGCGTCGGTCACCACGGGATGGATGAGGTGGGGGATCCCCTCGTAGGTGTTGAGCTCGATACGTTTGGGGTCGATGAGGAGCAGTCGCAGGTCTTCCGGCGTGTTGCGAAAGAGAAGGCTGCTCAGCAGGCTGTTGATGCAGACGCTCTTTCCCGTTCCGGTGGCGCCGGCAATGAGAAGATGCGGCATTTTGGCCAGATTTGCGCTGACCGGCTGCCCGGTGATGTCGTGACCCAGCGCCATGGTGAGCGGGGCGGGGGAGCTCCCGAAGACCTCGGAGGCGAGAACATCTCGCATGGAAACCAGCTCACGCTTCGGGTTGGGAAGCTCGATACCGATGGCCGCCTTGCCGGGAATGGGAGCCACCACGCGGAGGCTCACGGCCTTGAGGGCCATGGCCAGATCATCGGAAAGGCCGACGATCCGGCTGATCTTGATGCCCGGAGCCGGAGCGTACTCGTACATCGTGATGACCGGTCCCGGCAGGATGCCGGTCACCTTTCCCTGAACTCCGAAATCTCCCAGCTTTTCTTCCAGGGCGCGGGCGTTCTCTTCGAGCTTCCTGGCGTCCGGCTTTGAACGGTTCTGTTCATAAGCATCCAGAATATCGAGGGGCGGCAGGGCGTAGGTCCCCTCGGGCGGAGGAGAAAAATCGGGGGCGGGAAGCGCCTCTCTCTGAAGTTTCCTGCGGGGAGCCGGAACGACTTCGGCGGGAATCACCTCAACGGGAATTTCAGATGCCTTCCTGCGCGATCTCTTGACTGCAACCGTTTTCTCCGGCTGCACTTCGCGATCGCCGCGCCCCAACAGAACCGTGAGGAGGGATGCTCCCTTTCCCGCGGCCTTGATGGAGCCACAGGTCAGGGAGAACATGCGACACAACAGGGTCTGGAGGGAAACCGGCGCCACCAGCACCAGGCCGGACAACAGAAATCCCGCGAGGAGGATGTGGGCTCCGATGGGGTAGAGCCGGTGCTCCAGCGCCGTCGCCACAGCCATTCCCATGCTGCCGCCCGAAGTCATTTCGAACCCTCGAATGGGCACTGTGGGGACGTGGAGGGAAATCAGGCTGACCAGGCTCAGGACCAGCAGGCCCAATCCCAAAAGGTGGATCCAGAACCCGCTGTATGGCCAGCGGTTGCGGAAGAACAGCCAGGCGGCCCACAGACCGCCAACGATGACTCCATAGGCGCCGAGCCCCAATGCGCTGAGCAGTGCCCATGCGAGGTTGGCCCCAACTGAGCCCACCCAGTTCCTGGGGCTGCCCGTGCTCCCCTCATCGTGAAAGAGGGTTGGGTCCGAAGGATGGATCGAGATCAGGCTGAAAAACAGGAGGAGAGTCATGACCAGGATGGTCAGGGCCAGAATGTCTTGCTTCTTGCTTTCCACTAAAACCCTCGATAGTACTGTATCATCCGGCAACGGGCCTTTTCGATCCGATCAGCGGGATCGGGCTCATGCGCCGGCATCAGTGGGTCTAAACGTCCACCACGATGGGGTGAATGACCGGGCGTCGATCGAGAATACGGCTGAAAAAACGCCTGAGCTCACGCTTGATCTCATTCTGCAGGTCGACGCAGTCCATATCGAAGTCACCCTGGTGCAGGCGGTCGAAGATCTCGAGAATGACGCATTTGGCTGTGTCCAGGATCTCGGCTTTCGTCCCCTCGTGGATGAAGCCCCGGCTCAGGATATCAGGACCGCTCAGGATCTCCTTGGTGTCCTGGTCTATGACCACGAAGGCGATGACAAGCCCATCCTCCGAAAGGTGTCTGCGATCCCGGAGCACCAGTCCTCCAATATCACCGACCCCTTTTCCGTCCACGAAGACCCGCCCCGTTTCGATCTGGCCTTCGATGAAAGCCTCATTGGCCGTCAGCGACAGGATGTCGCCGTTTTCGACGAGCAGACAGTTTTCGGGGGCGATCCCCATGACGGTGGCCAGCTGGCGATGCTTGACCAGGTGCCGGAATTCACCGTGAATGGGAATGAAGAAACGCGGCCTGACCACGTTGATCAGGGTTTTGAGCTCCTCGCGGTAGGCATGCCCCGAAACATGGATGTCCCGCACCTGCTCGTAGATGACCTCGGCCCCCTGTCGATACAGATGGTTGATGATCTTCTGAATGGTCCGCTCGTTGCCGGGAATGAACTTTGAGGAAAGTATGATCGTGTCGCCGGGCTTGACCTTCAACTTCTTGTGATCATTAAATGCCATGCGACTCAGGGCGCTCATGGGCTCACCCTGGCTGCCCGTCGTGAGCATCAACACCTTGCTGTCGGCCATCCGCGAGAGCTCGGGCAGAGAGATCTCCTGCCCTGCAGGGAAATCCAGGTAATTCAGCTCCCTGGCCAGGCGAACATTGGTCAGCATGGACTTCCCGTTGAGGAGGACCTTCCTTCCGAATTCACGCGCCAGGTGGATGACCTGCTGGATGCGATGCAGGTTGCTGGCGAATACCGCCACGATGATCCTTCCCGAGCATCCCTTGAAAATCTCGTGAAGCGTGGCTCCAACATCCTTTTCCGAAAGAGTGTAACCGACTCTCTCCACGTTGGTGGAGTCGGACAGAAGCGCCAGGACGCCCTCCTCGCCATAGGCGCCGAAGCGCGCCATGTCAAAGCGCTTGTCATCGACGGGAGTGTGGTCGATCTTGAAGTCGCCCGAATGGATCAACACTCCGAAAGGAGTGCGAACGGCAAGCCCCACGCAATCCGGGATGCTGTGACAGACCTGAATGAGCTCGATTTCGAAGGCGCCGATGCTGAAAACCTCTCTCGGTCTCCTTTCATGGATGAGAGAGCGTTCGAGCAAACCGTGCTCCCGAAGCTTTTCGCGAATCAGGGCCGCGGTCAATGGCGTTGCGTGAATGGGTGTATTCAAATCGCGGAGGAGGAAAGGGATGGCGCCGATGTGATCCTCGTGTCCGTGAGTCACGATGAGTCCCCGCACGCGATCCCTGTTTTTCTGGAGGTAGCTGAAATCCGGGATCACAATATCGACGCCGAACATGTCGTCTTCGGGAAACATCAGGCCGGCATCGATCAGGAGAATGTCCTGATCGAGCTCCAGGACCATCATGTTGAGGCCTATCTCGCCGAGTCCCCCGAGGGGAATGAACTTCAGAGACGAGCCGTTGGTATTTTTCATCGGGTTCACCGTGTTGTATGGTCTTTGGGTCAAGTCCTTGGGTCAAATCTCAAACCTGGCGATGGACGGGCCTTTCATCGGGAACGATCCCTCCCTCGCCCGCGGGCAGATGCTTCCTGATCGCTCCCCGAACCCAGCGGATGAGCCGGTCCCGATCCCTCACGGTGAGCCCCTCGGTGGGGATCGGGTCGGATATCCTCATGAATATGACTCCCGGCCGTATCTTCCACTCTCCCCGCTTGGGCATGACTCCATGGGATCCGCTGATGGTCACGGGAACAACGGGCTGCTGGGATTTGATGGCCAGGATGAATCCACCCGTCTTGAAATCCCGCAGGATCCCGTCCAGACTCCGCGTTCCCTCTGGAAAGATGAAAATCGATGCGCCCAATCGGGCGCGCTCCGCCGCACGGTTGATGCTGTCGAAAGCCTTGTGCCTGTCCCCGCGGTCGATGGGAATGGCGCCGCACGCTTCCATGGCAAGTCCAAGGACCGGGATCCTGAAAAGCTCCTCCTTGGCCAGCCAGCGAAAGGGATAGGGGATCGCGGCGAGCAAGGCAAAAATATCGAACAGGCTCTGGTGGTTTGCCGCATAGATGTAGGCCTGTTCGCCCTTGAGCCGATCAACTCCCTCGACATGAATCCGGGTCCCCGCCATCCGAAGGTTAACCCTGGCCCAGAGTCTGGCAACGGCATGGGCTTTCTCGGCCCTTCCCGTAAGTCGATAAACCGTGTAAGCACACACTCCACAGTAAACGGTGAACAGGAACAAAACCACATAAAAGAAGACCGATCTGACAGCCCTCATTCCAGTTCCCTTTTTATTCCGTGAAATGTAATATAGTCGAAGTCGTGCGTCTCAAGTGATCCGCCTCACGGTTGGAAGCTGGCCTGTCACACTCCAACTCAGGATATTCCTCATGAAAACAATATGTTGGTACTTGACAGGCCCAAAAATTTAAACTGTTTCGCCCTTTCAGTCAACTAACCATTTTTTTGCTTTGGGTTTGAAGGGAAGAAGTTACACTCCCGATTGATGAAAGGGATTGGGCTCATCGGGGGCGGATGCCGCCCCGAGGCGCGGAAGATGTATGGATTCAAGGGCTGTGTTGAAGGAGCTGCATTGTCAGCAATGATCATCAACCCATTCAGGAGAACAATGTCATGGCCAGGGGGGTGAACAAAGTGATTCTTGTTGGTCGTCTTGGAAGTGATGCCGAGGTTCGTTACACGGCGAACGGGACGGCTGTCGCCAACTTCAATCTGGCAACCAACGAGCCGTTCAAAACGGCTGAGGGGACCTGGGAAGAGCGGCCCGAGTGGCATCGAATAGTCGTCTATGAGAAGATGGCCGAGCGTTGCGGGACCTACCTCAACAAAGGCAAGCTCGTCTATGTGGAAGGTAAGCTGCGCACGCGCCAATGGGAGGACCAGCAGGGAACAAAGCGCTCTACCACGGAAGTGGTGGCCCGCGACATTCAGTTCCTGGGTGGTCCTGGAGAATCCAGCGGTCAGACCCAGAGCGGTCAGGCCGATTATGGAGCAAGAGGGCGCCCCGCGGCTGAAGCACAACCGCTTCCGGATTACCTCCCTCCGGACCCCGGCGCGCCGGATGACGACGTTCCTTTCTAAAAACCTGGCCCGGGCATCCTGACTTCAATACCCAAACACAAAACCGGCGATGCAGGGGGCATCCCCAGCTTTGCGGCCCCCCAGCTCACGAGGGTCCTGCTTCGGCTCAGCCGCCCTCCGGGCTGGGGAAATCCGGATTCCGGGCTGGGAGGCTGTCCGAGAACGGGCACATCGCCTTCCGTTGTCATCCCGGCGAAAGCCGGGAGCCAGCAGGCATGCGGAGTTCTGGATTCCGGCTTTCGCCGGAATAACGTTCCGGAGACATTGTCGGACAGCCTCCTAGGTCGTCTTTTCCTTTGAATCGCTGTTGCTCTCGATCCGCTCGGATTTGTCCTCGGGCAGATCGAGAGGATCCTGGGTCGCCTTCTTGAAGTTCTTGATTCCCTTGCCCAAGCCCGCTCCGATCTCGGGCAGCTTTCCCGCTCCGAAAATGACGAGAACGATAACCAGGATGACGATCAGTTCAGGCATTCCCATTCCGCCAATCATGTAAACGCTCCTTCACTCAAACGATTGAGATTCAAGTGAGATTCATTGAGTAAGCTCTTCCACCTCGCGCAGGAGCTGAAGAAACTCCTTGGAGAGGCGATACTCATCCAGGGTCTTCTGGTGCTCGATCCAACTGTTCCAGGCGGCCATCCAAAGCTCATTGTGCCAATAATACCTTGGGAGCAACGTCCTCTTCTCCAACCGTTCCCGGTATTCATCGTACTCTTCCTGGCAATTCTGGCAAAAGCGAAAAGGCAGAACATATCTTGCCGGTTCACGTCCTTCCCTGTCAATCTGGACTCCGCACTTGGCGCATTTCATGGCGCACCGCTGACACTGAATGATCTTGCGGAGAGCCTCGATCTTCCTCGCTCTTTCGTCGGCATCACGGACCGACTTCAGACTCTGGGCCTTCTTTCCGAATTCGATGATATCAGCCATGGAATCACACCTTGTTCATTTCTCGCTGAATTTAAAGGCTTCCAAATCGCCCTGGTACGATGCCTCCTCCACCTCCAGCGTCGAACCGTTCAACTCCGCTCCGTCGGTGAGATTGAAGAGCTGCTGGGCGAAATCCATGACCTGCTGCTTGGAGTCTCGATCTGATTTCTTCTTGAGGAACACTATTGGGTTGTGCAGCAGCTTCTTGACGATGGATTCCGTGAGAAGAACAATAGCCTGTCTGTCCTTTTCCGAGAAGTGGGGAAGATGTGAAAGCGTCTTATTGAGCTCATTCTGTCGGATGATCTCCGCCTTCCTTCTCAGTGCAACAATGGTGGGGACCACGTCGAGGGTGCTCAGCCAGCGGGTGAACTTGAGCGCCTCCTCGGCAATGATGTGATGGGCACGCTCCGCCTCCCTCTGGCGCTCCTCCTTGTTGAGCTCGACAATGCCTTTGAGGTCGTCAATGTCATAAAGATAAACATTGTCAATCTCGTTGACGCGCGATTCCACGTCTCTCGGAACGGCAATGTCGATGAAAAAAAGTGGTCGATTGCGCCTCTCACGCATGCGGGATTTGATGTCCCCGTGGGTCAGGATGGGCTCCGTGGAGCCTGTCGACGAGATGACGATGTCCACGGATTTCAGCGTGTCGAGGATGTGGGAAAACGGGATCGAATCGGCCTTGAACTGCCTGGCAAGCTCAATGGCGCGCTCCACAGTTCGGTTGGCGACGAACATCCGCCGCACCCCCTGAGCCCGCAGGTGCTCTGCCGCCAGTTCGGCCATTTCGCCGGCACCGATGAGCAGGATGCGCTTCTCTCTCAAGTCTCCGAAGATCTTGCGAGCCAGTTCGACGGCTGCATAACTGATGGAAACCGCAAGGGAGCCGATGCGGGTTTCAGAGCGTACCCGCTTTGCGACGGAAAAGGATTTGTGGAGCAGGCGGTTCAGAATCACCCCTACCGTACGGTATTCGGTGGCCTCCCGATAAGCAGCCTTGATCTGACCCAGAATCTGAGGCTCTCCCACCACCATGGAATCCAGGCTCGATGCCACCCGGAACAGATGCTCCACGGCGTCGATGTCCTGATGCAAGTAGAAATATTGATCGAGATGACTGGCTCCGGCATGTCCCAGGTGGCTCAAAAGGACCGCTTTGAGCTCCCTGACCGCCGGGTCGAGGGTCTCGCACGTGAAGAGTAATTCAACTCGATTGCATGTGGAGAGCGCAAAGAGCTCACCGACGCACTCGAGCCGCGGCAGAGCCTGGAGAGGATGGGCCTCGCCCCGGCACGCCAGGGCCAGCTGCTCGCGTATCTCCACGGGAGCAGATTTATGATTCATGCCGAGCAGACCGATGCGCCCCATGGATTCATATCACCTGACAAAATCCGCATGGTGTCCCTCCATAAACAGATTGACGCCAAGAAAGGTCACCAATACGGCACTGAAACCAAAGATAGCGAGCCATGCGGCGCGACGCCCTCTCCAACCGACCGCCAGCCGTTCATGAAGCAGGACGGCATAAATGCCCCATGTGACCACGGCGAAGATCTCTTTCGGGTCCCAGCTCCACAAGGAAGGCCATACCGCGCCGGCGTAGGCGAAGCCCGACACAAGGCCAAGCGTCATGAGAGGAAAACCGATGACGATACAAACATAGTTGATTCGGTCCAGCCTTTCCAGGGAAGGAAGGCGCAGATAGAGTCGTCCGAGACTTTTCCGTTTGATGTGTCGCTCCTGCAGGAGATACATGACTCCCGCGCTGAAGGCGAGAGCGAACAGGGCGTTGGCGGAAAAGAGCAGTGTCACGTGAAGTGCAACCCATGTGCTCTTGATGATTCCGGTCTTGGGCACCATATCAGCGGGGAGCAGGGATGAGCCCAGCATGGACAGCACCGCAATGGGAGCTACAATGGAGCCCAGGATTCTTATGTGAAAGCGGACCTGCGCAAAGAGGTAGGTCGTGACGAGGATAAAGGCAAAGAAAGACAGGGCCTCGGCGCTGTCTGAAACGGCCAGATGTCCCTCCCGGCCGGAACGGGTCAGGATGGCGGAGATGTGCACGAGAGCACCCAGCACAAGGAAGGCCCAGGCAGTCCGATGAATCGGGTCCTCCTCCTTGAACAGGTAGATCAGGTACCCTACGGTGCCGCACAGGTAGCATACGGTGGTTGTGATCAGGAGAGCGGCTTCCATGCGTCTTCCCAAAGGGCTCGAATCTGTTCGGCATCGAGTCGCGGCCGACATACGGCGGTGACGGCCTCGACCATCCCCTCGTGATCCATCTCGAGAATGCGGCTGTGGATGGAGAGCTTTGCCAGTTCAGTGAAAATCCGCTGAGTCTCCGATTCCGATAATTCCAGGTTCTTGACGGCCTTCCTCAACCTGCCGAGAAAATCGAGCGCTGCAATCCATTCAGGACCAAAATCCTTCTCGAACTGCTCCCGGATGAGCCTGGCCACTCCGGGCGCCATGCCCCCCGTGCTGAAAGCGATGCAGAGCGGCCCCTGCTCGTAAATGGACGGAAGGAGGAAGTCCCCCAGCTCGGGATCCGTGGCCATGTTGCACCAGACACCCATCCTTCGAGCGTCTTCGGCAATCCGACGATTGACGAGTTTGTCATTGGTTGCCGCAAAAACCAGAGCCATACCCTTGAGCAGATCGGTACTGTATCGATTCCCGAGCAGAGACACCCGCCGGATGTCCAATTGATCCTGAAGCCATGGGGTCAGCCCCTCGGCCACCAGGAAGACCCGGGCGCCATAACCCAGAAGGCGCCTCGCTTTCCGCTCCCCAACGGCCCCGCCGCCCACGATCAGGCAATCACGGCCGGTCAGGGAGATAAACATCGGGTAGTATCGATTCCAACCTGGACCTGCCGCTGAGCTCTGCATGATGCCGCACTTTCGAATCGGCGGGAAGCCGGGGCTCGGGGCTGCCTTGCCCGGTCCAAAGCCTGCAATGATGTCGATCAAATCCTGACTTAAGTATCATGATCAAAACACTGAAACAAGGCTTCAACCGAGGACCGGCCTGAACGGAGCCCGCAGGTCGGAGGACCCGGGGGATGGAACCGTGGCGATGGAGGGATCGGGATCGATGACTGGTATTTGTTCAAGCCCTTCTAAACACTACATAATCCGCTATATCGAGCAGAAGGTCGCGCGTGGGGTGAGGAGCGAAGGCGCTAAGAGCCTCCTTGGCCTCATTGACGTGCTCCAGGGCAAGGCGTTGGGTGTAGTCGATGCCGCCGGCCCGGATCACGAGGTCTCTGGCTTCCAGAAAATCTTCCCGGAGAATTTCGTCCGCGCCGAAGATCTCCCGCAACCTCGCGGTGGCGGCCGCGTCTCCGTTCTGCAAGGCCACAATCAGGGGAAGCGTCACTTTGCCTTCCTGGATGTCGTTGCCCACCGGCTTCCCAAGCTCCTTGAGATCTCCGGTATAGTCGAGGGTGTCGTCGATGAGTTGAAAAGCTATGCCCAAGTGGTGACCGTACTCCCTCAGGGCCTCCACATGCGAGGGCGATCCCGAGGCGAACAATCCGCCAATTTGACACGCAGCGCTGATGAGCACGGCGGTCTTGCGGGTAACGACCTCCAGGTATTCCCTTTCATCTATTTCCAGGTTGTCGGAGTTGATGAGCTGAAGCACTTCACCTTCGGCCATCTTGGTCGTGGCATCGGTGAGCACTTCCAGGATGCTGAGCTTGTCATGCCCAACCGCCATGAGAATGGCTTTTGAATAGAGGAAGTCGCCGATGAGGACAACGGCTGGATTTCCCCAGATGGTATTGGCCGCGGGCTTGCTTCGGCGAACCTCGGCGTGATCCACGACGTCGTCGTGAAGCAGCGTTGCGGCATGGACAAACTCGAAAACGACGGACA
This sequence comes from Syntrophobacteraceae bacterium, assembly GCA_025454175.1. Taxonomy (GTDB): domain Bacteria; phylum Desulfobacterota; class Syntrophobacteria; order Syntrophobacterales; family Syntrophobacteraceae; genus JALOOX01. The sequence goes on along the minus strand of JALOOX010000004.1, from coordinate 19,361 downwards.
ACGCCGCGTCTCGCTTGCCTCTGTAGCCGCAGAGACGAGCGGCGAGGATCATCAGGAGCGGCCTCAGCCTCTTTCCGCCACTGCCCATGATGTAACGCCCCACCAGCGAAATCATGGGAATCCTGGTCGTGAGCTGCCGCTCAATTTCGGCCTCGATTCTCTCCAGGTCTGATCGAATCTGACTGAATATGCGCTCTTTGATGGCGTCAGGCCCGCTCGTCACAGGGTGTGGAACTGCACCTGAGTTGAAAGCGATCGTGCCTGCCTGCTCCATGGCTCCTCGATTTCCAGTTCTGTCAATGGTCATGAAATGGTGAGAAGAAGGTATTGGACGCTCCCTTCGAGTCAAACGCTTCATATCGAAAAAAAGCCCACAAGTCAAAGCGTTTTGATCCCGGGCGATTGGGGGAGCCTCGTCCCGCAAATTCCCTCTTCCCCGAACAAAACCTCGGCCTCAAGGTCGTAAGTATGGCTTTTGGTGATTCTGACCGGGATGATCTGGCCCACCGTTGCCATGCCCGCCGTGATCAAAACGGCCCCATCCACTTCCGGCGCTTGACTCTTCAGCCGCCCAGTGAGGAGCAGGTCCGTCTCCGGATGATATCCTTCAACAAGCACAGGCAGGGACTTTCCAACCTGGCGTGCCAGCAGCCTTCTGGAAATCTCGGCTTGTGCCGCAAGCAGCCCGTGACGCCTCCGCTCCCTTTCGCCGTCGGGAACCTGGGAAGGCAGACGCGCCGCCCCGGTGCCGGGCTCTGGAGAAAAGGCGAAAACCCCGAGGTGGTCGAAATGCGTGTCGCGCACAAAGGCAAGCAGGGATTCAAAATCCCGTTCCGTCTCACCAGGAAAGCCGACCATGAGTGTGGTCCGAAGGGCGATATCCGGTACGGCCGAGCGGATGCGATCCACCAGTGCCTGGGACTCCACCAGGGGGGTGCGGCCGCGCATGCCTCGGAGAATGTGTGGGACGCAGTGCTGCAATGGGATATCCAGGTACGGAACAATCTTGTCGGAGTCCCTGACGCATGCCAGGAGATCACCCGTGATTCCCTCGGGATAGGCATACAATAACCTGATCCACTGGAGCCCCGCCAGGGGCTCCAGGCCCTCCAGCAGAGCAATCAATGCCCTCCTGCCGCCTCGTTCGGATTCAAAGGCTGTAATGTCCTGGGCGATAAGGTTGATTTCGACGGCTCCTGCCTGAACGAGCATTTTGGCCTCTTCCAGAATGGCCTGGACGGGCCGGCTTCGAAGGGGGCCTCGAAGTCGAGGAATCATGCAAAAAGAGCATCGGTTGTTGCATCCGTCGGCAATGCGCAAATAAACGGAGGCCGGACTCCCTTCGGAGACGCGGCAGGAGCCGAGCTCCCGCAAAACCTCGCGAGGTCTTGAGATGAGGACCCGGGAGCAGTCCAGGCCTTCCGCCCCCCCACCAACGATTTCGTTCAACCGGTGGATGTGAGCCGTCCCCAAAAAGCAGTCCACTTCCGGAAGCACCGCGGGAAGCTTCCTGCCATAGCGCTGAACCATGCAGCCGGCGACGACCAGACGAATGCAGGAGCCCTCTTTCTTCCATCGCGACACTTCCAGGATGGTGTCAACGCTCTCCTCCACGGCACTCTGCAGGAACCCGCAGGTGTTGACAACAATGAGGGAGGCCTTGGATTGATCAGCCGTGAGAGCGTACCCCATTTCGACGAGCTGGGTGGCCATGATCTGGCTGTCAACCTGATTCTTGGAGCAACCCAGGCTGATGACGGCGGCGAGAGGTCGTGGCATGTCCGTGCTAGGCTCCATATGAAATGACCGTGTTGCGGTCTATTCCGGAAAAGATCAACATCCAGAAGACGAGAAGTGCCAGACCCAGGAGGCCTCTCATGATCCAACGCCGGGCCCGGGATCCCGTCTTCTCCATACAATCCCACAGCAAAAAAGCGACCCCGGACATTAAATAGCATTCCACGGCGAAGGGAGGAAACCCCAGAAAGCCCAGCAGGGGCATCTCGAAAATCTTCAGCCATCCAAAAAGGGGCACCGTGTAAATCCATTTGGCCCCAGCCCAGTAATTCCAGAGCTCCCAGAGGAAGCCGCAGATCATCCCCGAAATCAGCAGCTCAAGGAGCTTTCCCGGTTTTCCCGACTCAAGCCCCTGGACGAGCCCGTCGGGCTCAGCAGACAGGACGAGGGGGCCAAGGACCAGAATGAACCCGAGCCAGACAAAGGGAAAGAAGATCCCTGGCCATATCAGGGGCAGTATGAGAGAGAGGAAGCCGGCCCCGATGACCCAGCGCCGCCTTCCGCCCCGAAGGACCAGCCGAGGCCACTGCAGCGAATCCAGGGGCAGGAGTCCTCGAACAAGGGCGGCCGTGGCATTGAGGCCCGGCAGAACCGTCGCAAAGGAAACCGCATACCCAAACCACCTCAGGACAAGGGACGAGGGCACCTCGACATAGTGCCAGTTCTGAAGGCGGAAATTGAACAACTCGAACACGAGCCAGATGGTCACTGACATGGGCAACTGCAGGAGGAACCTCCCCGGGGACTGAAACAGGGAAGACTTGAGGCCTTTCCAATGAAGCCAGCTCTCGGCGAAGACAATATAGCTCCACCAGCTGAAGACGTAATACCAGCTGGTGAACGGCTCGATCCGCTCGAGCATGCATGCCGTCGCCAGGAGAAAAACGAGGACGGACAATACCATGGAGGTTGGGGCGACTGAGCGCCTTGCCGGCGCCTGCCGGGGCAGCGAAGGTTCAGGAGGCAAGGAGTCCAAAGGATTTGCTTTTGGTCCAGGAATTGTTTATCTTATTCAATTGGATTTAAATAGCACATTTGAATCAGTGTTTCCTGAAATGAAATGGTCTTCTTTTTTATGGAGTGGATGACCATGCCGAGAGACAGAGTGGTACGCTCACAAACCGCTCAAATGGACAAGACGGACAAGGAACTGCCCAACCCGACCATGTGCAAGGAGGGCAAGGGCGTGAGGAACTTCGCATGCAGCTACTATGATGGCTGCCTGGACAAGGCCGCCAAAGGAATGTGGAGCGGATTCACCTGCAGGGAATGCAATTACAATTATCAAAAGGATGAAGAGCAGCTGCCGGGCTGAATGCCCCCGGATTTGATCGATGACCGGTGTCGTCGGCCCTCCATATCGCTTTCCAGTCGCGGAAAGTGACGGATGGGCCGACGAAAAACCCGACAATGCCCGCGTCATGCCAAATGAGACCGAAATCCAACGGCTCTTGGTTACTACGGATTTTCAGGCGTCCTCTTTCCCGGGAAGGGCCTCGCCTCGCGCGACTAGCTCTCCTTCACCAGCTCAATGAGACACATGGGAGCGGCGTCTCCTCTCCTGAAGCCAACCTTGACAATTCTTGTGTAGCCTCCTGAACGCGCTTGATACCGTGGGGCCAGGTCATTGAACACCTTGTGCACCACGGACTTCTCGCGGATGACGGCCAAGGCCTGCCTGCGCGCATGCAGGTCCCCCCGCTTTCCCAAGGTGATCATATTTTCAGCCCACCGGCGCAGCTCCTTCGCCTTGGGAAGGGTCGTGTAAATCCTCTCATGGTCCAGCAAAGAGGTCACCATGTTGCGGAACATCCCCAAACGGTGGCTCGTTGTGCGATTCAGCTTTCGACCGGCAACTTTGTGGCGCATGACTATTCCTGTTCCTTTCTCCGCTGCTCGATTTCATCTCGGCCAGGAAAGTTCTCGATTCTCATTCCGAGCGACAATCCCATTTCCGTCAGGATTTCCTTGATCTCGTTGAGGGACTTTCGACCAAAATTCTTGGTCTTGAGCATCTCTGACTCGCTCTTCTGAACCAGCTCGCCAATGTAGCGAATGTCCGCATTCTTGAGGCAGTTGGCAGACCGAACGGAGAGCTCCAGCTCATCGACGCTCCGGAAAAGGTTCTCATTGTATTCCGGTTCGATGGGAGGCACGACATCCGTAGACTCGGGCTCCTCCTCGAAGTTGATGAAAATGGTCAGCTGGTCCTTCAATATCTTTGCGGCGTAGGCCAGAGCATCATCGGGCTTGATGCTCCCGTCGGTCCAGACTTCCATGGTCAGCTTGTCGTAGTCCGTGATCTGGCCCACGCGAGCCTGAGAGACCACATAGCTGACCTTGCGGACCGGCGAGAAAATGGCGTCAATGGGAATCGTGCCGATGGGCTGGTTTTCATCCATGTTACGATCGGCAGGCACGTAACCCTTTCCCTGACGTACGGTGAGCTCCATCCGAAGATTCGCATCCTTGGCCAGGGTGCAGATGTGCTGGTCGAGATTCAAAATGTCCACCACACCGTCGCTGCGAACGTCTCGCGCCGTGACCGCCCCCTCTCCGTTCTTCTCGATGAGAAGTTGACGGGAGCCTTCCCCGTGCATCTTGAATCGAATCTCTTTCAAATTGAGGACAATGTCCGTCACGTCCTCCAAAACACCCGGAACAGTGGAAAACTCATGCAAAACGCCGTCGATCTTGACGCTGGTGATGGCCGCCCCCTGCAGGGACGAGAGAAGCACTCGACGGATGGCGTTACCGAGGGTCGTTCCGAATCCTCGCTCCAAAGGTTCACACACGAACTTGGCGTAGGTATCGGGGCGGCCTTTGGCCTCAATTTCCAAACGCTTCGGTTTAATCAGTTCACGCCAGTTTTTTTGCATATGGCTTCCTCGCAACTAGCTATCTTCAAGACTTTCCACCCCTCGACAAAGCAAAAATGAAAACCGGATAGGAGACGTTCAGCGGTCTGACGCTCTAACCGGCTTAATCCAAGAGAAGATGGAATTCGGATTACTTCGAGTAGAACTCGACAACCAGGTGCTCCTGAACGGGCAAGTTCATCTCTTCTCTTGTGGGGAAAACTTTGAAAACACCCTGATAAGCAGCCTTGTCAAGCTCGAGCCAGGGCGGTAGACCCCTGCGAGGCATGGCCTCGAGAGCATCGTTGATGACGACGAGCTGACGACTGGACTCGACAACACTCACGGTGTCGCCCGGTCGAAGCAGGTAGGACGGGATGTTGACCTGCCGACCGTTGACCAGCAAGTGGTTGTGACGAACCAACTGGCGTGCCTGATCCCTGGAGCTGGAAAATCCCATCCTGTAAACCGTGTTGTCCAGCCGGCGTTCGAGCAGGACGAGAAAGTTTGTGCCCGTTACGCCCTTCTGGCGGTCTGCAATCTTGAAGTAGTTCTTGAACTGCTTCTCGATCAGGCCATACATTCGCCGAATCTTCTGCTTTTCACGGAGCTGCAGGCCGTAGTTTGAGAATTTGCCTCGAGACTGCCCGTGTTGTCCAGGTGGATAATTTCTGCGCTCCACCGCACATTTGTCGGAATAGCAACGGTCGCCCTTAAGGTAGAGCTTCATGGTCTCGCGCCGGCATATTCTGCAATTAAAACCCGTGTACCGAGCCAAGTTGAATACCTCCTCCGCGTGGGGCTCTGGATTCCCCACGATGAATGGTTCCCAGTTCAGTCGTTCAGTTATACGCGGCGCCGTTTGGGGGGGCGGCAGCCATTGTGGGGAATCGGGGTGATGTCTTTGATGGCTGTAATATTGAATCCGGCAGCCTGCAAGGAACGAAGCGCGGCCTCTCTGCCGGAGCCCGGACCCTTCACATAAACCTCGAGATTCTGCACCCCATGCTCCATGGCCTTCTTGCCGGCAATCTCAGCTGCAATCTGAGCGGCAAAAGGGGTGCTCTTCCTGGACCCTTTGAATCCCTGGCTCCCGGCGCTCGACCAGGAAATGGCGTTGCCGCTGGTATCCGTGATGGTGACAATGGTGTTGTTGAACGTGGACCGGATGTGGGCAATGCCATTCAAGATGTTCTTGCGTTCCTTCTTTTTCCGAGAAGCCGTCTTATCCCTGGCCATGTTTCCTCCGCGCTACTTTTTGCGTTTACCCATGACGGACCGGCGTGGTCCCTTCCGAGTGCGAGCGTTGGTGTGAGTTCTTTGTCCCCGCACAGGCAGTCCTCGCCGATGCCTCAAGCCACGGTAGCAGCCGAGATCCATGAGGCGCTTGATGTTCATGGAAACCTCGGTGCGCAGATCACCCTCCACCTTGTGATGGGAATCGATGACCTGCCGAATGGTATTCACCTGAGCATCCGTAAGGTCATCAGACTTGGTGTCCCAATTGATGCCGGCCTCATCGAGGATCTTTTTGGACGTCGTCCGCCCAATGCCGTAGATGTATGTCAGAGCAATCTCGATGCGCTTGTTCTTAGGTAGGTCGATGCCTGCAATGCGTGCCAATCTTCGCTCCTCCCGTCAACCTTGTTTTTGCTTGTGCCTCGGGTTTTCGCAGATCACACGGACGTTGCCGTGCCGGCGAATGACCTTGCACTTGCGACAAATTCGTTTCACTGATGCTCGCACTTTCATCTCAATCAGACCTTTCCGTTACCAGCCATGGGGGCGGCATCAAGACTTGGACCTATAAGTGATGCGGCCGCGCGTCAGATCGTAAGGTGAGAGCTCAACGGTCACTTTGTCCCCAGGCAGGATTCGAATGAAATGCATGCGCATCTTTCCGGAAATGTGCGCGAGTATCCGGTGCCCGTTGGGTAACTCAACACGAAACATGGCATTTGGGAGAGTCTCAACAACCGTGCCCTCCACCTCTATGACGTCCTCTTTGGCCATTATAATGCACTTACTCCTTATGGATTGATACAAGCCCCACCCTTGGACCGGGCTCAAAACCGGGCGCCTGCCTCGAAAAACTCGAAATCGCCTCTTCAGCCCCCAGGGTTGCGCATGGTCAGGATCTCGGGGCCATTTTGAGTGACCGCAACGGTGTGCTCGAAATGAGCCGAGATGCGCCGGTCAACCGTGACGGCGGTCCAGCGATCCTCAAGGACTTCCACCTCGGCCCGGCCCAGGTTGATCATGGGCTCGATGGCAAGAACCATCCCGGCCTTAAGCTTCACGCCCTTCCCCGGGGGCCCGTAATTGGGAATCTGAGGAGGTTCATGCAACGCCTGCCCGATCCCATGCCCAACGAATTCACGGACAACGGAAAAGCCGCGGGACTCGACATAACTCTGAATCGCATGGGAAATGTCGGACAACCGGTTGCCAATGACCGCCCTGGAAATGCCCTGGAAAAGAGAATCCTCGGCAACCTTGCAGAGTGTCCGAGCTTCCGGACTTATCTCCCCCACCGGGACGGTCACGGCCGAGTCTCCGAAATAACCGTCAATAGACACCCCGAAGTCCAGGCTGATGATATCGCCCTCCTTGAGGATGCACTTCTTGGATGGCATGCCGTGCACAACCTCAAAATTGAGGGAGGTGCACAGGGAGTAGGGATACCCGTGATATCCCTTAAATGCCGGCTTTGCCGACTTCTTAATCGCCATTTCCTCACTCAGCGCATCCAGATCCCAGGTGGAAACCCCGGGCTGGATGCGCTCCTTGAGGTGCTCGAGAATCTCAGCCACGATCAGGCATGCCTTCCGAATCTTTTCGATTTCTCGCTGAGACCTCAAAATGATCAACGAATCCCCTCTATCCCAAGACCTTGACGATGAGACCGAAGATTTCATTCATGTCGCCAACACCGTCCACTCGGCGAATCTTGTCCTGCTTTTCGTAATAGTCGATGAGCGGCTTGGTCTGGCCTTCATAGACCTGGAGGCGTGACGAAACCGTGGCTTCATTGTCGTCGTCCCTCTGATAAAGCTCGCCTTCGCACTTGTCGCAGACCGCATCCTTCTTGGGTGGATCGAACTTGATGTGAAAGCCGGCGCCACAGGCCCGACAGGTGCGTCGCCCCGTCAACCGAGCCAGAAGCTCGCTGCTGGGCACTTCGATGGAGACCACATGGTCAATCCTCTGCTTGAGCTCACCCAGCATGGCGTCGAGGGATTCGGCCTGGCTGACATTTCTGGGGAATCCGTCCAGCATGTATCCCTTGGCGCAATCAGGCTTTTGAATGCGCTCCTTGACAAGGCCGATGACCACCGAGTCCGGCACCAGCGTGCCCTGGTCCATGAACTTCTTGGCCTCGAGGCCCAGTGGCGTTCCTTCCTTCAGGGCGGCGCGAAGCATGTCACCGGTGGAAATCTGAGGAATTCCGTACCTGTCGATGAGCCGTTTGGCTTGTGTTCCCTTTCCAGCACCCGGGGGACCTAGCAAGATGATGTTCATCAGCCTCTCCTTTTTGTGTCGTCCGTTCCTTGACCACTCCCTCTTCCTGTGAACCATCCATGAAGGCACAATTGTAAAAAGACATGATACACGGAATTCTTAAAAACTGGAATAGGGAAATGTTCTCGTCACCCAAGGGTGAACAGGCACGGGAGCACCACCGGTCTATCGGCGACCACGAATGCGACCCTTCTTGAGGAATCCCTCGTAATGCCGGGAGAGCATGTGTGCCTCGATCTGGCCCAACGTGTCCATGGCGACGCCGATAACAATCAGGAGCGCAGTGCCGCCAAAATAAAACGGCACATTGAACTGCTGGATCATGACCGTCGGCAGCACGCACACCGCTGAAACATAGATGGCGCCTCCCAGGGTGATGCGACTGAGCACCTTGTCGATGTACTCAGCCGTCGGTCGGCCAGGGCGAATTCCTGGAATGAAGCCGCCGTATTTCTTCATGTTGTCCGCCACATCCACCGGATTGAACACTATGGCCGTGTAAAAATAGCAGAAGAAGATGATGAAAGCGACGTAGAGAATGGAGTAGAGCCAAGCTCCCGGATCAAGCGCGTTGGCGACCCACTGAACCCAGTCGACGGGGACAAAGTTCGCCACGGTGGCCGGAAACATGATGATGGATGAAGCGAAAATGGGCGGAATCACCCCTGAAGTGTTGATCTTTAGAGGAATGTGAGTGCTCTGGCCCCCGTAAACTCTCCTTCCCACCACTCGCTTGGCATACTGCACCATGATCCGTCTCTGGCCACGCTCCATGAAAATGATGAAAGCCACGATAACGACCATCATGACCGTCAGGAAGAGCATGACAAACAGACTCATCTCACCTGAGTTGACGAGACGTACGGTGTTCTGAACGGCTGAGGGGATTCCCGCAACTATGCCCGCAAAGATGATGAGTGATATGCCGTTGCCGATGCCGCGCTCGGTGATCTGCTCGCCGAGCCACATGATGAAGGCCGTGCCGGCAGTCAGTGTGATGACGGTGATGATACGGAAGGACCAGCCAGGGGTCAGGACCACCAGCTCCCCGCCGGGGCCGGTCATCCCCTCCAGGCCGATGGAGATGAAAAAGCCCTGGATAGTGCTGAGAACAACGGTCCCATACCTCGTGTACTGGGTGATCTTGCGTCTTCCCGCCTCGCCTTCCTTGCTCAGCCTCTCGAGGGTGGGAACAACCACGGTGAGCAGCTGAAGGATGATCGAGGCGCTGATGTAAGGCATGATCCCGAGAGCGAATACGGAAAGCTGACTCATGGCCCCGCCGGAAAACATGTCGAAAAGTCCCAGCAGCGTGCCTTTCGCGGCCTTGAAAAATGCGGACAAGGCCTCGGTGTTGATCCCCGGAGTCGGAATGTGAGCCCCGATTCGGTAGACCGCCAGCAAGAACAGGGTCTGCAAGATGCGTCTTTTGAGCTCCGGGATTCGCCCGATGTTCTGAAAACCTGTCAGCACGAGCTATTTCCTTTTGGTCTCGGTGATGAGATCCACGCGGCCCCCCGAGGCTTCGACCTTCTGAATGGCGGCCTGGCTAGCCTTATGGACCCGTATGGTGAGGGGATATTGTAGGTCGCCGTCCGCAAGCAGCTTCACAGCCTTGAAACGCTTGCTCAACAGTCCTGCCTCCCGAAGCTGGTCGGGTCCCACCTCGGCGCCGGAAGGGAACTTCTGAAGGGTTCCGACATTGACGACGCCATATTCAACCCGAAAAATGTTCGTGAAGCCCCGCTTGGGGATTCGGCGCTGGAGAGGCATCTGGCCGCCCTCAAACCAAGGGGGGGTGCCGCCGCCGGACCTGGAGTTCTGCCCCTTGGACCCTCGGCCCGCAGTCTTTCCCAGGCCGGATCCGCAACCGCGTCCCACACGCTTTCTTGTCGTTTTGGCTCCGGGTGCCGGAGCCAGATCATGCAGTCTCATTGATCAAATCCATTCAGTCGCAGGTGTGTAAGGGCGGACATCAGCGCTCGGTGACCTCGACGAGGTGGATGACCTTGCGCACGGCCCCAATGATCTGTGGGGTGCTGTACAGGTCAACGCTCTTGTTTAAACGGGTCAGACCGAGGGCCTGCAGGATCTTCCTGTGCTTCTCGGGTCTTCCGATGGGGCTTCGGATCAGTCGTACTGTAATGGGCTTGGACATGATGCAATCCCTTGATTATGGCATTAATTCGCCTTCATCGGCCGGCTTCCGCCTTTTCAGGTCAGATGTCCCGGCCGCGCACGCTGGCCACGGTCTCCCGGCTCCGCAGGGATTTGAGACCCTGCAGCGTCGCCTTGACCACGTTGTGAGGATTTCGCGAACCGATGCATTTGGTCAAAATATCGTTGATTCCGGCGGCTTCCATGACAGCTCGCACGGCGCCTCCCGCGATGACCCCGGTGCCCGGCGAGGCCGGCTTGAGGACCACGGAAGAGGCTCCAAAACGCCCAAGGGATTCATGAGGAATGGTTCCCTCCACCAACGGCACCTCGAACATGCTTCGCTTGGCGGACTCAAGGCCCTTTCGGATGGCCTCCGGCACCTCATTGGCTTTCCCAAGGCTGAAGCCCACCCGGCCGTTCCCATCGCCCACCACGACGATGGCACTGAATGAAAAACGCCTGCCGCCCTTGACCACTTTAGCGACGCGGCTGATGTGGACCACTTTATCGATGAGCTGAAGCTGACTGGATTCAACAGGTAACAATGGTTCGCCTCCCTTTGCGGCTATCGCGATCACCGCGATCTACTAAAACTCCAAACCGGCTTCGCGTGCCGCATCCGCCAGGGCACGGACACGCCCGTGATAAATGAATCCATTGCGGTCGAAAACCACTCGAGTGATTCCGCTGGCCTGAGCCTTCCGGGCAACCAGTTGACCAACCTGCTTGGCAGCTTCCACCTTACCCTTTGGCGCTCCAAGCTCGCGATAATCGGATGCGAGGGTCGAGGCGGTCACCAGCGTGGCTCCGAGCACATCGTCGATGATCTGAGCGTAGATGTGTTTGTCACTGCGGAAAACGGTCAGCCTCGGCCTCTGGGGAGTGCCGTGCAGCTTCTTCCGAATCCTCATTTTGCGTTTCAGTCGAGCCAGTTCGCGGAAGCTAGTCTTAACAGCCATTGTTACGATCTCCAAAGAGTCTATTTCTTCGATCCAGCCTTGCCGACCTTGCGGTGAATGTGCTCCCCGCTGTATCGAACGCCTTTTCCCTTGTAGGGCTCAACGGGTCTGAACGCCCTGATCTTGGCGGCAGTCTGGCCGAGGAGCTCCTTATCGATGCCTTCCAGGCGGATATTGGTCTGGCGCTCGACGGTGGCCTTGATGCCGTCCGGCAGCACGAACTGAACGGGGTGAGAGTGTCCCAGGCTGAGGCTCAGAATGCTTCCCTGAGCTTCCGCCCGGTAACCGGTCCCCTGGATTTCCAGACCCTTCACAAAACCTTGACTCACCCCGATCACCATGTTGGAGACCAGCGCCCGCGTGAGGCCGTGGAGGGAGCGACTCTGAAGCGAATCATCCTGTCGAAGGACCCGAATGGCATCCTGGTCGATCTCGACGGCGACACTGGGGTTCAGGGGCCTCGTCAACTCACCGCGGGGGCCCCTCATGGTGAGCACCCCATCCACCAGCCTTGCCGTGACTCCCTTGGGGATCGTGATGGGGAGTTTTCCTACGCGCGACATAACGGCACTCCTCAAACGGCGACCCGGTCTCGCGCATGCGAAACCGCGCACCCTCGGAACTTCCCGAAACAATAAACAATGGAGCCGGTGCACGCTACCAGATGGCGCAGAGCAATTCGCCGCCAATCCCTTCCTGGCGGGCGATCCGGTCCGTCATGACCCCCTTGGGGGTTGAAAGGATACTGATGCCGAGTCCATTCAATACCTTGGGTATTTCCTTATGGCCGATGTAGACTCGACATCCGGGTCTGCTGATCCTCTTCATGCCGTTGATGGCAGCCTCTCGAGGATCCGTGTACTTGAGGTGGATCCGAAGGATGCCCTGCTTCTCATCGCGGAGGAGCTTGTAATTCTTGATGTAACCTTCCTCCTTGAGGATCCTGGCGAGACTAGCCTTCATCTTGGAGGCCGGAATGTCGACCTTTTCAAACCGGGCCTTCTGCCCATTCTTGATGCGAACGAGGAAATCCGCAATGGGATCGCTAACAGCCATGGATGGCTCCTTTTGAATGTCCAGCGCCTGGGTTCTACCAGCTGGATTTGACTACCCCGGGAAGCTCGGCGTTCAGGGCCATGTTTCGAAAACAGATCCTGCAGATGCCGAACTTCCGAATGTAAGCCCTTGGACGTCCGCAAACGGGGCAGCGGTTGTAAGCCCGAACCCCAAACTTGGGGGTGCGCTGACACTTCGCAATGATGGATTTCTTTGCCAAGGTCTTCTCCTCTTAAGCTTGCTGCTTGAAGGGCATGCCCATGAGGGCCAGCAGCGTTCGCGCCTCTTCGTCGGTCTCGGCCGACGTGACGACGGTGATGTTCATGCCCTTGATCTTGTCGATCTTGTCGTAGTCGATCTCAGGAAAGATGATGTGCTCCTTGATGCCCAGGGTGTAATTCCCTCGACCGTCCAACGCCTTGCTGGAAACCCCGCGAAAGTCACGAACCCGGGGGAGGGCGACGTTGACCAGCTTGTCAAGGAACTGGAACATCCTATCCCCACGCAGGGTCACCATGCAGCCGATGGGCATACCCTTGCGAAGCTTGAATGCCGCAATGCTCTGCCGCGCACGGGTGATCACGGGCTTCTGGCCACTGATCTGAGCCAGCTCCTCGGCAGCGGAATCCAGAATCTTGATGTTCTGGATGGCCTCGCCAAGGCCCATGTTGAGAATGATCTTCCGGATCCTGGGGATCTGCATGGAGCTCTTATACTTGTAGGTCTCAGCCAGCTTGGGAGCTACCTCGGTCTCATACTTTTCACGCAGTCTTACCATCAATGGCCTCCACTCCCGGCCCACATCGAGTCGGACGTATCTCAGTCGAGGACCTCGCCGCACTTTTTGCAAAAGCGCACCTTGCGGTCGTCGTCGAGGATCTTATAGCCCACTCGGGTCGGGTCCGTGCATTTCGAGCAAACCAGCATGAGGTTGGATATGGCGATGGGGGCTTCCTTGTCGAGTATTCCTCCCTGCCGATTCTGCTGGCTTGGCTTCATATGGCGTTTGACCATGTTGATCTTCTCAACGATGGCCCGGTCTTTCTTGGGGACCAGTCGCATCACCTTGCCGGTTTTGCCCTTGTCCTTCCCAGCAACGACCTGAACAACATCATTCTTCTTGATCCGATACTTTTTCTGATGTTCCATCGATGTTGCCCTCTCTCCTGCTACAGCACTTCAGGAGCCAAAGAAATGATCTTCATGAACTGCTTGGCGCGAAGCTCACGGGCCACGGGTCCGAAAATGCGGGTTCCGATCGGCTCCCTTGCAGCGTTGATGAGGACGGCGGAGTTGTCATCGAATTTGATGTAGGAGCCATCCAGTCGACGCACTTCCTTCTTGGTGCGGACCACGACCGCCTTGAGTACGTCGCCCTTCTTGACCTTGGCATTGGGGATGGCCTCCTTGACGGAAACCACGATGATGTCTCCCACCGATGCGTAACGCTTCCGCGTCCCCCCAAGGACCTTGATGCAGTACAAGCGCTTGGCCCCCGAATTGTCCGCGGCATTGAGCTGAGTTTCTGCCTGAATCATAAGAGTCTCCAAACATCGAAATGCCTGCCGGCTGTTGAATCCACAGAGATTGGGCCCGCACTCGGCGGTTGCACGGGCTTGTCGCGTCTACTGCGCCGCCTTCTGCAGGATTTCGAGAACGACCCAGCGCTTGTCCTTGCTGAGAGGGCGGCTCTCCGCGATTAGGACACGGTCACCCACCTTGCAGGCGCTGAGCTCATCATGCGCTTTAAAGCGATTACTGCGCCGAATGAGCTTCCTGTACTGCTCATGCTGGATGAGTCGCTCCACGGAAACGACCACCGTCTTTTGCATCTTGCTGCTCACGACGGTGCCGACTCTCGTCTTCTTCCTGACGGTCTTTTCCCCTTCCATGTCCCTAAACCTCATGCTCCAGCTTTGCTGTCCATGTCACGGATCACCGTGAGTATCTGTGCGATGTTTCTGCGCGTCTTGCCCAGCTGCGCGGTGTTTTCCAACTGGGACGTGGCATGCTGGAATCTCAAGTTAAACATTGCTCCGCGCAGCTCCTTCAGTTTCTGATTGAGCTCTTCGCGCGTCATCTCACGAAGTGAACTGGCTTTCATAGCACATCCTGCCTCGATACAAAGCGTGTGGAGATGGGCAGCTTGTTGGATGCCAACAGGAGTGCGCGCCGCGCCACATCCTCAGTTACCCCTTTGATTTCATACAACATCCGCCCCGGCCGGATGATGGCCACCCATCCTTCAGGCGCACCCTTGCCTTTACCCATGCGCGTTTCCGCGGGCTTCTTGGTGTAGGGCTTGTCCGGGAAGAATCGAATCCAGACTTTTCCGCCGCGCTTCACGTGGCGCGTGATGGCCACGCGGGCGGCCTCGATCTGGCGTGAAGTCAGGCGACCACACTCGATGGCCTTGAGCCCGAAATCCCCGAAGCTCAGCGAACTGCCGGTGTATGCGGTGCCACGCATGCGGCCCTTTTGTTGTTTGCGGAACTTGACTCGCTTTGGTGCTAACATGAATCACTCCAGATCCGTGGAAGCTAGGGCAATACCTCGCCCTTGAAAATCCAGCACTTGACCCCGATGATGCCGTACGTGGTCTTGGCCAGTGCAGTGCCGTAGTCGATGTCCGCCCGGAGCGTATGGAGCGGAACACGGCCTTCACGATACCACTCCCTCCTGGCCATTTCCGCACCGCCAAGCCTGCCCGCGGACGCAACACGGACTCCCTTGGCGCCGAACTTGAGCGCTGCCCCGACGGCCCGCTTCATGGCTCGCCTGAAGGCAACCCTTCGCACCAGCTGCAGCGAGATGTTCTCCGCCACAAGGACGGCATCCAGCTCGGGGCGGCGGACTTCCTGGATGTCGATGAGGATTTCCCGCTTGAACTTACGCTCGAGCTGCTGTCTCAGCAGCTCGATCTCCGCACCCTTCTTTCCGATCACTATGCCAGGTCGCGCCGTGTGGATGCGGATTTTGACCTTGTTGGCCGCGCGCTCGATCTCGATTTTAGCGACACCGGCGTGATAAAGTCTCTTTTTGAGATAATCGCGGATCATGCGATCTTCGTAAACAAGCCGGGAATAGTCGCGAGCGGCAAACCATTTGGAATCCCAGGTCTTGATGACCCCCAAGCGAAATCCTATCGGATGTACCTTCTGTCCCAATCCTCACCTCCGGTGATCCAAGCGGCCTGTTCGGCTCCCTTCCATGTTCTTTCCAGCCCCGCGGAAAACGGCCATTGGCCATGGCGAAGCTTGCGCGCCTATTGCCGCCTGCAAGGGCTCTCCAGCCTCACATCTCTGACAGAACGATGGTGATGTGGCTCGTTCTCTTGACGATGCGCGTCGCACGACCCATGGCTCGAGGTCTGAATCTCTTCAGCCGCGGCCCTTCGTCGATGAGAATCGTCTTCACCACCAGATTGTCGAGGTCAATGGTGCGAGCCGTTTCGGCGTTGGCCAATGCAGACTTCAAAGTCTTTCCCACAAGCCGACTCCCCTTGAGGGGGGTGAATTTGAGAATCGTCAAGGCATCGGCTGCCTTCCTCCCCCGCAGGATATCAGCCAGGGGGCGGACCTTGGTGGGCGAAATGCGCACATATTTACTGACGGCCCTGACCTCCATCACTTCTTTCCTTTCACCTTCGACTTTTTATCGCCAGCGTGTCCGTAGAACGTTCTCGTCGGTGAGAACTCTCCGAGCTTGTGTCCGACCATGTTCTCCGACACGAAAACCGGTACGAATTTCTTGCCGTTGTGAACGGCCAGGGTGACGCCAACAAACTCGGGCACGATGGTGGATCTCCGCGACCAGGTCTTGATGACCTTGCGGTCGCCCGTGTCCCTGGCCCTGGTCACCTTTTCCATGAGATGGTCATCAACAAACGGACCCTTCTTAAGCGAGCGAGGCACTTTCTTCTCCTTGAGCAATCGCTGGATTGCCGCTTCCTGGGAGTCCATGACCACCCAGGCCTGATCTGGTCCGGGCCGGACCCGCGAAAGCAGGCTGATGGCCGGCCATAACCCCGAACCCGAGAACTATCTCCGCCGTCTTCTCACAATCAGACGGTCGCTGCTCTTACTCTTGCGGGTACGATAACCCTTCGTCGGGACGCCCCAGGGGGTGCACGGATGACGACCGCCAGAGCTACGCCCCTCGCCACCGCCCATGGGGTGGTCCACGGGATTCATGGCCACGCCGCGAACATGGGGGCGCTTTCCAAGCCACCGTTTTCTCCCTGCTTTTCCCAGGGAGGTATTCTCGTGGTTGATGTTGCCGATCTGTCCGATGGTCGCCTTGCATTCGATGGGCACCATCCTCATTTCAGTGGAAGGCAACCGCAAAATCGCGTATCTCCCTTCCTTGGCAATGAGCTGGGTGCTCGACCCGGCCGAGCGGGCCAGTTGACCGCCCTTGCCCGGCTTGAGCTCCACGTTGTGGAGCACCGTGCCCAAGGGGATGCTGGCGAGCCTCAAACAGTTGCCGGGCTTGATGTCGGCTTCGTCGCTGGCAAGCACCTGATCTCCCACCGAAAGGCCAACGGGAGCGAGAATGTAGCGCTTCTCCCCATCCACGTAATGGAGAAGGGCAATGTGGGCCGTACGGTTGGGGTCGTATTCGATGGTGGCCACCTTTGCCGGGATGCCTACCTTATCCCGCTTGAAATCGACCAGCCGGTATCGCCGCTTGTGCCCGCCCCCACGGTGCCAGGCCGTCACCCGACCGTATGAATTCCGGCCGCCGGTCCTCGCGAGAGGCTCGAGGAGACTCTTTTCCGGCTTATCGCTTGTGAGGCCCCTGGGTACCGAATAAGTCTGAAAACGCCGGCCCGGGGATGTCGGGTTCACTTTCTTGATGCTCATGGATCCCTCTTTCTCTCCTACGCACCTTCGAAGAACTCGACGCGCTGCCCAGGTTTGATGGTCACGACGGCTTTCTTCCAGTTGGGCCGCCGAGTGAAAAACCGTCCAACGCGCTTCTTCTTGCCGGCCATGTTCATGGTCTTGACGTCCAGCACGTTGACTTTGAACATCAGTTCCACGGCTTGTTTGATCTCGATCTTGTTAGCCCGGCGATCGACCTCGAAGAAGAGCTTGTTGTGAACCTCCTTCTCAACGGTGCTCTTCTCCGTGATCAAGGGCCGCTTGAGAATCTGGTATGCTTTACTGTTCATGACCCCAGTCTCTCCTCTATGGTCTGGATGGCCTCTCTGGTCAGGAGAAGATGATGGTAATTCATGAGGTCGTACACATTCAGCCCTTCAGACCGCAAGACCTTGACCTTCGGTATGTTCCGGGCAGACTTCTCGACAATCTCGTCCGATGCCGGGAGAACAACCAGGGTCTTGGCGAGCTCGAACCGGTTCAGGATGGAGGCGAAATCCTTGGTCTTGATGCGTTCTAGGCCCAGGGAATCCACGATGGTCATCTCCTGGTCGAGGAGCTTCTGGCTGAGGGCCATCTTGAGTGCAAGGCGGCGGACCTTCTTGGGAACCTGAAACGCATAGGACCTCGGCACTGGACCATGGATGGTGCCTCCTCCGCGCCAGATGGGCGATCGACTGGTGCCGGCCCGCGCCCGCCCGGTGCCCTTCTGGCGCCAGGGCTTCTTGCCTCCACCGCGAACCTCGCTTCTGCCCTTGGTCTTCGCCGTTCCGGCCCTTCGCTTCGCCAGTTGATAGAGCACGACTTCGTGGAGCACGTGCGGTTTCACTGGAACTCCAAACACATCAGCATTGAGATCCATCTGGCCGACAACGTCTCGGTTGACATTGAATACATCGACGGTTGGCATGTTGCTCCTCGATTCCGATCTGACGAAAACGCACCGCGCCATTGGGGGCAGAGGCTATCGGGCGCGGTTGGTCTTCCTGATGAACACGATGCTGTTCTTGGCCCCGGGCACCGCGCCTTTGACCAGAAGGATGTTCTCCTCCGAGCGCACGTCCACGATCTTGAGATGCAGCGTGGTGATTCGCTTGTTGCCCTTCTGTCCGGCCATCTTCTTGCCCTTGATCACGCGCCCGGGAAAGGTGGCGTTTCCCGTGGAGCCAGGCTCCCTGATATTCTTGGAGCCATGGGCGGATGGTCCGCGCTGAAATCCCCACCGCTTGATGGTTCCGGCGAAGCCCTTGCCCTTGCTCTTTCCGATCACGTCAACAAACTCGCCAATCTCAAAGGCATCGGCCAGAATCTCCTGACCCAGTTCGTAGCCCTCGATTTCATTGACTCGGATCTCCTTGAGGACGGAAAAATATCCTTTTCCCACCTTGTCGAGGTGTCCCTTCAGGGGTCGGGTCACGTTCTTGGGCTTGGAGGTGCCAAAGCCGAGCTGGAGAGCGGCGTATCCGTCATTCTCGACAGTCTTGATTTGAGTGATCGTACACGGTCCAGCCTGCACTACCGTAACGGGAACCGCAGTGCCGTCCTCGGCATAGACCTGAATCATTTCCATCTTTCGCCCAATAATTCCTTTGATCATTGCACCCAGCTCTTTCTTTCAGAACCGCACGCCTGAAGCCTTAAAGCTTGATTTCCACGTCAACTCCCGCCGACAAATCCAGCTTCATGAGGGAATCCACAGTCTGCTGCGTTGGCTCCAGGATGTCAATGAGCCGCTTGTGCACGCGGATCTCGAACTGCTCGCGCGACTTCTTGTCCACGTGAGGAGATCGCAGAACGGTGTACTTGTGTATCTTGGTCGGGAGCGGAATAGGGCCCGCCACGCGCGCTCCGGTCTTCTTGGCAGTCATGACGATTTCATTGGTCGACTGGTCCAGGAGCTTGTGATCATATGCCTTGAGCCGGATGCGAATTCTCTGATTCGTCATCATAGATTCTCGTTCCTGTCCGAAAGGGCAGCATGGCTTTCATCCGCAGCCCCATCAGATACTGTTTGAGTGATTCAACTATTCAATGACATCGGTGACGACGCCGGCGCCGACGGTGCGTCCGCCCTCTCGGATGGCGAAGCGCAGCTCCTTTTCGAGAGCGACTGGCGTGATGAG
>JALOOX010000039.1 GCA_025454175.1 Syntrophobacteraceae bacterium | reverse complement strand
TCAAGCTCCCCTGGGAGCACCGCAGGGCTCTTGCCTTTGAGCCGCAATCGCCCTCCTTCGGTTTCCTTGAATTTTCACGTCACAGGTTGGAAATAGGGTTGGAAATCAGATTTTGTGTTTTGGCTTGAAGGCTGAAAAGTGTCTGTAAGATGTCTTAGGAATTACGTCTGAGTTTAGAAAAAAGGTGGAGCGGGAGACGGGCTTCGAACCCGCGACCCTCAGCTTGGAAGGCTGATGCTCTAGCCAGCTGAGCTACTCCCGCCCATGGATGAGGAGGTCTTTAGCATGGGCGGGGGTGCTTTTCAATTGAAAAATGGGGCCGCCTCCATTAAGAAAGTCACTGCCGATGGGTATCTGGCAAGGTTTTCGATGCCATGGGCATCGCTCCGTGCCGGGGGGGTGCACCAGCCCTGAGGGCCGCCGGCGATCCCGGGTTCGGGAATCCGGATTTCACGCGCAGTGTATTTCAAGGGGAAGGGGGAATCATGCTCAACCTGTACGAGGATCTGGCCAGCCAGGTCAACATGTTGGAGATCTTTAAAGCCCGCCGCATCGTGGAGGATGCCCTCAAGCCCACCAGCCTGACGAACTACAAAAGGCTCTCGGATGCCCTGGGGGCCTGCGTTTACATCAAGCATGAGAACCATCTTCCCACCAATTCCTTCAAGGTCCGGGGCGCCGTGAACTTCATGGCCCGGATCTCGCCCGAGATCCAGCGGAGCGGCATCGTGGTCGCCACGCGGGGCAACCATGGCCTGGCCGTTGCCTGGGCAGCTCAAAAGTGCGGCGTCTTCTGCAACGTGGTGGTTCCCGAGGGCAACGATCCCGAGGTCAGTGCCCAAATCATCTCCTACGGCGCCCAGGTCATAGAGCGGGGAGCCGATTTCTACGAGACCCAGGACTATTGTGAGGAACTGTCTGAAAAGACTGGCTATTATTATCTAAGACAGGGGTCCGAGCCAACGCTCATGACGGGTATTGCCACTATGGGCATCGAGATCTTCGAGGAGCTTCCGGACGTGGAGATCATCCTCATCCCAATTGGCGGAGGCACGGGCTGCGCGGCTCTTGCCCGCGTGTGCCAGGGAATCAACCCCGACGTGAAGCTCATCGGGGTCCAGGCCGAGCGAATGCCGTCCTTTTACGAATCCTGGCGCCAGGGAAAGAAGGTGATTGTGCCTCCCGCGGCCACGGCCGCCGACGGCCTCGCGGCGAGGACCGTTTTCGAAATTCCTTATCTGCTGCTGAAAGACGTGATCCACGACGTGGTGCTCCTCAGCGAGGAAGAGCTCCAGGAAGGGGTTCGCCTAGCCTTGCGCTATACCCATAATCTTGCCGAAGTAGCCGGCGCCGCTGCTTTGAGCGCTGCGTTCAAGATCAAGGACCAACTGGCGGGGAAAAAGGTTGTTGCGGTCATGACCGGTGGAAACATCAGCGTGAACCGGCTGACGGCGATTCTGAGCGCTTCCTGAGACGGCCCGCTCGCTTCGGGCTTTGCCGGGCCGAGGCGAGGCAACCGGCCAAATGCATCAAGTCTTGAGCTTCTTTTCGATGACGACCTGATCGCTCATGTCCTTTTCCTTCAGGAGGACGTTGACCATTTCGTCCTCCCGGGTCCGGAGCTCGATGCCCACGAACTGGCTGCAGATGGGAAGCTCTCTGTGGCCCCGGTCGACCAGGACCGCAACCTGGACGCGCTTGGGGCGCCCGTAGTCCACGAGGGCGTCGAGGGCCGCTCGAATGGTGCGGCCGGTATAGAGAACGTCGTCCACTAGGACCACTTCCCGGTCGTCAATGGGGAAAGGCAGTTCCGTCGCCTTAACGACGGGCTGCGTATGGAGGCGGGTCCAGTCGTCGCGATACAGGGTGATGTCGAGGCTCCCGACTGGCACTTTGAGCTGAAATCTCCCGCCGATGAGATCCCTGAGGCGTCTTGCGAGGTAAACCCCCCCGGTGTGAATCCCCACCAGCACCAGTTTCTCCGCATCGACGGCCTCCTCGTAGATTTCACCCGCTAGTCTTTCGAGAGTCCTTTGAATTTCCTGGCTTTCCATTGCGACTCGACTGCCGAGGTCACCCATGATCTGATCTTCCCCCCCATATCATTCGTTGATCATCTCAAAAAACAGAAGGGGCGCTCTCCAGCGCCCCTTCAGGTCCTCGTCTCTCACCTTTTATCGGGCGGCACGGCTCAACCGGTTTGGCTTTCGGATCGTTCTGCGGGGATCAACTCCGCGGCCTCCCTCGGATCAGTGCGATGTTCAGCGGCGGCGCCCGGAGCGCCGGCACTCTCAGAAGAGCCTCTTCACCCATACCAGGCTCAGGTTGTTGTTCAAGTCGTATTTGCAGAACCGCTCGATTCCCAGACAATCCGAGGAATGCTTCAGATCCAGCAGGCGGTCGAAGTCCTTTTCGATGACGATGTTGCAGAAGTCCACCGGAATGGTCCGCACGAAACTGAGCTCCTCCTCGCTCCAGAGCTCCTCCGCAATGTCTCCGACTCCCACTTCAAGCGCCTGCTGACCGCATACTTTGTAGCAGGCCCCACAGCTGCATCGATGAATGGAATCGAAGTCCGTGGGAACGGAATGCCCCGTTTCGCAAAACGGGCAGACGATGATGTGAGTGTTTATCGCTCTCCGATACTTTCGCATAAGCCCTGCTGGTATTTTAGTGTTGGTCATCTTGAGCTCATTCACCCCCGAAAACCTCGTCAACTCCCCGGAGGCTTCGGAATATCAATGCACAGCCCGCGCCATCGCCGTGCTCATCCGGAAGTCTGATTCATGAGAAACCGTATGATCCCCACCCGCCAAGAGAACCGGCAAACCACCCGAGTGATCCTGAAATCTCCATCCGTTCCTCGCCCCAGCACGTGTCGGAGGGGAATCGAGAAGTCAGGCACCGGTTCAACTTGGCACAAATATAATTGCTTTTCCGTTGAATTCCAACGCCAACTTTGACATAGACCTCCTACGAGGCTTCCCCACCATGCCGCTTAAGGCGGCCGATGCGAACCCCATGGAGAACCCAATGCGGTGATGCGAACCCAAAAAGAACGAAAACGTGCTGAAGCAGGTGCGCATTCAGGCGCCATGGGGAAGATGCGAGCCATTCTTCCCATCCTGGATGAGCTCTATCCAGAGGCCCACTGCTCCCTCGATTTCAGGAATCCGCTCCAGCTCATGGTTGCCACCATTCTGTCGGCTCAGTGCACCGACGAGCGGGTGAACCAGGTCACTCCCGCGCTGTTCAGGAAGTACCCCGACGCCAGAGCGTTTGGCGAGGCGTCCCTGGAGGAGCTGGAGGATGCGGTGCGTTCCACGGGGTTCTTTCGAAACAAGGCCAGGAGCATCCAGGGCTGCTGCCGCATCCTTCATGAGCGCTTTGGCGGTGACGTTCCGGCCAGGCTGGAAACCCTGGTGGAGCTTCCGGGCATAGGCCGCAAGACAGCCAACGTGATCCTCGGAAACAGCTTCGGAATCCCGGGAATCGTGGTGGACACCCACGTGAGCCGGGTGACCCAGCGGCTGGGATTGACGAAGCACAAAGACGCCGAGAAGATCGAGTTTGACCTCATGGCCCTGGTGCCTGAGGATCGTTGGGTCAAATTTTGTCACCAGATCATCCTGCACGGACGCCAAATTTGTCAGGCGAGAAAACCCCGCTGCGAGGTCTGTCGGCTGAGAGCCCACTGCGACTATGGCCAGCAGCATTCCTGAAGGTGAAATCTCGAGACTGGCCTCAGCCGATCATGAGCTCCCGGAGAGCATCCCGGTCTGAATGCAGTGCAGCGAGCCGGCCCCTCTCCCCTCCCCGGCTCCAAACCACCTGTGAAACCGCCCCCGGCGGAGAGTCGCCGTAAGCCACGAGAATGCGAGCGGCAAGCTCCAGGTCCTCCCGGCTCCAGTGAGGTCCCAGGAGCAGGCCCGTCGGTCCCGGGTGATCCGCCGCTCTCAGTAGAATGTCAGTCGGTCCCGCCAGGGTCTCAAGCTTCTCGTTGTCCCCCTGGTCCCGGCCCAGGGTCAGGAACGTCGATGACGAGACCCGGAAGTGGCGCCCGCACTTGAGGATCTCCACCTCCCGGGACCCGGCTTCCGGGAAACAGTCGAGGAGCAGCCTGAGCTTCCTGGCGAATCCCTCCCTGGTCAGCAGGCAGCCGCCGCCCGGCTGTGGATAGTCGCGCAGGCCGTAATGCTCGGCCAGGGCCATCTGGCGTTTGCGGCCCCGGCCCGAGATGTCCAGCAGGCGAGATCGGTCGATCCAGCCCTGAGCCTCGGGAATGGTCGGATCCAGCAGCTTGGCGCTGAGGGGCCGGACAACCCCGCCCGGATAGCCGGCCAGCTTTTCGACGCTCTTGAGGGAATCCCGGCGCTGGCTCATTGGCCGCTGCCCCAGCACCTCTCCCGTGAACAGGAAGTCCGCGCCCTCCGCTTCCATGATGCGGCCCGCTTCCCTCAGCATGAGGGCATGACAGTCGATGCAGGGATTCATATGCTGGCCGAAGCCGTACACAGGGTTCCGCAGCATTTGCAGGTGCTTTTCCGTCAGGTCGATGATACGAATCGGAATTTCGAGGACCTCCTCCAGGCTCCTGCCCGGCCTGAGATCGAAAAAAGGCGTGGTGTAAACGATGCCCATGAGATCGAGCCCCTGATCCTGGAGGACCTTGACGGCCAGGAGGCTGTCGAGTCCCCCGGACAGGATGCCGATTCCCTTGATCTTCTTTTGGGTCATGAAGGCTCCCGGTATGGAGTTTCTGGTTTCTGGTTTCTAGTTCCTGGTTCCCGGTTCCTGGTTTCTGGTTTCTGGCTGGCCTGGTGGTGATCTTGAGTCGGTGGTGGCGAGGGTTTTCATCGAGGGGAACAATGGTCGCTCCGTCGCCCGCCATCCACCCTCGACGTCGCCGGGCGGACGCTGTGGGTGGCGCAGGAGATGCACGGGTCGTAGTTCCGCACGGCCTGCTCGCACAGCCACGTGAGCCGCTCTTCTTCCAGATCGCCGCTGGCCTCGACCAGGTGGAGGAGGTCGGTCTCGATGCATCTCTGGTTTTGGGATGTGGGCGGCATGATCCTCGCCGCCCGAACGAGCCCCGCTTCGTCGAGGTCATAGCGGTGGTGGAGCAGTCCCCGTGGCGCCTCGGTGCAGGCCGATCCGCGACCCGCCCGAACCTGGATGTCGGGGAGCAGGTTTTCACCCCGGAGCCCGCAGCCTTCCAGGATGGCGACGGCGTCGTCGCACGCCTGGAGGATCTCGACGGCCCTGACGACAATGCTCCGAAAAGGGTTCGTGCAGGGGGCCTCGAGCTTTGCGCCTTGGGCCGCCTGCCGGGCCAGGGGCGACAAACGTTCATGATTCAGGTTGAATCGGGCCAGGGGACCGACCAGGTAGCCCTCCCGCCCGGCGATCCTCGCGTGAAGGGCGTTGGAATGGTCCGCCTGCTCCTCCACGAAGATGTCTTCCACCTCGTCCGACTTCAGGGTCAGACCGAGGCTCGATGTGACTTCGCCTTCGCCCATGGGATACTCCGTGGGGTGGCACAGGGCCACGAATTCGTAATCCCTCGAGAAATCGGGGAATGAAAAGCCCGACACCCACGCAGCCAGGTCCCGAGCGTGATCCCTCGCCCGCTTCAGGCCGTCCTTGAGGGTGTCCAGCTCAGTCCGCGCGATCATGCGATGGAAGCCTCCCACCTTCATGTTGACCGGATGCACCTCGCGCCCGCCGATGAGGGAGACGAGGTCATTTCCAGCCTTCTTGAGCTCGAGGCCCTTGCGGAAAATATCCGGATGCAGCCTGGCGATCCCGAAAGCATCGGCCAGCCCCAGGAAATCGGGGGCATGGAGGAACAGCACGTGCAAGGTGTGGCTTTCAATCCACTCGCCGCAGTAAATGAGGCGCCGAAGCATGCGAACGGGATCGTCCACCTCGATGCCCAGGGCCCGCTCCAGGGCCAGAACCGAGGTCATCTGGTAGGCCACCGGGCAGATGCCGCAGATCCGCGCCGTGATGTCCGGAACCTCCGCGTAGCTCCTGCCCTGCAGAAAGGCTTCGAAGAAGCGCGGCGGCTCGAAGATCCTGAATCGATGATCCAGGACCTTGCCGTCCTGGACATGCAACTCGATGCCCCCCTCTCCCTCAACCCTCGCCAGCGCATCCACCCGAATTCTGATCGTTTTATGCTTCACGGCCTTCACCCTCCGCGCGAAATGGCTCAGCCCAGGCATTGAAACCGAGAAACGCTCGGCTGACTTCATCCGGTGTGACGCCGTGATGCTCCCAGATATGGCGGAGGGAAAGCGTATTGGGCGTCTCCTTGGGCCCGAAGCAGCCGTAGCAGCCACGCCCGAACCTTGGGCAGATGGCTCCGCAGCCGGCCCGGGTAACGGGTCCCATGCAGGGAATCCGCCGAGCCACGAGCACGCAGACCTGTCCCGCGCGCTTGCACTCGAGGCAAACGCTGTACTGGGGAATGTGAGGGCGGCGGCCCTGCAGCAGGGCGCTCAGCAGGCCCAGGAGCTGGTGCTTGCTGATGGGGCAGCCCCAAAGGGAATAATCCACGGGGACGTGGTCCGAAACGGGCGTCGATTGATCCAGAACCCGCAGCAGCTCCGGTCTCGGGTAAACCGTGGCCGCAAAACCCCGCACATCGTTGAAATTGCGAAGGGCCTGGATTCCCCCCGCCGTGGCGCAGGCACCAATGGCCACGAGGCAGCGGGAGCTCTTCCTGATCTCGAGGATGCGCTCGGCGTCGTCGGGAGTCGTGATGGAGCCTTCCACCAGCGATATGTCGTACGGTGGACCGCCCACCTCCCTCGATGCCTCCAGAAAAGCGGCGATCTCCAGCTCCCGGCTGATGGCCGGCAGCTCAGCCTCGCAATTGAGCAGAGTGAGCTGGCAGCCGTCGCATGATGCGAATTTCCAGACCGCCAGCCTGGGTCTTATGGCGCGGGGCATGGCCTCTCGCTTTCCGGCGCCGCGCGTGGGCGCCATGATTCAGGCTTCTCGCCTGCCAAGCCAATCGCGAGCTCTTGAATGGGCGATAACCGGGCCGTCCCGACAGGTGAGGAAAGGCCCCAGCTGACAATGGCCGCAAAGTCCGACGCCGCATTTCATGTTCCGCTCCAGGGAGACGAAGATGCGCTCCTCGGCAACCCCCTGCCTGAGGAGCTCGAGAACGGTGAACCGCATCATGAGCTCGGGTCCGCAGATGAATGCCGTCGTCCGGGCCGGATCGAAGACCGTCCGGCCGATGAGGGTGGTGACCACGCCGACGTGGCCCTGCCAATCTCTTCCTCCGCTGTCCACCGTCACTTCGACCTGGAGATCCGGGTGGCCGCCCCACTTTTCGACCTCTCGGCGGTACAGCAGATCGTCAGGGGTGCGGGCTCCGTAGATCAATACGATCCTCTGGAATGCGGAGCGGTTGCTCAGAACCGCGTACATTGCCGGCCTCAGGGGAGCCAGCCCAAGGCCGCCGGCCACCAGCATGACATCGCCCCCCATGGCCCCGTCCACGGGCCAGGATGTGCCGAAAGGGCCGCGCACTCCCACCATGTCGCCCGGATCTGCATCGCACAGGGCCCGGGTCACCGACCCAACGGCCCGGACGGTGTGAGTCAGGCAGGCGGATTCAGCCGGATTTCCGCTGACGGAAATGGGGACTTCGCCCACGCCGAAGGCATAGAGCATGTTGAACTGCCCGGGCAGGAAGGGGGCCACAGTCGTTTCCACCGTGGGTGCCATCTCCAGGGTGAAAGTATCCGTCGTCTCCCGGTGAGCCCGTCGAACCACGTAAGGCATGGGAATCATGACGCAGGCCCTTGTCGTCCGGGGGCCGGGCTGGCATAGACGTCGAGGAGCTGCAGGCGGGTGGCGTTGAGCCGCTCCACCATGAGCCTCGCGAAACGCTTCATGAGGTCGTAGCCGAGGTCGTGGTCGTCCTCGCAGGCAGCCCTCAGGCACAGCGCATTGAAGGCAACCGCCCGCGTGGGATGTATGGCGCGAGCGTCATAGGGCCAGAGATAGGGTGGAAACAGCCAGGAAACGCCGACGATGTCTCCCCGGCCCATGGTTTCGACGGTCACGACACCCCGCTCCGGCGCGAAGATCTCGAGGGCGGCCCTCCCATCCTCGATGATATAGAAACGGTCGGCCGGCTCACCCAGTCTGAATATGGTCTCTCCCGAATCGAAGCAAGCCTCCGACGCGCAACCGGTGATCAGGCGAAGGTAAACGGGCTCCAGCCCTGCAAAAAAGGAAAGGGAGTCGAGATTCCTCTCAAGGGCGCACATGGCATTTCTCCTCCGCGGACGGGGCGTGAGCCCCATCGCTCCGCCGAATGACGGCGGCTTCTTCCGTGATGTCGATCCCCGCCGGACACCAGGTGATGCAGCGGCCGCACCCGACGCATCCCATTTCGCCAAACTGGTCGAGCCACGTGGCCAGCTTGTGCGCCATCCATTGTCGGTAGCGGGCTTTGGCGGATGACCTGACGTTCCCGCCCCCGTGGACATAAGTGAATTCGAGGCTGAAGCACGAATCCCAGACGCGCGTCCTGCGGGCGGTGAGGCCTTCGAGGTCGGTCTCATCCAGGATGTCCGAACAGAAGCAGGTGGGGCAGACCATGGTGCAATTGCCGCAGGTGAGGCATCGCCCGGCGGTCTCATCCCACCTTCGGTTCTCCCACTGGCGCTCGAGCAGCTCCCTGATACCGGAAGCATCCAGGAATCTGGGCATGCTGGAGGCACAGGCCTCCACCAGACGGGCGGCCCTCCGGATCTCCTCTTCATGGGCTCCCGGCAGAGCAAGCGCTTCCAGGATTTCGGCGCCCGCGCGGGAGAGGGATTCCAGCAGGAAGCAAGACTCCCGCTCTCCCGGAAGCTCGGTCAGAACCAGGTCACAGCCAGTTCCGATTCGAGGCCCGGTCCCGACCGAACCGCAAAAGCAGTTGCCCCCGGCCTCGATGCACTGGATGCCGACGACGAAAGCCCTCTCGCGGCGGGCCGCATAGGCAGGATCGATGCACGTGGATGGCCGGGGCCCGGGTCTAGTGGGATGACCGCCGCGGAGCCCGAAGACCGTGTCGAGCCTCAACATGCCCGCCACATCGCAGGCGCGCATGCCGAGGAAAGCCATGAAGGGGAAGTCATTCCTTGAAGGGATGGCTTCGAAGCCCGAAGCCGTTCGGCGGGCTTCCCAGATGGTGGATTGCGATGGAAGGAGAAGCCGCTTCCAGGAATCGGCACCGGGGTGCCAGCCGAAAGCCAGGTTTTCGGGATGTCCGCGGAGACGGTACGAGCCGGGCTGTTGGGTGTCGGTCCACCCGGCGGGAAGGTCGTCGAGTGACCCTATTTCATCGACGACGAGGGCTCCGCCTTTCAGGCGGGGGCCATGGAGAGCATGCCCCCTCGCCTTCAGCTGCGTGAGCAGGCGTTTGAGATCGTCCCAGCGGGCCAGGCACTTCATGGCTAATCCCCCGGTCATCATGGCCGGCCATTTTCAGCCCGCCCGTTGTGAGCGTGCCACACGGTGGAACGGTGTGATCGGGCCGGCAGTCCGCGACTGCCTGCGGATCGGAGTATACCGCCAAACGCGGCGGGTTTCCAGGGACTGGCACGAAAAGTTTCTGGGTCCTGGTTTCTGGTTTCAGGTTGAAAGCCAGCCTTTCGCGGGTCTTTTCATTGTTTAGGGTAGTCCGAAGGGGCATGAGGAACTGCTCGGAAGCCTACGGGTGTTTCTCCAGTCGGCACCCGTCGCTTTCGAGCGAAAGCTGTGATATGCGTATGCGTCCCCATGAGGGACGGTTGTGGGGCGAGCCGCATTGCTGATGATGGATTGTGGGGGTTTTGAGGGCGCGCGTGACAGATTCCAGAGGAAATGCTCTGCCCGTCTTTGGGCTCGTATTGGCCATGCTGCTCTGGGGGAGCTCGTTCATCGCCATGAAGGTTGCGGTGGCCGTGCACGATCCGATTTGGGTCATCTTCGGGAGGATGGCTGTCGCATCGGCTGTTTTCGTTCTCTTGCGGCAACGGCTCAGGGGAGCGAGAGCACGTCGGGAGGACTGGGGATGGCTCGCTTTCATGGCGATTTGCGAGCCATGTTTGTATTTCTTGTTCGAGACCCATGCCCTCAAATGGACATCCGCTTCGGAAGCGGCCATGATCACCGCGCTCCTTCCTCTCATGACGGTTGTGGCGGCCCGTTTCTTCCTGAAGGAGAGCATCAGCGTCCGTGGAATCCTCGGCATCGTGGCCGCCCTGGTCGGAGTACTGGCGCTGAGTCTGTCGGGAGAGGTGTCGGAAAGCGCGCCGAATCCGGTTCTGGGAAACTTCCTCGAGTTTCTCGCCATGGTTTGCGCCACGGGATACACGCTTGCGGTGAGACATCTGAGCACACGGTATTCCCCGTTCTTCCTCACGGCCTTTCAGGCGTTTGCGGGGAGCTTCTTCTTTCTGCCCGCCCTCTTCCTGCCGGGGACCCGGTGGCCCCATGAACTGGTGCTGCTGGATTGGATGCCGATTCTCTATCTGGGGGCCATGGTCAATGTGCTGGCCTATTTCCTCTACAATTACGGGCTGAGCCGAATCCCGGCCTCCAGGGTTTCGCCGTACGTGAATCTCATTCCCGTCTTCTCCATGCTCTTTGGCTGGCTGCTCCTGGACGAGCGGCTGACCCTCGCGCAGTATCTCGCGGCAGGCCTCGTGTTCGGCGGGACCCTTGCCGGGCATGAAAGACGAGTGTGACGTGGGTTGGTTAACGAGCCATGGCGGCTGACGAATCGGCACCTTCGAGGGGGCGCTCCGCGGGAGGGGATGCGAAATGGTGAGCGTCATCATTCCCACGCACAATCGCAGGGAATTCGCCCGCGAGGCCATCGTGTCCGTTCTGAGTCAGCGGGACGCGGTCCTGGAGTTGATTGTCGTGGACGACGGCTCCGATGATGATACGGCTTCGATGGTGGCCGGGTTCGGGGAGGGCGTGCGCTGTCTGAGGACTCCCCACCGGGGAGTGAGTGCCGCGAGAAACGTCGGCATTCTGGCGAGTCGGGGAGGCTGGATCGCCTTTCTCGACTCCGACGACCTGTGGCTGCCGGACAAGCTGCGCGTTCAGATGCAATTCCTGGCAAGCCGACCCGAGTATCGGATTTGCCAGACCGAGGAGATTTGGATCAGAAACGGGCAACGGATCAACCCCAGGAAATATCACCGGAAGCCGGAGGGACATTGCTTCGAGCGTCTTCTGGATCGGTGCCTGGTGAGCCCTTCGGCGGTGGTGATGGAACGGTCGCTCCTGGACGAGGTGGGCTTGTTCGACGAGAATCTGCCGGCATGCGAGGACTATGATCTCTGGCTGAGGATCGGGTGCCGGCACCCCCTGGGGCTGGTTCGGAAACCCCTGGTGGTGAAGAGGGGCGGGCACGGCGATCAGCTCTCCTCCGTGATTTCGAGCCTCGATCGATGGCGTATCAAGGCCCTGGAAAACGTTCTGAAGTCGGGTCGCCTGACGGAAGCCCAGGCCCATCACGCCATGTCCGTGCTGCGGGAGAAATGCCGGGTATACGGAGGGGGCTGCGTTAAAAGGGGAAGACGGGAGGAAGGGGGCCAGATCCTGAGCCTGCCCGCGAGACTTTCGGTGTTATTGGGATCGGGCGGAGAACGAGAGTCTTCATGCTCATGAACCGCCGGATCTCCCCGTCGGGCTCAGACCTTGCGTGAAGGGGCTCCGGGAATCGAACGGATCCATCCCGGTCCATTCCCGCCGGGATTCGGCACTTGTCTCCCAGGATCTTATGACATAAATTCTTCATCTGAGGCTGTTCACATGGGCCCTCCATGTGGGCGGACGAGCTATGATTTTTCGAGCGTTGGAGGATTCGATCCGGCTCGTTGCCGTGGGTCAGCGTGGAAATTCGAACGACAAGGCGGATAAATCCTCCGCCGGTGGGTCAAAGGGCATGGGGCGCTGTTTTTACAAGATTCTGGGCGTTTCATCCAGGGCGACCGCGGATGAGATCAGGCGGTCTTTCAGACTGCTTGCGCTGAGGTTCCATCCGGACCGGAACCCGGAGACTCCCGATGCCTCGGAGCGGTTCCGGGAGGCGCTGCTTGCCTACGAAACCTTGATCGACCGGTCCAGACGGTCCCATTACGACCGTGCGAGAGGTTTTCCGAGGGGCGACGGGAAAAGGGCGCGGAGCCGAAACGGCTGTGAATACGGGAGCCAGAAGTCTTCTTCCCACGAGGAGATCTTCGAGGAGCTGTTCGGGGTGCGCCCGACCAGGCGGTCTGGGGCCGAGGCTGTCTACGATCTGCGGTTTGATCTCCAGGTACGCAGTTCCGTGATGGTGAATGGCGGCGCCGAGGAGATCCGTTTCGGGCGTGTGTTGTTTTGCCCGAGATGCAGGGGGAGCCTTCGGGCCGGAAAGGGCGGACCGTGCGAACTGTGCCGCGGAACCGGTGAGATCATGGAGGAATGCCGTTTGAATGTCCGCATTCCCGCAGGGCTGGATCATGGCAGCCGGCTGCGTTTACAGGGGTTTGGCGACTGCCTGGATCCCGGAAGTGGTCCCGGTGATCTGATCATCGTGCTGTATTTCGCGGATTGAGACCGAGCCGGCTGAGATGCGCACCAGATTGACGCACGACGTTTCGACGAGGATCGAATGCGGATGAACCGTTCAAGGGAAGAGTCGCCCCTGACGCATTTGGACGATCAGGGAAGACTGAAAATGGTGGATGTGTCGGAGAAGGGCGTCACGCATCGGGAGGCCGAGGCTGAGGCTACGGTCCACCTGCGAAGGGAGACCCTCGATCGGATCGAGAACAGGGACCTTCCCAAGGGGAATGTCTACGAGGTGGCTCGAATCGCCGGCATCATGGCCGCCAAGCGAACCTCCGAGCTGATACCCTTGTGTCATCCGCTTCAGGTGACGGGAGTACAGATCGATTTTCACCCCGATTTGGGGGCGTCGACCATCAGAATCGTGTCACGGGTCAAGACCTGCGACCGCACGGGAGTGGAAATGGAAGCACTGACCGCGGTGAGCGTCGCGGCCTTGACCATCTATGACATGTGCAAGGCGGTGGACCGGCAGGTGCGGATCAGTGACATACAGCTGAGCTCGAAGATCGGGGGGAGGAGCGGAGCATTCGTGCGGAGCTGACATCTGTATTTCACTTTACTCGGAAGCTCAGGTGTGTTAAGCGACTTCGGTTAACGAACGAGCTACGGGGGGGATCTGCTTATGGATGCGAATACGCAGGAGTACTTCAAGGAAATTTTGCTCAAGCGCTTGGATGAGCTCATCGACGAGGCGGAAAGAACGGTTGCTGGAATGACGGATACCGAGGAGACCTTTCCAGACCCCACCGACCGCGCGACCCTCGAATCGGACCGGAACTTCATGCTGCGCATCCGTGATCGGGAGCGGAAGCTGATTGTGAAGATCCGTGAAGCTCTGGAACGGATTGAAGACGGTAACTTTGGGGTGTGCGAGGTGTGTGGAGACGACATCGGCATCGATCGTCTGAATGCCAGGCCGGTGACGACGCTCTGCATCGAGTGCAAGAGAAAGGAAGAGGCCACCGAGAAGGCTCGTGGAACATGATCTCGGGGTCATGATGCCGTCATCGCGACCCCAGGGTTTTGAATGATTTCAAGTGATGCCTTCCACGTGCACCACGTCTCCAGCCCAGACCAGGGTTTCGCCGCCGTCATGCTGAAGGAGCCTGAGTGCTCCTTCAGACGAGAACCCCACGACCTTGCCGGATAGGACGGCGTGGGCTCCTTTCAGCGTAATGGTCCGATTCAGGATCCAGGACATGGATTCCCACTCTTTCGAAAAAGAATCAAAACCTTCTCTCTCCCATCGTGTGAAATCTTCTTCAAAGCTGTCCAGGTAAGCCGCCAGGAATTCCGTTCGGCTGAGGCCGTGTCCCAGTTCCATCGCCAGGGAGGTTGCCGGGTATCTGAACGGCCCTCCAAGGTCGCCGGCCCCGTGGTTGACGTTGATGCCGACCCCCATGACCAGGAAATGGACCCGGTCCTGGTCTGATTTGGCCTCGGTCAATATTCCCGCCACCTTCCTTCCTCGAATCAGGACGTCATTTGGCCATTTGGTCCAGGATTCCAGACCCCAATCGTTGCGGATGAGCCTCGTCAGGGTAAGCGCCGACACCATGGTGACCTGTGGGGCGCGCTCGAAGGAAAACGGTCCCCGCAGAAGGAGTGAGAGGTAGATGCCGTGATGCGCGGAGGATTCCCATGCTCTCTGCAGCCTTCCACGTCCATGGGTCTGCTCTTCCGCCACCACCAGGGTCCCGTGGGGAGCCCCCCGAAGGGCCATGGCCATGGCCTGGTCATTGGTCGAGGTGGTCTGGGCCAGGTGGTGGTAGGCTCGGCCCAGGCTCCGGGTGTGCAGGCGGGGGAGCAGTTCTTCGGGGAGCAGCAGGTTTGGGGCGGCGGTCAGCCGATATCCCCGTCTCGGGTGGGTGTCGATATGGTAGCCTTTGGATCTCAGGGCCTGGATGTGCTTCCAGACGCTGGTTCTCGAGATGCCGAGCCTCGATGCGAGGGATGCGCCGGATACGTGGGAGTCGGGCGCCTGACGGAGGACCTCCAGGATTTGGTGGACGGATGAACGGGGAGAGTGCTGTGGCTGCGCATCCGGGGATGTGCTGCGATGACCGGGGCCGCGGGGTGCGTGGGGTTCACGGGCAGGCATGTCCAAGACCTCCTTCACGACAGGTTGTGGGCAAGGATCGCTCCTGCAGCCAGTACCAATGCTTCGGTGATTTCGTTGATGGCGCCGAGGACGTCTCCCGTGATTCCTCCGAGCATGCGGATGGCGACTGCCCTGACGGTCCATGCGGCGGCGACCGCGGCCATCATGAGGATGGCGGCGTGCAGGATTGAGATGGGGAGGGAAAGAGCCGCCGAAATGGATGCGGCCTTCAGGAGATCGTTCAAGGTCATGTGGGTGAGGAAGGACTCGCCGAGCCCCCCCTCCTTCCGGGCGTAAGGACTGCCGTGGGCGGCCAGAACCATGGCGAAGCGCGAAAATACCGGGCTCATGAAGAAAACCGGCCAGGCCTGGTGCGTCAGAAGCAAGAAAAAGGAAGCGGATTTGAGGAGGAGAATCAGGGAGAGGGCTGCAGCGCCGAAGGAGCCTGTGCGGCTGTCCTTCATGATTTCGAGTCGGCGCTCGATGGTGTAGCCGCCCCAGAGTCCGTCGGCCAGATCGGCGAGGCCGTCGAGGTGGAGGAACCGGGTGAGCACAGCCATGGAAAGGGTGAGCAGAACGGCCAGGATCGGAAGTGGGACATGGGTGGAGAGGAGGAAGGCGGAGGCGGCCATGAGGAGTCCGAGGGCCGCGCCCACGATGGGAAAGGCGGAAAAGCTGGCTGCCAGCTCACGGGGCGAGACCTGGCGGGCCCGTTCCCCGAAGACGGGGAGAATGGTGAGAAAACTGAAGGCCAGGGCGATGGATTTGATCATCGAGGGCACCGCGTTTCCATCTGATCTTGTGGCTCCGGGGGCACCCGGGGCGGTCAATGCCGTTGACCTAACGGTTTTCGCCAAGCCTTCGGGCGGGCATGAAGCTCGCCCCTACGCGGCACGGCATCCATTTGTTTCAGGGGCGGGCTTCATGCCGGCCCGTATCGCACGGCTTAAGTCAACAGCATTGCCCGGGGCGGTGACCCCGGCTTGGGGGCTTCGAATCCCGCGATCCGCGTAGCCGACGGAATTCATTTCAGCCGTAACGGCAGGCCGGCGGCAACGAAGGTGACACGTCGGGAAGCCTCGGCGATGCTCTGGTTGGCGAACCCGGCCAGATCCCTGAAACGCCGGGCCAGCGCATTGTCCGGCACGATGCCGCATCCAACCTCGTTGGTCACCAGGACCAACGGGTAGGTCGTTCGGCGCAGTTCGTCACCCAGAGCGTGGATGATGGACTCCGGGGGAGTGGTGTCGTCCCGGTGGAGCAGATTGCTCATCCAGAGGGTGAGGCAGTCCACGAGCACGGGTTTGCCCTCGGTGCGGAGGTCGGCCAGGAGGCTCACGAGATCCAGGGGACATTCGATGGTCTTCCAGTCATCTCCCCTGCGCCTGCGATGGTGCTCGACACGGTGGCGCATTTCGTCGTCCCGGACTTCAGCCGTGGCCACGTAGATGAGCGGGCCTGCGTATGCCCCGACCAGGGACTCGGCGAAGCGACTCTTGCCGCTGCGGGCTCCTCCCAGGACCAGGTGGGGAGTGTCTTGCGGGAGTGTTTCGGCACCCACGGGCTCAGTCCTCGTTTTTAAGGAGGGGGGCGATGTGGTCACGGAGGAGCTTTTCGACGAGGTGCGGCAGTGGCTCGCGAACCGTGCCCACCACGGCGACGGGCTCCTGGGTCAGCGGAAGCAGCAGCTTCAGGGCTGGAGAGGCTCCGATGGCCTGCACCATGGAGGGGGTGACCTCCCCCATCATGGCGTGGGCGACCATGATGGAGATGGGGCCGCAGATGACGGCCACCTGGCCGGCACAATGCCTGATGGCGTTTTCACCGGTGGCCCCGCGGTTGGCTCCCGATTTCATCATTTGCGCGGTGGCGATGGCGTTGGTGCCGAGGGCCCAGACCTCGATCCTCTCTCCGTAGGATTCCTTGAGCTTTTTGATGATGGTGGTTCCAATGCCTCCGCCTTGACCGTCAATGACTGCCATTCGCATCAGGATTCCTTTTCGTAGGGTGCGTCGATTCCGAGGTTCCCAAGCAGGCGTTGGAGCTCTTCGTCAGAATCGAAAGGGATGGAGATGGTTCCACGCTTTCCGCGGCGGTTGAGAAGAACCTCGGCCCCAAAATGCTTCTGGAGGAGGTCCTGCAGCCGCAGCCAGTGGGCCGGCCTTGGTTTTTCGGTGGGCGCGGCCGTTTGGGGAGGTCGAGCCGCGAGCTGCTCGGTCTGCCTGACCGACAGGTGCTTTTGGAGGATGAGATCGCGAATCTGCCGCATGCGCTCGGGGTTTTCGACGGCGAGGAGCGCCCGGGCGTGCCCCATGCTGAGGGCACCGTTGAGGACGTCGTGCTGAATGTCGGGTGGGAGCTGCAGGAGGCGCAGGAGGTTGGCCACCGTAGCGCGGTTCTTGCCGACCCTGGTGGCGATTTGATCCTGGGTCAGGTGAAACTCTTCCTGGAGCCGCCGGTAGGCGAGTGCTTCCTCGATGCAGTTGAGGTCCTTGCGCTGGATATTCTCGATGAGGGCCAGTTCCAGGACTTCCGAGGGCGTGGAGTCGCGGAGGAGAACCGGGACTTCGGTGATTCCCGCAAGGCGCGCTGCCTGCCAGCGTCTCTCGCCGGCAATGATCTGATATTGATCGGGCGTCTCGGTGCGGGCGGCCAGGATGGGCTGGATGACGCCCTTTTCGCGCACCGACGAGATGAGCTCGTCCAGGTGAGCGTCCTGAACGACCTGGCGAGGCTGGTAGGGATTGGGAGCCAGGCGGTGGACGGGGCAGTTGAATAGCTGGATGTCCTCCCGCTTGAGCCATTCACTGGAGGCCAGCAGGTCCTGGAGGCCACGGCCGAGTCCTCGCTTCTTGTCGGTCATGTCAGCTGATCCCTCCCGCCATGAGCTCCCGGGAAAGCTGCAGGTAGGTCTTGGCACCCGGGCATCCGGCATCGTAGAGGAGAACGGGCAGTCCGTAGCTGGGCGATTCGCTCAGCCGGACGTTTCGGGGGATGATGGTGTCAAAGACACGGTAGCCGAGATGATTCCGGATTTCGTTGGCCACCTGGTGTGAGAGGTTGTTGCGGCGATCGAACATGGTGAGCACGATCCCCTCCACGGAGAGGTAGGGATTGAACCGGAGGCGGATTTTCCGGATGGAGTCCAGGAGAAGAGTGAGGCCCTCCATGGCGTAGTACTCGCACTGGAGGGGAATGACCACGCCTTCGGCCGCCGTGAGACTGTTGACCGTCAGCATGCCGAGGGACGGCGGGCAGTCGAGGATGACGAAGGCATAGCCTTCCTTGATGGTCGAGAGCCGCCTGAGCAGTATGGTTTCGGCATGATCATGGGAAAAGAGCTCGATCTCCGTGGCCGCGAGTCCCGAATGAGAGGGCAGAAGGGCCATGTCGAGCTTTGGGGCCAGCGGGCGGAGGATGGGAGGTGGCGCCGAGGGGTCCGTGAGAAACGTGTGAAGGCAGGGGGCTTTGGCGTCGATTCGCACGCCCAGTCCGCTGGAGGCGTTCCCCTGGGGATCACAGTCGATGAGAAGCACCTTCTTGCCAAGGTGGGAGAGGCTGGCTGCCAGGTTGACGGCGGTGGTGGTTTTGCCGACCCCTCCCTTCTGATTCGCGACGGCGATGACTCGTGACATGCATTCCTTTCCGGGCCCGAGCTTCCGCGGGTAAATGTTCCACGTGGAACGTGCCGATGGGGCCCATCATTGTGCCTTTTCCGATTCGGGAGCCACGAGACTCCAGGCTGTGAAAAACTCGTGATGCCGCAGGATGAAACGCTTCCCTTCAGAGGTTTCCACCCGGAAGTACCGCATGGGAAGCCGAGTCGAATCCATTCGGCCCTCAAACCAGCGGTCCAGGACCCGGGCCACCGTGTACCACTCCCCACGCCACAGGAACTGGACGGGCTCCTGACTTCCCCGGTACTCGTCACGGGATCGCACCTCGATGGGCTCGAGTCGCATGCTGCAGCCTGCTTGAGTGGGTCGGGACGATGCGGATCCCCGCCACCTGAAGCTTTCGTCCTGCGTTGTTGCAGGTTCCCTCAAAACGTTTACAATTATACATGAAGCCCAACCAATTAGTACGGCTTTTTACACACGCGTCACATCTCCGGCAACCGAGCGGGTGGCTCCTTCCCATGGCCGTTCCGCATTGAATCGTGAGCCTTCACTGGCTGATCGGGAACCGGAAAGGAAGTCGATATGGGAGCAAGAGTGCTCTTAGTTATTGATATGCTTAATGATTTTATGGATCAGAAAGGCGCTCTCTACTGCGGCGACCGGAGCAGGGAGATCATACCGGTGATCCAGTCCCTGGTCCATCGGTTCAAGGAGGAAGACCACCCGGTGATATTCCTGAGGGACGCTCACCGGCCGGACGATCTCGAATTCGGTCGCTTTCCGGAGCATGCCGTCAAGGGCACCTGGGGCTCGGAGATCATCCCGGAGCTCCAACCGCCGCCGGGCAGCCTCGTTATCGACAAGACGCGGTTCAGCGGATTCCACGGCACCAACCTGGCTGAAGTGCTGGCCGACATCCACCCGGAAGAAGTCTGGGTCACGGGGGTCGTCACCTCCATCTGCGTCATGGACACGGCGGGGGGCCTCGTCGACCGCGATTACCGGGTTGTCATCCCCGTTGACGCCGTGGCGGATTTCGATTCAGAATCCGAGAGCTTCGCGCTCCAGCGCATGGAGCGCGTCTACAAGGTGAGGTTGATTCATCATGAGCATGCGGCGCCCGTTTGACCTGGACGGGAAGGCTTTCGTCGACGCTGACCTGGTCTGCTTCTGCTTCGGCTATACGAAGAAGCGGATTGAGGTGGACTGCAGGCAGAACGGCTTCTCGACCCTCCTCGACAAGATAGTGCGCGAAAAGCGGACCGGCGGATGCGATTGCGCCAGGAAGAATCCCAGTGGGCGCTGATGTCTGCCGGACGTCCGCCGGGTGGTGGATGATGTTTTGAACGAAAGGTAATGTCCGAGAGCGCGTCGAATGGGCCTTGGGATTCGTGCGGGCCGGAAGACGGTGAACCTCTTGGTTTGGACCTCGGAGAAACGCGATGAATCCATGGAGTCAGTTCGCTCCCGAGCTCGTCACGGACCTCTACGAGCTCACCATGGCGGCCTCCTACCTTAACGAGGGGATGTCGGGAGAGGCGACTTTCAGTCTCTTCATTCGGAAATACCCTCCCGGGCGGTCCTATTTCGTTGCAGCCGGCCTTGAGCATTTCATCGACCTTGTCACCCGGTTCCGCTTTCAGGAAGACTCCCTCCGGTTTCTTGCCTCCACGGGCAAGTTCTCACCCGTTTTCCTGGACCACCTCCGGAACCTCAGGTTTACCGGCTCCATCCGGGCCCTCCCCGAGGGAAGGCTATTCTTCGCCGACGAGCCCCTCCTCGAAGTGACGGCGCCCATCATCGAGTCCCAGGTCATCGAAACCCTCGTCATCAATGTGCTGCAGCTCGAGACCCTCATCGCCAGCAAGGCCGCTCGCTGCGTCCACGCCGCCCAGGGTCTCGGTCTGATCGATTTCTCCCTGAGGCGCACCCACGGGGTGGACGCGGGACTCAAGGCGGCCCGGGCCAGCTACCTGGCCGGCTTCACCGGAACGAGCAATGTGCTGGCCGGCAAGATCTACGGCATCCCCATCTTCGGCACCATGGCCCACTCCTACATCACGAGCTTCGAGCATGAAATGGATGCCTTCAGGGCTTTCGCCCGAGCCTTCCCCGACAGCACCGTTCTGCTCATAGACACCTACGACACCCTGAACGGCGCCCGCAAGGCGGTCCGGTTGGCCCGGGAGCTGGATGCCCAGGGTAAAACGCTTCGGGGAGTGAGGCTGGACAGTGGAGACCTGGCGACCCTGAGCCGGGAAGTGAGGCAAATCCTGGACGAAGCCGGGCTCGGGCAGGTGCGGATCCTGGCCAGTGGAAGCCTCGATGAATTCAGGATCCGGGATTTGAGGGAGGCCGGCTCGGCCATCGATGCGTTTGCCGTGGGGACGCACATGGGGGTCTCGGCGGACGCCCCCTATTTCGACATCGCCTACAAGCTCGTGGAATACGAGACCCGGCCCGTTCTCAAGCTCAGCAGCGGCAAGCGCACCTGGGTGGGGCGCAAACAGATCTACCGCGCGTATGATGCAAGCGGGATGATGATGGAGGACTGGCTCTGCCTGGCGGATGAGGAAGGGCCAGGCTGCGAGGGACTTCTCGAGGAGGTGGTGGCCAGGGGTGAAAGGGTGAGACCCGAGGATTCCCTCGAATCCATTCGCGCCCGTTTGGAGGACGACTTTCGGCGACTGCCCGAGGAGTGCAAGGACCTTGGCAATCCCCGATTCCATCCTGTTCGGGTCAGTCGGCTGCTCCAGGACCTCGAAGAGGAGACCTCCCTGAAAGTCAAACGGGAGGAGGTGGGGGAGACCGGCTCAAACCTTCCGCCAATGTAATGGAAATCAGCTCATTGGCTCGCACCCGCCGCCGTCAATCCAGGGTCACGGCCCCTTCACGCTTCCAGAGCAGGAGATAGCGGGTCCGGTCCAGCCCGGGGACGCGGTACGGCAGACAGCTCTCGAGAGCGAGGGCCGCACTGCCCGCTTCCGCTTCAAGCTCCCTCGCCGCGGCCGGTCCATGGGATCCGGCCCAGAACGCAAACCATCCGCCCGCATTGAGAAACCGACCGGCCAGGTGATGGAGGTGCTGGGCTCCAAGTCGCACGGCCCGCATGGTGATGACATCCCAGCGGGGTGTCAATCCCTGGCGCACATCCAATGCAATCTCCTCCCATCGCGACGCCAGAACATCCAGTCCCGGGAGGTCCATGCGGGACTGGAGCACCTTGAGAAAGCTGATTTTCTTGCGATTGGACTCCACCAGGGTCATGTGGACCTGGGGCAGGAGGACTTTCAGGACCACTCCGGGAAACCCCGCGCCGCTTCCCACATCCAGCATTCTGCCTTGCCGTGGAAGCCACTGGGCGGGGATCATCGAATCGAGGATATGGCGTGCCAGGATGTCCTCGGGCTGAGTGATCCGGGTCAGGTTGATGGTGCGGTTCCATTCCAGCATCAAAGCGACATGCTCATGGATGAGCTGGCACTGGCGGACCGAGAGCTCCAGCCCCGCCTCGCGGCTCAGGACCAAAAGCTGCCGCATGAATTCGGCCTGGACCAGCTCCCTCTGTGCTCGGGGCTTGATCGTGCTTCCCATCTCGGACATCACTTCCCGACGCAAAACTCGCCGAAAACCCGATCGAGCAGTGCGTCATCGTGCTCGATCCCGAGGATGAGCTCCAGCGCCTGCCGGGCATGGCCCAGCTCAAAGCTGACGAGCTCTCCAAATCCACCGGCATCGAGAAGTGCAAGCGCTTTGGCGAGGTGCTCGACAGCCCGGTCCAGACATTCCTTCTGTCGGAGGT
Source organism: Syntrophobacteraceae bacterium (assembly GCA_025454175.1). GTDB lineage: Bacteria > Desulfobacterota > Syntrophobacteria > Syntrophobacterales > Syntrophobacteraceae > JALOOX01. The sequence goes on along the minus strand of JALOOX010000039.1, from coordinate 15,057 downwards.
TGGGGATCACCCCTCCCGAAGCGGAGTCCCCAAGGGGGCGATCGAGAAAGGCAGTCTTGAGGCAGGCCCGAAGAAGGTCGATGTCGGGGTGGCGCAGCACCGAAAGGCTCAGGGAAGAAACGGAGCATCCCACCGCATAGCGCCGTCTGACGTCCTCCACCGTGTAGCGCCCCGGGAGATCGGCCTTGTTCAGCACCAGGAACAGCCTTCGCCCGGCAAGGGATTCATGGACCGCGTCATCGGCTTCATCCAGGGGCCGGCTAGGGTCCAGCATCCAGAGGACCGCGTCGGCTTCGGCGACGGATTCGCGGGTTTTGGCCATGCCGAGAGCTTCGATGGCATCGCCCCGAGGCCGAAGACCGGCGGTGTCCAGGAGACGGACCGTCACGCCACCGAGCAGGAAGGAGTCCTCGATGACATCCCGTGTTGTCCCGGGGTGAGGGGTCACGATGGCCCGCTCTCTCCCCACGAGGGCGTTGAGAAGCGATGATTTCCCGACGTTGGGCTTGCCGGCGAGAACCAGGGTGAGCCCCTCCCGGAGCACCCTGCCCTCGTCATATCGGTTCCGGAGCTCCGCCATGGGCCTGAGGACCTCCGTTTGGAGGTCTTCGAGAATCTCACGGGATTCGGAAGATTCAGAATCCTCCAGGTCTTCGGAAAAATCGATGTAAGCCTCGATCCGTGCCTGGCAGAAGAGAAGCTTCTCTCTCCACGATTCGACGAGGCTGCGCACCCCTCCGCCAAGCTGCCGTCCGGCCAGGCGTAGGCTCTCCTCCGACCGCGACCGGATGACCTCGATCACCGCCTCGGCCTGGGAGAGGTCGATGCGGCCGTTCATGAAGGCCCGCCGGGTGAACTCTCCAGGTTCGGCCAGCCTGGCTCCGCAGGAGAGCACCAGCCGAAGCAGGCGATCCAGGACTCCGAACCCGCTGTGGGAGTTGATCTCGACCACGTCTTCCCGCGTGTAGCTCCGGGGTGCGCCCATCCAGCATGCAAGCACCTCGTCCACGCGCTCCCCCGTTGCTGGGTCCATGATCCACCCGTGGTAAAGCCGATGGGATTGGAGGACTTCGGGGCTGGGAAGGGGCCTGAGAACCTTCCTCAGGATTTCGAGCGAGCCAGGGCCGCTGATCCGAACGATGCCGATGCCTCCCTCCCCGATGGGAGTGGCCACGGCGCAGATCGTGTCGTCATGAGATGAGAAAAGGTCCATCGATGAGGCGAATCGAGCTATTCCTTCTCGCCGTCGGGGTTGGATTCCGTCTCCCTGGCGGAGCGTTTCCCCCGCTTTACGGGGTAGATCACGACGCGCCGCAGGTTTCCCTCCCCCTTGCTCTTGGTCCGCACGTCGTGGTCTTCCTTCAGCGTGAGGTGGATGATGCGGCGGTCCTGAGCGTTCATGGGGCCGGTGGTTACGGGACGGTGGGATTTCTTGACCTTGTCTCCCAGCTCCTGGGCCAGCTCGGCAAGACTGGATTCGCGTTTGGAACGGTAGTTTTCGGTGTCCACGACAACGGAAACCGATTCGGCTACATCGCGCTGCACGATTCGGTTGACGAGATACTGGAGGGAGTTGAGTGTCTTGCCGCGCTTCCCGATGAGCAGGCCGGAGCCGTTGCTGATGATGTTCAGGTAGACGTGATCGTCTCGCACTTCGGATTCGACGACCGTCGGCAGCTCGATATGCCTGAGGATTTCGGTCAACACGGTCTTGGCGTTGTCCGCGGCGGCCTCGACCGGGGCCACTTTGGCGGTGACCCGAATCCTGGCCTTCCTGGCGCCAACGATTCCGAAAATACCCGAGGACCCCTTGGAGAGGATTTCAATCTCGAGGCTCTCCCGGGGCAGCTTGAGCTTCTCGCAGGCGGCCGCGATGGCTTCTTCGACGGATTTTTCTTCGATTTCGATGGTGGACATGTCTCCTCCGGAATCTCCCGTTTTGGGCTGAGTCGCGTCGCTTGTCATAGAGGAGCTAAGGTCTATGCACTTCGATTGATGAGATACTGCTGAGCAATGGACAGCACATTGTTCACAAACCAGTATAGCACAAGACCGGACGGAAAATTCACAAACATGACCGTGAAAACCACAGGCATGAGGAGCATGATCTGCTCCTGCCTGGGATCGCCGGTCGACGGGGTCATCTTCTGCTGAATGAACATCGTGACCCCCATGAGGATCGTCAGGACGGGCAGACCTCCCAAGTAGGGAATGCTGAACCCGATGTCGAGCCGATCGGGGGCCGTGAGGTCGTCGATCCAGAGCATGAAGGGCATGTGCCGCAGTTCAACGGCTCCGTTGAGCATGCGGTAAAGGGCAAAGAACACGGGAATCTGAAGAATCATCGGGAGGCATCCCCCCAGGGGGTTGACCTTGTAGGTCCGGTAGAGCTGCATGAGCTCCTGGTTGAGCTTCTCCTTGTCGCTTCCGTATTTCTCCCTCAGCTGAGCGATCTTGGGCTGAAGCTTCTTCATGGCCTGCATGGACTGGAAGCTCTTCTGCGTGAGGGGCCAGAAGATGATCTTGATGATCACCGTGAGCAGAATGATGGCCAGTCCATAATTGTGCAGATACCGGTAGAAAAAGTTCAGCACGTGGTGCAGGGGCTTGGCGATGAACGTGAACCACCCGTAATCAACGGCCTTGGCGAGGTTGTGGCCCGCCTTGGCGAGCTGCTCCAGCTCCTTTGGACCCATATAAAGTCGCATCTTGAGGGTGGTTTCCTGGTTGGGGTCCAGCTGAAACGCCTCGCTCAGGTAAGCGATCCGCACCAGTTGCTTCTCGGGATCCACGACCTGGGCAATGATGTCGTAGCCGACCTGCTCCAGCGGGATGACGGCCTGCGTGAAATAATTGTTCTCGTAGCCGACCCAGTCCAATGGGGATTTCAGGCCAAGGAATTTCTTATTGAGGTCGCTGAAGGAGTGATAGGTGAGCTCCCCCTTCTGATAGGCGGCCACCTGGGAGGGATTGTACGAGCTCTCTTCCAGCCCGCTGTACGGCTGGAAGTAGAAGCTCACGACGAACTGGTCCGAAATCCGCTCAGGACCGATGTTGCGGAGGCGGATCTCCAGGTCTTTCACATAGCTGTCGGGACCGAAGGTGAAGGCCTTGGTCAACTCGACGCGGTCCGGCACCTCCGTCCTGAAAACGAGGGTCTGGGGCGGGTCTCCCGGGTTGAGCGCGACCGACCCCGGGGAACTGCTCGTGAAAGGCCGGGTGGAAAGCCCGAGGTCCGACTTGTAGAGCTCCACGGCAACAGGCAGGAAGAGGCTGGCGCGGGACGAGATCATTTCCATGGGGGCCGAATCGGGGGCCACCTGCTCTCGAAAATTCTTGAGGGAAAGTGTGCTGAAGCGGGCACCGGGTGCGAGAATCTGTCCCCGGATCAGAGGGGTCTCCACGGTCCACCTCTCGAACTGCTTCTCCACCTGCGCCATGCGCTCTTCAGATGCCGCCTTCATGGTCTGCGGCTCCACTGGGAGACTGGGAACGGGAGTCTCCGTCGTCTCGGTGGCCGGAGGTGAGGTGGGTGCAGCCTGCTCCTGGGGCTTCTGTTGTTCGGGAACATGATAGAGGCCAAAGTAATAATCCCAGAACATAAGGACGAGCAAGGCCAGGCCGAAAGCCAGAAGAGCCCTCTTTTCCATTCAGTCGCACTCCATGCGGTGATTGATCAGTGTGATTCCGACGGCTTGACCACCGGATCGTAGCCTCCGGGATGAAAGGGGTGACAGCGCAGAATTCGTCGCAACGCCATGGTGACACCCCTGAGGGGCCCGTGGAGCTCAATGGCATCCAGGGCGTACTCGGAGCAAGAGGGGACGAAACGGCAGCAAGGGCCCAGAAAAGGAGATAACAGGATCCTGTAGCCCTGGATCAATGCGATCATCAAGGAACGCAGCATCAAGATCGGCCTTTCTGTTTCAAGAGAACGGGCAGGAGCTCCTCGGCGATTTGCGCCGGATTGAGATCCTGTGCGCCGGGCCGTGCTATAACCACCAGGTCCTTGCCCGGAAGCGGGATGCGATGCCTGTTCAGACGGAAGAATTCCCTGATGCATCGCTTGATTCGGTTTCTACCCACGGCGGACCAGTATCTCTTCTGAACGACCAGACCCAGTCGATGGTGATCGAGGTGGTTGACGGCGATGCCGACACCAAAGTGCGATGTTCGCAGTCGCCGCCCTTCCGCCTTCACCCGGTCATATTCCGCTGATTGGCGGAGCCTCTCGGAGCGCCGCAGCCGGCAGCCCCCGGGGCGGTCGCCTTGCCCATGGTCCTCGGTGATGTCCCGTGCCTCCGCGCCGCTGGTCTTTAAACGGAGAGGCGCTTGCGACCCTTGGCCCGGCGCCTCCTGATGACCTCGCGTCCGGCGTGGGTTGACATGCGCTCCAGGAATCCGTGTGTCCGCTTTCGCTTGACGTTGCTCGGTTGAAATGTCCTTTTCATGTCCTGTCCTCACATTTTAATCTCTTCGTGAAGCTGCGGGCCCGAGGCTCGCAGCAGGTGAGCAATCGCTGCCGTCCAGGTTCTCGGTAGAGGCAACCTCTCACATAAGCGAATTGGAAATTCTCTGTCAAGCCAAAGTTGGCGGGCGGCTGCCGATCCGCTTCCCAGCTTGGGGCTTCTTGGGCTTCCTCGAATTGCTCTCTGTATCTTTTGACCTGCCCGTGACTAACGATTTGGCTTGTGGCCGTCCTTGTGTTACTCATTGAAGATGGTCGGTGGCCATGCTATGAAATGCCTTCTCGATAACCGAGCTGAAGGAGAGGCGCAGGGAATGTTTCTAGATCGAATTCTTGGCTGGTTTTCCAATGACCTTGCCATTGATCTTGGCACGGCCAACACGCTGGTCTATGTGCGAGGCAAGGGCATCGTCCTGTGCGAGCCTTCCATCGTGGCCGTGCGAAAAGATGAGAAGGGTGAGGCGACGGTGTGGGCAGTGGGGACCGATGCCAAAATGATGCTTGGAAAAACGCCCGGCAACATCGTGGCCATCCGCCCGCTGAAAGACGGCGTCATCGCCGATTTTACGGCAGCCGAGGCCATGCTGCGTCACTTCATCCGCAAAGTGCACAATCGCCATCGACTGGTGAGGCCGCGGATCATCGTCTGTATCCCTTCCGGGGTGACTCAGGTGGAGCGGCGGGCGGTGAGGGAGTCCGCCGAATCGGCCGGAGCCCGTGAGGTCTATTTGATCGAGGAGCCCATGGCCGCGGCCATTGGGGCCGGGCTGCCCATTACCGAGCCCGTGTGCAACATGGTCGTGGATATCGGAGGCGGTACGACGGAAGTGGCCGTCATATCCCTGGCCGGGATTGTCTACAGCCGATCGGTTCGAGTTGGCGGTGACAAGATGGATCTGGCCATTCTTCAGCACATCAGAAGGCAGTACAGCCTGCTGATCGGAGAAAGGACCGCCGAGCTCATCAAGACGACCCTGGGCAACGCCTATCCCTTGGGTGAGGTCCAGACCATGGACATCAAGGGGCGCGACCTCGTGAGCGGCATTCCCAAGACCGTCCAGGTCAATTCCGACGAGATCCGCTCATCCATCCAGGAGCAGGTGGACACCATAGTGGAAACGGTCAAGATCGCACTGGAGCAAACGCCTCCCGAGCTTGCCGCCGACATCGTCGATCGTGGGATCGTGCTCACGGGCGGAGGGGCTCTGCTCAAAAACCTGGATCATCTGCTCCGACTCGAGACGGGTCTGCCCATCACGCTCACGGAAGATCCCCTTTCCACGGTCGTCCTGGGGTCCGGCAAGGCATTGGAAGACTTCGACATCCTCAAGCCGGTTTTGAGTTAGGGAGCCTCTTTGCGGGATTGATTGGAATCAAGAGGTTCGAAGAGCATGATAGGTTGGCTGCGTCGTCTGAGGGGCGCGTTTTTCATATTCCTCTTCCTCGCTGCGTTCTTCTATGTCTCCTCCCTCAATTTCAGACCCCCCGAGCGAATGGACCTGCTGCAGCGTTTCGTCATCGAGACGGTGGGGCCTGTTCTCAAGTCGTTCGGCAACCTGTCGGGCCTCATCGAGGATGCGGTGAGCGAGTACATTTGGCTGCGCAGGGTTCGGGAGGAAAATGAGGGTCTGCAGCAGCGGGTGGCCGGCCTCGAAAAGAAGCTGATCGAGTATCAGGAAGCCTACATCGAGAATCTTCGCTTGAGGCGGCTTCTCGATTTCAGGTCGACCATCCAGGGTGAAGCCGTTGCCGCGCAGGTGGTGGTGCACGACATGACGGGCTGGTTCCAGACCCTCATCGTGGACAAGGGGTTTCGGGATGGGATTGGCCCCGACATGCCCGTGGTGAACGACGAAGGCGTGATCGGCCGAATCCTCGATGTCTCCGATCGTTATGCGAGGGTTCTCATGATCACGGACCCCGGCAGCGCCGTGGACGCCATCGTGCAGCGAAACAGGGTTCGAGGCATCCTGGGCGGCAAGGACGCCAACGGTTGCCTGCTCAAGTACGTCCGGGGCAACCTTGACGTTCAGGTGGGGGACCTGATCATCACATCGGGAAAGGACGGGCTGTTCCCCAAGGGACTTCGATTGGGCATCGTTCAGGGGATCTTCAAGGATCCCGTGGACCTTTTTCAGAAAATCGAGGTGAAGCCCCTGGTGAGGTTGAGTGCCCTCGAGGAATTGCTGATCATCAAGAAGGGAAGCGTCATTCCCGAGGGTGTCACAGGCAATTAGGAGCCGGCCTCAAGCTTGGCGGCGGCGGATGGCCCCTCGATGGGCCCGGGTTAAAACATGAGCATTCGTGCGGTCAGGACCGACCCCGGCTGGGGAATCTCTTTGCGTGTTGTGCTTTACACCATCTCCATTTTCATGGTTCAGGCCGTCTGGATTTCGCGGCTTCCTTACCCGGCCATTCGAGTGGATCTAATGCTGCCGTTGATGCTGGGAGTCGCGACGGAGTGGTCGCTGGCAGCCGGGCTGGTCTGGGCACTGTTGTGGGGTTACGTATTCGATGCGCTCTCCGGCAAATTCTGGGGCTTTCATGTGGTGTCCTACGTCATTGCGGTCTGCCTGGTCCATATTTCCATAGAGAAGTTCGAGTTTCAAAACCCCTTGTATCAGATGGTGGTGGTGGGGAGCTGTGCCTTGGGGCAGGCGGTGGTGCTCTGGCTTTATCTGCTCGTGGAGCCACAGACGCCCGCTCTCGATGCCCGGGTTTGGCAGAGCCTTATGGTTCGCAGCCTGGTGATGGCCGCGGTGGCGCCCCTGGTCATTCACCCCATCGGCCGCTGGGGGAAGGCCTCGTCGTGAGCCCCAGAAACAACAAGCCCCTCAAACTGGAAAACCTCAAGCATTTCAACTGGGAAGTGGCTGAAGCCAGTGTTTTTCAGAAGCAGTATCTGCTCTTGATGGTGCTGGTGGTGGCTGTCCTTTTCGTTTATGCCCTCCGGCTCTGGCATCTGCAGGTGGTTCAGGGTCCGACGTACCGTTACCAGTCGGAAAACAACCGGATTCGACTCGAAGACATCCCTGCTCCCCGAGGGATCATCTTCGATCGCAACGGCATTCCTCTCGTTGAGAATCGCCCTGCCTACCACCTGCAGATCATCCGCGAGGACGTTCATGATTTGAATCAGACCCTTCAGGAGCTGGCCCGACTGACCGGGAGAAATGTCGAGGACTTTCTCGAGATCCTCGAGGCTAACAAGCAGCTGCCCAAATTCGTCCCGATCCGACTGGCCGCGGACCTGGATCGGGACTCCCTGGCGCGCGTCGAGGCCCAGCGGGTTCGGCTTCCCGGCGTGGTGATCCATCTGGAGCCCAAGCGGGAATACCGTTTCAACAAGACGGCGGCTCATCTCATAGGCTATCTCAGCGAGATCACCGAATCCGAGCTCAAGAGTGGGAATTATGAAGGTTATGTGATGGGTGAGGATGTCGGAAAGTTTGGCGTTGAGGGCGCGTTCGAGAAGTACCTCCACGGAAAGCGCGGGGGGCGCCAGGTTGAGGTGGATGCCGTTGGCAGGCGCCGCAGGGTTCTCGATGAGGTGCTGCCCATTTCGGGGAGGAACGTCTGGCTCACCATTGATATCGAGCTCCAGAAGGCCGCCGAGGCCTGCCTGGAAGGTCGAGTGGGAGCCATTGTGGCCATCGACCCGAATTCGGGAGCTGTTCTGGCTCTGGCCAACAATCCGGTCTTCGACCAGGAGAAGTTCATCCGTGGTCTGAAAAGAGATGAATGGCAGACGCTCTCGAAAGATCCCACGCATCCCCTCCTCAACCGGGCCATCGGCGCCGCGTACCCCCCCGGGTCCGTGTACAAGCCTTTCGTGGCTCTGGCGGCCCTGAAGGAAGGTTTGGTTTCCCCGGAGACCAGCATCGGGTGTCCGGGGTATTTTCCATTTGGCAAAAGGCGCTATCGCTGCTGGCGGGACCACGGGCACGGAGCCATGGACCTGGAGCGGGCCATCATCCAGTCCTGCGATGTCTATTTTTATCAGACGGGCATGCGCCTGGGCGTGGACCGCATCGCTCAGTACGCGAACTACTTCGGGTTGGGGGAAAGGACGGGTATCGGCCTCCATGGCGAGCATCCCGGGCTCATACCCACGTCGTCCTGGAAGAAACGGGCGACGGGTGTCCCCTGGCAGAAGGGAGAAACCCTCTCCATCGCCATTGGCCAGGGCTTCAATCTCACGACCCCGCTCCAGGTGACCCTGGCTTTTTCGGCCGTTGCCAACGGTGGAATGCTCTGGCAGCCCTTCGTGGTCAAGCGCATCGAGGGGAACGGACCCGCCATGGTGGACGAGATCAAGCCCAGGTTGAAGCGCAGGATTCCCATCGACGCACGCCACTTTCAGCTGGTTCAACAAGGGCTGCTGGGTGTCGTCGAGGACGCGAGGGGAACGGCCAAGGGCATCAAGCTGAAGTCCGTGGCCATCGCGGGAAAGACGGGGACCGCTCAGGTGGTTGGGATGGCCGAGGGAGTCAACCGCAAGCTTCTCGAGAAGATCACCCGGCACAAGGAACGGGATCATGCATGGTTCGTGGGATATGCCCCCGCGGAAGAGCCCCGGATCGTCGTGGGCGCACTCGTTGAGCACGGCGGCCACGGGTCCTCGGCCGCGGCCCCGCTGGTTCAAAGGGTGATTGCATCCTATATGGGTGTCGAAGTGGATGAGACCTCCAAGAAGCGATGACCGCCCTTTCGGTCGGTCCCAAGAGAGGAATCTGGGTGCCGCATGATGGACCGCCGCCTGGTGGAGAATTTTGACTGGCCGATCATTGGCGTGCTGCTCGCCATCATCTGCATAGGCCTCATGAGTATCTACAGCGCGCTCTATCCGCAGATCCAGGCCAATCCAACGCAAAACCTGTTCATCAAGCAGCTCGTCTGGCTCGCGGTGGGGTTCACCCTGCTCTTCTGCTCCCTTCTGGTGGACTACCAGGTCCTCAGGCAGATAAGCCTGTGGCTGTATGTCCTGGCGCTGATTTCGCTGGTGGCGGTTCTCTTCATCGGGAAGGAGGTCAACGGAGCCAGGCGATGGCTGGAAATCGCGGGTTTTCAGTTCCAGCCTTCGGAGTTCATGAAGATAGCCATCGTTCTTCAGCTGGCATCCTACTTTTCGTCCAAGGACGTGCAGCCCTACCCCGGCATCAAAAAGCTCGTCCTTCCGATGCTCATGATCCTTGCGCCGGCGGTGCTCATCCTGGTGGAGCCCGACCTCGGGACCGCCATCATCGTGGTGTGCGTCGCCGGGACCCTCGTGCTCTTCATGGGAATCCGGTGGCGTTACATTCTGGTGAGCGCCATGGCCATCATACCCCTGATCTACCCCGTGTGGGAGCATGTGCTCAAGCCATATCAGAAGAAGCGAATCCTGATTCTCCTGCGTCCTGATCTGGACCCGCTGGGAGCCGGCTACCATATCCGCCAGTCCAAGATTGCCATAGGATCGGGGATGTTCGGCGGAAAAGGCTTTCTAAACGGCACGCAAAACAAGCTCCACTTCCTGCCTGAAAAGCATACGGACTTCATCTTCTCGGTCTGGGCCGAGGAGTGGGGTTTTGTGGGGTGTGTGATCCTGCTGGTGCTCGTTGCAGCCCTCATCGCTCTCGCCTTTCGAGTCGCGAGGCGCTCCAAGGACCGATTCGGCTCCCTCGTCGTGGTGGGGATGGCGTCGCTCATTCTCTGGCAGGCGCTCATCAATATTGGGATGGTGATAGGACTGCTTCCCGTGGTCGGCATCACGCTGCCCTTCGTCAGCTACGGGGGGTCTTCCTTAATCTCGCTCTGTCTGGCCATTGGGCTCATCGAGAACGTCAGTATGCGGCGGTTCGTTTTCCAGAATCGCTAGGTCCCATGCGCTGGGCGGCACCACGGCGCGCCCAGCGCTGAGTAAAGCTCTACAGAATAAGAGGTCCATTTCGTCACTCGTCATGCCGGCATTCTTCAAGCCGGCATCCAGTTCCTTTCATGAATTCCGGCTAACCCCCATGCCCTGCCGGAATGGCGACTCGAGTGGCGGAGACTCTTTTGTGTTGAGCTGTACCGAGGGAGCGAGCGGGAAAAGGCGTCCGATGCCGTCCCCTGAAATGCTTTTTCGCGGTGCCGACGAAACCCGCGAAGAAAACCTGATTTCGGCCAGTCCCCGAGGCTGGCTGGGGCTTCCGTTGATTGTGATTTTTATTACTTTTTTGCTTGCGAACCCGCTCAACTTGTGCTAATCGCTTCTCCCGTGCTTGGTGTCTCATGTTATCTGCGCAACCCGAGCTGTTCCGCCCTGGCGCTGGAACGGCAGGGGGCGTCCATTCCGTGCTATAAGTCAATCGCTGGGGTATGAATAGAGGTCAGAGCCATTCAATCAACCATCCGCAGGGCGCCTGCATGAGGAGCGAAGGAAGGGTAAAATGATCGACATCAACATCACACTTTTTATTCAAATGGTCAGCTTTCTCGTCTTTGTTTTCCTGATGAACATGGTGCTCTACCGCCCCATCCGCCGCATGGTGGCCGAGAGGCAGAGTCGCATCGAAGCTCAGCAGCAGGACATCGAAAGAGCCGAGGCCGAAAAGGCGGCGGCCATCGAAGAGTTCGACTCCAGTATCCTTGAAGCTCGAAAGCTCGGGCGCCAGCGTATTCAGGAGCTCAAAGCGGCGGCCTACGAGCAGGAAAAGGATATGGTCCAGAAGGCCACCGAGGCCGGTGCGGCGCAAGTTCAGGAGTTTCGTGCCCGTATCCAGAAGGATTTGGCCAAGGCGTCCAAGGATCTCAAGGGGCAGGTCAAGGTGTTTTCGGCGGATCTGGCACAGAAGATTTTGGGGAGACCACTTTAATCAAGCAGGATGAGGGGGAGATGTGATGAGGATGAAGACAGTATCCTTCCTCCTCGGCGCCGGTGCGGTGCTGGTGTTCCAGGGCATCGCATGGTGTGCCGGAGGAGGCGCCCAGGACGGCGGGCACGGACTGAACTGGTTCGACTTCGCGCTGAGAACCGGGAACTTCGCAATTCTGGCTTTTATTCTTTACAAGCTCTTGAGCAAGCCGATCAGCAACTTCCTCGTCTCGAGGCGTGAGGATATCCAGAAGCTTCTGGCCGATCTGGAGGCGAAGAGGCGCGAGGCCGAGGAAGTGAGCGCGCAGTATCGAGCAAGGCTTGCCGCCCTGGACGTGGAGACGAGAAAGATTGTGGATGAGCTCCTGGCCGAGGGTGAATCCGAGAAGTCCAAGATCCTCGCCGCCGCGGAGAAGCAGGCTGAGTACATTCGGCAGCAGGCGCAGCTGGCCGCTCAGCAGGAGGTCAAGGTGGCGCGCGACAAGCTTCAGGAAGAGATCGCCGAGCTTTCCATCGCTGCGGCTGAGGAGATCCTGCGCAAGAAGATCAAGGCGGACGACCAGGATCGATTGGTTAAGGACTTTATGACAAGGGTGGTGGAGGCCAAGTGAAGAACTTAGTCATTGCTAAACGTTATGCGAAGGCACTGTTTGGGCTTGCCGTCAAGGACGGCAAGATCGACCAGTACGGCCAGGAACTGGACGCCTTCGTCCAGCTCATGGCCCAGCTTCCGGATCTCGCGGACGCCTTGCGAAATCCTCTATACCCCGAGGCGGTCAGGAAGTCGCTCTTTGCCTCAGTGGCCGACAAGGCCGGCCTCGCCCCGATCATTCGCAGCTATCTGAACTTACTCATCGAAAAGCGACGCATCAGCAATCTTTCCGAAATCAGCGACTTCTATCACCGGTTGATCGATGAGCACCAAAACGTGGCGCGAGCCAGGCTGACGGCCGCGACACAACTGGACGAGCAGGCTATAGCCGATATCGCCAAGAGCCTCGAAAAACTGACGGGCAAGAAGGTCATTGTCGAGTTCCAGGTCGCTCCGGAATTGATCGGAGGGGTTGTGGCGCAGATCGGTGGATGGCAGTGTCAGGCGACAGTTGCTTAACTTTAAGGAAACTTTGAAGAGGGGTGCGTTGGGCTAATGGAAATCAGAGCCGAAGAAATCAGCCAGATTATCCGCGATCAGATCAAGGACTACGAAAAGAAGGTCGAGCTGAGCGAGACCGGACGTGTCATCTCCGTCGGCGACGGTATTGCCCGCGTTTACGGCGTCGAGAAGTGCATGTCCATGGAATTGCTCGAGTTCCCTACCTCACAGGGTTCCATCTTCGGTGTGGCCCTTAACCTTGAAGAGGACAACGTCGGTGTCGCCATCATGGGTGATGACAGCCTCATCAAGGAAGGGGACGAAGTCCGGAGAACGGGCCGCATTGCCGAGGTGCCCGTCGGCGACGCGGTGCTTGGCCGTGTCATCGATCCCGTCGGCAATCCCATCGATGGAAAGGGTCCCATCGAGACCACGGAATTCGGTCGTATCGAGGTCATCGCTCCGGGTGTTATCGCCAGGCAGTCGGTGAACGAGCCCATGTATACCGGGCTCAAGGCCATTGACGCCATGACCCCCGTCGGCCGTGGCCAGCGCGAGCTCATCATCGGTGACCGTCAGATCGGGAAGACGGCCATAGCTGTCGACGCCATCATCAACCAGAAGGGCGGCGACATGATTTGCATCTATGTCGCCATCGGCCAGAAGAAGTCGACGGTTGCGCAGGTGGTTGAGGTTCTGCGCCGGCATGGAGCCATGGAGTATACGATCGTCGTTGCTGCCACAGCCAGCGAGCCCGCTCCCTTGCAGTTCCTGGCTCCCTTCGCCGGGACGGCCATGGGCGAATATTACCGCGATCGCGGCCGCCATGCCCTGATCATTTATGACGATCTCTCCAAGCAGGCCACGGCTTACCGCCAAGTCTCCCTGCTTCTCCGCCGCCCGCCGGCACGCGAGGCCTACCCTGGCGACATTTTCTACAACCACTCTCGCCTCCTGGAGCGCTCATCCAAGTTGAACAAGGAATTGGGCGGTGGGTCCCTCACCTCGCTCCCGGTCATCGAGACGCAGGCAGGCGACGTATCGGCGTACATTCCGACCAACGTGATCTCGATCACCGATGGTCAGATCTACCTTGAGCCGAGCCTATTCTTTGCTGGTGTCCGTCCGGCCATCAACGTCGGCCTTTCGGTATCACGAGTCGGTGGCGCAGCGCAGACCAAAGCCATGAAGCAGGTTGCCGGCCGGCTCCGCCTCGACCTGGCCCAGTACCGCGAGCTCGAGGCCTTTGCGAAATTCGGCAGCGACCTGGATAAATCGACACTGGCACAGCTCAACCGCGGTATTCGGCTGGTCGAGCTTCTCAAGCAGCCGCAATATGTGCCCATGCCGGCGGAGAAAGAGGTCATGTCCCTGTACGCGGGGACCCGTGGCCATCTGGACAACGTGCCCGTCGAAAGAGTGGCGGAATACGAAACGCAGATGCTCAACTTCATCGAGCGAAAGTATCCGGACATCCTTTCCGAGATCAAGGAAAAGAAAGTCATCAGCGACGATCTCGACCAGAGGATGAAGAGTGCGCTGGAAGAGTTTGCGGGGGTTTTCACGGCTTAATGTGCGTCAACCACGAAACAGATAGATTACGGGAGCTCGTAGTATGGCGACCCTGAGGGACATCAAAAGAAAAATCGACGCCGTCAAGAAGACCTCGCAAATCACCAAGGCCATGAACATGGTCGCTGCCTCGAAGCTTCGGGGCGCTCAGGCGAACATGGAAGGGTTCCATCCGTATGCGACCAAGTTCAACGAAGTGATTCGGCGCCTGGCCTCCGGAGTGGAGGATGCCAGCTCCTATCCGCTGATCACGCCGCGTGAAGAGGTCACGAAGATCGACGTGGTGCTGATCACGGCGGACAGGGGTCTTTGCGGCAGTTTCAACAACAACATTATTGCTCGGGCCGAAAAGTTCGTTCGTCAGCAATTAGCCGAAGGGAAGGAGGTCACTCTCTTCGCGGCTGGCCGTAAGGGCGCTGAATACTTTCGCCGTCGGAAATATGACGTGCGCAAGCGTATCACCGGCCTTTTGAACAAACCGAGCTATGGGGACGCTTTCGAGCTGGGACGAGATGTCATCGAGAATTTCGAGTCCGGGGCTACGGATGCGGTGTACGTCATTTACAGTCGTTTCGCTAGCATGGCAAAGCAGATTGCCACGGTGGTGCAGCTGTTGCCCATCGTTCCGGAGCAGGCTGAAGAACGGGCAGGGTATTTTGAATACCTGTTCGAGCCTTCACATGAGGCGCTCTTGACGGACCTCTTGCCGAATTATGTGTACATTCAAATCCTCGAATTCATGTATCAGACAGCAGTTGGGGAGCATGCCGCGCGAATGGCTGCCATGGAGAATGCAACGAGCAATTGTAAGGAATTCGTGCGCTCGCTGACGTTGGTTTACAACAAGGCACGTCAGGCAGGCATCACCAAAGAGCTGATGGATATCGTGGGCGGGTCGGAAGCCCTCAAATAAGGCAATCGAAGGTCTTGAGCCATATAACTCCAAGGAGGTAATAGCCCCATGAACATGGGAAAGATCGTTCAAGTCATTGGTAACGTCGTTGACGTCGAGTTTGAAGAGGGCAAGCTTCCGCCCCTCATGACCGCTCTGTTCGTCAGCAATAAGGGTCTTGGCCCCGATGAAGA
>JALOOX010000038.1 GCA_025454175.1 Syntrophobacteraceae bacterium | reverse complement strand
GCGGACTGGTGACCTTCGCTTTCAAGACCGGCTGGAGGAAGGGCGAGATCCTGAATCTGGAATGGTCCCAGGTGGATCTGGAGGCCGGGACTGTGCGCCTTGAGCCGGGAATGACGAAAAACGATCAGGGACGCACGGTCTACCTGGACGATGAGCTCAAAGAGGTGGTCGAAAATCAGCGAGATCTCCAGAAGAAAGCGGGGAAACTCACCCCCTATGTTTTCCCCAATCCAGCGGGTACAGGGAGAATCAGTGATTTCAGGGGGGCTTGGGATGGGGCCTGCCAACGAGCGGGACTTGGCAATCGGCTGTTCCACGACTTGAGGAGGACCGCCGTTCGGGACATGGTCAGGGCCGGCATACCGGAGCGGGTTGCCATGATGGTCAGCGGGCACCAGACGCGATCCGTTTTTGAGCGGTACAACATCGTGAGCGATGAGGACCTCAAGTCCGCTGCAGCAAGGCGGGAAGAGTATCACCGGGCACAGATGGGCACAATTTCGGGCACAATCGCCCATCTGAGCAATAAAAAAGGGGCTGACCGTGGTGCCGGAGGCGAGAATCGAACTCGCATGGGCGCAAGGCCCACTGGATTTTGAGTCCAGCGCGTCTACCTGTTTCACCACTCCGGCGGATGGTCCGGTGAATATACGCAGCGCTTCCAAAGGGTGTCAAGGGAAAATCAGGGTGCGAACAGCTCAGGATCCAGGTATGATGCGCATTTGATGGCGTCTGTACCCCTGGAGATCGAAGGATGAGCAGGCCTCTGGATTTGGGATTTCATGCCGAGGAAGCGCGGATCGGAAAAAGGTCCCTGCGCGTGATCGAAGACGCTCCACTGCTGGAGTGGGCCGCACGGCAGGGCATCTCGCCTCGCGAGGCTCAGCTCCTCGCCGTGCACCAGGAAATCGTTCCCGCCCGCTACCTCAGGAACTTCGAAGCCATGGACCTTCCCGAGCAGGTACGTCTCTGGGAGGGGCAGGCGCTGGTCTGCGGGTGCGGAGGGCTCGGCGGGGTGATCATTCAACTGCTGGCCCGCGCCGGCGTGGGGCGCCTCCGACTGCTGGACCCCGACGTTTTCGTCGCTTCCAACCTGAACCGGCAGTGCATGAGTGAAACGGCGACCCTGGGACGCTCCAAGGCGGAAACGGCCGCCCAAAGGGTGCTGGCCATCAATCCCTTCGTGGAGGTCGAGCATCATTCCATACGGCTGGATGAAAAGAACGCCTTCGAGCTCCTGGCCGAAACACAGGTGGCCCTGGACGCCCTGGACAACCTTGACGCCCGCTTCGCCCTGGAAGCGGGGGCCCGGAATCGAAACACCCCCTTCATCCACGGCGCCGTTGCCGGCTGGTGGGGGCAGATCGCCACCTTCCCGCCCCGGTCCCCCCACTCGCTGCGGACCATCTACGGCGCCATGCGGCATCGGGATCCCGCCGAGGAAGCCATGGGGGTCCTCGGCCCGACGGCCTCGGTCATCGGCAGCCTCCAGGCCATGGAGGCCATGCGAATCCTCGCGGGACGGGAGCCGGCCCACGCCGACCGCCTCCTCTACTTCGACGGCGACACCGGGGTCTTCACGACCCTTCCGCTGGAAAGCTTGAGCACCTGAACCGGGTCGGACCTGAAAACTGAGGCGGGCACGCTTCCGCGCCTGGGCAATCGTTATACTGCGAACGGCTTGAATTTGGCTTTTCGTCACCCGAACGCATGAGAGGATTCTCTTTAGATTTCTCCCTTCGGTCGAAATGACAACAAGTCCAGTTTTCAGCCGTCTGCGGTATAACTCATCAGCATTGCCCCCCACTCCCGCCGCGCCGGTTCCCCACCCAAACGGCGGCAGTCGTCACTTCTTCCTTGGAGAGGCCTTTTCCGTCTCGGCTTTCCTGGCATTCAGCCAGTCCTCCATCTCGCGGATGGCCCTGGTGAGATGGTATCTGCCCTCGGCAAAGACACCGTAGTCCCCTCCTCCGCCCATGGCCGACGCGAACCGCACCGTGTTGGCGTAGAATAGCCAGACGTCGCTCCAGACCTTCTCGATGAATTCGTCGAAGGGGTTTCCGCCCTTGGTGTGATTGACGGCCAGGTCCCGCTTCCACACCTCCTGCATGAGCTGCGTGGCCGCCAGCGTGGCTCCGTTGGTGTGCCGGATCGTGCTCATGAACCGTTCCCAGTGGCCATCCACCCACGACCTGGAGTGGCAGGCCAGGCAGGAGGACTGCATCTCCTTCCGGGCCTTCTCGCGCTCCTGCTCGGTGTAGAGAAACCGCTCGGCGAACGTCCCGTCGAGGTCCGTCGGAAGCGGCAGTCCCCCCGCGTTCTGGATCACCGTGGTGTCGGCCTCCCTCGGGTGCGGATGCGCGTAGATGAGGCCAAAGATGCGCCACGGCAGGCGATCCTTCACTTCGTGGGAGCGCTGCACCACCATCTTTCCCTCGGTATCGACCAGAAGGCTCATGTGACAGCCCGCGCACGTGGGAGCGCCGAAATCCCTGCCGACGGTCCACGGCACCGCATCGAAGTCCCAGCCGCTCCCCTTGGACGAATAAATGTTTCCATGCTTGCTGGCCTCGTAAACCTTCGCCGCCGGAACATCCGGGCCCACGTGGCATTCCTTGCACGTGTGGGGCTTGCGGGCCATCTCAATGGAAAAGTCATGACGGGTGTGGCAGGCCGAGCAGCTCCCCTTGCTCCCATCGAGGTTGATGCGCCCCACTCCCTGGTTGGGCCAGCCCGCGATGACCGGAAACTCCATGGCTCCCATCTCCGTCTCGCGAGTCCGGGTCCCCGTCACCTCGAGCCGGGTCCCATGGCAGTAAAGGCAGGACTCCTCGTCGGTCCCGCGCTCGGAGGGCTTCATCACCACCCGGGACCCCTCGACCACGGGAAGGCTGTTGATGGACTGGGTCAGCAGCTGGTAAAGGCTGTTTCCCATGAGATTGCCGTGGGCGTGGGCCATGAGATTTCGACTGAACTGATCGGCCTCCTGGGGATGGCAGGTGGAACAGTCCCTGGGGCTCACGACCACGTGAATGGCGTATCCGTTGTGGTCGAAGGTATCCTTGTGGGACTGGGGCGAAAGGGTGTGGCACTCGGCGCAGCCCACGGCGGTTCCCTTGAGCTCCTCGGGGACCGACCGACCGCTGAGCCTGCTCGACAGCCCCTCCACGGCCATGGCCGTTCCGGGGGTGGTCCGGGAGTGGCGGCTCTTTTTCCAGCTCTCCACAATTCCGGGATGCAGGGCCGCGTGGCAGCCCAGACACTCCTCGGTCACCCCGCTGATGGGCGCCTCGGCGGCCCGGGCGTGGGCCGACATCATCAGGACCAGAAAAAAGCCGAAAATCATACGGTGGAAAGCAGTCATGAATGCGCTCCCTTTGAAAACCCCAAGCCGTTCAGGTCAGGGACGTCATGAAGAACGGCCGCCGGAATCGCCCCCACTCGGCCCGGCGACCCGGCTCAACCGCTCCTCTCGAGCCCGTTTTCGCTCCCAGGCCGTTTCGATCTTGTCGAGGAGCTCCTCGAGGGGGCATGGCTTCAGGAGATACTCATAGCCTCCGAGGCGCATGATATCCACGGCCACGTCCACCGACGCGTGTCCGGTCAGGATGATGACCTCGAGGTTGGGATAGGTCTTCTTGATGGCCGCCAGGGCCTCGACCCCGCTCATCTCGGGCATCTTGACGTCCAGCAGGACCACGTCGTAGCCGGCCGTCTCCAACTCCTGCAGAGCCTCACGGCCGCTGCCCAAAGTCTTGACCTCGAGCCCCCTGGAGCCGAGCAGCTTGCCGAGGGTGATTCTGAAGCGTTCCTCATCGTCCACGATCAAAACTCTGGGCTTAGGCGCCATGCTCATGATTCTCCCTTTGAACTTACCGGAGGCAGCTGGATGGTGAACGTCGTCCCCTCCCCCACCCGGCTCTCCAGCGAAATGCATCCTCCAAGCCGCTCCATGATTCCATGGCAGATGGAAAGCCCCAGGCCCGTCCCCTTGCCGGGAGCCTTCGTCGTGAAGAACGGATCGAAGATCTTGTCCAGGTTCTCAGGGGGAACCCCACACCCCGTATCGCTCACCTGGATGTCGATTCCCGTGTCGTCCCTCTCCCGGGTGCGGACGGTGATGACCCCTTCCTCTCCAATGGCGTGGGTCGCGTTGTTCAAAATGTTGAGCACCACCTGGCGGAGCAGCGGGGCGTCGGTCCTTGCCGCGGGCAAGCCATCGGCATAATCCCGCTCGATCCGGATATTGTGCAGCGTGGCTTCACGCTCCACCAGGCGCGCCATGTCCTCCACAAGCCGATTGATGTCCACCCGCTGAATCAACGGCTCCTGCTTGCGGGCAAAATCGAGCAGTTTGTGGGTGATCTCGCCGCAGCGCTCCACCTGCCGACCGATTTCCTGGAGCGAATCCGTGAGCTCCGGCTCGACAGGCCCCATGCTCCCGGCAGCCTCTCCCACCAGGTGGCGGATCCACTCCACCTCCTGGCCGATGACCGCCAGGGGATTGTTGATCTCGTGGGCAATGCCCGAGGAAAGCTCCCCGATGGAGGCGAGCTTCTGCGATTGGATGAGCTGCTGATCCAGAACGCACCGCTGCTCGGAAGATCGACGGATCTCGGTCTGGAGGCGCCTGGCCGAGAAGAAGGACCCCAAGCCCGCCAGGAGCAGCACCGGGATGAGCAGCGGCGGTCCGTAGATCCAGAGCGCACCAGCACTGAGAACCATCATGGCGGAAGGAAGGTAGTCCAGCAAGCAATGAGGATTATGTTCGGACAAGCCCATCCCGCGGTCCATTCAAGACACAGGTCCCTAAATCATGTTCTTCTCTTTCAGCTTCGCTTCGTGGAGCGTCTTCCGATCAAAGGCCTGCCGGACCTTGTCCAGGATTTCATCGAACTCGGCAGGCTTCATCACGTAGTCGAACGCCCCCAGCTGCATGCCCTGCATTCCGGATTCCACCGAGGCATGCCCCGTGAGAAGGATCACTTCCATGAGCGGCCGCTTGCGCTTCATCTCGCGCAGGGTCTCGATGCCGTCGAATCCCGGCATGCGGATGTCCAGGATCACCACGTCGAAATGCTCCTGCTCCAGCAGCTGCAAGGCCTCGACACCGCTCGACACGCCCGAGGCATCCACCTTGCGCCTCCTGAGACGCTTCACCAGTGTCTCCAGAAAATCCAGCTCGTCGTCAACCACCAATACCCTGAAGGACTCCATGCCTTCTCCTCATCGCCGGAACAAGGGCGCTTTCCAGAAGGGGCCGCCGAGTCCGACCCGTCCGGATCATGAACCCGGGATCCTGATTACCGGTCTCAACCAGGGAGCATCAAACAGAATATCCATTCCTCAGGGGCAGATAAATGCTGAAAGCGGTTCCCTGCCCCACCTCACTGGCAACGAGGACACGGCCTCCCAGCTTCTCCACGATGCTGTAGCTGATGGAGAGCCCGAGACCCGTCCCCGACCCCAGCTCCTTGGTGGTGAAAAAGGGATCGAAGATCCTCGTGAGCACATCGCTGGGAATACCTGGGCCATTATCCTGAATGATAACGCATATTTCTGTATCACTCGGCCGGTACTGCGTGGTGACGGAGATCAACCCGTCTTTCCCCACCGCGTCTATGGCATTGTTCAATATGTTCAAGAAGACCTGCTGCAACTGGGACGAATCGCTCATGGTCTGGGGCATGTTGCGGCAAAAGTCCGTGTTGATGACGATGTTGCGATAATGGGCCTCGTTGCGCAGAAAATCAATGGTTTCGTCCAGGATCCTGTTGATGTCCACCTTCTCATTCACCGGCTCCATGCGACGGGCAAACCCGAGCAGCCGATGGGTGACCTTCTTGGCACGATCCACATGGTAGTCGATCTTGCGGACGGCATCCTCGAACTCGGTGTAGTTCTCGCTTTCCTGAATGTCCTCCTCGGAAAGGAGGTCCCTGATCCAGCCGACCTTCTCCTTGATGACGGCCAGGGGATTGTTCACCTCGTGAGCGATCCCCGCCGCCAGCTTGCCCAGGGCAGCCATCTTGGTGGACTGCATCAGGGTGGCGTCCAGGTAAGCCTTTTCCCGGTCGGACTTGATGAGCTGCCCGATCATCACGCGGGCCACGGCCACGGTCCCCACGACGATCAGGAGCACCCCTCCGATGCCCAGTCCCAACACCAGAAGCCGGGCGTGAGCCAGGGGCAGGAGCTCCTCCCGCGGGTCCTCCCTGACCACCAGCAGCCAGTCCTTGTTCCGCAGCCAGGTCGACGCCACCAGGGCATGCTCACCACCGATGACCTTTTCCTCCAGCCGGGTCCCGCCGAATCTCGACGCGATGGGATAGTCGGACATGGTGAAAAGCTTTTCCCCGAAGCGGGGCGGGGTCTGCAGAACCCCCTCCCTGTTGACCACGAAAGCGTCCCCCCGCTGCCCCACCTGAGCCGCCTTGACCATGCCCTCGAAGATCTCCGTGTCGATGGTGGCTCTCAGAATCCAGATGCGATTCTCCTGGCGCCTCATGATGGCGATGATGAAGTGGGGAAACCTCCGGAAGCCCGTGAAAACGTCGCTGACGTACACCCCGCGCAGCAGGACCTCCTGGAACCAGCTCTCGTTGCTGTAATCCAGTCCCTTGACCTCATACGGGCCAACATAGGCTGCATGGATGCCGTTGCGGTTGATGATCCCGATGTCCACGAAGGACCTCGATCGGCTCTGCATGAGGGTGAAAACGCTGTTGAGGTAGGTTTCGTCGCTGAGATTATCGTAAGTGTGGGTGTAAGCGAGGGTGTTCAGCTGCGATATGCGCTCGTCGAGAAAGAGGTCGATGGCGTTGCTTCGATTCTCGGTCAGAGTCCTCAGGCTTTCCATGATCTTGGCCGTGTAGGAGACCCTGAATTCGTGGTACATGCTGAAGCCCAGGGCCAGCAGCGGGACGAGGGAAAAGGAGAGCGTCGTCGCCACAATCTTCCAGAAGAGTCTCCTGTAAGCCTTGTCTTGCATTCGATTCACCTGTTCCCGGCTGAAGACCGGACATCACGCCAACAAAGCACCTGGATGATCGGAGCGCACGAGACCGGCGTTGCAGAACGCTCCAGCGGCCGCGGAGACCTCCACCGGGCGCTGCTTCGGCGCACGAGCGTCTCTCGGTAAGCTTGAGATGAGATATTAGAAAAGCTCAGGGGGGCAGTCAAAGGAAAAACCCTCGGCACCAGGAGCCAGTATCTCAGGAGCCCACGGTTTCGAAATCGATCGCTGCTTCCCCGCATGAATCGTCCTGCACAAAACCGTTGACGATGCCCAGTCTGTCGAGGTGCTCGAGAGCAGCTTCATACTCCCGTTCGGTGATCCTTCGGTCCAATGGAGGAAGCCCGTGGGCTTCATGTGCCGGGAAGTACTGGCTGAGGAGGCTCACCCAAACCGAGGGTCCCATCTCCTCGGCCAGAAACGAAAGGCATTCACCCGTCCCCGACAGGTCTTCCGGAAGCACCATGTGCCTCACCAGCATTCCCCTTTGCACCATGCCCGTCCCGTCCACCTCCAGAGGCCCCACCTGACGCCACATTTCCTTGAGGGCCATCCGGTTGACATCGACATAATCAGGGCAGCCCGAGCAGAATCGGGCGACCTCGGGGCTGGAATACTTGATGTCGGGCAGATAGACATCGACGATCCCTTCCAGCAGCCGGAGGGTCTCGATGGATTCGTAACCGCTCGTGTTGCACACCAGGGGCAGTCTCAGCCCCAGGGGAACGGCGATCATGAGCGCATCGAGGACGAAGGCCATCTGGTGGGTCCCCGTGACCAGGTTGAGATTATGGGCGCCGCGGCGCTGAAGCTTCAACATCTCCAGGGCCAACACTTCGACAGTGAGCTCCCGGCCGACCCCCAGCTGGCTTATGGGAAAGTTCTGGCAGAAAACACATCTCATGGTACACCCCGAGAAGAAAAGCGTACCCGATCCGCGTTCTCCGGAGAGGGGAGGCTCCTCCCACGGATGAAGATAAGCCGAGGCAAGCACGGGAAGCCCCGCCGTTCCACAGGCGCCCTTGGCCCCCGCGGCGCGATCGACGCCGCACCTTCGCGGGCACAGCTCGCAGGAGGCGAGCATCCCGTTCAGCCGACACACCCGCTCGGCCAGCTCTCCCGATTTGTACAGGGACACGTAACCGGGGAGAACAGCTTCTCGAGGCTCGGACCTCGCCCCATGCCCTCCCGCCATTTCACGCGCGGCCATGCCATTCACGGCCATCCCAGATGCCCATCACGCGACCGGACTCCGCCACGTCGTATCCGCCCATTTCGCGAACCATGGCGCGAAATGGCTCCGAAACGATGATCTCCAGGATCAGCCCGATCTTGGGGTCTTCCCAACTCGATTCAGGAACGATGATGTCGTAGCGCTCCTCGGCAACGGGGATGAAGTCCAGGTCCAGAGCCCGGGCCGCCGCATGAATGGCCATCCCGCAATCGGCGCGCCCGCTCATCACGTTCACGGCGACGGACATGTGCGTATACTCCTCCTGATCGTAGCCCCTGACGGCATCGGGCTTCATGCCATGTTGATCCAGAAAGTAGTCCAGCAGAATGCGGGTACCGGCCCCGGACTGTCGATTGACGAAGGTGATGTCAGGGCGCCCGAGATCCTCGATCCCAGCGATTCTCAAGGGGTTGCCCGGTTTGATGAGGAGCCCCTGCTGACGCCTGGCCAGCTGCACCACGCGCAAGGGAACCCCCTTCAGATAACGCTCGATGTAGGAGAAATTGTACTCACCGGAGCCCGTGTCCAACAGGTGCGAGCCTGCCAGGTGCGCCTGTCCCCTGCGTATGGCCATGAGACCCCCGAGGCTCCCCACATTGCTCGATGAGAGGTGGACCCGGGAGTCTCCCCGCTTGAGCTCGTTGGCCAGGACGTCGATGGTGTTGTCATGGCTCCCGATCATGACGAGGGTGTGGTCCAACTCCTCGTGGGGACGCAGCAGTCGAACCCTGACCGTCTCGTCCACGTCCACCCCCTCGAGATCCTGCGCGATCCGGAGCAGCCCGTCGGCCCGCGTCAAGGACGTGATGATGCCGGCTCCCCGCTGCAGCGGCATGGCCACGAGCCTTCCCTGGACCCGTCCCAGAATGACCCGGACGAACTCCTCCAGTCCAAGCTTGGAAGGCATCTTTCGACCCAGGATCGCCTCCACCTCCTCGAAGGCAGGCGCGGGCAGCCCCTGCAGCCGGAAAAGGAGGGGACGCACGAACTGCTCGAAAGCCATGATGGCCGAGACGGGGTACCCCGGTATCCCCACGACGGGTTTTCCCCTCAGCATCCCTAAAACCGTAGGCTTCCCCGGCATCATGGTCACGCCGTGGACCAGCACCGTTCCCAGCTCCCCGATGGCCGCCGCCGTGTAGTCCTCGGATCCCGCCGACGAGCCCGCGTTGAGGAGGATGACATCCGCATCGGAGGAGACGGCCCGAAGCAGGAAGTCCTTGATGCTCTCGAAGTCGTCGGGAATGGTCTGGCGGACGAGCGGCTCGCCGCCGCATTCCTCGACCATGCCCGCCAGAACGGCCCCGTTGAACTCGATGATCCGTCCCGGACCAGCCTCGCCGGCGGCCTCCGCCGGGATCAACTCGGTGCCCGTCGGCTGAATCCAGACCATCGGCCGCCGAGACGCCGGGAGCTCCACGACCCCCGCCGCGAGAAGCGCCCCGAGATCCGCCGGCCTCATGCGGTGATTCTGGGAAAGAAGCAGCTCGCCGGCAACGATGTCCTCGCCCACCTTCCGCACATGCTGCCAGGGGAAGGCTGCGGCACGTATCTCGATCTCTCCCTCGGGAAGGACGTCCACGTGCTCGATCATGATGACGGCATCGGTCCCTTCGGGAAGGGCATCCCCGGTGTCCACGGCCACCGCCGATTCTCCGATCTTCAACCTCAGCGGGCTGACTTCACTCGCTCCAAAGGTATTCGCCGCCCGCACCGCAAAGCCGTCCATGGCGGCACCGTGGTAATGGGGAACCGAACGCCGCGCCAGAATCGGCCTGGCAGTGACTCTCCCCAGGGACTGCACCGTGGCGACCCCTTGAGCCGCGCATCGCAGGTGACCCGTCTCGGATCTCCAGACCTCCGCCGCTTCCTCCAGCGTCTTCATTCTCAGGTAAATATTTCGCCTGGGCTTCGACTCCATGTCAGCCCTTCCCCTCAACGGCATCCAGAATCAACTCCTTCCACCTGTCGGCGTCCCTGATGCTCCAGGTAGCCGTCCGCAACTGATCGTCAAAAGCCCGATACTCCACACGGATGTGGCACCGACCCTGAGACCCCCTCTTGCCATCCCCGCCCCCGACCACATGAACCTCCTCAACTCGGGAAAGCGGCACCGACAAGTCCATGTCTCGATCCGACAGCCGGAAATAAAGAAAGTCGTCCGTCAGCACCAGAACCCCTAGCCCCCTCCACTGGCCGTCCCAGATGCGGTCGAGCCCCCGGAACTCCACGCGGTCGGATGAGGCAACGATCCTCACGTTTCTGAACTGACGCTGTACCTGGTACATGGCGGCCGTTCGCGCGCTCCTTCGCGATCCGACGGCCAGCACCACGGCGATCGCCATGGCCAGGACACTCCCCCCCACAACCCAGACCATGCCTTCAGAAATGGCTGTTCTCCCCTACCCTTTCCGGCTCATCTGGTGAACGAGATAGGCCTCGATGAAATCGTCCAGATCCCCATCCAGCACGGCGTCCACATTCCCCTTTTCCAGGCCGGTGCGGTGATCCTTCACCAGCCGATACGGCTGCATGACGTAGGAGCGGATCTGGCTCCCCCAGCCGATATCCTCCAGATTGTCGTGCATCTCCTGCATCTTCACCTGCTGAGCCTGCTTCTCCCGCTCGTACAGGCGCGCCCGCAGGATCTTCATGGCGATGTCACGGTTGCGGTGCTGCGACTTCTCGTTCTGGCATTGAGCCACAATGCCCGTCGGAAGATGCGTGATTCGAACAGCGGAGCTCGTCTTGTTGACATGCTGTCCACCGGCGCCACTGGCCCTGTAGGTGTCGATGCGCAGGTCCGACTGCTTGATGTCCACCTCGATCCGGTCGTCCACCTCCGGGTAAACCAAAACCGCGGCGAAGGAGGTGTGCCTTCGCCCGCTGGCGTCAAAGGGCGAAATGCGCACCAGCCGGTGAATCCCGGATTCGGACTTGAGCATCCCGTAGGCGTTGGGGCCCGAGACCGTGAAGGTCGCGCTCTTGACGCCTGCTTCCTCACCCTCCTGGAGGTCGGCCAGCTCAACGACGTATCCCTTGCGCTCACAATACCTGAGCGTCATGCGCAGCAGCATCTCGACCCAGTCCTGGGCCTCGGTTCCCCCCGCACCGGCGTTGATGCTCACAATGGCATTCTTGGCATCGTCCTCATGGCTCAGCATCTGCCGCAGCTCAAGATCACGGATTCCCTGCCGCAGGGTGCGAGTCTTGTGGACCACCTCTTCGATGGTCTCCTCGTCGCCTTCCTCCATGGCCATGTCAAACAGCAGCTCGGTGTCCTCGAGCTCGTCCGAGAACCGCTGCCACGTCTCGATGACCTCCGTCACATCCGAGCGCTCCTTGAGCACATGCCTGCTCTCGTCCGGCTTCTCCCAGAAATCCTGCTTGGACATGATCCTGTCGAGCTCACTCAAGCGCCGGCGTTTGCCCGTAATGTCAAAGATACCCCCCGAGGCTCTGAAAACGTTGATTCAGGTCTTTCAACACGGATTTCACTTCGGCTGGATCCATATGCATGGGCTTATCCTCCTGCTCTGAAAAGTTTCAAGTTCAAGGTTTCAAGTTCAAAGTTGAAAACCGGCACCTCGTGGGTCTTTTTATTGTTCAGGGTGGCCCAATGGGTCGTGACAGATTGGGAACGATACCTCACCGATGGTGCTCATCGAAGCCCCGGCTCAGCGACGGCACCCCGCCTTTTCACAAACTCTGCCAAACCCGCCCCCACCATGGCGCCCGCAACGCAGAGCCAGGCAAAGAGGTCACCCCAGCGTGCATAAAACGTTTCGATGGGACCGCTGCGAACCGAGCAAACCAGCAGTCCCGGCTCGTCAAGGGGAATCCTGCCGCATTCCCTCCCGAGACTGTCAAAAATCGCGCTCACCCCCGTGTTGGCCGCTCGCAAAACCGGTCTCCGGAATTCGATGGCACGCCACCGGGCCATCTCCAGGTGCTGATAGGGCGCGCTGGTCGGCCCGTACCAGGCATCATTGGTGATGATCACCAGGGCCGTCGCACCCCTTTGAACCGTCTGGCGGGCAAGGGCCGGAAAGATCCCCTCGTAGCAGATGAGAACCCCCAGGCTCCGGTCCGACCACAACAAGGGCGAGGAGTCATCGCCCGGGACAAAATCCCCCGCGGCCTCAACCAGCCGCTTCACGAAAAAGAGAAGCTTCTGCAAGGGCACATATTCCCCGAAGGGGACCAGGTGCCGTTTGTTGTAGGAGCCGAGCACCGCCCCGGAACCGTCCACCAGGTAGGCCCGGTTCTGGAGCCGGACCTCGCCTTCCACCCTCGTCAGGGCGGGACTTCCGAACAGTATCGGGCGCCCGATCTCCGCGATCATCTCGTTGAGCTGCCGCGTCAGGTTGGGCGCGGCCCCGTAGAAGAACGGGGCCGCCGTCTCGGGCCAGACAATGAGCTCCGGAGCCGGATTGTGACCAGCAGCCCGAAGCGAGAGCTCCCGATACCGCTTCAGGGTCTCCTGCTGGAAAGCCGGGTCCCATTTCACGCTCTGGTCGATGTTGCCCTGGACCACAGCCGCCGACCAGGACGTGAACCCCTCCTGGAGCCGCCGCACTTCCTCGATGCGCGAGGAGCCGTACCAGAGGGCCCCCCCGAGGCATAGGGTCAGAACCGCAATGCCGGCCCTGGAGGGCTTCCACCACAGGATGCTCATGAGGACGGTGTTGGCCAGCACCAGCAGCCAACTGACCCCGTAGACGCCCGTCACATCGGCGACCTGGATCAGGGTTGCGAACCCCGTCTGGGTGTACCCGAGGTTCGCCCAGGGAAACCCCGTGAGGGCATGGGCCCGAACCCACTCGAGGGTCACCCAGACCGACGGCAGTCCCAGAACCCAAAGGATGCCGCACCCCTCCCACCTCCGGCACACCCAGGCGAAAACCGCCGGATAAAGAGCCAGATAGCCGCAGAGCAGCACCAGGACCCCCATGGCCAGGGGAGCCGGCAGACCGCCATAGTAAAAGATCACGTGACGAATCCAGTAAAGGGTCGTCAGGAAGTGGACCATGCCGCACAGATAACCCCACCAGAACGCCTGTTTCGACGTCACTCCCCGGAGCGCAAAAAACAGGGGCACCAGCGCCCCCCACGCAATGGGATGAATATCCCAGTGGGGAAAGCCCGCGGTGAGCATGAGACCACTCAACACACAGCAAAAAGCCCTGACACCGGCGCCCGTCATCACCTCAAGTGGCCCCTTCGCGGGCCGGCGATCCTCATCTCCAGGATTCTCCCACATTATCGAGTCCAATGACCCCCTTGACCTTGCCCAACGTCGCTTATCGCACCGGATGCCCCGCGAGCCAGCCCGCTCCGGCTCGGCTCAAAGCCCAAACCAATCCTCATATCCTATCCAGATGGAGACTCTCCGGTCAATGATCTTTAAGGCAGTTGACACAGTCTGGACTTGAGACTCCCCGCGGCTTAAACGATTGCGGCAAGTCCTGGAGCTTGGCGGGAGGGAGACCGTGCGGCTCAGGCGGCTGCCGCCTCGATTCTCCCCTCGGGAAGGTCCGTCATTACCCGCTGGTCCCCCACGCAACCAACAGAAGGACCCGGGCGGAGAGCAGCTCGAAGCTTGAAGCCCGAAGCTTCAAACCTTTCAGCGCGGGATCAGGCCTGCTCCATATCCGTGGCGCCCTGCCCTTCAAGCAAGGGCTCGATCCTCCGAACCCGCAGCTTTTCTATCTTTCGGTTGTTGGCGGCTTCCACCGTCATCTCGATATTCTGGTAAACCACCCGTTCATCCACCCCGGGGACCTTGCCGAGGAGACTGATCACAAACCCCCCCACGGATTCGAACTTACCCTCGGGGAATTCCATGTCCAGCACGTCCTCGAGCTCCTCCACGTCCAGGCGCGCGTCAACGGTCATGGAACCGTCTTCGTGCTCCACGATGAGCGTTTCCTCGGCATCGTACTCATCAACGATCTCGCCGATGATCTCCTCGATGATGTCCTCAAGGGTCAGGATACCCGCGGTCCCCCCATACTCGTCTATGACGATGGCGATGTGGGACTTGTTGCCGCGCAAATCCTTGAGCACCTCGCTGATCTTCTTGGTTTCGGGGATGAAGTAAGGAGACCGGACGATGTCCTTCATCTCGACCTCGGCGCCACAGCCCCAATACCGCAGGAGATCCTTGGCATGGAGTGTCCCGATCACATTGTCGATGCTGTCCACATAAATGGGAATGCGCGAATGCCCGCTCTGGATGATCAGGTCGATGATTTCGGGCATGCTGGTGTCGATGCGGGCACAAACGGTGTCGGTGCGGGGAACCATGATCTCACGAGCGATGGTGTCGCGAAAAGAGAAGATCCCCTGGATCATCTCCCCTTCATCTTCGGAGATCAGCCCGCGCTGCTCCCCCTCGTCGATCAGCTGCTCGATCTCTTTTTCAATGCTGTCGGGGTCCTGGATGCGCGCCAGCCTTCTGAAGCACATCCTGAGCCAGTTCTGAAATCCTTTGCCGGATTCCTCTTCCAAAGCCCAATCACTCTCTTTATGAGAAACACACTCCAGGCGACTTCGAATCTCTTATGTAACTGGAAATATAAAACATTTACCAGATGTAAGGCCCTTTGTCCATCAAAATGTAGCCCAGCAGCTTGTAAACGAGGCGGGCCGCCAGAAAATCCGGGGCCGTCACGTGAGGGATCGGCAACAGCTCCATCACGTCGAAGCCCACCACCCGACGCTCCCGGGCCACCCGCCGCATGAGCCTGAGAACGTCGTACCAGCCGACCCCCCCCGGCTCGGGGGTCCCCACCGCCGGCATGATGGAAGGATCGAGCACGTCCAGGTCGATGCTGATATAGACCTCCGGTCCCAGCGGATCGAGGATCCGATCCCACAAAGCCGGATCCTGCCAGAGCTGCTGGCCCCAGAAGCACGGTATGGATCCGTCGCCAATGGCGTTGCGCTCTTCAAGGGTCAGGGAACGAATCCCCACCTGCACCAGGGATGCAAGGCGACTCACATGATGCATGACGCAGGCGTTGCTGAACGGACTCCCCTGGTATTCCGTCTTGAGGTCCGCGTGAGCATCCAGGTGAAGCACCGAAAGCCGTGGGATGCGCTCGGCAAGAGCTTCAACGGCCCCGAGGGACAACAGGTGCTCCCCGCCCAGCAGAACAGGGAGTTTGCCATCATCAAACACGGCGGCGACGGCGGACCGCACTCGATTCACCATATCACGGGGCGAAGAAACGGTGACCGGCAGCTCCTCCAGCGTTGCGATGCCGGCCTCGCGAACCTCGGCCCCCGTCTCCTCATCGAAGGGCTCCAACTCCCGCGAGGCAGCCAAAATGGCCCTGGGACCCTCACGGGTGCCGGCCCGATAGGTGGTCGTCCCATCATAGGGGACGGGAATCACCACGGCCCGGGCAGCCTCGTAGGACTCCCGACTCTGAGCCAGACCCAAAAACGACTGATGGGGTCCCAAGCCCATGAAGGGCTGGAACCCCATCTCTTTCGATGCATCCATGACAACCCGTTATCGTGAGCGCTGCATCAGCATGCGATCCATCCGGACGACCTGCGCGGACTCCTTGATCGTGTTGGGGAACTCCTGGCCGCGGTCCAAAACGCGCTTTTCGCATTTCTGCATTTTAAAGTGCTTCCGAACCGTCTCAACCGCGTCGTCCGTGTCGAACGGCTTGCAGGAGAACATGTCCAGGCTGAGATACTGCTTGTCCGGAAAGGTATGAATGCTGATATGGCTCTCGGCAATGAGCACAAATCCCGAAACCCCCCAGTCCTCCGGAACCGACCCGTTGTAGCGAAACACATAAGGGGGCATGATCTTCGTCATGTTCATCTGATCGGGATATTCATCAAGGAAATTGTAGATGAACTGAAGGTCTTCCAGCGCTGCCCGATCACAGCCATACCCATCCAACATCAAATGAACCCCAAATCCGAACTCCGGCTTGCCCATGCCCATGGCAGTCACCTCCCGCAAGAACGGAGACCTTGAAGGCCTCCCACGATTTTCACCGCTTCTCAAACCGCCCGAATCTCGGAGATGCCACCGCGGAAATCATCGGCACCGAAGGGCTCATCACTCTCCCGGCCGTCAATTTCGCAGTCGATTCGCTTCCTTCGCAGGGGGCGGAATTCCCAATAAACGCATTTCACACCAGAGCGTGTGAAGGTTTGCAGACGAAAACATTCCGCCTCGAAACGCCTTGCCCGCTCTCGTTTCTCAAACTCGAGCGATGCATTCCGCAGGCGGGGCCACATACAAAATCCCTAAAATTCTCCGGCAGTTAGGCAATATCAGCCCTCACGTCGCCGAAGTGTGCCCTATATAAAGGACGTACCGAGGAGAGTCAAGAAAAAACCATACAGGTTTGAGGAAGGGAAACAAGAAAGACTAACTAGTGGAAATAATAAGGATAAAATTGAATCTGCGCATGAATCCGCGGCTCATGCCCGGGATTCCTCGTCGAAATGGATGCAGTTGCCCTTCATGACTCCCTTGGCGTGATAGAGAGCGGCATCCGAACGGCGGATCATGTCCTCAATGTCGTGGGCCGGTTCTCCGCCGCGCTTCAGATAGCGGGCGACGCCGATGGAAATGCTGGTCGGCCCCAGCTCCAGGCTCTCGTACTTCCGGCGAATGCGCTCGGCCACCTTCTCGGCGTTGTCCCGCCGCAGGTGAGGCAGAATCAACGTGAACTCATCCCCTCCAAATCGAAAGGCCGTGTCCACGCCGGCCCGTATGGAAGATTTCAAGATATCCGCCAGCTTCACCAGCAAGGCATCCCCGGCCGGATGCCCCTTTTCATCATTGAAATCCTTGAACCGATCCACATCGCAGAAGAACATGAAGAGCGGGTGGTCATAGCGCTCGGCCCTGATCACCTCCTTGCGAATCACTTTTTCGAAGAAACGACGGTTGTAGAGGCCCGTGAGCGGGTCCCGAACGGCCAGGTGCTCCAGCTCCTGGCGCAGATAACGCTCCCGCAGGAGCCGGTTCAGCTTGGCTTCCAGCTCGTTGAGGGTGAAGGGCTTGGTGATGAAGTCCGCCGCGCCGGCCGCCACGACATCGGTGTACTTGTACTTCATGGTATGGCCGGTGATGGCGATGATGTCCGTTCCATTGCGGTGCGTGGTGATGTGCCTGATCAGCTCCATGCCGTCCATCCGCGGCATGTCCATGTCCGTGATGACGATGGCGAACGGGATTTTGTCCATCTGATCGATGGCCTCATGCCCGTCCCCGGCCGTGAAAACGTTGTGCCCCATGAAGGTCAGCGCCTCCGCCAGGAGGTCGCAGACCTGCTCCTCATCATCCACCACCAGAATATTCTGGGAGCTAATCTTCGGCCAGCTCTCTTCGCGAACCATATTCCATCTTTTCCCTGTCAGCACCATCGAGACGGCTTTCAATCTAATGCAATCCCGCTCATTTGACAAATCTTTTTGTTTGCAATTGCACAAGCACTCTGCCTATGATTTTAGCGTTTTTGACCCAGGAGGAGCGGATGCGGCACATCACCATCATCTACAAGCGGAGTCGCGAGCAAGCGGCCCGTCTCGCCAACGACCTGAAGGGCTGGCTCGAGGAGCGCAACATTCGGGTGGCCTGCCAGCAGAACATAGACGATTCGGGAGCCGGAATCCGGTGCACGGCCAAACAGCTCGATATTCCCGCCGAATCCGACTGCGTGGTGGTTCTCGGGGGGGATGGGACCTTCCTCAGCGTCGCGCGCTTCATCGAGAACCGGACCACAAGCATCATCGGCGTCAACCTGGGGGGGCTGGGCTTCCTCACGGAAATCAGCCTCGAGAACTGCTACGCCGAGCTGGAACAGGTCCTGGCGGGCGAGTACGAAATCGAGGAAAGGATGCGCCTCGTGGTGTCGGTTGTACGACAGGGGAGCGAGGTCTTTCGCCAGTCGGTGCTGAACGACGCGGTCATCAACAAGGGAGCCCTGGCCCGCATCCTGGATCTCAAGACCCGGATCAACAACCGCTACCTCACGGACTATCGGGCGGACGGGCTGATCGTGGCCACCCCCACGGGATCAACCGCCTACAACATCTCGGCCGGCGGCCCCATCGTCTACCCCACCGCACTGGCGATCATCCTCACGCCCATTTGTTCTTTCACGCTGACCAACCGCCCCATCATTCTCCCGTCCACGGCCACGGTGGAAGTGGAGCTGCCGAGCGCCACCCCGGATATCGCTCTCACCTGTGACGGCCAGGTGGGATGCGAGCTGGCCGCCTTCGACCGGATCGTGATCACCGCCAGCCCACACCCCCTTCGCCTCATCAAGACACCTTCCGTGGACTACCTCGAAATATTGAGAACCAAACTGAAGTGGGGCCAGAACTGAGATCCCCGTTTTCACAGCCCACGGAGCCACTCGGGCTTCAAACCTATGCGACCCGCCAGGGCCAGATCGATCTGCTCCAGGGCCTTCCCCCGGTCCGCCGGCATCTTCACCTTGATGGGCAGGTAGTTGGAAGCATGGTTGGCCAGAAACAGACCTCGACTCATTTCCGTGTGAGCCAGCATCTCCCGGAGCTCCCTCAGGAGCTCCAGGGGCTCCAGGACCTCGAATTCCCCGGCCCGGACCATCCGACCGATCTCGGTATTGGGAAGCACCATGAGGCTCAGGACCCCCACATAGTTCGGGTCCATGGCCGAGAGCACCCGGCCGGTGGCGCGCGCATGCTCAAGGGAGCGCGCTCGCCCGGCGATTCCGAGGAGCGCGGTGACCGAGAGCTTGATGCCCGCCTCCCGAATCCTCACGGCCGCCTCGATCATCCTCTCGGGAACCACACCTTTCCTGATCTCCTTGAGAACCAGGGGATCTCCGCTCTCCAGTCCCAGGTAAACGATGCCCAGTCCCAGCCCCTTCAACTGCTCAAGCTGCTCCGGCGTCTTTCTCAGGATGCTCTTGGCATTTCCGTAAAGCCCCACCCGCTGAATCCGGGGCATCTCCTCCTTAATCCGGGAAAAGATCCATAACAGCTTCTCCTGTGGAATGATGAGGGCATCGCCGTCCGCCAGGAAGACCCTCCTCAAAAACGACAGGTTCCTTGCCGCGTAGCGGATGTCGTGATCTATGACGGCCTCATCCTTGATCTTGAACCGCTCTCCCTTGTAGGTCCCGCAGAAGGTGCACTTGTTGTGCGAGCATCCCACGGTGACCTGCAGTATGACGCTGTCCGCCTCGCTGGGCGGCCTGATGACGTTTCCCTCGTAGTGCATTCCATCCATGTCTATTCCTCATGTCCCGCCCCGGAGCCTCGAGCCGGAAAAGAGATCGAAAACCGCGAGCCACCGGTTGTCTTCCCACGATCAAATGGGTATGGTGGCCCTCGATGCCGGGTGCCGTCCGAGTGGCCCCGGAGCCCTGTGTAACGATTCCGCCAAAGCTCCCGCCGGGGGGCAAAACCCAAAAGAGCTCACATCCCCCGATGAAATCCCTTGAAACGACACTGCCCCCAGGCGCCAAATGCGTGCGATGCAAAGGCCGGGCAACCATTCCCATGCCTTCGCACAATGCAAACTTCTGTCCCGACTGCTTCGTCAAGTATTTTGAGACCGCCGTGGAGCGCGGTCTGAAGAAGTTTCCAATTTCCTCATCGACACCGCTCCTCGTGGCCGTCTCCGGTGGTAAAGACTCTCTGGCCGCATGGAATATCCTCCATGAGCTCGGCTACGCCACCCGGGGTCTTCACATCAGGCTCGGAATCGAAGGATTCTCGGAAGCCTCGGCCGAGGCCGTCGCCGCGTTCGCCCGGGAGCGCTCCCTTCCGTGGGTCGAGCACTCCATCGAGGCGGTCCTCGGCTTTTCGATCCCCACCATCCACCGCAAAATGCGGCGCAAAATCTGCTCCCTCTGCGGGATGCTCAAACGCCAGCTGCTCAACCGCCTTTCCATCCAGGAAGGCTATGACACCGTGGTCGTCGGTCACAACCTGGACGACGAAGCGGGGCGGCTTCTCGGGAACATCGTTCGAAACCGCCATCAATACCTCGACAAGCAGACCCCCTTCCTCCCATCCACGCACCCGCGGCTGACCGCGAAATGCAAGCCCCTCTACCGGGTCGAGGCACGGGAGATTCGCATCTACTGCAGCCTCAAGTCCATTCGGCCCGTCGAGCTGAACTGCCCACTGTCACGGGGTGCCACGAGTCACCGCTTCAAGGAGGCCCTCGACTTCCTCGAGGAGAACATGCCGGGAACCAAGCGCGACTTCCTCTTCACGTTTCTCAAGCGGCGGAAGCCCAGTCCCAGCCCCCGGCCCTTTCAGGACTGCACGCTGTGCGGCGAGCCGTCCTACGGCGAGCTATGCAGCGTGTGCAATCTTCTCGCCCTTCTCCGAAAAATGGATCAGCCGCATCCCGGTGATGTCGGCTCGTAGTCCTGGTGTGCCGGGTCCACGCCGCCTTCTCCCTGCCGGGGAGCCGTGAGCGTCAGTTTCAAGGCCTCCCCGATGGAGTGCATTTCGTGGAAGACCATTCCCTTTCGCAAATGCTCGGGAATGTCCACCAGGTCCTTGACGTTGGCCTGTGGGATGAGCACCTCGCAGAGGCCGGCCCTCCGGGCGGCGAGGATCTTCTCCTTGATGCCCCCCACCGGAAGAATATCCCCCCGGAGGGTGATCTCGCCCGTCATGGCCACATCGCGCCTCGCCGGGCGGCCGCTCATGAGTGAAGCCATTGCCACGATGAGAGCGACTCCCGCCGATGGCCCGTCCTTGGGAATGGCCCCCGCCGGAACGTGCACGTGAATATCCGCCTTCTCGAACGCCTCTTCCTCGAGCCCAAGGTCGCCGGCATGGGCCCGAAGGTAGGTCAGGGCCGCCGTGGCGGATTCCTTCATCACGTCTCCCAGCTGTCCGGTCAGAGTCAACCTTCCGCCTCCCTGGGTTCGCAGGGCCTCGATAAAGATAAGCTCCCCGCCTGCGGGGGTCCAGGCCAGTCCCGTGGCGATTCCCGCCCCCCACGAGCGCGTCATGGCCTCCGGCATGAACCGCTCGGGACCCAGGATCTCCCGGACGGTGCCGGGCTCCATCACAACCCCCCCCTCCAGGGCGCTGCCTTCGGCCACACTCCTGGCCACATGTCGGCAAAGGGCCGCGATGCTCCGGTTCAGATTGCGCACCCCCGCCTCGCGCGTGTAGGATCGAACCATCTCGAGGATCGACTCATCGGAGAAGACCACGTGCGCCTCGGTAAGCCCATGGTTTTCCAACTGCTGCCCGACGAGATACCTTCGCGCGATTTCGAGCTTCTCCTCCTCCGTGTAGCCCGGAATCTCGATCACTTCCATCCGGTCCTTCAAGGCAGGCGGGATGGGATCCATCATGTTGGCCGTGGCCACAAACATCACTCGGGAAAGGTCGAAGGGAACGCCTAGGTAGTGGTCGGAAAACGTCGAGTTCTGCTCCGGATCCAGGACCTCCAGGAGAGCCGCCGAAGGATCCCCGCGAAAGTCCATTCCCAGCTTGTCCAGCTCATCCAGCATGAAGACGGGATTGTTGCACCCGAGTCGCCTCAGTCCCTGGATGATCCGTCCCGGCAGCGATCCCACGTAGGTTCGCCTGTGGCCGCGGATCTCGGCCTCGTCGCGCATTCCTCCGAGAGAAATCCTGATGAACTTGCGCCCGAGGCTCCGGGCGATGGATTGCCCCAGGGACGTCTTGCCCACCCCGGGAGGCCCCACAAAACAAAGGATGGGCCCCTTCATCTCCTTTTTGAGCTGCAGCACCGCAAGATGCTCGAGGATGCGGCGCTTCACCTTTTCCAGGTCGAAATGGTCCTCGTCCAGGATCTCACTGGCCTGGCGGACATCCAGGCTATCCGGTGTCGAGATGGACCAGGGAACCTCCAGCAGCCAGTCCAGGTAATTCCTCGAGACCGTGTACTCGGCCGAAGCGGGAGGGATACGCTCCAGACGCTCCAGCTCCTTTTCAGCGGCCTTTCGGGCTTCCTGGGGCATATCGATTTGATCCAGCCGGTCCATGAGCTCCTGGACCTCGCCCGATCCGTCCCCGGACTCTCCCAGCTCCCGCTTGATGGCCTGCAGCTGCTCACGGAGGAAATACTCCCGCTGCCGCTTGTCCATGAGCGACTTGATGCGCTCCTGGATCTCCTGACCGAGCTCGAGGCGCTCGAGCTGGCGGGTGAGATAGAAGGTCACCCGCTCCAGAACGAGACTCGAATCGGGGATCTCGAGCACCGTCTGGCGCTCCGTCACCGATAGAGCGAGCTGCGCCGCCACGGTGTAAGCCAGTCGCAAAGGGGCGTCGATATTCAGAGCCGCGACGACCAGCTCACTGGAGAGGCCGGCCGCCTTCACGAATTTCTCGAACTGCCTTCGCAGATTGAGCACCATGGCCTCTATTTCAGGATTCGTGGCGGCATCCTCCGGCAGCACTTCGTATCGAGCTTCCCAGCCATCGGCGCGATGAACCGTTTCCTTCAGGCGCACCCGGTCGATCCCGCGCGCCATCACATGGTAGGATTCATCGGGCTGCCGGGTGACCCTCATGATGTCCGACACGGTCCCGATCTCGAACCCGTCGGAGGGAGCCGGGTCCTGCACTCGACTGTCCCGCTGGGCCAGGAGTATCAGGTCCCCTTCACTCCTGAAAACCCGGTCTATGACCTTCTGCGCGCTGACTCGGTCCACCGCGAAGGAGGCGATCAAGCCCGGATACAGGACCATCCCCGGCAGGACAACCACCGGCAGCCACTCCGGCACGCTTGCCTCCCCCGCTTGATCCCCCTGAATCTCTTCGGTCATCTTGTCTCGACTCCTCTCCTCGACAAATGCTCTGATTCCCCGACCGGAACAAACCTTCCAGCCGATCTCCCGAAGCGAGCCCAACTGAAATGCCCTCGCCGTCCAAGGGATGATACTCATCCCTTCCATGGACTTCAGCAGCTTCGGCCCTGATGAGCGCTCAAATTGGTTCATCGCAGATCAGAGTGAAGCTCGTTCCCTCTCCCTCAGGGAGAGCTAGGGTGAGGGGAGAGCTTGATTCTGTAAGCCCCCCTCACCCCGACCCTCTCCCCCCGAAGGGTGGAGAGGGAGTCCCCCTCACGCTAATCCACCATGATCCCTCAAATTTAACGGTGTGATGGCCGCACCCCATGCAGGCGATCCCGGCGGGAAGCCGGGGGTGCGCGTTGATGGCTGAGCTCAGCCCTGGAAGACGCCGCAACGCCTGGTCGGACCGTGGGGTCGCGGCGCGTCTGATGAAGCGGCCCCCGGATCACCCCGGTCGAGGTGATCTCATTTCGGATCGGGGCTCAGGTCGGGATGCAGCCCTGCTACTCCTGAATCTCTTCGAAGGATTTGACCTCGATCACGTCACCTTTAGGCGATTCCTTAATGATTCCAGTGACCTCCAAAAGCTTTCCCGCCATTTTGGCGATCTCCTGAGTCTTCGGCCCCTTCACCAGGTAGTCGCCGTCATCCGCCTCGATGACGATACCTTGATCGCTCTTGACCACCATGCCGGCGATGGTCTCCTCCTCGGCCGGAGGAGCTGCAGCCTCCAGCAGCATGGAAAACATCAACGAGCCGGACAGTACGGTCACGAAACAGACGATGAATGCGGCGATCACCACCCTTCTCGAATCCATCCCCTTCACACTCCCCTTTCGCTTCCACCATATAAGCATCGATTGCTCCGGCCAGAATACATGCCGTCAACTCTTCCCATACCCACCCATGGGGGGTCCACTGCGCTGATTCTGATAACAGAATCACTTTGAACTGTACACCTTTTCTTGAATGTTCCCACTGATTTCGGAAACCTGCTCGACCTCACGTTCTGAATGTCCCGCAAGTGGCTCTCCCAGCCGCTCCAGGCCCGGCGACTTCCCGCCCCCGTCTCCGGTCAAGGTCTCAAGAGGCTTGGGAGCCAAAGGGTCAGGGGCGGCCAATAGGTGATGATCATGAGGTCCAGGATGAGGACGATGAAAAACGGCGCCAGCTGGGCCACGGCCTTCTCCAACGGACTGTCCGCGATCCCGCTGGCCACAATCAGGCAGATTCCCAATGGCGGCGTGAGCATCCCGATGGACAGATTGACGATGATGATGGCGCCCAGCTGTACGAGGTCAATCTGAAGATGCGGCAGCAGGGACACCAGGACCGGAGCCAGCAGAATCAGGGCCGCCGTGGTCTCGACAAACGTTCCGGCAATCAGGAGCAGAATATTGATGATAAAGAGCAGCATCCTGGGGCTGTCGGAAATGGACTGCAGCCAGGATGCAATGCGGGCCGGGATCTCCTGGATGGCCATGAGCCAGCTGAACACCGACGCCGTGGCGATGATGAAAAGCACGACACTGGAAATCAGGGCCGCCCGGATGATCATGGACGGAATCTCCCTCCATCGGAGCTCCCGGTGTACGCCGATTCCGACGGCAAAAGCGTAGAACACGGCAATCGCCGCCGATTCGGTGGCGGTGAAAACGCCCCCGAGGATGCCGCCCAGGACGACGATTGGGGCCCCCAGGGCCCACTTCGCCTCCCAGAGCGCTCCCAGGAGCTCCCCCGCCGAAAAGGAGCCCGCACTCCCGTAGCCCGCCTTTCTGGATACGTGGACCGACACGCCGACGAGGCTGGCTCCGATGAGAAGGCCGGGAAGAATGCCCGCGGCAAAGAGCTCACTGATGGAGGCGCCTGTCAGGAACCCGAATATGATCATCGGAATGCTCGGTGGAATCACGACACCGAGGGATCCCCCCGACGCCTGGACGGCGGCGGAGAACCCGCGACCATAGCCGCGCCGGATCATCTCGGGGATGAGGATTCCCCCGACGGCCGCCGTGTCGGCCGCCGCCGAGCCGGTGATGCCGGCAAAAAACATGGCGGACACGATGGAAACAGCGGCCAATCCCCCTGGAAGCCATCCCACCAGGGACTCAGCCAGTCGGACGATCCTCTGGGACAGGCCGCCCGCCTCCATGAGGAGTCCGGCGAGCACGAAAAGAGGAACAGCCATGAGCGGGAAGGAATCCGCGCCGGCATACAGGCGCTGGATCACCATCATGAGGGAGAAATCACCCTGCAGGAGGAAGGCGACGAGGCTGGCCACGCCGATGGCCACCGCCATGGGCGCGCCGAGGGCGAAGAGTCCCGCCAGGATTGCCACCAGAACCAGGGCATCCACGGATCAGTTCTTCCCGCCCGCCAGCTCGTCCACGAGCTGGTCACAGGCATGCAGCAGAAACAGAAGCCCGCTGACGGGAAGAACCGCGAAGGGTATGCCCATGGGTATTCCAAGGGCCGGCGTCTTCTGGGAGGACACAAACCCACAGTAGAGCCAGCCGTAAACGACAAGCACGGCAAAGAACGAGGAAGCCGCAAGCAGCACGCAGCATCGACAGAACTTCCTGGTGGAAGGCGACAGCCGCTGGACGAAGAGATCCACCCCCATGTGGGCCTTCCGCTTGAATGCCGCGCTGGCCCCCAGAAAAGTGATCCAGACCAGGAGAATACGCCCCACCTCTTCAGCCCAGAATATGGAATGATTCAGAGCATAGCGGAACACCACCTGGGCCCCGATGAGGAGCACCACCGCCCCGGTGACGAGGAAAAGCAGGCCCTCCGTCAGTCGCCCCGCCCCGTCACTGACTCCGCGGACGGCATTGCCCATCCTGCCGAGAAGACCGCCGCCCGGGCTCACTTCCGAATCGCCCCGAAGAACTTCTGGAGCAGGTCCTGGGTCTCCTTTCCGGAATAGATCTCCAGGTCCTTGAGATTCTGAACCCTGGAGCGAAAGGATTCCAGGTCCGGATGCTCGTCCACAACCATTCCCTCATCCTTCAGCTTCCTCAGGAAATCGGCCTCGTTCCGACGACTCCAGGCTCGCTGGAACTGGGCTGCTTCCCGCATGCTCCGCAGCACCACCTCCCGATCCGGCTCCGGAAGCCCCTGGAACCACTGCAGGTTGGCCACGTCGATGTGCGACGAATAGACGTGGGAGGAGAGGCTCAGATACTTCTGCACCTCGAAGAGCCTGTAGTTGTAAATGACCGAAAGCGGGTTCTCCTGCGCGTCGATGGTCCCCTGCTGAAGCTCGGTGTAGATGGGCCAGCCCATGGGCGTGGGATTGGCCCCCAGAAGGCGCCAGAGCTCCTTGTGGAGAATGGACTCCATCACCCGAATCTTCAACCCCGCCAGGTCCTGAGCCGAATGGATGGGGCGCTTGCTGTTGGTGAGGTTGCGAAACCCGTTCTCGGAGAACGCCAGCCCCTTGAATCCGGCCCTCTCCAGGCGCAGGAGCAGCTCCTGGCCCGCGGGTCCGTCCAGCACCCGGTCCACGCTCTCGAAACTGTCGAAAAGGAACGGGTAGCTGATGACCCGGGCTTCGGGGACCATGGTGTCGAAGGGGCCATCGGTGA
This sequence comes from Syntrophobacteraceae bacterium, assembly GCA_025454175.1. GTDB lineage: Bacteria > Desulfobacterota > Syntrophobacteria > Syntrophobacterales > Syntrophobacteraceae > JALOOX01. The sequence continues at coordinate 35,150 of JALOOX010000038.1, read as the reverse complement.
TGACTCCCATCTGGATGGAATTCATCCGAATCTGCTGAAGGAGCTCGGATTCCGTGCCCAGGGAAGCGCTGTGAAAGATCTTGACCTCGAAATCACCACGCGCCTCCACGATCTCCTTGAACTTCTCGGCGCAGATGTTCTGGGCCGATCCCGGAATGGTGACGACTCCAAGCTTGATCACCGTTTTGCCGGCAGCCGATCCAGCCCAGGCCAGGCTCAGCGCGAGGAGCAGAAAAACCGTTCGATGCCTCATGATCCCCTCCCCTTTTCCAGGCTGCTCACACATCGACGCGATTCGGCATGAAGCCCGCCCGCTTGAGGTATGCGGCGGACGTCTGCACGACATCCTCGGGATTCTGGTCGTAGGAATCCAGCCTGACCACTACGTATCCCTCGTATTCCGCCTCCAGGACCCGCCGCAGAAACCCCTGAATGTCGAGGCTCCCCTCGCCCAGTTGAACATGCTTGTGCTTCCGGTCAGCCGGCACATCCTCGATGTGGATGATACCCACGTGGGACTTCAGCGTCTCCCACGCATCGAGAGGGTCCTCGCCGGCACAGTAGAAATGCCCCAGGTTGAAATCGACTTGCATGAACGGATCCATCTCGAATTCCCTGAGAAAGGCCAGCATCTCCTCGCTGCGCTCGAGCAGGAGCTCCGGCTCGGGCTGGATGAGCACCTTCACCGCCAGCTTGCGGGCCAGCGGCAGAACCCTTTGCATGTTTGCCACAAACAGTCGCCACGCATCGGCCCTGTTCATGGTGGATGGAATGCGCCCGGCCGCTATGGTCGACACCGACGGAATCCCCATGGCCGCGCTCAACCGCAGGCAATCGAGGGTGTATCGAATGCGCGTCTCCCGCTGGACCCAGTCCTCCTCGAGCCAGGAAGGGTGGTCCTTGACGCCAAGAGCGGAAACCGAGCACGCACAGAGGTTGCAGGCCTTGAGCTTCCTCTGGCCGAGGCACTCCATGAGCCGAGCGCTTTCAGACGCCGAGATATCCTCGGGGAAGGCATGGGGGCGGTCGGCCAGAAGCTCGACGGCATTGAAGCCGCCTTTACCAATGAGCTCGATCGCTTCCTGGAGCGGCCTGAGGCGGAACAATGTTGTGCTGTAACCAAATTTCATAAAAGGCTCCTCGTTCAACGGGCCAGGGTGGCCCTCCAGTCCAGGACTGTGCAGGCGTTCTCGTAAACGCGCGCCGGGTTGAGGTCGATCTCCAGGATCTCGGGGAAGTCGGCAAGCAGCCAGGAGACACGGACCAGGTTCTCGATCAGCCCCCGGCGGTGGAGCGGCGGCCGCCCGCGGGCTCCCCAAAGGAGCTTCCCTCCCTTGAGCTCACCCAGCATGGAGGCCGCCTCCTCCTCGTCCAGGGGGCCCACGCGAATGGCTGTTTCATCGAGCAGCTCGACATGGATGCCGCCCGGCCCCGTGACCACAACCGGTCCGAAGCTCCGATCCCCGCGGCCCCCCACGAACCATTCGAGACCGGGCTCGGCCATGCTCTGCAGGAGGACCTCCGGCCCCAGGAGGAGCAGCTTCCGATAGGCTTCACCAAGGGCCCGCTCATCCCCGATACCCGTCACCACGCCTCCCACATCGCTCTTGTGAATCACCCCGGGCTGCGCCGTCTTCATCACGAGGGGGTATCCCAGGATGCGAGCCGAGCCCAGCACGGCGCTCTCGTCGGCGGCATGCAGGTGCGGAGCCAGGGGAATTCCGCAGGCCGAAAGCACCGCTGCCAGGGCCTTCGAGTGCAGGGGCCCGTCGGGACACCGGTCCAGGCAGGCCCTCACCCCCTCCCCATCAAAGCCCGGGGGGCGACGGGTGCCGAGGGGGATGCGGCGGCGACCGTGGAATTCCCGGTTCCAGGCCAGGGCCCGGACGGCCTCCCTGGGATCGGTGAATATGGGGAATCGCACGGCCTTGCGGTTGATCTCCAACTCGCTCTGCATGGTGAAAACACAAACGGCCACGGGTTTCTTCGATCCCTGGATCACATCCCCCAGCCCCCGAACCAGCCTCCTCGATTCCTCCGCGTCCAAAGCCCCCTGGTAGTTGTGGATGAAAAGCAGGCCGCCGACTTCCTCCATTTCCAGGGCCTTGGAGGCCAGCGTCAGGTAGAGGGGCAAATTGAACAGATCGCCCAAATCCAGGGGGTTATGGGGCTCGATGACCTTGGCCCTGGATTCGGCGAGGACCAGCTCCCTGAAGTCCCCCGGGTAGGGAGGCAGCTGAAAACCGTACTCATCGGCGGCATCGGCAGCCATGACGGCATGGCCTCCGGACCTGGAGATCACGGCCAGCCCGGTCCCTCTCATGGGAGGCAGGGAAAACGCCTTGATCATCTCGAGGGCCTCCCGCTGCTCACGAGCCCGAAATACGCCGGCCTGCCGGAGCGCCGCGTCCACCACCCGGTCGTCCGACGAGAGGGAGGCCGTGTGGGACCGGGCAATGACCGCACCGGCCCCCCCCGTGTTGGACTTGTGCACCACCACGGGCTTGGACGAATGCGAGGCGATCTCCATCAAGCGGCGGCCATCGGCGATTCCCTCAAGGTAACAGAACAGAACATCGGTCTCCGGGTCACCGCAGAGATATTCGGCCAGGTCGTTTTCGCTGACGTCGAGCTTGTTGCCGACGCTGGCGAACTTGCTGAATCCCAGGTTCTCCATGGCGAGCAGGTTGATCATGTTCCCCCCGACTCCGCCGCTCTGGGTCACGACGGCCACCCTGCCCAGGGGGGCTTCCATTCTGAAAGGCATGAAAGGAACGGCGAGCCCGCTGGCCCGGTTGATGATACCGATGCAGTTGGGGCCGATCATGCGCATGTCGTGATGGCGGATGATCTCCCGGATCTGAACCTCCAGCCCCACTCGATCCTCTCCCAGCTCCCCGAAGCCGGCCGTCTCGACGACCACCCGGCGGATGGACTTTCGAGCACACTGGCCGAGGACTTCCGGAACCGCGCGAGCCGGCACCAGCACGGCCGCCAGATCCACGGTCTCCTCGGGGATTTCGAGCACGCTCGAATAGATCTTGTGGCCCATGAACGCGCCTCCCTTGGGCCCCACGGCGTAGATCACCCCCTGGTAGCGGAACTCCAGGAGATTGTACATGATGGCCCGGCCAAGGTTGCCGGGTGAGTTGGAAACACCGATGACCACAACGCTGCGGGCGCCGAAGAACCGCTCCATCCCCCCTCCTTCGAGAACTCCGTGTCGTTCGAGACTCCCCAGCAACTTCCTTCATTATGGTCGTTTAGTCAAACCCAAGTTGAGCGCGCACGGATGATCCCACACCATGGGACAGAGCTTGAGTAGCTGCCCACTTCGAAGCGTGATTTCATTCTTGACATCCTCCTGCCCACTCCATGATCATTGCGCGGAGGCACGGATCGGAGCACCGGACCCCCCTGGGCCGTTTTCAATGCGGAAGCGTCTGAATCTTTTTAATGTCTTCTTGTGAGGAGCCATGGATGAGAGACATCTGGATGATTTTCGTCTCCATTTTCTCCGCCGGGGTTGTTTCCCTGCTCGTGGAGCTTTCTCTCCTGAGGGAGTTTGTCTACATCTTCGGGTCGACGGCAGTCTCCAATTCGATCATCATATCCTTCTTCCTTGTTGGGCTTGCCTTGGGAGCCTACCTGGGGACCTGGAGCAAGCTCGGTGTCCGGGATGAGACGGAAGCCAGGCAGAGGTTCGCATTCATCCAATTGCTGAGTGTATTGTTCGTCGTTCTATTCTATATTTCAAAGAATTACTTTGTATACCACTCCGCACAGCCGAATCTCGTTCGCGTCTACTTCATTATTTCCGTGCTGGGGCCATCACTGCTGGCAGGCCTGGCTTACGCCATCAGTGTCAAAATCATGCATTGGAGGGGTGAAAAATACGTCACCTATATCTATGCATTCAGCACATTGGGCAGCGTGGTGGGCGGGCTGGCTCATGGGGTCGTCCTCGTACCCCTTTGGGGAATACAATCCGCCTATATCTTCGCCGTGGCCTTTGCCGGGATAGCACTGTACACGATGGCTCCGCTCATGAAACTGACGCGAAAGATCGCGGTGGGGGCAGCGCTCATTGCGGCAATCACCCTGATCCATGGCGGGTTCCACGAAGCGCTGTTTCCGTCGTCGAACCTGCTTTTCAGCAAGGACAGCGAGTTCGGAATCGTCGAAGTCTGGAAGCTCAGCGAATCTGAAGCCCGATACAAGCACCTGGCCCTGGGCGGCAAGGAGAGCGATTTCAGTCTCGATGGTGAGCCCATAGACCTCAAGGTCAACAACGTCCACCAGAGCTTCAACCTCCCCATCGACCGGAGAATTCACGAGCAGTGGGCGAAAACGAGCCTCGGCATCGTGAACCGACCTGCCAAGGTGCTGCTTCTCGGATACGGCAGCGGTGTGACGGCCATGGCGTTCCTGAAATCGCCCATGGTCGAGAGGCTGGACGTGGTGGAAAACTGCGAGCCCGTCGTGGAGGCGGCGAGGATATTCTTTCCCGCGGAGATGAAATATGTCGAGGGCTCGCCGAAGGTTCGCCAGATCATCGATGACTTTCGGGGCTACGTCAGGTTCGCTCGGGAGAAGTACGATATCGTCGCCCTGGACCATAGCATTGAAGATCCTTATGCAATCGGTTTTTTCACGGTGGAGTTCTTCGAGCAGATCAAAAGAATCCTGAACCCCAGGGGAGTGGTCATGATCCTTGGCAAGGGGCTTTCCTGGAACACCACCCGGATCTCCTTCAAATATATTTACAAGAATATCAACCCCGATACAGAGCCGGCCCTCAGGACGGGCTGCCTTTACATGTCGGACGATGAATTCACCGGTCCGGTCGCGAAGGATTACCTCCTGGTGCGGGAAGGCTTGAAAGAGGACGACCTCGTTTATTCGGATCAACGCGTTGGGACCCTGGCGGAGCTGGGTGTCGTAAGGTCCTTCTGAGCCACATATCATTCATGCGCAACGATCATGCCTGTATAAATGTGAAGAAAGACAGCCCTCTCCTCAATGCGGAGGAGAGGGCACTATTGAGGATTATCCTCATGCGCTCTCCCGCCATGGCGGCCATGGGGCCGCTGGAAAGGCAGGGCGGGAGCCTCGATGGGTTTCATCCGCGGTTCAGCCTCGATTGGGAGTAGAAAGATGATCCTGAAACGCCTCTTCCTTGCCTTGGTGATTCTGCTGGTTGATATTGCCGTTTTTTTTATACCCCTCGTGGCGTGCTTTGCCACCTACATTCTTCTCTGGCGACCCATCTGGTTCAAGGACTGGGTCGATCAGCTCTATAAGGACTGCATCCCGAAAGGGCCTGAAGATCAGGCCGAATCCTCGGCATGATTCGCGGCACCCGGTATTCTTCCGGATATTCAGGAATGGAGGAAGATGGAATCGGCCTTCGTTTCCGTATTGAATGGACGCAGAATCACCTGGGTGGCGTGGAAGCTCTATATAGAAGCTTTCTTTCGTGATGGGTGGAACATTTCTTTCAAAGGAGATTACCCGTTACGCGAAAGAGAAGAGGGAGCTCCTGCTCGGTTCCGCTGCCGTTGGAAAGGAGAACTGGGCACAGGATATGGACGGTCAACTGGGAAAAGTGATTGGGGCCAAGGAGTTGGAAGCCAAATTGGATGTCCTTGGCCGCGCCGGAGACAAGTTTGATCTGGCAGTGCTTTTTCTGCAACTGTGTCTGGTGGTTGGCGCGGTTGCCCTGGACCTGCAGGAGGACAGACTGAAGCTGGCTTTCTTAGGAGGCATGGTTTTCCTGGGAACGGTAGGAATGATTTACTCCGCGCAGGCCCTCATCAAGGCGGCTTCGGCTGCATAGGGCCCGCGCCTGAATGGTGATCTCACCCGAGGACTGATGATGATCCTCTCCACATTGCTCATTATCCTGCTTCTCATCGCAGTCAACGCCCTGTACGTGGCCGCGGAGTTTGCCGCGGTGAGTGTGCGCCAGAGCCGGATCAAGCAGCTGGCGGGAGAGGGCCATGCCCTCGCGAAGCGCCTCCTGCCATGGATTGAAGACTCTCGCAGGCTCGACACTTACATCGCGGCGTGCCAGATCGGCATAACCTTCTCCAGTCTTGTGCTGGGCGCCTACGGGCACGCCGCCCTGACGGTCCAATTGACTCCGCTCTTCGCCCAGTGGGGCAGTCTTCAGGACCTGGCGGCTCAGTCCACCTCGGCCGCCGTGGTGCTGACAACCCTCACCATAACGCAAGTCATCCTGGGCGAGCTCATTCCCAAGTCCCTCGCCCTCCAATACCCCACTCAGTCGGCGCTCCTGACTTTCATACCCATGCGCTGGTCCCTGGGGTTTTTCTCATGGTTCATCGCGGTCCTGAACGGAAGCGGGATTTTCATTCTGAAGCTGTTTGGGGTTCCTTCCACCGGGCACCGCCACATCCACTCTCCCGAGGAAATTGAGATGCTCATCGCCGAGAGCAGGGTCGGGGGGCTCCTCGACCCCGAAGAGCACCGACGTCTCCATCGGGCCCTCAGGCTTGGTATGAAGCCGGTCCACCATTTGATGGTCCCACGACGGTTCATGGCCGCCATCGATGTGAGCACGCCCTTTGATCAAGTTCTCATGGAAGTGACTCACAGCCCCTACAGCCATCTGCCCGTCTATCGAGACACCATCGATAAGGTGATTGGCATCGTGCACACGAAGGACGTCATCCTCCATTACCTCGACAAGGGCTCCACGGGATCGATCGAGGACGTCATGCAGCCCGTCCTGTATGTCCCTGAGAATCTGACCGCCGAAGCCCTTCTTTCCCTGATGCGCAAGGAGCGGCGCCACCAGGCGGTCATCATTGACGAGTTCGGGGGGACGGAAGGGTTCGTGACATTGGAGGACGTCCTCAAGGAGATGCTCGGAGAGGTTGCGGATGAATTCAAGGTCGACTCCCCCCAGCCGGAGCTGCTTCCCGACGGCAGGGCTCGCCTGCCTGGCATCGTGCGCCTGGAGGATGTGCAGGACTGGATAGGGATTGTCCGGCAGGGAGACGCCGGCACGCTGGGAGGGCATATCGTGGAGGTGCTGGGGCGGGTCCCCCGCGTCGGAGAGAAGCTCAACATCGAAGGGGTCGATCTCGAGATCGAACAGGTCGAGCATCAGGCCATCGTCTCGGTCCTGGTCCCTCCTCCCCGCCTTCCAGAGGACAACGGCCGTGGATGACCTGGCTGCTTCCGGGATCATCAGCCTGCTGATCCTGCTCAATGCCTTGTTCGTCGCGGCTGAATTCGCCATCGTGGGCGTTTCGAGGGCATCCGTCGAGCGGTCCGCCACCGAGGGGCATCGCACCGCCAGGCATGTCAGCCGGATTCTCCACAATCCTGTTCTGCAGGATCGCTACATCGCCACGGCCCAGCTGGGGATTACCTTTTCAAGCCTTGGCCTCGGCATGTACGGTGAGCATTACCTGGCCGGCCTGATTTTTCGCCTGCTCGAAGGTCTGAACACTCCAAGCTGGCTCGCCGCCCACGCCCTGTCAAGCATCCTCTCCGTTACCGTTCTCACCTATCTTCACATCGTGGTGGGTGAAATGGTGCCCAAGTCCCTGGCGCTCCAGCATGCGGAGCGCACGGTACTCTGGGTGACTCCCCCGATGATGTGGGTCCATTTTGCCCTTTACCCCCTGGTCGTCACTCTCAACAAGATCGGCAACGGCATTTTGAAGCTCATGGGCGTGGACCGGCAGAGTGTCTCCTGCCAATACCTCTCTCCGGAAGAGCTCCAGTACATCATCCAGGAGAGCAGCGCCGGAGGGTTGCTGCGCGAGGAATCGGGAAGGGTCCTCAAGGACCTGCTCGAATTCGGGGAGCGCTCGGCCGGAGAGGTCATGGTGCCACGGGTGAAGATCACCGGCATCCCGCTGAATGCATCGCCGGAGGAGCTCAGGGCGATCATGTCGTCATCCCGCCACAGCCGCTATCCCGTCTATGAAGGCGACCTGGATCACATCCTGGGAGTGGTGCACACCAAGGACCTTTTGCGACTTCTCATCGACGATCGTTCCCTGACGCGCGAACATCTGAGGCGCATTCCCTACCTGCCCGAGACTTCAAGTCTCGAGGTCGCCCTGGAAGCCATGCGCCGAAGGAGAACCCTCATGGCGATCGTCATGGACGAATATGGGGGTACCGCGGGCCTGATCACCATCGAGGACCTGTTCGAGGAAGTTGTGGGGGAAATCGATGAAAGAGGGTCGCTGGGCTCCCAAGCTCACCACGACGACCAGGGGCGCCTCCGTGTCTCGGGGGCAATGCGGCTTGATGAGGTCGGAGAGCGGCTCGGCATCGTTCTGGAGCATGACGAGGTGGTGACGGTGAGCGGGCTCATTCTAATGCTTCTCGATCGTCAGCCGAAAGTCGGAGACTCCGTCACCTTTGGCAGGGTCCTGTTCGAGGTTGCCGCGGTCGAGGGTCATGGCGTGGACGAAAGCATCGTCAGCCTGCATCCCCCCGGATGATCCGCATGCCGGGGAGTCGAGATGAGCCGAGAGCAGCCCCGGCTCTCGGGCCTGTCGGCAAAGGCCGGTATCTCGGCGGCCATTCTCTCTCCAGGCGGAACGTCCGCTCAGTGATTCCCCATCAGGGATCGTTGAGGGTGATCACTCCTTCGCGGATGGCGTACTTGACCAGTTCGGCCGCCTTGTGGATATTGAGCTTGTTCATGATCTGCTGGCGGTGTGTTTCGACGGTCCTGGCGCTGAGCTTGAGCAGCGCGGCAATATCCTTGGTCGATTTGCCTTCGGCGAGGAGCTGGAGCACCTCCCGCTCCCTGCCCGTCAGGACATCCGCGCCGACGGGTGCACTCGGCCCCACCTGTCGCACATAGCCCTGCACCACCACGTGGGTGACCTGCGGGCTGAGGTAGGTCTGCCCCTCGGTGACGGCGCGGATGGCGTTGGCCAGCTCGCCGAAGGCGCAGTCCTTGAGCAGGTATCCCGACGCTCCCGCCTTGAGCATCCCCCCCACGAATCGCTTGTCCGAGTGCATCGAAAGGGCAATCACCTTCACATCGGGATGCGATGCCACGATCTGCCGGGTGGCCTCGATGCCGTTCATGTCCGGCATGCCGATATCCATCACCACCACGGAGGGTTTGAGATCACCCGTCAGGTTCACCGCCGACTCCCCGTCCTGTTCCTGGTTTCTGGTTCCTGGTTTCTGGTTTGTGGTTTGTGGCTTGTGGCTTCCAGCATGCGGCTGGGTCGCCAATCCCCGGGGAGCCACGGATCAGGCGCGTCTGGCAGCCTTGAGCGGCGCCAGCAGGGAAAGCCGGGACCCCTCTCCGGGGGTCGACTCGATTTCCAGTCGCCCGCCGACGCCGTTCATCCGCTCCTTGATGCTGAAGAGCCCGAATCCACCCTCCATCCTCCTCAGGGGACCTATCTCCGAAGGGTCGAACCCGGCTCCCTCGTCGGAGACCGTGACCCGGATCCATTCGCCCTCCTTCTCCACGCGCAACTCGCATGCTTCCACGCAGGCATGCTTCACCACGTTGACCAGGAGCTCATTGACCGCCTGAAACAGCAGCGCGCTGATGTCGCGCTCCAGCGGCTTGAGCTCTCCATCATCCTCATAGTAGCAGAACAGACCATGCATTCTTTGAAATTCTTCAACGAGCCATTCCAGGGCCGCTTCCAGACCCAGCTCATGGAGGATGGGCGAGCTGATCTTGTTCATCAGGGAACGGGTATCCTGAACCGCCTGGGATATGAGCTCATAGACCTGAGTGAGTGTCTGGCCGGCCTCATTCGTCAGGGGTGAGCTCATGAGCCCCTCCATCTTGATCTTGGAGATGGCGAGCTTCTGAGCCACGTGATCGTGCAGCCCGGTAGCGATCCGACGTCGCTCGTGCTCTTCAGCCACCGCGAGCTGCGTGGCCAGGGAGCGGAGCTGCTCCTGGTATTTCAGAAGCCTATCCTCGTAGCTGTGCCTTTCGGTTACATCCACCACCAGGCCCCTGAGATTTCTTAGGCGTCCTTCGGCATCGTATTCGGGCACCGTCTGGTCAAAGACCCATACAACGCTTCCATCCCTGGCGATCATGCGGTATTCGACGTGGAATCGGATCCTGGAATGCTCCTGCAGCCCCTTCCTGGTCTCGGCCAGCACCCTTTCGCGGTCCTCGGGGTGGATCCGGCCCTCCCAGAGCATGGGATCAGCCCGCCATTCCCGGGGGGAGAATCCCAGAAGCGTTTCGATCTGCGGGCTGATGTAGAGAAAAGGCCGATCCGCCTCCACCGAGATGACATAGGTCACGGCGGGAATCTGTTCCACCAGCATCCGGTAGCGCTCTTCCGCCTGATGGAGCTTGAAGGACTGCTCCTCGAGGGATGCCGCCATGGAATCGATACCGCTGGCCAGAATGCTGAACTCATCCCGCCCCCGGTGCAGGCCGCTTCGGGCCTTGAGGTCACCGCTTTCGAGCTTATGGAGAGAGTCAAGCAGGAGCCCGATGCGTCGAAGAACGAGCCGCTTTCCCGCGAGCCATGCGGCCACCAGCGCCATGAGAGCCACCAGAAAGAAACCGGCCAGATTCCGCCTGAGCGTGTGCTCGGCCCTTGCCAGGGCCAGATCCATCGGCAGTCCCACGGCCAGGTAGAGATCAGTGTCCACGGGTTGTCGCAACTTCTGAAACCCGAACAGGCGCTCCCTGCCGTCGAAGGTCGAGTCCCGAACCAGCCCTTCCCCCAGCGCCAGCACGCTGGTCACGAGGGCCGTGCTCTGGAGAGCCTTGCCCACCCATTTCTCGGGGTCCGGATAGTGGGCCACCACGGTTCCATGCCGGTCAAACAACGCGATGATGCTTCCCTCGGGCAGACTCTCGTCGGATCCCCACAGCTCGAGGCGCGTCAGCTCGAGGCCCGCCAGCAGCACCCCCTTCTGGATGCCCTGCCCGTCCACGATGGGGTAGCCCAGGTAGACCGTGGGCTCTCCGCTGATGGGGTCCCTCTTGAGGCCGCTGACGCTGAAGTCCATGGATTGAAGAGCCTGCTGAAACCAGAGATCTTGCCCGTATTTCAGGGTCAGCGGCAGGGGAAGCGAACTGCAGTAGGCCTCTCCATGCAGATCCGCCGCGGCGAGAATCCAGTACTGAATGTAGTTTTCGATGAGATCGGCAAGATACTGACTGCAGCGGCCGGAATCATCCTCGACGATCTCCGGCGACTGGGCCAGGGTCAACAGCAGCTGCCTGGCCCCGGCAAGAGAGGTCTGCTGATTCACGGCCTGAAACTGAGTCCAACGCCGGATGTCGGACTCGAGGTGCCGGATCCCCTGCTGGCGCTGTTCGAAGTTGGTGTAAAACGCCAGCCCCCACAACGGAAGCACCGCAAGCATGACGAGCAGAAAGAGAATCGAGCGGAGGCTGACCGATGGCATCGTTGCTCTAGTGCAGAATCAGGTTGGAGGTGCTCGCCACCACGATGACGATGGAAAGGTTCACCCCATGGAAGCCCAAAGCCATGAAAGCCAATCCTTTCTGGACCCGCGGCACAACCGCGGCAAGGCTCGCCCTCTTCCGGAAGGGAGCGATCGCGGCCATCCCAAAACCGAAGAGGGCCCCCGCCAGTATGCTGATGTACAGGGGATAGCCCACGTGCCCGTACTCGCCGTGCAGGATGCAGAAGGGGCAATGATGCGTCGGAAGCTCGTAGATGTAAAGCGAAACAAAGGACATGAGCGCCAGGACGCTCGACACCAGGACCGCTCCGTTCATCAACGTGAAAGGCGCCAGCCCCCTGCCCGTTCGGTAAAAGCGGGCGCCCAGCGCAAGGGTGAGCAGGAGACTCGAGTAAAAGGCCACCTCGACGGGAAGATGCCGCAGCGCCGTGATGCCTGAAGTCACCCCTCCTGAATCCGAAGTGAACAGGGTCCCGCAGCACGAAGTGATGACGTTCGGAGCGAGCCCCATGAAATAGGCGGACTGGAACGCCATCTCCACCGCAACCAGCGGAGCGATCAGAAGCAGCAGCGCATATTTCAGCCTGATGAGCGGGTAGTCATACCCCCGGTTGTCCGTGTAGTTCACGATGAGCCAAAGCCCCGCCAGGAGGAAGTTGATTATCTTCAGGATGAGCGTCGGGTAGCCCCAGCTGTTGGCGTTGAGCGAGCCCGCGGCACACATGGCTCCGACGAAAAGCACGGCCAGATGGTCCACCGTGTAGATGAAGAGGAACAGGGAAAGGAGCTGAAATCCCAGGGCGTAGGTCATGATGGTCGACACGAGATAGGTGCGGCGCTCGAGGTTCAGCTGGAGCTCGCTGCCGCTCTCGAGGTCCCAGCGGCTGAGAATCCGGGCGCCGATGATGCAGGCATGGACCAGCATGAGACTCACGAGAGCCGAGCCAACGACCAGCGAGAGAATGGCAGGGTGAAGAAACACCGTCGCTACCGCCTTTCGACCAGCCTGCCGTCGCGCATTTCAACCACCCCGTCCACAACGGGGGATTCGTGAACGATGGGATCGTGGCTGGCCATTATAAGGGTCTTGCCCCTGGCCTTCAGATCACCCATGATCTCCATGAATTCCCGGGACAGCCGGGTATCGAGATGAGCCGTCGGCTCATCGGCGATGACCACCATGGGATCGTTCATCAATGCCCGCGCTATGGCCACCCGCTGAGCCTCGCCGCCCGAAAGCCACTCGACTTTCGACGCCGCCTTTGTGCCCACATCGAAGAGCTCCAGAAGCTCGAGGGCCCTCCGCTTGAGGGAGGAATACCTCTCCCCGGTCGGGTAAGCCGGCACCATGACGTTCTCAAGGGCTGTGATCCCCTTGATGAGGTTGAACTGCTGGAAAATGAACCCGAAGCTCTTTCTACGGATGTCCGTCAGAAAACGTTCGGGGAGGCTGGTGATTTCGCGGTCCAGGAGAGAGATCCTCCCCGAAGTCGGCCGCGCCATGCAGCCCAGAAGACTCAGGAGCGTCGTCTTTCCCGAGCCGCTGGGACCTTTGAGCACAGTCGCCCTGTGCGGTTCGATGGTCAGGCTCACGCCGTCGATGGCCACAAACTCGTTGGGCCTGCCCGTGTTGAACACCTTGCGCACATCCCTGACCTGGATCATTTCCTTTTTGACGCTCCCCTGAATCCCGGACCCCATGATATCAACACGCCAGACAGTAGAATAAGCATTCTCTCGCCGTGATCACATTCTCATGACGATGTCCGGATCAATACTGGCAGCCCGCCACGACGGAAGGATGGTCGACACCGTGTATGGCACCACCGTCAGGAAGAAGAGCGTCGACACATGGTAGACACTCAGGTGAGGTGTGAGCTGAAACCTGGGGTAGAGCACCGACCAGCCCTTGATGGCCGGCTCGAAGAGGACCGCCGGCGTGAAGAACACATGAACGTAGGCCAGAACAAGCCCCGCCAGGAAGGCGGTGAGTGAAACGGCCACTCCCTCCCAGAACTTCAACTGGAGGATGTCCGAGGTTTCCCAGCCAATGCCTTTCAGCACACCGATCTCCCGCTTCTCTTCGGCACTCAGACCCGTGGCCTTGTCCCAGGCCAGGATGAGAAAGGCCAGGAACGCTCCCGAGAGGACCAGGATGGAAAGCCCGCCACGCCACTCGAAAACCGCGTCGTAAGTCCGCAGAATCTCCTCGCGCAGGATGGGGCGCGTGTCGGGCAGAAGCGCCACGATCTTCCTCGCAATGGTCGGCATCTCCCTGGGGTTCCTCACCTTCAGGACCAGGTCCGTCGCCTGCCCCTCGGGCGTGAGAAAGATACGCCTGAAGTCCCTGCCGCTCAAAAGGATCAGGTCCGCGGCCACCAGGTCAAGATCCTCGTCCAGTACGCGCTCGATCTTCATGAACACATAAGAGCCGTCGTAGGTACGAAACGGCAGCGAGCCCGTCTCCTTCACCAGGAGATTCCGCGCAACCCCGCTGCCGATAATGATGCCGCCGGGCTGAATGTTCAGCTCGTCATTGACCATGAGGGTGTAGTTGGCGCTGTTGGTCTGATCGAAGTAGTACCCCCAGAGGCGGCTCTGCACGCCCTGGACTCCACGGAGATCCCGAATGGTATCCATGTAGCGCAGGGGAATGTAATCATGCCGGCCGGCCACCAGACGCTGCACCATCATGTCCGGAGCTTCGATGAGCACACGTTCGGCCTCGCCCTTGACGGCGCCCGTGAGAAAAACCACTGAAGCGACCAGGAAGACGACAAAGGTATAGACGGACACCAGGGTGATGTTCTTGCCTTTTCTTCGCCACAGGGCCGACAGCGTGAAATCCAGTATGTTCTTCTGCTTCTCAACCCATCGCATGGCTCACCATGAACGCTCTCCCCTCAGATGAGGCGGAGCACCGATAATGGAGCCCGAAGGGAAGTGCTCGAAAGCGAGAGGGTAGTCCTGGAAGGGCGTGTGCACGTCAGCCATGACCGGGTGGCGCGTATACCGGGCATCGGTGAAAAGGCAAAGGTCCGAAAGACCCAGCTTCGCAACCCATTCCCTGCGCGCGTCCCTCCCGACTTCCTCCGAAGCCTCGAGAACGGTTGAATGCAGCACCATAAGCGCCACACCCACGAAGGCAATCACCATGCAAACCAGGAAAAGATTACATTTGCGCACGGGCTCAATCCAGGGATTTCAGTATTTCAACGGTGACCTCGCCAAACTTCAGAATGGATGATCCGCTGTGATCCACCAGGAACTCGCGGGCATCCTCCTCTTTCTCGAAGGGAATGAGCTCCTTGCCCATGGGTCCATACACCGTGCTTCCAATCACATAATGCGCCTTGTGGCCGTCGATGGGCTTCAGGTCGTAGTATTCCGTCACGAAGACGGCCTGGATATCCTCCCGGGCCCTGCCGGGGCTGTAACGGGAAACATTCCAGTAATATTTGAACATGTCCTTGGCTCCATCAAAGAAGAACCTGGAGCCGTCCTTGAAAACCACCTGGCAGAGGAAGTCCGGATACTTCGCCACAAACATTCCGCAAACCGGGCACTTGTCCTCCCTGGCCGGAGTGGCGGGCTCCGGTCCG
Source organism: Syntrophobacteraceae bacterium (assembly GCA_025454175.1). GTDB lineage: Bacteria > Desulfobacterota > Syntrophobacteria > Syntrophobacterales > Syntrophobacteraceae > JALOOX01. The sequence goes on along the minus strand of JALOOX010000038.1, from coordinate 20,115 downwards.
GCTGAACCCAGCGAGGGCACCATCAAAACCATCGCCAGCAGACTGATAGCAGCTCTTTTCATCGGGGCGCCTCCAAAGGGGAGCGGCGCCCGGGTGCAGCCCGCTCCCCGCCTGCTCCACTAGTTGTGCTTGTGATCCTTGTGCCCGTGCTGGTGCATGCCCTTGCCTTTTCGCTTTTCCCGGATCATCCGGGTGTCGTCGTACATGTCCTCGTAGGCGGCCTTCATGACCTCGTCAAAACCGGCGGGCTTCCCGCCGCTCTCCTTCATGAACCTCTCCGCATCCTCCTGCTTCCCAAAAGCCCACTTGGCCCTTCGAGTCATGACGCCGGGCTTGTCTCCCCCGATGACCCAGGAGGCCTTCTCGGCATCGATGAGCTCCCTGCTGTAATAATCCCCCACCTTGATGGCGGCAGGCGTCTTATCAAGGTGCAGAGCGAGGTCCATGGCCGCGCAGTGGAGGCTGCACACCCCGACGCTCGACCCGTCGTCGTACTCGATGAGCATGCGGCTGTGCGCGAACTGCCCGCGATCCATGCCGCAATACTTGCACGATGCATGATCCAGGATGTCCTTTTCCGCCTGCACCCCATCCACATGAGCGCCCATGGACAAAAGACCCACAATGATCGCGACCAGCAAAAGCTTCCTTTTCATACCCGCTCCTCCTTTGTCTTGAACCATCCATCAGAAGACCTACTCCGCCAGGGAGCTCAACCCGTCCTTCAGTGCAGGGGGTGGAGCCGTCTCGACAAGGCGCATCCAGTGACCGGTCCGAAGATTACCGATCAAAAACTGCCTGAGGTGTCCCTCGGGAAGCTTGAGGGTATTGCCCAGCTTCCGATTGATGACATCCATGCTCGACCGCTTGCCCGTGATGAAATACCAGCCTCTGCCGGGGTTGTACCGTCTCGCATATTCCTGAACCGCCGCAAGGTCGTCCCGCTCGGGGTCCACACTGAGCGTCAGGAAGACGATCTCGTCCCCCATTTTTTCCCCGAGCTCCCTGTGCAGTTTGAAAAGGCTGAGCAGTGCCGGTTGCGCCGTCGGGCAGTTGACGTAGAAGAAACTGATGATGGCCCGCCTCCCTTTGAGCAGATCGGAGTAAAACCTCACCTCCCTACCCTCGTGGGTCGAGACCGGCAGATCCGTGAAATAATCGAGGTTTTGCTCTTCCAGTCGCTGGGCGGCGGAAGCATCCTCCTCGGAAAGGGATCGCGAGAAGGCCGGGCCGCACGAACAGAAGACAAGGGCCACGACAAGAGCCCAAAGCAATTCACGAGCCCCGGGGCTCCCACCAACGAATGAAGCTGAGGTTACGTCCCGGGCCATGGGCTCCCTCGATGTCCTTTCGGTCCGTCATGCCCGTTCCGGCCACCCTGAACGACGAAATGATCGTCAGGCATAGCCCTTGTCCATGGCATACTTGATGAGGTCACTGTTTCGATGAAGCTTGAGCTTTCGCTTGATGTTGGCGCGATGATTCTGAACCGTCATGGTGCTGATGAAAAGGATCTCGGCAATCTCCTTGCTCGATCTTCCCTCGGCCACCAGCTTGAGGACTTCCCGCTCCCGGGGGCTGAGCGGATCCCGAGCCAGGTCCTCACCCCGCGACCGTTGCACGAGGATGTCGGTCACCTGGTCCGCAACGAGGGGCGATACGTAGAACTTCCCGCGCTGTATGGTGCGGATGGCCGTCACCAGGTCATCGTGGGCGTCCTCCTTGAGCAGGTATCCATCCGCTCCCGCGGACATGGCATGGTAGAGGTACTGCTTGGAGTTATGCATGGTCAGGATGAGGACGGCCGTTTCCGGGAAGATCCTTTTGACCTCGCGGGTGGCGTCGAGTCCCTGGATTCTGGGCATGGCGATGTCCATGATGACCAGGTTGGCCGGAACCCTCTTGATCATCTCCAGGAGATCGAAACCGTCACCCGCCTCGCCAACCACCTCGATGTCGGAGTCCTTCTCGATGAGACTCCTGATTCCCTGGCGAAACAGAGGGTGATCGTCGGCAATCAGAACGCGATAAGAAGCCATTATCCCTCTTTCCAGTTCCGGTTGACCCGCGGGGTCGATTCAGGCCTGCCGCCGGCTCCCTCTCCAGGCCGTCCCATGGCGGGCCGGCGCCCCCGGGATCGAGCTCCCAAACCCATTCCGTGAGAATCACTCGAGAGGCACCGTGATACTCAGCTCCGTTCCCTGCCCGGGCGTGCTCTTCACGGCCATCGAGCCTCCGATGAATCTGACCCTCTCCTCGATGGTCGGCAGCCCAAGTCCCCAGCCTTCCCTGCCGGACACCCCGCTCCGACCCGGCTCGAAGCCCCGCCCGTTGTCCACTATATGAAAGGTTGCCGAATCCTCCAGCAACTTCACGTCGACGGTGACGCAGGTGGCGTTGGCATGCTTTCCGATATTGGTCAGAGCCTCCTGAAAGATGCGATAAATGTGGGTCTGAACAGGAGGCCCGAACAGGTCGTCCACATTGTCGACGGAAATGGAGCAGCACTCAACCCGAAAGAACTTGCAGAACTCGTCCACCAGGTGTCTCAGGGCCGCCGTCAATCCCAGGTCATCGAGTATGGAGGGGCTGAGGGAATGGCTGAGCCGGCGAACCTTATCGACGATTCCGTCCAGGTAGTCCAGGAGCTCCTGACAGCGGCCCTGCAAATTACCGAGATTCTCGGGGACATCTCGTTTCAGAGCCCCCATCTTGAGCTTGAAGAACATGAGGGACTGCCCCAGCTCGTCGTGTACCTCCTGGGAAAGGCGCTTGCGCTCCTGCTCCTGAGCCACCAGGATCTCGGAGGCAAGACGCCTCAGACTGCGCTCCGACTCCCTCAGGGCATCCTCGGCCGCCCGGCGCTCCGTGACGTCGATGCCCAGCTCCAGAATCAGTTTCGAGCCGTCCACGTCCTGGAAGGGAAAATCGTAAACCTCGTAGATTCTTCCATTTCTGAGCCGGCATTCATGCATGGAAGGAGTGGTCAGGCGCGAAAAGTAGTCGCTGGGACAGTCCTCACAGGGCGCGTCAAAGCCTCGGAGCGCTTCATAGCAGCGGGGCTCGTCGTCGAGGTCGAACTCCCTCCGAACGACCTGGTTGGCGAAGCGGATGCGGTAGTCAGCCCCCTTGAGCATGACCATGACCGGCAGATGCTCGAGAATGGACAGCAGGCGGTTGCGCTCCTCATCCACAGCCTGCTGGGCCCGAATGCGCTCCTCGAGCTCGGTGGTCAAAAGACGATTGACTTCCCGCAGATCGTCGGAGCACTGATCGACACGCTGGGCAAGCTCGTTCCTGACACTCAGGAGGGCCTGTTCCAGCCGAATTCTCCGGGAAACATCGATGGCCACCCCTCCAATGCCCCGCTCGCCTGATTCGGAGAGCTTCAGCGGGAATCGGTTCACGAGGAGGAAAATCGCCTCGCCCTCCTTTTCGAAGACCTCCACGAACTGCTGGGGCTTTCCATCCTGCAGGACAATTCGGTCATTGGCCCTGATGCGTTCCGACACCCTTCCCGGCCAGAGCTCATCGTCGGTCCTTCCCAGACACTCGGCGGCCTCACGCCCCAGGTATCCCTCGGCGTTGTCGTTGATGAAACGGTATCTGCCGCGACCGTCCTTGATGAAGGCCACGCCGGGCAGGTGCTTCATGAAACAGTCGAAGAGCTCCTTTCCATCAATCACCGGCGTTCTCCCAGTTTCAAAATATCACCACCCGACGCAACGTTAACCGCTTCCCAGAACGTATCGGCAAGCCCTGCCCCTGCCCACGCGATTCAGCATCCCCTGTTCCACCATTTCCGAGAGCTCCCGCAAGGCCTGCCGCTCGGAGATGTCATTCAACTTCGAATAGTGCCTGTTGGTAATGAAGCCATTGTTCTTCACAAAATCGAGAGCCCTCATCTGCCGGGGCCTCAACCCGCCCCCAACGGCAAAATCATCGAAGCCGAGGGCAAAGAGCCTCCCCAGGTCTCCGGCCGAATCCATCGATTGCAGATGCCCCGCATCGTTCGAGCTCGAGGTCGGGCCAGGAGCGCGAAGCTCGGGCGGAAGGTCCCTGAGCATGATCCTCTCACCATCGCAGAGGATTACGGAACGTTCTATGACATTCTCGAGCTCGCGCACATTTCCCGGCCAGGGGTACTCAATGAGGCATCGCAACGCCTCCGGATCGATTCCCAGAGGCCGGGGGCGGTCCTGAGCACACTTGGCCAGGAAGTGATTCACCAGCAGGGGTATGTCATCCACGCGCTCCCGAAGCGGCGGCACGTGGACATGGACCACATTGAGCCGGTAGAAAAGGTCGGATCGGAAGCGGCCCTGATCCACCTCGGTCCTCAAGTTGCGGTTGGATGCCGCCACCACCCGAACATCCACCTTGATGGTGTGGGCGCCTCCGACGCGCTCGAACTCCATCTCCTGCAGCACCCGGAGGAGCTTGACCTGCAGTGGAGTGGACATCTCGCTGATCTCGTCCAGAAAGAGCGTTCCCCCATGGGCCAGCTCGAACCGCCCCTTCCGCTGACTGACCGCTCCCGTGAACGAACCCCTTTCGTGGCCGAACAGCTCGCTTTCCAGCAGATTCTCCGGGAGAGCCCCGCAGTTGACCGAAATGAAGGGCTGATCCTTCCGGGGACTGTTGAAATGAATGGCCCTGGCAATGAGCTCCTTTCCGGTGCCCGACTCCCCCGTCACCAGCACCGTCGCCTTGGCGGGGGCAACCTTTTCGATCAGCTCGAAGATGCGGACCATCTGCTGGCTCTTGCCGATGATGTTGCTGAACCGGTAGCGCCCCTCGAGGGTCTGGGTCAGGTACCGATTCTGCCTCAGCAGATGGTGGTGCTCGACGGCCTTCCGGATGGTGAGCTTGAGCTCCTCGTTCTTGAAAGGCTTGAGAATGTAGTCGAAGGCCCCCTTTCGCATGGCCTCCACCGCTTTCTCGACGGAGCCGAAAGCCGTCATCATGATCAGGGGGAGATCCGGCTTTTCGGCGTGGCAGTGCTCCAGCAGGGCCATGCCGTCCATGCCGGGCATCTTCATATCGGTGACCACGACATCGAGATCGGATGAGCGAACGATCTCCAGGCCCTTCTCGGCGCTCTCCGCCGTGATGACCTCGTAGCCCTCCTCGGCCAGCAGATCCTCCAGCACCAGCAGATAATTCTTCTCATCATCGATGATCAGAAGGGTTTCCATACCTTGTCCTCAAGCTCCGGGCCTTCATTCATCCCTGACCTGGGTCAGGGGCAAACGGATGATCATGTTCGTCCCCCTGCCTTCACGGCTGCGCACCTCGATCTCCCCGCCATGACTGTCAATGATGCTCCGCACGATGGCCAGTCCGAGTCCCGTTCCCTCTTCCCGGGTCGTGAAAAAAGGGTTGAAGATCTTCTTCCGCACATCCTCCGGGATCCCCGGACCGGAGTCCCGTATGCGCAGCTCGAACCGTGGAGGCTTGCCCCCCGACGCTCGAACCAGAGTGCGCACCCTCAGGGTACCCCCCTCGGGCATGGCCTGGACGGCGTTGGCCAGCAGATTCACGAAAGCCCGGTAAAGCAGGTCGGCATCGGCCTCCACGAGGGTATCGCCGGCTTCATGGAGCCGCTCCACCTGGATCGAAGACCGCTGAAGCTGGCCCTCCATCGACGCCAGATTCCGATCGAGGATGTCCTCGATCCTGCACATCGCCACCTTCGGAGTCTTGGGGCGCGCGAAGTCCAGGAATTCCGTGAGAATATCGTTGAGGCGCGTGGCCTCCTCAACGATGATGTATGAGAGGCGGCGCTGCCTGTCGTTCTCGATCCTCCCATGGAGGAGCTCCGCCGTGCTCCGGATGATGCCGAGAGGATTTCGAATCTCGTGGGAAACTCCGGCAATCATCTCTCCCAGCGCGGCAAGGCGCTCAGCCTGGTACAGCTGCTCCTCGAGGCGCTCCTTTTCGGCCGATCGAGCCTTGATGATCCTCTCGGCGCGGCGGGCGATGAGGCTTATGGTCAGGAACAGCACTCCAACAAACAGCAGAAAGCCGGACACCACGATCCACTGGAATCGATGAATGGTCTTGTAATCCGCGGTGACATCCTGGGAGATCTCGAAAACCCCGAGGATTTTTCCCCGCTTCCAGCTCATCGCGCGCTCTTCCCACATGGGCAGATAGGTGACCAGGAGCTGTTTGGACTCTTCCCGCGCGGATCCCCAGAAGGGATACCCATCCCCCTGAATCACCGAAACGGTCTCCTCGCCGAGGGCCCGCTGAAACGGCGGGCCGAGATCCCCCACCATTCCCATCGAATCCTGGTCCGTGCTGTAGGTCAAGGTCTGCGTTGGATCGTAGATGTTCACCCGCTCGATGGAGAATCCATGGATGGTGTTTCGCACCACGCGATCCAGCCTCTCGTATTGATTCTGTCGGCTCAGCTTGATTTCACCGTCGGCAATGAGCGTGGGGATGGTGAACTGGAAGAAGACCTGGTGGTTGAGGTTCTCAGCCACCAGGAGAGCATATCGCTCGCTCTTTTTGAGCAGAATGGCCTTGGCTCTCTGGGAGATGAAAACCGAGAGCAGGATGGTGCAGGCCAGAATGACCACCAGGCTGGAAAGGGAAAGATATTTGACCAGGCGGAAGGGCTTGATGGCCCCGACTCCCTGGCGCGGGCCCATGGCAGTCTCCCTCCCGCTCTCCCCGATCTCCCGCTCCCGCTCCGTCGAGCACACCCGCTCTCCCGAAACCCCAAGGACCTCGCGGGCGGCAGCACCTGATTCCAGCATCACCCTCAACCCTCCGATGATCGCTCCTTGGCGGCCTTCCTTGCCTTCTCGCGACGCTGATCGAGAAATGGCCTGCATTTGCCTTCCCACCCCCGCACCGTGGGCTCGTAAAACACACTCCCCGACAAACCATCGGGAAGATAGCTCTCGGGGACCCACCCCTCCGGGTCGTCATGGGGGAAGCGATACCCACTGCCGTAGCCAAGCTCCTTCATGAGCCGGGTCGGGGCGTTCCTGATGTGAAACGGCACGGGGGCGGCCCCCGTTTTTGCCGCCGCCTCGCGCGCCCTTCCGAAGGCAACATCCACGGCGTTGCTCTTTGGAGCCAGGGAAAGGTACACCACGGCCTGGGCCAGGGCCAAATCCCCCTCGGGACTGCCCAGAAGCTCGTAGGACCTCACGGCGTGGATCGCCTGCACCAGGGCAAAGGGATCCGCGAGCCCCACGTCCTCGGAGGCCATGCGCACCAGGCGCCGCGCAATGTAGAGCGGGTCCTCGCCACCCTGGAGCATGCGCGCCAGCCAGTAAAGGGACGCATCGGGGTCGCTGCCGCGAAGGCTCTTGTGCAGGGCCGAGATGAGGTTGAAATGCTCCTCGCCCCCCTTGTCGTAGTGAACGGCGCGGCTTTGAAGCGATTCCCGGATGGCCTCCAGATCCACTACGCGAGTGGGCTCCCCGGCCAGTGGAGGCGTCGTGAGAACGGCCACCTCCAGGGCGTTGAGCACCACCCTGGCATCCCCGCCCGTAGCGGAGAAGAGGAGTGCCTCGGCCTCGTCGGTCAGGCGGGCCGGAAACCCTCCCAGTCCGCGCTCGGGATCCTCAAGGGCTCGCCTCACCAGGGTGCGGAGCCCCTCCTCCTCAAGGGGTTCGAGCACCAGCACCTTGGCCCTCGAAAGGAGGGGTCGGATCACCTCGAAGGACGGGTTTTCCGTGGTGGCACCCAGGAGCAGCAGCGTCCCGTTTTCCACGTGCGGAAGCAGCGTGTCCTGCTGGGCCTTGTTGAGGCGATGGATTTCATCCATGAAAAGCCAGGTGCGGCGCTTCTCCCTGGCCCAGACGGATCGGGCCTCCTCGACGGCGGAGCGGATCTCCCGAGTCCCCGCCATCACGGCCGAGAGCGCAATGAGGTGCGCATCGGTCCTGCCGGCCAGGAGATGCGCCAGGGTAGTCTTGCCGCAACCGGGCGGCCCCCAGAAGATGAAGGACTGAAAACGCCCTGTCTTGAGCAGACGATCGAGTATGCGCCCAGGCCCCAGCAAATGAGTCTGACCTACGAATTCATCCAGACTGCGTGGACGCATCCTCTCGGCCAGCGGCGCCCGAATACCCGGAGCATCGCCCGTGGTCTTGCCCTCGAACAGCTTCGTCTGTCGCATGGAAGCGCATCACCTTCCTGGGGAAATCTTAACAAATTTCAGTCCCCGAGATAGGCCTGCCGCACCCGCTCGTCCTGGAGGAGGAGCTCCCCCGTGCCTTCGAGCATCACTTCGCCCGTTTCGAGAACATAGCCGTAGTGGGCGATCTGAAGCGCGGCCATGGCGTTCTGCTCCACCAGGAGAATGGTGGCGCCGCCTTCGTTGATGGTCTGGATGGTCCGGAAGACCTCCTGGACCACGAGGGGCGCCAGCCCGAGGGATGGCTCGTCCAGCAGCACAAGACGGGGCCGGGACATGAGGGCCCTGCCGAGGGCCAGCATCTGCTGCTCGCCTCCGCTCAATGTTCCCGCCAGCTGCCGCTCCCGCTCCTTCATGCGCGGAAAGAGCGAGAAGACCCACTCGACCTGAGCCGCGAAGTCCCGACGGCTCCGGTTGTAGGCACCCAGCTCGAGGTTCTCCAGGACCGTCAGGTTCGGAAAGACCTTGCGTCCCTCGGGGCTGATCCCAATGCCCATCCGGATGATCTGGTGGGTCGGCTTTCGGCTCAGGTCCTCGCCCTGGAAGCGAATCACACCCTGGCTCGGCCTGGCCAATCCGACGATGGACCTCAACGTGGTGCTTTTCCCGGCCCCGTTGGCGCCGATGAGGGTGACGATCCGGCCCGAGCTCACCGAGAGGGTGATCCCTTTGAGGGCGTGAATTCCTCCGTAAAAGACATGCAGATCGCTCACCTCAAGCATATTGAGCATCTCCCAGGTAAGCCTTGATGACCTCGGGATGCTTCTGAATCTCGGCGGGGGTCCCCTCGGCGATGGTGATGCCGTAATCCAGCACCTTGATCCGTTCGCACAGTCGCATCACGAATTTCATGTCATGCTCGATGAGGAAGATGGTGAGGTTGTACCTGCCGCGTATCTCGCGGACCAGCTCGGCGAGCTCCATCGTTTCCAGCGGATTCATTCCCGCGGCGGGCTCATCGAGCAGCAAAAGCCTGGGCTTCGTGGCCAGCGCCCGGGCGATCTCCAGCCGTCGCTGCTGACCGTAGGGAAGACCTCCCGCCTTTTCGGACGCCAGGTGGGCCAGCCCCAGCTCCTGGAGAAAGTGCATGGCCCGGTCCAGCATGCGGGCCTCCTCGCGCCGATACGACGGCAGCCCGAGCATGGCCTCCCAGAAGCGCACCGGAAGCTTGTGATGCAGCGACACCATCACGTTCTCAAGGACGGTCATGTCCGTGAAAAGCCTGATGTTCTGAAAGGTGCGGGCAATGCCCCGGGCCGTGATGCCGTGCACGGGCAGTCGCGTGATTTCCTCGCCCAGCCACAGCGTTCGCCCGGAGGTCGGCGCGTAGGTGCCCGTGATCATGTTGAATACCGTGGTCTTCCCGGCACCGTTGGGCCCGATGAGCCCCACCAGCTCACCGGGCCGCAGCTGGATGGAAAAGTGGTTCACCGCCACCAGGCCTCCAAACTGCATGACCAGATCCTGAGCTTCGAAAAATTCCCGCATAGGCACCAGACGTCCACAAGGAAAAGCGAAAAAGCCTGCAGCAAGTCAGCGGGCCACGAGCTTCATCCTGGCCAGGATCCTGTCCCAGCTGAATTCGTTCCTGCCCATCAGCCCACGGCGTGCGAAGATGATCACGATCATGAGAAGCAGGCTGAAAACCACCATGCGCATCCCCGGAATGCCCGGTATGGTGAATAAGCCCAGATTCATGGGACTTTCCACCACCCGCAAGGCCTCCCCGCCCCAGGCGAAGAGCGCCGCCCCCAGAGCTGCCCCCGTCGTGCTGCCCAATCCCCCGACGACGATCATCATGAGGAGGTTGAAGGTCAGAAAGAAGGTGAACAGGGTCGGCGATATGGTGGTGATCAGGTGGGCCAGCAAACCGCCCGCAATGCCGGAGAAGAATGCGCTGACCAGGAACGCCAGGAGCAGGTGCCTGAAAGGATCGATTCCCATGGCCCTCGCCGCCGTCTCGTCCTCGCGAATGGCCTTCATGGCCCTTCCAAAGCTGCTGTTGATCAGCCTGGTCACCAGGATGATGGTGAGGACGGCAATGCCCCACGACCACCAGAGGTTCGTGTAGGGCGGCAGCCCCTTGAGACCCAGGGGCCCGTTGGTCACGCTCTGGAATGCATTGCAGAGGACCCGCACCACCTCGCCAAAACCCAGGGTCACGATGGCGAGATAATCGCCCCTCACGCGAAACACGGGAAAGCTGATGAGGAAAGCGAAAACCGCGGCCAGCACGCCTCCCGCGAGCAACGACAATGCGAAGGGGGCCTGGATCACGCTCAAGGGCCAGATCAGCGGCTCGATGATATAGGTCATCTGCTTTTCGGCGGGACTCAAGGTCAGCAGCGCCGAAGTATAGGCCCCGATGGTGATGAAGGCGTTGGGGCCGAGATGCAGAATGCCGCAGATCCCGTTCACCAGGTTGTAGCTGACGGCCAGCGTGATGAATATGGCCATGTTGTTCAGGATGCGGACCTGGTAGTCCGTGCCGAATCGGTCAAAGGCCAGCAGCACCCCGAAAAGGGCGGCCACGGCAAGCGTGTTTAAAACCAGGTTTCTCCTCGCCTTGTCCATAGCTCCACGCGTCCCTTGAAATCACTCAGCTTTTGTCGATCATGGGCTCCCCCATCAGTCCCGTGGGTCGGAAGAGCAGAACCAGAATCAACACCAGGAAGGACAGGGCATCCCGGTATTGCGCCAGACCGGGGATCAAGGCCACAATGAGGATTTCCCCCAGCCCCAGGAGAAATCCCCCCACGACGGCGCCGAGGATGTTGCCGATCCCCCCGAGAACAGCGGCGATGAAAGCCTTCAATCCCGGAAAAACCCCCATGAAGGGATTCACCTGGGGGTACTTCATGGCCCACATGATCCCTCCCGCCGCGGCAAGCATGGAGCCCAGAAGAAACGTGATGGCGATGATCCGGTCCAGATTGATGCCCATGAGCCGGGTGGTTTCAAAATCCTTGGAAGCCGCCCGCATGGCCTTCCCCACCTTCGTTCGATAGACGATGAAAAGCAGGCCCATCAGGAGAACGAGGGTCACGAGGGGCGTGTAAATGGTGAGGACCTGCACCCGAACCCCGAGAACGTCGATGACTTTTCTAAAAACCTCCGGTGTCGGGAAACCCTTGGGAACCCCTCCGAGGATCACAAGGGCGAGGTTCTCCAGGAGAAAAGAGGCGCCTATGGCCGAAATGAGGAGTGATATCCGCGGTGCATCCCGCAGCGGTCTGTAGGCTGCCCGGTCCAGGAGGATCCCAAGCACCCCGGTGAGCACCACGGCCAGCGGAAAACTGATGGTCCAGGGGAGAGCGAAGAGCGTCACACCGTAAATGGCGGTGTAGGCCGCAAACATGAGGAGGTCGCCGTGGGCGAAATTGATGAGCCTGAGGATGCCGTAAACCATCGTGTATCCAATGGCGACAAGCGCATAAAGGCTCCCCAGGGATACGCCGTTGATGATCTGCTGCAAAAGAATCGTTGACGTCACAACGTTAGCCCTTCCCTGATGACTTGAGCTATCCAGGCCTTGAGCACCACCGTCAGTCAGGGCTTATAACAGAACCTTCGGGACGAGCCAAACCCCCCGGAAAAAAGAAAAGCAGGGTGCATCGCAATCAACACCCTGCCCCTCCCCTTTGCATCATTCGTTGGCTCGATTTCCGCCCCGAACGTTTCTGCATGAAACACGCGAATGGTGAACGAACTCGAGGCGCATCGGCCCGAGCACCCATGCAGCCCCCCCTGCATTGGACATCCGGCCCGCCGCACCCGGAAAACTCCCTACGGATTGATGGTGGTCACGTAGACGAACTTGCCGCCCTGGACCTTGTTGATCACCATGCTCTTGATGGGGTTGCCGTTCTCGCCCATGGTGATGGTTCCGGAGACGGCCTTGAAATCCTTGGTATTCGCCAGTGCGTCGCGGATCTTGGCACCGTCGGTGGACCCGGCCCGCTTGATGGCGTCGACGGCCAGGAAATACGCATCGGCTCCCAGGGCGCCGAAGGCATCGGCTTCCTTCTTGTGCTTCTCCTCGAACCGCCTGATGTACTCCTTGGCCCGATCGGTCGTGGCAGCCTGCTTGTGGAAATGTCCGGTGAAATACACGTCTTCCACGGCGGCTCCGCCGATCTCGATCAGGGCGGATTCCTGGGCTCCGTCACCGGTCAGGATGGGCACCTTGATGCCGAGATCGCGCGCCTGCTTGGCCATGAGTGCAGTCTCGGTGTAATAATTGGGGGCATAGATCAGCTCGGGATTGGCTGCCTGCACGGCGGACAACTGGGCCGAAAAATCCTGGTCGCCCGTCTGAATGTAGGTTTTCGTGACGATCTTTCCGCCCAGCTTGGTGAACTCGTTCTCGAAGAACTTGGCGAGCCCCACCGCATAGTCCTGGGCCTGGTCGATAATGAGGGCGGCCGTCTTGGCGTTCAAATCCTTGAAGGCGAACCTGGCGGCCACTTCGCCCTGAAACGGGTCGATGAAGCAGGCTCGAAACGCGTACTGCTTTCCCTGGTTCACAAGGGGATTGGTTGCCGTCGGACTCACCGTGGGGATCTTCGCCGCCTCGGAAATGGGATTGCCGGCCATGGAGTTCCCGCTGATGGCCTCGCCCAGAACCGCCACCACCTTCTCCTTTTCCACCAGGAGAGTCATGGCGTTGGCCGCCTCGATCTTGTCGCTCTTGGTGTCGACCAGCTTGAGCTCGACCTTTTTGCCCAGAACCTCGGGCTCCATGTCGCGAGCGATCTGAATGCCGGCCCACTCGGACTCGCCGTAGGCCGCAACGGCCCCGGTCATGGGGAGGTAGGCGCCTATCTTGATCGTATCCTGAGCCACGGCAGGAGCCGCGGACACCAGGAAGAACAAGCCGGTCAGAACAACGAGGGCCAAGCAGGTTTTTCGGATCATCTCATTCTCCTTCAGCACGGGTACTTTTCATTGAAAACCATTCAGAGAAGCGGTTCAAGCGCTTTATTACAGTATGTTCTTCATATCTGTCAACCTCAACCGACCCATCCCTCTGTAAGCCCAAAAGATCATGTTTCGCGGGCTAATCATGACGAGCCTCCATTGATCCAACCGGCCGCACCCTTATTGGCTGAAACAAGTGCGCTCAAGGCTAAATTGATGAAGCCCATCCCGCCAATAATCTCGAGACATGGACTCTCCCAAATCTCTTCCCGCAAGGGATCCTTGGACATCGCATACCATGAGATCGAAAACGTTTGACACCTTGTTCAATGTCGGAGAAATGATTCACTGGAGCCAGTATCCGAGCCATCCAATTTCCATAGGAGGATTAGGAGCCACACGCAAATGCTCCATGTTTTCCTTGATTCTCACTCCTAATCCCATACCTCGTATAAAAAAACCGACGAGTGAGTCAATACACACAAGCTACTATTGACATCATCCGAAATCGATAGATAATGCGATTCAATCCTAGAGAGAAAGGCAGCCGGCAAGGGAAAGACGAATATGTGAGATCAACACGCAATATATGATTCGCAACAGCACGTTTGAGGGAGGGAATGATATGACCAAGAAGCTCGTGGAGATTGCAGCTGAAATTGTGCAAAATCAGGTTTCCACCAACCCCATGTCCTCGGAGGAGATCGTCGCTTCGCTCAAGAACGTCTTCAGCGCTCTTCAGGCCATTCAAAGGTCAGAAGTGGAGGGGGGACCCGTCGAAGCGGGCAGGACCGGTGAGGAAGGAGGTGGCGCGGAGAGGGCGGCCGAGAAGGCGGACCCCAAGAGCTCCATCCTCGAGGATCGCATCATCTGCCTCGAGTGCGGCGCGGAGATGCGGCAGCTCACCGCCAAGCATCTGGGGGCTCATGGCTTGACCCCCCGGGACTACAAGACGAAATACGGCTTTCCCATGAAGCAGCCCCTTTCGGCCAGGGCCCTGACCAAGGCTCGGAGCAAGGCGGCCAGAAAGCGCGGTCTGCCGGAAAACCTCGTCAAGTATCAGGAAGGGAGAAAGCAGAAGAAGCTCGAGGAGATGGCTTCAGGGTTGGATGTGTCCCCAACGACGGCCGAGCCGGCCACGGAGTCCAAGCCCAGGCGAGCCCGCAGAAAGAAGCCCGAATAGCCGATGTTCCCGGAAGCCCGTGTGACGCGAGGATATCCCCGACGCTCCAGCGCCCGTGGGACCTGCTCGCTTCATGCGGTATGGGTAGTCCGGTAGTCCGCAACAGGACTGTCACGGGCGCAGGTAAAACTGATACTCCTTGCCGCACACCGAGCAACGAAGCAGACAGAATGTTCCGTCCTCGGCCACGATGACGACGGGGGTCCCGCAATCGTCACAGCGTTTTCGGACCCAAAAGCCCAGGCTCGTCTGCTGAGGCTTTTCGTCCACACCCATGCCGGTATTTTCCTGAGATGAGATCCACGTATTTCGAGTGAGCATCGGTTGCGCCACTCCCCCCACCTTTCACCGGCATCATCATAGCACCATCGGTCCAACAAGCTCCACACTTTTTTCCATGCCAATCGGGCCATGTCTGGCCTATAATCCTCCCTGATGGCGAATCCGGGGGAGGGCACCCCCCGGTCTTTCGGCTGATCGGCTGAAACGAATCCCACGCGAACCCCACAGGAATCCAGGGCATGAACAGAATCAGCATCCCGAGAATCGATGAGACCCGTCCCCATCCAGCTGCCACTGACAGCCGTGGGTCGCATGGCTGACGGCGCCGAGGCCGGGGATCGCGGCTGCAGGGTCACGGGGACACTTCTGGACGCCCGGGGAAACCGCCTTGCCGAGGCTCAGGCCGAAATGGCCTTCCTCTCCCCAAAGCGCCTGCCCATGATTCCAGCTCAATACCGCGGGGAGATGGAACGGCTCTTCGAAGAGATCGAGAAGCTTCTCGACTCAAGCCAGGGTTGAGGCCGCGCCATGTCCATCGAGGAGGTTCTCCGAAAACACGAAATGCTCAACATCGCCCATCGCGGAGCCCGCTCCCTGGCCCCCGAGAACACCCTGGCCGCGGCGGCCCGGGCCCTGGCTGCAGGCTCCCACATGTGGGAGCTGGATGTCGGCATGACCCGCGACGGGGAGCTCGTCGTCATCCATGACTCCACGCTTCAGCGCACGTCCAACGCCAGGACCGTCTTCCCGCGGAGGCGCCCGTGGAATCTCCATGATTTCACCCTGGACGAGATACGGTGCCTGGATTTCGGCTCCTGGTTCATCCACGAGGACCCGTTCCGCGAAATCGGGCGGGGAGGCATTTCTCGGTTCGAGATCGAGGGCTTCCCGGGACTCCACGCCCCTACCCTCGCCGAAGCCCTCGATTTCACCCGCGGTCACCGCTGGTGCGTGAACGTCGAGATCAAGGACCTCACGGGAACCCCCGGGCACGGGATCGTGGTGAAGGAGGTGGCTTCCCTCGTCCACTCCATGGGCGTGCGAGGAAGCGTTCTCATTTCGTCATTCAACCACGACTACCTCGAGGAGGCGCGCCACATCGACTCCGATCTGCATCTCGGAGTGCTCACCAGCCGGCGCCTCCGGGATCCACTGATGCTCCTGCGGCGACTCGGCGCCCTCTCCTACCACCCGAGAATCTCGGCCCTGGCTCCCGGCGATGCGCGCATGCTCCAGAGCGAGGGTTTTCACACCCTGGCATGGGTGGCCAACGACAACGAAGCATTCATGCGTCTGCGCCAGGAACGGGTCAGGGGCATCTTCACCGATTTTCCCCAGCGACTCGCCGCGTTCCTGAACGAGGCGCCATGAGCCCCGATCCTTTCAAGCCCAATCCCAGAATCATTCTTTTTGCCGCGCTCCCCCAGGAGACGGCCGTTGTCAAGCGACGAACCGGCCCGTGGAAGCGCCTGAGCCCCCTCCCGTGCCCGGCATGGCGACGCGATGCAGGAAACCGCGGCCTCCTGTTGGTGGAAACGGGCATGGGAGACCGTCGACTGGCCGAAATCTTCAAATGGGCCGTGTCCGGCGAAGGTTGCGACCTGCTGGTCTCCTTCGGCTTCGGCGGCGGGCTCACACCCGGGCTCCGAGTGGGCGACATCTGCCTTTGCGACCGGTTCTGCCGGTGGGATGCCGAAAGGCGCTCCATTGCGCCTGAAGGCCTGTCGACGGACCATGGGCGATGGATGCGGGTGTTGGGGGCTGAGCTCTCGTTGACACGCTGCATCGATGTGACGACGCCGCGGCTGGCGTCCAAGGAAGAGATCGCGCTTCAGCTGGATCCTCTCACCAGGCATTCGCCGACCCTCGTGGACATGGAAAGCTTCGCCCTGGCCCAACTGGCGCGAGAGGCTTCCATTCCCTTCCTGACCCTGCGATCCATCAGCGACGAGCTTGGTCACGAGCTGGATTTCGACCTCTCCTCCGTCGCCGACGAGCATGGAAGTATCGAGCTTCGTCGGATCGCCCGGTCAGTGCTGGGCAGACCGGCACTGCTCCTCTCCCTCCACAGGCTGTGGCGCGACTCGCGGCGGGCCGCGGCGTCACTCGGAGAGGCGGTGGCGACCCTCGTCGATCTGCCGGCGCGGCAGCTTCGATCGATCGCCGGGACTTCCCGGGTGAGCAGTTGGAATGTGGAGCGAGACCAGACCGTTTAGAATCGAAAACCGGTCCAGACCGTCGGACTTTTGCCGGCACAGGGAGGCCAGGGCAAACATCAGGGCTGCTCAACACTCCCTTGAGGGACCTCCGCGTCCTCCGCATGCTCCTCGGGCCTGCCGGAATCCAGCAGGACGATGGCGGGAGAGAGGGGAAAATCATCGACATGGGCCGTCACATCACTCGGAGTGATCCGCGCCTGCTTGTAGACGGTGAAAAAGAAGGCCACCAGGCCCGCGTAAAAGAGGATGAGGAGGCCGACCGTCCCCATCAGATGCTCACCAATCCAGAACGTCACGGACAGGTTGAAGGCGAGCACCCCGAGGTACAGGGCGGGCCCAGCCAGGCAGACCCAGGACCAGGGCCGACAGTACACCGAAGCCGGATCATCGAGGGAAGACACGCGGTCCAGACACTGCAAAGCCGCCACCAGCGCCAGGCCCACCAGGAGCCATCCGCCGAAGTTGCTCATGGGAATGCCGAAATAGACACCCGGGCTCCGGTACCCGTATATCTGCCCCAGGAACCATCGATATCCCTGGAGCGCCACCGGATCTATGATGATGTCCAGCAGGACGAAAAGCAGGGCGCCCAGCAGCAGGGTGCTCCAGCCCCGCCGCAATGAGCGCGTCTCCAGAATGAAGCAGCCCCGGGCGCAAAAAAGAACAGGGCTCAGCACGAAAATGGCCATGGAGTAGCTGCAGTAGGAGAGAAACACATAGGACAGCGAGTCCATGAAAGGGACACCGAGGACCCAGAGCTCCCGGCCCATGGTGTCGTGAATGTAGTAGTAATCGCCGTAGGGAAATCCCCAGTGGATCGATGCGAGCTCGGAAATCCAGGCTAGACCGTAGCCCAGGGGTATATACGCCAGGGTCCGCCTCCACCCCATGTGCACGGCGCCCGCCAGCACGTAGACGGCCAGGAAGATGAAGACGTAGGGCCTCAGGAGAATGGTGGAGCCCAGGAGGCTCAATACCTCAGGCATGGAGGTTCCATTGAATCATTCGCAGCAGGTCGCGCCCGTTCATCTCGCGGACGATGGTGGGCTCATAGCCGCAATGCACCATGCACTGGGCGCACCTCGGATCCCTGCCCGAAACGAAGTGATCCCAGTCCGTCCGGCTCATGAGCTCATCGAATGTCGGGTAGTGCCCATCGGTGATGAGGTAGCAGGGCGACTTCCAGCCCTGTGGATTTCGAGTCGGGCTCCCCCACGGGGTACACCGGAGGGACCGGTTGCCCACCAGGAAATCAAGGTATATGGGGTTGCTGATGATGGGGAATCGATACTGCCACCCGCGGATCTCCCGAAACTTGTCCATGATCTCCCGGCGCGTGAGAAAAACGTCCCGGAGCACTTCCTCATAGCTGAAGCCGGGAGCCACGAGAATGCCGTCGACGCCGGCGGACGTCAGCTCCACGAACAGCCGCTCCAGGTCGGCCACGCTGGTTTCCCGGTAGACCGTCGTGTTCGTGCTCACCCGGAACCCCATGGCCTTGGCCCGCTTCACCCCGGCCAGGGCTTTCCTGAATCCCCCGTCCCTGCGGATGATGGCGTCGTGGACCGGTTCCGTCCCGTCGAAATGGACGTTCCAGGTGAACCTGGATGACGGGCGGAAACGCGGCAGTGAATCCTCCAGAAGGAGCCCGTTGGTGCAGAAATAAATGTGGCTGCCCCGAAGGAGAACCTCCCGGACCAGGCGATCCACGGCCCCATAAAGCAAGGGCTCACCCCCGGTGATGGTCACCACGGGGGCGCCGGCCTCTCCCACGGCCCGCAGGCATTCCTCGAGGCTCATTTCATGGTTGAGGGTCTCCTGGTACTCCCGGATCCTCCCGCACCCGGAGCAGGTCAGGTTGCATCGGTGGGTCGGCTCCAGCATGAGCACCAGGGGAAACCTCCGGCGCCCCAGGAGTCGATTCTTCACAAGGTATCCAACCATGGAAACGTACAAACTGAGTGGAAAACGCATCAACAATTCTCGCTCACGGTGTCGGAAAAGAATCCACTTCGAAGCATGCGCGCCACCTTGCCTGGAGCCTCATCATCTCACGTAGCCGTTGCGGAGATACCAGTCGACGGCATCGATGACGGCCCTTTCAATGGGCGTCTGGGGCAGCCCGAGCTCCCTGATCGCCTTGCCCGCGTCAAAGAACATGTAGCGCCCGGCCATCCTCACGGCCTCGAGACTGACGAACGGCTCCACGTGGGTCCAACGGGACATGCAGTGCCCGGCGGCGGCCAGGATCAGCACGGGAGTGTAGGGCAGCTGCAATCGAGGAGCGGACTTCCCGGTGAGTCGCTCCAGCAGCTTGAAAAAGTCCGTCAGGGAAAGGTTCCGGTGGCCGAGGATGTACTTTTCGCCGATCTTGCCGCGCTCATAGGCCAGAAGGTGCCCCCAGGCCACGTCCCTCACGTGAACGAAGTTGAGCCCCGTGTCCAGGTAGGCGGGAATCCGACCGTTGAGGAAATCCACGATGATCTTGCCCGTTGGGGTCGGCTTGTGATCCCCGGGTCCTATGGGAGTGCTGGGATGAACCATGACGACAGGCAGGCCCCGGGCCGCGTACTCCTCCACCTTCCTCTCGGCCATGTACTTGGATCGCTTGTAGTGGCCAACCATGTCACGCAGCGACACCGGCGTACCTTCGCTCGAAGCGGAGCCGTTGGTCCGGAGCCCCAGGGCTCCGACGGTGCTCGTGTAAACCACCCGTTGAACCTTCCGCGCCAGGGCCTCGGCGAGGATCACCTCGGTGCCCTTGACGTTGTTCTCATACATCTCCTCGGGGCGATCGCACCAGAGCCGGTAGTCCGCAGCCACATGAAACACCGCGCTGCATCCTTCCATGGCCCGGCCCACATCACCGGGCGACTTGATGTCGCCATCGAGCCACCTGAGTCCCGACCGTTCATCCAGAACGCGCCTGGACGTAGAGCGCTTGAGGGCATGAAGCTCCCAACCCCTCTCGAGCAGAACCTCGGCCACATGGCCACCGACAAATCCAGTAGCACCCGTGATCAACGCCTTTGGCATGGGCTCCCTCTTACCGCGAATTCGTCGGACCCTGGACCGCCATGGATGGTTTCGAGTTTTGAGTTTCGGGCTTCGGGCTTCGGGCTTCGAGTTGAAGACCTGTTTCGGCTTTGGGCCTTTCCTTCCTTCTGCGTGCGCCCCGAAGGATTGACGTTCATCGCAGATCAGCGTGAAGCTCGCTCCCCCCTCACCCCGACCCTCTCCCCCCGAAGGGTCTTACAGTTACCCACACATGACCCCGTGGATCGCATGGACGCGGAGACACGGGGAGGGAGAGACACGGTGAAATGGCCCAAAACCTATGCCATTTC
>JALOOX010000037.1 GCA_025454175.1 Syntrophobacteraceae bacterium | reverse complement strand
ATGATCACCGGGCCGACGCAATGACATCGTGGCACCGCCGACAGATCTTCGGATGATGCTCGAACTGCCCCACGGTTTTCTCCCGGATCCAGCAGCGCTCGCACTTTTCCGCCGATGCGGGATGGACTTGCATGAGCAGGCCGTCCATCTCGACCCCCTCGATGGGATGCTTCAGGTCGGAAGCCTTCACGAATCTGACCTCCGAGACGATGAAGACCGTTCGAAGCAGGTCTTCCTGACCCGCCAACCGCTCTCCAACCTCGGCGGGCAACGCCAGTTCTACCTCGGCATCGAGGGCATGCCCTATGACCTTGGCTTGCCTCGCGGTCTCAAGGGATCGGGCCACCTCGCCCTTGAGGAGCAGAATCTCTGTCCAGCGCGTGCTCAGCTGACTGTCGCGACGGGCTTCATCGACCTCGGGGAACGGCTGGGCGTGCACCGAGCTACCTGCCCCATGAGGCAGGTGGTCCCAGGCCTCCTCGGCCGTGAACGACAAAATGGGAGCCATGAGCTTGAGAAGTGCCGTCAGAATCTCCCAGAGGGCGGTTTGGGCCGACCGGCGCAGGATGCTTCCCGGGGCTGACGCGTAGAGACGGTCCTTGAGAATATCCAGGTAGAAGGCGCTCAGATCCACCACGCAGTAGTTGTGAAGGGCGTGATAGACCCGGTGAAACTCGAAGCGCTCGTAGGCGGTGCGGATTCTTTGAATGAGGTCCTGAAGCTGATGCAGCGCGAAACGATCCAGCTCCAGCATCTCGGCGAGGGAAACCGAGTCTTTTGCCGGATCGAAGTCGTTGAGATTCCCCATGATGAAGCGGCAGGTATTGCGGATCCTGCGGTAGGCCTCGCTGAGGCGCTTCAAAATATCCGGCGAAATACGAATGTCGTCCCGGTAGTCCTCGGCGGAAACCCAGAGCCTGAGGATTTCCGCGCCGTACTGGTTGATGATCTCCTCGGGGGCTATGACGTTCCCGAGGGATTTGGACATCTTGTGGCCCTGGCCGTCCACCACGAAGCCATGCGTCAGAACGGTCTTGTAAGGGGCGCGGTTCCGAGTTCCCACGGAGGCCAGGAGAGATGAATGGAACCAGCCGCGATGCTGGTCGCTCCCTTCGAGGTAAAGGTCGGCCGGCGATCGAAGGTACGACCTCTGCTCGAGAACCGCCGCGTGGGAGACGCCCGAATCGAACCAGACATCGAGGATATCCATCTCCTTCTCGAATCGAGAGCCGCCGCACTGGCCGCACTGGGCGCCGGCCGGCAGCAGGTCCTCGGCCGGCTTTTCGAACCAGACGTCGGCCCCGTCCTTCTCGAAAAGAGACACCACTTTCTCGAACACCTCCGGGGTGGCCAGAAGCTCTCCGCAATCCCGGCAGGTGAAAACCGAGATGGGAACACCCCAGGATCTCTGACGGGAAATGCACCAGTCGGGCCGGTTGGCGATCATGTTGTGGATGCGCTCCCGCCCCCAGCCGGGCACCCACTCCACCTTTTCGATCCATTCCAGGGCATGCCGGCGAAGCTCCTGCTTGTCCATGGAGATGAACCACTGCTCGGTGGCCCGGAAGATAACGGGCTGCTTGCATCGCCAGCAGTGAGGATAGCTGTGGGTGATGCGCCCCTCGGACACCAGGGCCCCTGTTTCCTTCAACCTGGCGTTCACGGAGGTGTTGGCGTCGAAGACGAACTGGCCGGCAAAAAGAGGAACCTCGTCCGTGAACTTTCCGTCGTCGTCCACCGGGGAGAGCACGTCCAGGCCATATTCCAGGGCCATGTCGTAGTCCTCGCGACCGTGGCCCGGGGCCGTGTGAACACAACCCGTCCCGACGTCCAGGGTCACGTGGGAGCCGAGGATGAGCACCGAATCCCGGTCCATGAACGGGTGCCGGCACGAAATGGACTTGAGCTCCTGGGCGCCGAAGGTTCTGATCGCGCTGTAACGGGACACTCCGAAAATTTCCATGCAGCTTTGAACGAGCCCCTCGGCCAGTATCCAGACTTCATCCCCCACATCCAGGGCCACGTACTCGAAGTCGGGGTGGAGGGTGATGGCCAGGTTTGCCGGCAGGGTCCAGGGGGTTGTCGTCCAGATCAAGACGTGGACGGGCTTCGATCCCAGCTCGGGGAAGCGCGCCCTCCCCTCCGGGCCCATGGCGAACTTGACGTAAATGGAGGGGGACCCGTGGTCATGGTATTCGACTTCGGCTTCGGCCAGTGCCGTTCGGCAGCTGGGGCACCAGTAGATGGGCTTCTTGCTGCGAACCACGCTTCCGGTTTCGAAAAACCGCCCGAGCTCCCGGGCGATGGACGCCTCGTAGCCATAGGACATGGTCAGGTATGGATTCTCCCACTCACCCAGGACACCGAGCCGCTTGAATTCACTGCGCTGGATATCGATGAACCGCTCGGCGTAGCGTCGGCAGTGGCGACGGATCTCTGCCTGGGTCATGGAACGCTTGCGCTCCCCCAGCTCCTTGTCCACCTGGTGCTCGATGGGCAGGCCGTGGCAGTCCCATCCCGGAACGTAAACGGCATTGAAGCCGCTCATCTGGCGGCTCTTCACGATCATGTCCTTGAGGATCTTGTTGAGGGCGGTCCCGAGATGAATGTGGCCGTTGGCATACGGGGGACCGTCATGGAGAATGTACAGGGGGTGGTTTCGGCTCTGCTCGCGCAGTTGCTCGTAAAGACCCGTTTCTTCCCATTTCCCGAGGATTTCCGGCTCTTTCCTGGAAAGGCTGGCCTTCATGGGAAACGCTGTCTGGGGTAGATTCAGAGTGCCTTTGTAATCCATGCTTTCCATCCCCCTTTCGAATGGTCCTTCCTCAACCGTTGAGCAACCTCGCGAGACTGCTGCAAAAAGGATTTTTTCTTAGCACACCCTTTCCGCAAGTCAAGCGGTTAACCAGCCGGCATGCTCGCAAATGAAAGCCCCTCCGGCCGATCGCTCGGCACGGAGGGGCTTTCCATGGCTCATCGGCAGCCGATTCAGGTTTCCCGGGAATGACCCGCTCCCCGAATCGGCCCCGAACTTACATCCTTTGCTTAGTACATCCCACCCATTCCACCTCCGGGCGGCATTCC
Source organism: Syntrophobacteraceae bacterium (assembly GCA_025454175.1). GTDB lineage: Bacteria > Desulfobacterota > Syntrophobacteria > Syntrophobacterales > Syntrophobacteraceae > JALOOX01. The sequence continues at coordinate 57,461 of JALOOX010000037.1, read as the reverse complement.
ACCCATGGGCGGCATGGCATCCTTCTCCTTGGGGAGATCGGCGATCATGCACTCGGTGGTGAGCATGAGAGCCGAAACACTCGCCGCATTCTGGAGCGCGGAGCGGGTAACCTTGGTGGGATCGATGACCCCCGCTTCGATGAGATCCCCGTATTCTCCGATCTCGGCATTGAAGCCGAAGGCGCCCGTGCCGCCCTTGAGCTTCTCGACGATGACCGAGCCCTCCTCGCCGGCGTTCATGGCGATCTGGCGGGCAGGCTCCTCGAGGGCCCTCTTGACGATGTTGAGACCCAGCTTCTCGTCGCCCTCAAGCTTCAGGTCAGCCAGAGCGGGAATGCAGCGCAGGTAGGCAACGCCTCCGCCGGGAACGATCCCTTCCTCCACGGCCGCCCGGGTGGCGTTGAGGGCATCTTCAACCCGCGCCTTCTTCTCCTTCATCTCGGTCTCCGTGGCGGCACCCACGCTGATGACCGCAACTCCGCCCACCAGCTTGGCCAGTCGCTCCTGGAGCTTTTCCCGGTCGTAGTCGCTAGTCGTCTCCTCGATCTGGGCCCTGATCTGCCGCACGCGGCCCTCGAGGGCCTTGCGGTCGCCGGCGCCATCGACGATGGTCGTGTTGTCCTTGTCGAGCCGAATGGTCTTGGCCCGGCCAAGGTCATTCAGGCCGACGCTCTCGAGCTTGATGCCCTTGTCCTCGCTCACCACCTGGCCGCCCGTGAGGATCGCGATGTCCTCGAGCATGGCCTTCCTTCTGTCACCGAAACCGGGGGCCTTGACGGCGCAGACCTGCAGCGTTCCCCGCAGCTTGTTGACCACCAGCGTGGCGAGGGCCTCGCCCTCGACATCCTCGGCGATGATGAGGAGCGGCTTGCCCATCTTGGCGATCTGCTCGAGAATGGGCAGAAGATCCTTCATGTTGCTGATCTTCTTCTCATTGATGAGAATGAGCGGCTCGTTGAGGATGACTTCCATCTTTTCCGGGTCGGTCACGAAGTAGGGGGAGATGTAGCCGCGGTCGAACTGCATGCCTTCAACCACCTCCAGCGTGGTCTCCATGCCCTTGGCTTCCTCGACCGTGATGACGCCTTCCTTGCCGACCTTGTTCATGGCTTCGGCGATGATGTTGCCGATGGTGAGGTCGTTGTTGGCGGAGATGGTTCCGACCTGTGCAATTTCCTTCTGGTCCTTGGTGGGCTTGCTGATCTTCTTGAGCTCGTCGATGACGACGGTGACGGTCTTTTCGATCCCGCGCTTCAGGGCCATGGGGTTGGCTCCGGCCGCCACGAGCTTCGAGCCCTCGAAATAGATGGATTGTGCCAGGATGGTTGCGGTGGTGGTTCCGTCCCCCGCCACATCGCTCGTCTTGCTGGCAACCTCGCGCACCATCTGGGCGCCCATGTTCTCGAACCTGTCTTCGAGCTCGATTTCCTTGGCTACCGTGACGCCATCCTTGGTGACGTTGGGACCGCCAAAGCTTTTCTCCAGGACAACGTTGCGACCCTTGGGTCCAAGAGTCACCTTGACTGCGTCGGCAAGAGTGTTCACACCCTTGAGCAAAGCTTCCCGCGCTTTGACATCGTAGATCAGTTGTTTGGCCATCAGGCTTCCTCCGTTATTCTGAAAACGTGAATCCAAGGAAAGTGCATTGCATCGATCTGGCGTTATGAATAAAGCCGGTTAGCTCTCGATTACAGCGAGAATATCGTCCTCGCGCATGATGAGAAGCTCTTCTCCCTCGATCTTGATGTCGGTTCCGGCATATTTGCCGAAAAGGACTCGGTCGCCGGCTTTCACATCCAGGGGACGTCGCGAGCCGTCCTCCATGAGCTTGCCGGATCCCACGGCCAGCACTTCACCCTGGATGGGCTTCTCCTTGGCCGTATCCGGTATGATGATGCCGCCGGCAGTCTTTTCTTCTTCCTCAACCCGTTTGACCACGACACGATCATTGAGAGGTTTCAGTTTCATGTGGTGCACTCCTCCGTACAGAATGGATGTAAACAAACCGTGTACAAAAAACTCAACCCGTTACGGTTGACTCGAAAGACTCGGAGGCGAATGGGGCTCAATGATTAAAACCTTGGAAACGCCAGGAGATGAGACTTGTTGGTGCGGTTCAGACCATCGTTCCTGGCGCCGCGCCGATTATTAGCACTCGCTTCCGATGAGTGCTTTTAGTCACTCGCCCACGCTTTTGCAAGTGGAAAAGGTCAACCGGTGGGGAAAAAAATCGAAAAGGTGGTTCCCGTGGGATGGTTGGAGGAGACCTGGAGCCTCCCCTGCGCGGTCTCAACCAGCTGATACACAATGCTCAGCCCAAGGCCGGTGCCGGTCTTCTTGGTGGTGAAGAACGGCTCGAACAATCGCTTCCTCACGTCGCCCGGGATACCGCAGCCCGTGTCCCGAACATCGATGCGAGTCTCCGAGAAACCCTGGGATTCCGATCCATTGGAGGGAGCTACCGAGATGGTGAGGTCCCCGCCGTCGGGCATCGATTCCAGGGCGTTCACCAGCAGGTTCCACAGGATCTGGCGAAAATGCTGAGGATCCATGGTCACCACCGGCGAGCACTCGAAATGGGTATCCAGGCGCTGGCCGGGATTGACTTTTTCCCGGGTCTTGAGCAGCATGAGCATTTCGTCGATCACGTTGCAGACGGTGATTGGCTCGGTTTTCTCGGGTTTTCGAGCCCCCTTGGCGAGCCACAGGAAATCGATCACCAGTTCATTGATCCTTTGAATCTCGCGCTCGACGATCTGCATCAGTCGCGCTTCCACCGAGTCGTTGCGCATATTCATCTGGAGCATCTGAACGGCGCCGCTCATGGCGGCCAGCGGATTCTTGATCTCATGGGCGATCTCGGCGGCGATCTTGCCTGCGAAATCCACCCGCTCCATGCGCTGGACTCTCTCCTCCATGGCCTTCAGACGGGTCAGGTCCTGAAAAATGAAGATCCAGCCCGCTCCCTCCTCGAGCTCATGCTGGAGGGCCGACACGGTGTAACCGAGGCAGAGCCGATCACCCGATGGGCGACTGTAGTGGATTTCCTGCCTGGAGACGATTTCCGAAGACGCCGGCGGGAAGGATGAAGGCGGCAGCTGAGGCCACGACTCGCATTGAATGTCCGGGAAGAGCTCCCCGAAGAGTCCTCCCGTCAGCCGGGCGGAAGGCATCCCCAAAATATCCTGCGCCGCGCGGTTGGCAAAACGGATGCGCCCTTCGCCGTTGATGGTGAGCAGTCCGCTGTTCATGCTGTGAACGATGTTCTGGTGCAGCATCTCGAGCTGCTGATGGTCCCGTCTCTGCAGCTCCAGCTGCGCGCTGGACCGCTCCAGCTCCTCGGCTGCGTATCCGCTGATGTACGCCATCAAGAAAAAGACCGTGACGGCCATCAGGATGCTGTGGAAATAGGCGCCGCTGTCCCTGGGCTGCATTGCTTCGTACACGATCTGAAGCGGCTCGATCCATTCAAAGTACTGCAGGTCCAGCAGTGCTCCGTAGGCCAGGCTGCATGCGGAAGCGATGAGCAGACCTCCGCGTCTGAACAGGAGGAGGCCCGCGCTGATGATGACGGGCATGTAGAGGAACGGGTAGGGACTGTCCACACCACCGGAAAGGTAAATGATAAAGGTCACCGCCCCCACGTCGAACAGGAGCTGAACATAGGCAAAGGTTGGGAGGTTTCTCGTCTTCCTGAGACTGAGGCCGGCGACAATGGTAAAGGCGAACAGGATGCAGGAGAGCAGGTACAGAGGCTGCAACTGAGCCGAAAGAAGGTCCCCCTCCCTTCGGCTCTGCACCAGGATCGTCAATACCAGGAAAATGATGGCCAGGAGCAGTCGGAACCAGAGCACCCCCTGCAGCTTCTGCCTGAGGGAGAGGGCCCCCAGCGCCGCCGGGCAAGCACCAGCCGGTTGTACGGTTGGCCTAGGCACCACGGGCGACCACATCGGCAATCTGGAAAATGGGCAGATACATGGCGACCAGAAGGAATCCGACGGTGACCCCCAGGAACACAATGAGCATGGGCTCGAGCAGGGAGGTCAGGGATTCGACGGCCACATTCACCTCTTCATCGTAGAAGTCGGCGATCTTGCCCAGCATGGTATCCAGTGCCCCGGTAGCCTCGCCGACGGCAATCATCTGGGTGACCATCACGGGGAAGACGTTGGTCTCGTAAAGGGGCTCGGCCACGGGTCGCCCCTCGGCGATGGCGTTTCTCGCCTTCCGAATCGCCTTCTCGATCACGGTATTTCCAGAGGTCGCGGCCACGATGTCCAGGCCCTCCAGGATGGGAACACCGCTCGAGAGCATGGTCCCGAGGGTTCGCGTGAAACGGGCCACGGCGACCTTCCTGATGAGCATGCCGAAAACCGGACTTCGCAGGATCATTCGGTCCGTGATGTCCCGCCCCCTTGCCGTCTTGCGAAATCGCTTGAGCCCGACAAACGCCAGGACAAGTCCCAGGATGATCCAGTGGAAGTAGCTCTGGGCGAAATCGCTCGCGGACATGACCATGACGGTCAGTGTGGGCAGTTTTGCCCCGGCATCCTTGAACAGACCCGCAAAAACCGGAATGACGTAGATGAGGATGACAGCCACGACGATCACCGCGATCGAAATCACGATGCCCGGGTAGGTCATGGCCCCCTTGACCTTCTTCTTGAGGGCGGACAGCTTTTCAATGTAGGTGGCGAGCCGATTGAGGATGACGTCCAGGATGCCGCCCACCTCCCCTGCGGCCACCAGGTTGACGAACAGCCCATCGAACGTGTCGGGATGCCGCTTGATCGCGTCCGACAGCGTGGAGCCTTCCTCCACGTCCCGTTTGATCTGTCCGATGATGCGCTTGAAGGCGGGATTGCTCTGCTGCTCCTGGAGGATTTCCAGGGCCTGCACCAGGGGCAGTCCCGCATCGATCATTGTCGAGAACTGGCGCACGAAGATGACCAGGTCCTTTTCCTTGACCCCGCCCTGCAGCGCGGGGAAGTACTCCAGAAGATCCTTCGGCTTCGGCTTGAAGCTCTTGATGTTGATCCCCTTGCGCACGAGCAGCTGGCGCGCGATGGTGGGATTGTCCGCCTCGATTTCTCCGTTCTGCTTTTTCCCGTTTCGATCCAACCCTTTCCAAACATAAACGGGCATCTTCTTCCCCTTTCCGGCGCCCCCAGCGGTGGAAGCGCCCCGTGTCCTTCCTGAGACTAGTCCTTTGCCGAGGCGCGGATGACCTCTTCAACCGTCGTCACGCCCTGCATCATCTTGTTGATGCCGCTGCGGCGGAGGGTGAGCATTCCGAGTCTTATGGACTCCTTCTTGATTTCCGCCGCGGAGGCACCGAGCAGGACGAGCTCCCTGATCTGCTCGTGCATGGGCATCACCTCGTAGAGCGCCACGCGGCCCCGATAGCCTGTTCCGTTGCAGACCGGACAGCCCCTCCCCACATAATTCGTGAAAGTGCCCAGCTCATCTTCCGCCACGCCCAGGTCCAGCAGCACTTCCGGCGGCGTATCCTCTTCCATCTTGCACTCCGAGCAAACCCGGCGCACCAGTCGCTGGGCCAGGATCAGGTTCACCGCCGATGCAACGAGAAAGGATTCCACACCCATGTTGAGCATGCGGTTGATGGTGCTGGGGGCGTCGTTGGTGTGCAGGGTGCTCAATACAAGGTGCCCCGTCAACGCGGCCTTGATGGCGACTTCGGCCGTCTCGAAGTCACGGATCTCACCCAGCATGATGATGTCGGGGTCCTGGCGAAGGAATGAGCGGAGGGCAGCGGCAAAGTTGAGCCCGATGGTTTCATGGATGTTGACCTGATTGATGCCATGCAGGTTGAATTCGACGGGGTCCTCGACGGTGGAGATGTTTTGGCTGCTCTTGTTCAGCTCCGACAGCGCGCTGTAGAGAGTCGTTGTCTTCCCGCTGCCCGTGGGGCCCGTGACCAGGACCATCCCGTAAGGTGAGTAGATGGCTTCTCGAAAGTCCTTGTACTGATTGGTTTCGAAGCCGAGCTTGGTCATATCCAGCTGCAGGTTGGACTTGTCGAGCAAACGGAGGACGACTTTTTCGCCAAACAGGGTTGGCAGGACGGATACGCGAAAATCCATCTCTCGCCCCTTGGCCTTCAGCTTGATGCGTCCGTCCTGAGGCAGACGTCGCTCGGAGATGTCAAGCCTGCTCATGATCTTGAGCCTGGAAACCAGTGCGTTCTTCAGGGCATAGGGGGGCTTCATGGTTTCATATAGAACGCCGTCGATGCGCAAACGCACGCGCAATGCTTTCTCGTAGGGCTCGACATGGATATCGCTGGCTTGCTTGCGAATGGCGTCCATGAGGACGTGGTTCACCAGCTTGACCACCGGAGCCTGCTCGGCGGCATCCTCCAAAAAGGAGAGATCCACGTCCTCCGCCGCCTCGACCACATCGACGTCGACTTCGTCCCGAAGCATTCCCAGAACGTCGTCAATGCTCTCATCGGCGGCGTAAAACTGAGCGATGGTCTTCTTGATGATGCTTTCCGAAGCGACATGGATCTGGATGCTCTTGCGGGTGAGAAAGCGGATGTCGTCCACCACGAAGAGATTGCCGGGATCCGCCATGGCGACATTCAGGGTGTTCCCCATGAGGCCGAAGGGAACCGCCTGGTACTTCTGGGAAATATCCAGGGGGATGATGGTGATGACTTCCCTCGGGATGGTGAGCTTCGATAGATTGACCTGGGGCACGTGAAACTGCCTGGCGATGAACTCAGCCAGCACATCCTCGCCGATGTAGCCCAGTTTGATGAGCGCAGCTCCAACTCGCTCTCCCGATTGGCTCTGATCCTCGAGTGCCCGGCTGAGTTGCTCCTGGCTGATCAAACCTTCCTGGAGTAAGAGCTCTCCGATCTTCTTCGTTGACACTTATGGCTTCCTCACCTTGTCGATTGCGACGGCACCATCAAAACCAGCTTGCGGGATGGAAAGATTCATCGAAATTCCATTGGCTGACAAAGAGAGACGGAGTTTTGACATCTGCTTAAGCTGACAACCCACATTTCGACCGGCGCCAAAGGTTCCTTGAGCAGTTTTTCAGGTACTCCGCGCATGGGGAGCAGCCTGTGCGGTACCGTCGAGCAAGCTCCATGCCATGCGAGCTTTGCGGGACTGCCGTCGCTCGGTGAGCCAATTGGCAGTGCATCCGGTTCATATCTTGACACCTGGGAAAACTCAGTTAATATTCGCGCAATCTCAGCACAGAGGGCTAAACGACGATGGCTTCGAGGAGGTATCAGAGATGATTTGCACAACCGTAAAGCCGGGAAACGAATGCGGTTTTATGACCAAGACTGGCTGTGGGTATACTGGTGGGGCCTGCCTGCCCATCGTGGATCAGTGTGATGGCTGTCAGCGGATCATGGAAGTCGCTGCGGGTCGCTACTGTACAAGCTATCCGAATCCCACCATGAAGTGGAAGACCAGTCACTGCAATTTCGCCACCCACGTCAAACTTGAAACGGCTACCCAGGCGCAGGGGAAGATCAACCCGTTGAAGGCGTCCAAGAGAGGCTCCAAGAAGAAGTAGAGAGTCAAGAGAGCGGGGCCGTTTCCGAGCTTCGGAGAGACGGAAGCCCTCGGGCGGCCCCATGGCTCATTCCCGGCACACCCCCGGTTTCTTCCTCATCCTATCGCTCAATGCCTTCGTGAAGGGGTTTCCGAAGACCATGGCGAGCCTTGCGGAATCAGTTGAAGGTTTTCCTCCCTCGCTTCAATGGGGGAGCGAGGCTCTGCCTCCGGCCCCTGTTTTCGTTTGACTTCTTCATCCCGCATGACTATGGGGATGGGTATTTCCCCGATAATGAGTTATTTTGCATTGAGAATGGTCAGATGGGGCCAGGGTTCCAGAGTGGCCGAGCCTAGCCGGGATCCCCTGAGCCGTTGTTATGTAGCGGGAATCTTGCCGATTGGAGAAAGGGTCGTTTGATCGTGGCAGAAACGCTCATTTTGACAGGTAACCAGACTGCGGCGCTGGCAGCCAAGCTTTGCCGCGTGCAGGTCATCGCCGCATATCCCATCACACCGCAGTCCAAGATACCGGAAGTGCTTTCGGAATATGTGGAGCGGAAAGAGCTCCAGGCTGAATTCGTGCGGGTTGAAAGCGAGCATTCGGCCATGGGGGTGTGCATCTCCGCGTCGCTGGTCGGCGCCAGGGTCTTCACCGCCACGGCAGCCAACGGCCTGGCCTACATGCACGAACAGCTGCACTGGGCGGCGGGGGCGAGACTTCCCATTGTCATGCCCGTCACCAACCGAGGAGTGGGGGCCCCCTGGACGATACTGAATGACATGCAGGACTCCATCTCCCAGCGGGACACAGGCTGGATGCAGATGTATTGCATGAACAACCAGCAGGTCATGGACCAGGTGATCCTGGCCTATCAGGTGGCCGAAAAGCTCCTGGTACCCGTCATGGTCTGCTTCGACGGCTTCCGGCTCTCACACACGATGATGCCCGTGGAGGTTCCGGACCAGAACCTGGTGGATGCGTACCTGCCACCTTTCGCCTCTCCGTATGCAATCGACCCGGATCGGCCCGTCAACATCAACCCGGTGGTGATGGGAGATCCCCTTCCGGATGGCGAGGGCGATCTCTGTCCGAGCTACATGGGATTTCGATTTCGGCTTCAGGAGACTCTCGAGGAGGCATTTCCGGTGCTGGCCGAAGCAGGTAGACAGTTCGGCGAGCTCTTCGGGCGATCTTATGAGGATATCTTCTATCGCTATCAAACCGAGGACGCCGAATTCCTCTTTTTGACCATGGGGTCCCTCGCCAGCGAGGCCAGTGAAACCGTGGACCTTCTCCGAGAGGAAGGCATCCGGGCGGGATTGCTGGGACTCAGGGTTTTTCGCCCGTTTCCTGCTCGCCAGCTGGCGGAGGCCGTGGAAAAGGCCGGGGCCATCGCTGTTCTCGAAAAGAGCATCAGCTATGGTTACGAAGGCGCGCTCGCGACGGAGCTCAAGGCGGCCCTCTTCTCCCACAACGGTCATCATCAGCCTCTGGTGACCAATTTCATTCTGGGCCTCGGAGGTAAGGACGTTAAACCTCGGGATTTGCTCGAGGTCGCGCACGAGACGCTGAAGCAGGCCGCCAGCGGACTCCGGCAGCAGAAGCCTCGCTGGTATGGCTACGGGATCTGATATGGCATGACGACCGATGGGGCCGAATGGAAAGGAATGACGAATCCTATGTCAACCGCGATCATGGATCTCCCCGAACAAGAATACATCATGCCGGGAACGCGAACGTGCGCCGGATGCGGACTGCCCATCGCCTACCGCTACATTCTGAAAGCGCTGGGTCCGAAAACCATCGTGACCCTTCCGGCCTGCTGCCTCACGGTTCTGCACGGCATCTACCCACGCACTCCCATTGCCGTCAATGCCGTGAACAACACGTTCGCGAGCACCGCGGCGTCGGCGTCCGGCCTTGTGGCGGGGCTTCGAGCGACTGGGCGCGGCGACTTCACCGTTCTGGCCATGGCCGGCGACGGGGGAACCTTTGACATGGGCATTCAGGCACTGAGCGGAGCCGCCGAGCGCGAAACCGACTTCATCTATGTCTGTTACGACAATGAAGCCTACATGAACACAGGGGTCCAGCGCTCCAGCGCGACCCCTTCGGGCGCCGTGACGACAACCACCCCCGTCATGCCCAAGGAACAGCCCAAGAAGGATTTCATCCAGATCATGGAGGCTCACCACCCGCGCTATCTCGCGACGACCTGCTCCTCATATCCCGGGGACCTTTACAACAAGTTCGTGCGCGCCAAGGAAGTCAAGGGGACTCGCTTCATCCACCTGGCCATTCCCTGTCCGCCCGGCTGGGGCTTCGCCACCAAGGACACGGTGAAGCTCGGCAGGATGGCCGTGGAAGCCGGCATTGTGGTCCTCTACGAGGTGGACGACGGCGAATTCAGTCTGACGGGCAAGAGCCTCAACATGGCGAGAAGCGGTCGGAAGCGCTCCGTCGAGGACTACCTCACGTCGCAATCCCGCTTCCAGAAGATGGGCGAGGAAGGTATTGCCGCTTTCCAGAAGCAGGTCGACGACCGCTGGGATCAGCTCATGCGGCGTGCCGGCTTCTAAAGCGTCGGAAACAAGAACGGGAGCCGCTCCTGCAACCTGCCCGCAGAGTCACGGGAGCGGTTTCCATGTAAAAGAATCCTCGATTCCACTGAATCTCACTCCCACCATCGAAGCAAAATGCTGCCCCAGGTGAAGCCCGCCCCAAAGGCCGCCATCACCACATAATCGCCCTTCTTGAGCCTCCGATCCTCAACCGTCACATCGTAAAGGCACAGGGGAATGGTCCCGGCCGTCGTGTTGGCGTACCGGTCGATGTTGATAACGACGCGGCTCATGTCGATTCCCATTCGACTGGCTGCGGCATCGATGATCCTGAGGTTGGCCTGGTGCGGGATGAAGAGCGCGATGTCTTCCCCTTTCAGCCCGTTTCTTTCGAGGATCTGGACGGAGACATTGGCCATTTCCGTGACGGCGAATTTGAAGACCTGCCTGCCTTCCTGGTAAGCATAATGCCAACGGTTCTGAATGGTCTCGTGACTGGCGGGCCTCAGGCTTCCCCCGGCTTTCATGTGCAGGAATTCGCCGCCTGCCCCGCTCACATGCTGAATGAAATCCAGAATCCCATGCCCCGGCTCCGGGCAGGGCTCGAGCAGCACGGCCCCGGCTCCATCACCGAAGAGAACGCAGGTGTTGCGGTCCTGGTAGTCGATGATGCTGCTCATGACATCGCTTCCGATGACGAGCACCTTTTGGTAGCGGCCGGCCTCGATCATCTGTGCGCCGGTAGTCAGAGAGAACACGAAGCCCGAGCATCCGGCCGACAGATCGAACCCCCAGGCCCGGGTGGCGCCGAGCCCCTTTTGCACGAGGCAGGCCGTTGACGGGAAGAACATGTCCGGAGTCACGGTTCCGACAATGATGGCGTCCACCTCCTCGGCGCCGACCCCTGCCCTTTCCAGGCATTCCCGAGCCGCCCTCACAGCCATGTAGGAGTTGCCCAACCCAGGATCCAGGATGCGCCTTTCGCGGATGCCCGTGCGAGACAGGATCCACTCATCGCTCGTTTCCACCATTTTCTCGAGATCCTGATTGGTCAGGCGCGTTTCCGGCACAAAGCGCCCGACAGAGCGTATGTAAGCAGTTCGATCCGGCATGGCTTGCCTCCTGCCTGCTACGAAAAGTTCCTGGTTTCTGGTTCCTGGTTTCTGGTGCTACATGATGCCTTTGTAATAGCCCCCGTCGATCTGTATGGAAGCCCCGGTGATGTAACTGGCGCGCTCCGAGGCCAGGAAGGTGACCAGGGCCGCGAATTCCTCGGGTGTTCCCAGCCGTCCCATGGGCACGGATGCCTCCCAGCGCCTGATGATGGCTTCAGGAGTTGTCCCCTCCTTTTCGGCGGTCACGACGGCGAGGGAGCGAACCCTCTCGGTCATGGTGTAGCCGGGGCACACGTTGTTGACCGTTATGTTGTAAGGGGCCAGCTCGTTGGAGAGGGTCTTCGCCATGCCGATGACACCGGAGCGGACGGTATTGGACAGGATGAGGCCGTCGATGGGCTGCTTCACGGATATGGACGTCATGTTGATGACTCGCCCCCACCGCTTTTCAATCATCTTGGGGACCGCCTCGCGAGTCATGATGATGGTGCTCATGAGATTCAGTCGAACACCGAAGAGCCAGAGATCGTCGTCGATTTCCAGGAAGGTCTTCGAAGGCGGCCCCCCCGCGTTGTTCACCAGAATATCCACGGTACCGTAGTGCTCGATTCCCTTTCTGACGAACTCCCTGGCCTGCTCCGAGCTGGTGACATCGGCCGGGATGCCGATCACTTCCCCGCCCGTCGCGACCTTGATCTCCTCCACTGCCCCGGGAAGCTCGGGATCATCCAGAGCGCAGATCGCGATCCTGGCGCCTTCCCTGCCCATTTCCATGGCCACGGCCTTGCCCAGTCCCTGGCTTCCACCCGCAATCAATGCCACCTTTCCCATCAATCCCAAATCCATCCGTCCATCCTCCTCTCGGGTCAGAATCGTTCATGGCTCCATACCAGGCAAGGCGGCCACGATCCGCATGATCAGTCCCATGCCTCGTAGAACCCTTTCATGTCGACAGAATACTCTCCAGGCCGCTCGTAAATGAAAAACGGTGGGGAAACATGGAGCCCCTCCCCCCCTCCCTTGGTGAGAAGCATGTAGACCAGCCTTGCCGGGCTGTCGGGATACGAAAATATCAGCGTGAGCTCCTTGGGACGGAAACCGGCTTCGTGAGCAGCCACCACGAGCGACTCGAGCCTTGTCGTCGGGTAGATCACTCCCATTCGCCCACCTTCCGGCAACAGGTAATCCGCTGCCTCGAAGAGATCGGGAAGGGTGGTCAGAATCTCGTGTCTCGCAATGGCCCTTTGGGAGTCGGGATTCACCCTCCCCGAACGAAGGCGCCTGTACGGCGGGTTGCTGAGCACCAGGTCGAAGCCATGAGCCGGCAATGCCCCTGAGACGGCGCGATAATCAGCCTGCAAGAACCTGAGCCGCGCTTCGAGCCCATTCTCCCTGGCGTTTCTCTCGGCGAGGGAGAAAAGGTCCCGCTGAATCTCGACCCCGAGCAGCGATTTGCCGAGCCCCCGAAAGGCAAGGATCAGGAGCACAACACCGCAGCCGCTTCCCAGCTCCACCACCCGATCTCCCGGCCTCACCGCGGCCAGCCCCGCCAGGAGAACGGCATCGATGGAAAATCGATATCCCTTTTGCTCCTGATAGATCAACAACTTGCCGGAAAAGAGGGAATCTCGAGTGAGCAAATCCAGTGCCTTAGAAAGGAAAAAGCCCCTGGTGGGGCGCCGACCTCCACCATCGATTCAGGACCGCGGGCCCCGTATCATCGACCTGACGCAGAGCCGGCATCCCTTCGGGCTCCTGCTTCACACCGTGATCTCACGGGGCAATCCGCTCATCGGACACGATCGGATGAATGACCATGCCGCTTCCAACCTTGGGATAAAAATAGGTTGATTTATGAGGCATGATCAGCCCTGCGCTGGCCACCTCCTGGACCTGGTCGATGCGTGTGGGGTTGATGAAAAAGCCCGCATCGTAGCGCCCCGACCTCACGTCGTTCAGCGCCTCATCGAGATTGTGCTTGAAGTGGATGTTGTCTGAATTTGCCAGAAAGGTATCCGGGAGAGCCAGCAGATGCTTCAAAAGCACCTGGTCCAGCACAACGACGTCGAGACCGTGCAGGACCTCGGGAATGCCGCTCTCGGCCAGAAGGCTCAGCAGGGCCTCCGTTTTGGCCTTCAGAAGAAACACCGACGGGGCGCGGCGGGTGAAGAAGCCCATGGCCGTCTGCCTGGAGGCTCCGGCGGCATCCAGTGCCCTGGACCATGCGGTGCGGCCGGCTTCTGAATTCCCGAAGGACTCGACCTCGAAAAATGATGCCGCCGACTGCAGAAAAGCGTCGGGGGACCAATCACCCAGGTGGCGGAGCAACCGATGCGTCGGCAGGATGGTCAGACCGCTCTGGTTCATGTTGGCAAGGTAGACCATGATGTATTCAAAAGGAGCATGGTCTCCGGCACCCGGATGGCGCTCCCTCTGAATGGACCGGTAGTTCAGCGCGGTCTCATAGCGATGGTGACCATCGGCAATGAAGATAGCCTTGCTCTTCATCAGGGTCTGAACCGTCTGCAGGGCCTGCTGGTCATGAACCCTCCAGATCCTGTGCTCCATGCCCTCCCTGTCACGGAAATCCATGACGGGCTCAGGCTCACGAGAGACCTTCAGGGTATGATCCACCAACTGGCGCGGATCCGAATAGAGGGCAAACACGGGACTCAGATTGGCGTTGCAGGCGAGCATCAGCTTCAACCGCTCATCCTTGACCGCCTGAAATGTTCGCTCGTGTGGTCGAACTCCCCCGGAATCAAAGGTCTCGAGCCGCAGCAGGCAGACGAAGCCGCACCGGGTTTCCTGAAGTCCCCCCGCCCCCTTGAAGTCCAGCTCATAATAATAGAGCGCCGGCCTGTCGTCACGAATGAGGATTTCAGTTCTTTGCCACTCCTTCAGATAGGCTGCGGCCCGGGTGTGCGGATTGGAGGCACCGGAGTCCTCGGGGGTTGATTTTCCGAGCTCCAGGCGGATCATATTGTATGGATTACACCCATAAAACAACTCCTGCTCCTGAGCGGAGATCACATCATAAGGCGGGATGACGACCTGGCTCAGGTTGGGAATTCGTTCGGGGTTATACCGCAACCCTTTTAAAGGGGCGATTTCCGCCATGACGGTCTGTTCCTTTCTTCCGTTTTCACTGAGAGTATCGAAGCAATGAGAGGAGCTGGCCCGGTCACGTCTTCGCATCATCGTTGAAGAACACCTTGCTAGCATAGCTCAAGCCCTTTTTCAAGCCGCTCCCTTTGCACTGGATATTCGATGTAGCAGGCCAGACCGTCGTGCGATGTAACGATGGGGTGGGACAGATGAATCCTGGGTACTCGCTCTCCCAGAAGGAGCTCCGTGTCCCGACCCTCGTAGAAATCCACCAGACGATAGAGAGGCGAGCGCCCCGTAAGCGTATCCAGAACAAGCCCAAGCACCATCAGACCAGGCTTCACCGCCATCTGTGATGGTGCAAGACGGTTCACGGTCTCCACCAGGTCCAGATCGTCGACAAAGGCTTTCACGATCAGCAGATGGTCCACCTGTTGAGCATCGATATCCAGACCGCTCGTCGGATCGATCGATGCTCCTGAACCTGGAGCCTGATGCAAATTGGGTCTGTTGGTATCCGCACTCACATGCCAGAGCCTTTTCTGTCACACGACTCAAGAGGTCGATAAAATGGTCCCGTGTCATCTCCCATCCAGTCGACAAGTCTCTCGGCCTGCGTTGTGATCAGGAGATCCTGTTGTCCACAAAACGACTCCAGCAGCTTTATTCGATCTTTGATGTTGACCCCGAGACAGTTCAGACTCGGAATTCGGGAAATTTGTGGCTGGATTTACACGCCACAGAATGCCGCGATGAGCCAATCAAGAGAGCGACTCTGGAGAAGCACCAGCGGAAAGACGGTGAAGAAGACGAACGTCATGAGGACGAAGGGTTTCTTAGCGCCTCGATCCGGTATGCAACGGGGACATGGATCAGCACGGCAGTTGCCATCTCAATAGTCGTTAGTAGTCCGAACTGCGCGGCGGTGGCCGGCTCCGCGATGGTCTTCATGCACCAGATCACCACGAAGGCACAGGGAATCTGCTCGCAGAACCGAATGAGAACGTCGGTTGCAAGCAGCCCTTTCATAGCGGCATTCACCAATTCAGCAGCTTCAGCCGCTTTTTCTCCGGAGTGAGGCCGCATGTGTCCGAAGAGGATTTCACATCCGAGGTATCGTCCTCTATCATGTACTGCTGCAGGACAAGATTCAGCAGCGCCATGGTGTGAGCCGCTCCGAGGGCGATGCGAGCCCCGTCGCGCTCCCCTCAGAGGCCAATGAAGAGGCCGCCGATCAATGGGCCAAGAGCCATGGGGATACGGCGCACCAGGGAGTGCATGCTCACCCCCATGGTACGCTTGTTGTGGAGGAGCACCTTGTACATGAGGCTCATCGTTGCCGGAAGCGAGATGTGCCTCATCTGGTGATTCCTCTCCACAGCAGCAGGCAGGCGTTATCATGAAGGTGAGCCGGTCGGCCTTTGTTCGCCGCGCCACGGGGGCGACCCTTTCAGCAGAACCTGGAAAAGCCCCACCGTCACTTCCCCTTCTTCCTGGATGACCAGGCCGGTTCGCCCGATCACCTGTGTCAGAATCTGCCGAATGCCTGGCAACGACCTCTCGGCCAAAACGATCCGACCCCTGCTGGTATCCAGGGCAAAGATCTCGACGGGAAAGGAAAAAGCGGCGAAGAGCCGATAGACTTCTTTGCGATGCCGGATGGCCAGGAATTCATCCCATTTAACGGAGACCCTGCGTACAGGTAGGACAGGGAAACCGCGCCATTCGGGTACAACCAGGGAGATTTGGCTCCCGCTGATGACGATGCGGGTGGACAGTACGGCAATACCGTGCAGGAGAGCGACCACCCCGCTGAAGATAGCCGGAAGGCTCATCAGGATAAAGGCGAGAAACGGGGCATGGGCGAAAAACAGAACTGCCGCACCCAGCACGATCAAAAAAATCCCAAGAAGGGACAGAGACACACCCTGCAGCAACCCCCCGGATGCCGGCTTGTTCCCCATACGCACCTTTGTCCCCACGGGCCACTCGCATGAAGTGGACCCAACTGTGCTCATGCCTCGGGCTTCAGGAATCAGGATAGAAGAAAGGCCGAGGTGCCGCTAGCGAACCCTGTAGCATTCGACGCGGGCACCGCCGTCGCGATTCGAAGACACGATGCGGTCGGATCCCGCAAATTCGAAATATGATGTCTCTTCCTTAGGCCAGTGCATCTGTTGACCCTTGTAGATCTTTGGCTCATGATCCTGGATCTTGTAGTGAATGTATCCTGTGCCTGTGGTGTAGGTCCCTTTGTCCCACGTCATCATTTCGCCGCATCTGACCGTCTTGGTAAAGGTCCCGTCCGGCATCAGTATCGTCTTCCCGTGAGCCAGCCCCCAGGGGGTCATCACATTCGGGCACTCCCAGGTTCCGACAACGCTCTGAGCATACAAAAGATCACCAGTTCCCACCGGGAGGAGCAAGACGCCCCCCACCATGAGCATGACCAATAGCATGAAACACTGCTTGAAGCTTTTCATCTTCCGTCTCTCCATAAAAGTGTTCTGCATAGCTATTGTCCGGCCCGCTGCCGGTCCCTGCTCGAAAGAGCGGGGGCGCCCGCTGGAAACTGCCAGTACGGCGGGCATTCATACGGGGAGAATACAGCCAAGCCGCTCTCAGAGCATCATCCAAAACAATGATTGGAGGCAGAGCTTGCCGCCTCCCCTTTGCCGCTATGGCCCGGGGAGGGTTCGAGTCAGGGCGTCGGAACTGGAGTCTCACTTCCTCACAAGTCGAAAGTGTGCCCCAGTCCGGTGGCATCGTATATATCGAGTGTGGCGGAAAAGGGCCTGGAGTCGTGATGGTGGACCGCAGCATGAGTCCCGTATGTTTTCCGTTGATAATGATATAGAATAGTGTAGTTTAGGCAAATAATTTTGTACCAATACCGATTTTTTCATGAGCGGAGGGTGAGGGACGAGCTGTAATGATTTGTCGGAGGGTGCATGATGAAAAAACAATATACCAAACCTTGCCTAAAACCCTTGTCGGAAACGATTGTCGTTGCTCAGAGCCCATGCTGGAGCGGTGGTGTGGCACCTGGCGGCCAGTGCAGCACCGGGGGCACGGCGGGTACCTCGTGTGCCACCGGTCACAGCCAATTTTCCTCATAGTGCGTGGCCTACCGCGTTGCCGCGGCCTTTCTGCATGGTCCAGGCGAAAGCCGGCATGGCTCTGAGAACCGGGGCCATGCGCTGCGATCAAACCGATTACCGCCTTTGACAAAAAGGACTGAGCCTTGGCTCAGGATAGTCTCCCTCATCAGCAGCGACTTGTGGAGAGAACCCGCAGGACCGTGCGCTTTGAGCCTGGGGGCAGATCCATGCTTGATCGACATTCCAAACCTCAGCTGAGGCTGCAGATCGTGCTGCGGGAAGAAACCGATGACTGGGCTGTGCTCTTTGATCCCGATTCGGGTGAAGCCTATGGGCTTGATCCCGTTGGTGTGTTCATTGCCAAGAGGTTGGATGGCAGCAAGAGCATCGTGGAGATTCTGCGGGAACTGGGTGAGCATTTTGAAGGCATTCCTCCGACAGCGGATCAAGACGCGCTCGATTTCGTCGATAGCCTGATGGAGAAAGGGCTGGCGTTGATTTGACCAAGAGGATGAAGGCTGTGCAGGTCATGCGAATGCCCCGCTCGGTGGATCTCAACATCACCACCCGGTGCAACCTTCGGTGCAGTTACTGTTTTCATTTTGGAAGTGCCGGCGAGGTGGCAGGTGACCTGCCGACGGACGAGTGGCTCAACTTCATTGCGGAATTGGGTCGTGCCTCAGTGATGGATGTGTGTGTGGGGGGCGGCGAACCGTTTCTTCGCCCCGATATCATGCGGCTCATTTCAGCTATTGTCTGCCGTCGGATGCGTTTCAGCATCCTCACCAACGGAACGCTGATCACCAGGGAGGTGGCTTCTTTTCTGGCTGAGACGGGTCGGTGCAACGCGGTCCAGGTTTCCCTGGACGGGTCTTCTCCCGATCCCCATGACGCCTGCCGGGGAGAAGGGAGCTTTCACCGAGCCCTCCGAGGGCTGCAGTGCCTGCGAGAGCAGGCGATACCGGTAACTGTGCGGGTGACCATCCACCGGCACAACATCGCGGACATGGAAAACATTGCCCATCTCCTGCTGGAAGAACTGAAGTTGCCCTGCTTTTCCACCAACGCAGCGTCATACATGGGTTTGTGCCGAGAAAATGTGGAAAATCTGCAGCTCACGGTGGAAGAGCGCACCGAGGCGATGAAGTGCCTGATGTCATTGGTCAAGCGCTACGGGAAGCGCATCTCGGCCACCGCTGGCCCTTTGGCGGAAGCCCAGCTTTGGACTGAGATGGAGAGCGCTCGCCTGGCGGGAAAAGCGCAGCCTCCCGATCGAGGCTATCTGATGGCGTGCGGAGCAGTGATGCGGAAGATGGCGGTGCGGCCGGACGGGGCCATGGTGCCATGTTCCCATCTGAGTCACCTGGTTATGGGACGGATCAACCGGGACGACTTCGTGGCAATCTGGCAGAACCATCCGGAACTGCAGCGATTGCGACAACGCGTCGACACTCCGCTTTCGACGTTCGCGTTCTGCAACGGGTGTGGGTACATCCCATACTGTACCGGCAACTGCCCCGCCTTGGCCTACAATTATTTGGGCGTCGATCATCATCCCAGTCCGGATGCATGCCTCAAACGTTTTCTGGAGGCGGGGGGAAGCCTGCCGCAGTGGCCGCTCTGAATTCCCGCCAAAAAGCATCGGAAAAGGACATGGCCCAAAGTTCGGGAAGCGGCGTCCAGCCGTTGCGTGAAATCTATTTTTACTTGACGGAAGCATGCAATTTGCGTTGCCGGCATTGCTGGATTGCCCCCAAGTTCCAGGGGAGCGCAGAGTCGCACGGCTACCTGGAACCCGAACTGTTCGCGTCGATCGTCGAACAGGCTCTGCCGCTCGGTCTTACCGGGGTCAAATTGAGCGGCGGAGAACCGCTCCTTCATCCTGCAATTTTGGAGATTATTCAGCTTGCCAAAGCCCGGGCGTTGCGTGTCACTCTAGAAACCAATGGCGTTTTGTGCACCGACCAAATGGCTAGTGTGCTTGCCGGCTATGACACCGCCCTTGCCTGCATCAGTCTTGACGGAGTTGATGCAGAGACCCACGAATGGGTGCGGGGGGTTGACGGCTGCTTCGAGGCAGCTCTTGAAGGGTTGCGGAATTTTGTGAAAGCAGGTTTGAGGCCGCAGATCATCTTCACCCTGCTTCGTCTCAATCTGGATCAGGTTGAGAGGATCATCGATCTGGCCGAAAGCCTTGGGGCCGGGTCGGTCAAATTCAATCTGCTGCAGCCAACCGAGCGTGGCGCACTCATGCATCAATCCGACCAGGTGCTGACCGTCAGGGAACTGATCGACCTGGGGCGCCGGGTGGAGCGTCAATACACCGATCAAAAGAGCATCCGCATCTTTTTTCATCAGCCACCGGCATTCCGACCGTTGAGCCGGTTGTTTGGAGGAGAGGGCGGTGGCTGTGGGGTGTGTGGGGTAAAGACGATCCTTGGCGTTCTCCATGACGGATCATACGCTTTGTGCGGAATCGGTGAGTCGATACCGGCCCTGGTTTTCGGGAACGCCGAGAAGGATGTCTTAGCTGATATATGGTGCGAACATCCCGTCCTGCAGGAAATCCGAGCAGGGCTCCCGGCGTCACTGCGGGGGGTCTGTGCCGATTGCCTCATGAAAGGAATCTGCCTGGGTGCTTGCGCCGCGCAGAATTACTACCGTCACGGAAATCTCTGGGGGCCCTACTGGTTCTGCGAACAGGCTCACAAGGATGGCGCGTTCCCTGCAACCCGACTGAGACCGGATTCCTGCCGACGGAGCTAAAACAGTTTAAACAAGGACCTCCGGTGCCGTGCCAACGTCTTGGCCTCACTGCTTGGGGCGCATGAAATAGTGAAAACCAACAGCACCTTGGGCGGTGGAGGTGACGGTGACAAGCTCCCACCGACTGGTGTCAATCTTGTTGAGGCCATCCTGGTATGATCCATTTCCTTCCTTGGTGATCTCCCCTGAGTCCGCACGCCGGTACTCGATTCTGGGGCGCTGCATGCCTGGCGGGCAACACGGGGGGCGCCGAAAAAAATGGTAGCCGGCTTTGCCGGAATCAATGGCCGAAGTAACAATGAACAACTCGTAGCCCATGTCGCCAAGCAGATTCATGCCCTTTTCAACCGACCCGCCACCCATGCTGACCAGCTCCCCTTCGTCCTTTCGTACATACTGCCAGGTTGTCGAATTGGGATTGTCAGTGGGAGGGGTTCCCATTATGGGGGGGGTCCCTGGAGCTGTCTGCTGAGCAATTGCGTCCGGTGCCAGCAAAAAGCATCCGGTAAGCATCAAGAATACCAGTAAAAACGTGCCGCAAATGGTTCTTGGCATCAAGATCTTCTCCTCGCTCTCAGGCTGGGGAATTCTTCACCTCACACCTCTCCCCGGTTGTTCTCTCAGTTGATGCAGAGGCTGGGAGGAAGAGGTGAAAGAAAGACGTGACGGAAAATCCACAATGCCACCTTATGCCATGGCGGGATGGGCGTCAACGGCGAAGAAGCATCAAAGTGAGCTGAAGAACTTGGCTATGACGAGTGCTCATTTGGGTTATTGAGAATTCCGCGCCCTGCATGAAATCGCCCGGGTGCCGTCCCTCAGCAACGACCTGAAGGATCAGCTCCAGCGGACGCTTGATATCCTGAGCACCTGGCTGGGGATGGAGCGGGGGGGATGGTTTCCATTCTCGACCTGCAGACCGGCAAGGCCTTGTTGGACGTTGCGCGCGGGGTGGATTTTGAGGCAGGAAGGATCTGGTCTCAGCCGGGGGAGGACATCACCGGCAAGGTGGCCCAGACGGGACGTCCGCTGGCCTTCGCCAATCTGGGTGATGAAACGCTTTTCCTGGATCGAACCGGTGCCCGGAAAACTCTCAATCGGGATGAACTGGCCTTTCTCTGTGTCCCCATCTTCTACCAGGAACGGCTTGTGGGGGTCCTTTCAGCCGATAAACTGGCGCATCAGGTGGATGATCTGGACCGCGAAGTTGAAATCCTGGTCGCGGTTGCCGAATTGCTTGGCAAAGTGGTGCACTTTCGAGTGGTCGAGGAGGAAAACCGCCGGTTGCGGCGGATGCTGGCTGAGGCCAGGCGGCCCAAGACCAGCATCATCGGACGTTCCAAGATTATTCAGGATGTGCTGCTCCTGATCGATCAGGTCGCCGATACCAACACGACGGTGCTGACCCGTCCCCGGTGGTTTCAACCATCACAACGCTTTTGGGATGATGCATTCAGGAAGGAGCTCTAACAATAACGGATGGTACTGTCTGATGTTCATCCCGATCCCCTCCAATATCTTGATCACTTCATCATCAGGATCGAACTGAACGTGTAGATTGAGTCTGGACTTCGACCACAATCGGCCCGTCGAGAACGCCCCGTAGCAGCCGGTATTTGTCTGCAAAAGGTAAGTTGATGAACTTCCTGAGACTGCTCCGGGCCGGGAGACTGCTCCGGGCCGGACGCACAGATTACGTGATCAACAGCGACGCTGTCACCTATTGGGAATCGCATAAACTGCCGCGGCCAGTCATTGAGGTTTTGGCCGGTGGCGAGCCAAGCATCATTGCGGATGATCCTCATTGGGATCAAAACCTCCGGCAAAAAGGCATCAAGGCTGCCAGACACATCCAGATAGCCACGGAAGGCGCTCTGTTTGCCCTCGCGGACATCTTTGATTTTCCCAACCTGTTCCAAGGCGGAGCTGACAATCCGCGGAAAACTCGAAACTGTCGAATACTTCTGCATCGATCTGCTCTGGCAGCCCGTCAAGGACTGCATCCGTTTCGTGCTGGTAGTCGATGGCAAGGACCGTTTCATCCTGATGTGCTCGGATCTCGATCTCTCGCCCCAAGAGATCATCACCATCTACCGCTACCGCTACCGCTCAGACATTGAAGGCCTGTTTCTTTTTCTCAAGCACCTGCTGGGTGGATTCCGCTATCGGGTCTGGACCAAGGTCTTCCCGGAACTGAAGCGCAACGAGAAGATGGATGTCTCCAAACTCAGCAAGCCGGACCTCCTCAAGATCCGTCGCACCGTGCAAGCCATCGAACGGCATTTGAACCTGGCCGCCATAGCCCTGGGACTTCTGCAGCACCTGGCGCTCACGCAAGCCGCCAAGGTCTGGTCGGGGTACCACGGTTGGCTCCGAACCTATTCCTCCGCGCTCCCTTCAGAGGGTGTTGTGCAAAACGCCATCCGTGCGGAGTTTTTCACTTCCATGCAACGAAAAGTCCCAGTCTGTCGAACTTTGCAGATCATCCTCGAAAGAGGGCGGGATACCGAGCTCGACCAGGCGGCCTGAGGGCCTCTCGACATGGAGAACTTAGGACTCTCCAGTTCTGTAAACAAAACCGATACTCCCCGGCGGAGCCGCATTCCACCGGCAGTAGAACGTGGGGCCTGTGCCTTCTATCTTATTAAAAACAATGAGTATTTGCGTCATTCCGGCAGCCTCTTAGCCGGATTCCACAGAAGAGGACTGGATGCCGGCTCAAAAACCGCCGGCATGACGGGCGGCGAAATGGGCATCAAATTCTGTGGAGCTGTGCTTAGCCTGTGCCACCCCTCGATTCAACAGCATTGAGGGGGGGCCGAATGCCATGCACGGCCCGGATTCGATCCTTCACGCCCCGGCAGGGGACTCAAGTCCCGAGGTCTGGGCAAAACCCAGCTTCGCCGCATTCACAAACGCCTCCACCTTTGAAGGGTCTTTCCGGCCGTCGCTACCCTCAAGCCCCGTGTGGGCGTCGACTCCAAACGGTCTGACCGTCAGGATGGCCCTGACCACATTGCGCGGCGAGAGCCCGCCGGCAAGAATCAAGGGCTTTTGGGCACTATCGACCAGCTGGCGACTGACGTCCCAGTCATGGGTCCGACCGGTGGCGCCACTGGCTCCGGTCCCGGGGTCGAATGTGTCGGTAATGAAGGCATCCACCAGGTCCTCCAGGACCCGAATCTCCGTTTTCAGCTCCCCAAGGTTGCCCTCCCGGACAATGAGGCTCTTGATGACGGACAAGCCGGGCACCCGCTTTCGCAGTTCATGGATACTCCCGCGATTCACCCGTCCATGGAGCTGAATGGCTCGAACCTTGATCTGCCGCACCAGTGCGGCAATTTCCCCGGGGCGGGTGAGGTAAGTGATCAGCACCCCCCTTTCTTCCAGACCGAGAATCCTTACGATGCGAGCCGCCTCGTGGCCGGGAATATCCTCCTCG
Source organism: Syntrophobacteraceae bacterium (assembly GCA_025454175.1). Classification (GTDB taxonomy): domain Bacteria; phylum Desulfobacterota; class Syntrophobacteria; order Syntrophobacterales; family Syntrophobacteraceae; genus JALOOX01. Next base: position 33,826 of record JALOOX010000037.1, on the reverse strand, counting down.
TGAAAGTCCAGTCCGAGGGGAAAGCCAAGGAGGTCAACACCCGCGTCAAGCAGCATGCGTGCTTCATCGAGATGGCGAATGCCCGCCACCTGGACCAGGCCGGGACGTTGCCAGATTCCTTTCAAGCACTCCTCCTTTTCGATCAGTGAACCGGTTCGGCGGTGGGCCCATCCACTCACTGGCCCCGATGTGCCCCTTGCTTCCGGCGTGAGCGCTTGAAGACCCGATTTCCGACCCCGGCTGACCCGTGCTTCACTGTTTGACTCAAGCCGATTATGGAGCATATCGGTCGACGCGTCCAACCGAGATCCGAGCAGCGCGGTAATTACATTTGAGGAAAATGCGGCCTTCAGCCGATCAAATACCCAAGCTCTGCGAGGCCATGAGCGGGAAGAACGCAAGTCACACCCAGGCAGCATCTTGAATGAACAACGCTGACGCAGAAGACATGATCGTCGGCAAATGGCGGCGCCAGGCCGATGGCGCTTCGACCAGAACCCGCTCCGACTGGAGTCAGAGGGGCCAGATGGAACTGAAGGCGGACATGGAATCCCTGGATGCTCTCGTGGACTTCGTTCTCGGAGAGATTCGAGGTTCGAATCCTCCACCGGATCTGGCTCAGGACATTCGACTGGTCCTGGAGGAGGTTTTCACCAACATCGTCTTCCATGCTTATCCGGGTTCGCGGGGATCGGTTCACGTGGCCTGCCACAATCGGGACAAAGGACGCCTGTACGTTGAATTCAGGGATACGGGCATCCCCTTCGACCCGACGAAATTCATGCCGTCGGATCTGAATCGCGATTTTGCCGAAAGAGAAATCGGTGGACTCGGAATTCACCTGGTCCGACAACTCGCCGGCAAGATTCAATATGAGCGCATGGGTGAGTGGAATGTATTGCTCATAGGATTCAATACCCCCTAGCTCATCAGGGAGATACGCAACGTCTCATTGAAAAGGAGAATGCTCCATGTCCTTGACGGTCACATCAACCGAAAAACAGGCCGGGGTCTTCGTGGTTTCCGCCTTCGGCTCACTCGACACCAACACTCACCAGGCTCTTGAAAACAAGATGGACCATTTGATACAGGGCGGCGCGGCCAGGGTGATCACCCTGGACATGGGCGGCATCGAATACATCAGCAGCATGGGGGTACGCGTGGTTCTCAAGACCAAAAAGGACCTTCAGCGTCGCGGGGGAGCCTTCCTTCTCGTCAATCTGCAGCGACAGGTCAAGAGGGTCTTCGAGATCATCAACGCGCTTCCATCCCTTCAAATCTTCTCGAGCCTGGAAGAGCTTGACGATTACCTTGCGGAAATGCAGCGACAGGCCCTTCAAGAGATTGCCTGACCACCGGAGACCGGGGGGGATGGTACATGGGCTTTGAGCTCCACCCTCCTCCCTGCAAACCAGAAGGATGAGGGGGAATTCACCTCATGAGCGGCGTGTGCTGCAGATTGGGACTGGCGGGAGCGCTGTTTCTCGTGGCCGGATTGGCGTGTCTCGTCCTGGCGGTCACCGGATACCGTGCCGAGAGGACATTCCGAAATCCCGTGGCCTACACCCTCACCGATCATGCGCTCTACGTGCTCGAGAAGGAGAAAAACACTCTCCTGGTATTGCGACCCTCACCCGGCGATCGTGGGCTTGAAGCCGTGGGCTCCCACGCCATCGAGCGAGACGACGACAGCCGCTATTACATGGTGAGAAAACTCTACCCCGGTCCCGAAGGCATCGTCGTCCAGAGCAATATCTACGCTCTTCAGACCCGGGAGTTTCTCGGCTACCGCTATTCCCTGTACAAGTCTCCGGATCAGCCTCCAGAGGTCCTGCTCACCATCATCTTCAGAAACCCGCAGCAATACCCTGAGATCACCTACGCCTTCGATTCGCATGGGAGCCACTATTTTGCCAACAACATCAGGTATCAGCTCAACATCTGGAAAGTCCCGCCTTCCACTCAAGTCAGGATAGACTCCGGCCGGCTCCCAGAACAGGTCCAGGCCCTGGGTGAGAGAAACGATCCGCTGGATCACTGGGAAGCCATAACGGTGGGGCCGGACGGGAAGATCTACGTCTCCTCGGGTGTTTCGGGCAGGATCGTCGAGTATGCGCCATCCGGGGAGAGAATCCGCGAGATCGGGGCGGTCGGCTTTGACAGTGGAAAACTGCTGGCCCCCGATGAAGTGTTCTTCGCTCGAACCTCGCGGCACGCGCCTCGGCTCCTGACGGTCGCCAGCAAGGGAAACCGCACCTGGGTCCAGTTCGACGAGACCGGCTCGGTGCGGGAAGTGCTGAACCCGCTCGACATGGACTATCCCTTCAGCGACGTCCTGATTGGGCCTTTCCATTATGATCCCGCGGTTGGCGAATTGTGCTCCTTCGACCTCGCCAACCGAGCCTTTCTGACCTTTGGCCCGAAGGCCGAAGCTATCCGCTCCTATTCCATTCGGCTTCCCGCGCGGACCGCCTCCTGGATCGCATGCTCTTTAACGCTCTTCCTTCTGGCCTTCTTTGCCGGCCGCCTGTGCCGTCCCTGCCGGAACCTCCGAGTGCCCTTCTTCTTCAAGCTCTCGATTCCACTCATCGTGATGGTGGTGCTCACCGCCCGGCTGGTGGGGGACGGGGTGCACGGCATCATGAGCGCGGAAGTGATGGCGGAATCCCTGCGGAGATCGGCCAACCTCGCCCAGGCCGTGCTTCAGAACATCTCGCTCACTGATCTCAAAGCCATCCAGAAGCCTGAAGACAGGGAGAGCGCCATTTATGAGAACGTGCATCGCACCATTTCACGGATCCTGGATGGCAAACAGGTCGAACAGACGCCCAAATGGATTCTTCATAAAATTCAGGATGGGCACTTCTATTACGGGATAAACATTTGGCGAGGGGCCATATTCATGCCGTGCATCGTGCCCGTTGATCGCCGGATGTTCTGGCAGGCCCTCCGGGAGAAACGCCCGCAGCACGGCTTCTATACCGACGACGAGGGGGAATGGCTCAGCCACCTGACGCCGGTCCTGGACGAAACGGGTGAGGTGATCAACGTCCTCGAGCTCTACAGGCCGGCGGAGGAAGTTCGTCGAGCCAGCCGCCATGTGAGCCGCAGGGTGAGCCAGGTGGTGGGTGTAACCGTCGCCGCAACCCTGGTGCTGGTCATGGCCTTCTCCTATGTCTTCGCACGACCGCTGCGCCGCCTGAGGCTTCAGACCGAAATGGTCAGCCGGGGCGATTTCGAGCATCTCATCGATGTTCGATCCAGGGATGAGCTGGGGGACCTCGCGAGAGCCTTCAACCGGATGGTCGGGGACCTTAAAAATTACACAGGTGAAGTCGCGCGGGCCGCGGCGGAAAAGGAGTCCCTGGCGGGAGAGCTGCGCCTGGCCAGGCAGCTGCAGCAGGAAATGCTGCCGCAATGCTTTCCTCCTTTTGCCCAGGCGCCGCACGTGTGCATGTTCGCTCAAATGGAGCCGGCCAAGGAGGTGGGCGGCGATTATTACGATTTCTTCCTTGTGGACGACGACCACATGGCGGTCGTGGTGGCTGATGTATCGGGAAAAGGAATTCCCGCCGGGCTTTTCATGATGAGGGTCCGGGCCATGCTGAGGGGAACGGTCACCAGCAGTCTCAGTCCCGCGGACACCCTCATCCGAATCAATCAGATCATTGCGTCCGAGAACCCGTCGGCCATGTTCGTGACCATGTTTTTCTTCATCTGCAACATGAAATCGGGCCAGGTCACCTACTGCAACGCCGGTCAGAATCCGCCGCTGCGGATCAGCCGGGGCGAGGTCATTACCGTGGGCGCGGACAGTCAGAACGGCAGGGGCCTCCCCATCGGCATCATGGAGGATGCCGTTTACACCGACGGCGCTTTCCGACTCGAGCCCGAGGATATCCTCGTTGTCTACACGGACGGAGTCACGGAATCCTTCAATTCCAGGAGCGAGCTGTTTTCTGAAGCTCGCCTTACAGCAACGATCAAGGAGTCAAGCGGTCAAGACCCAAAATCAATCTGCCTGAATGTGCTGAGGGAGGTCCGGGAGCACCAGGGCGACGCCCAGCAGGCCGACGACATCACGATCCTGAGCTTTCGGCTCAGTGCGGCAGCCGGCTGTCACGAATTCTCCGCGCAAAGCGAAGACCAGGCGCACCGAGACCCTGTGGCGCCATTCCTCCATCAAACTGACGGCGCAAACAGGTCCCCCGAGGGGGATCATCGGTCCGTCGCCGGCTCGCAGCCGCCCACCCCACGGCTCAAAAGAGAAACCGAAGAGCTCCATCGATTCTCATGAGAGCGTCCTTGACCCTTTGCTTCCCGGACTCCCCCAGCGAGCCGGCCTCCCGCAACCGCTCGATGCCTTCCATATTCAGCATCAGCGAATCGATGGCCGATTTGGCATCCAGATCATCATTCATATGCCTGTTGAAATCGTCCACCAGCGGGCCTGCGGGGTCGTCACCAGCCTTCGCTCCTCGGCCGACCGCAACCTCATCCGACAGAATGCGCCTCACCCGGCTCCGGAGATCATCGAGCCGGGCCGCCGCCTTCTCGAATCCCGAAATCGTGAGGTTCATCCGCTTTCGGTGATGTCCGTAAAGGAGGAAGAACCGCAGGTGATCCGCAGTGCGGCCATCCCGGATCAGGTCCTCCACGTAAACGATGTTGCCGAGGCTCTTGGACATCTTTTTGCCCCGGCACAGGAGGTGCTCCCCGTGAATCCAGAAGCGGGCGAAGTCGACTCCCGATGCAGCCTCGACAACCGCGAGGTTGTAATCGTGGTGGCGATACAGGTTGTCGATTCCACCACAGCAGATATCGATGGAAACCCCGAGGTGCTTGGTGATCATGGCCGGGTCCTGAATGTTCCAGGCGGGCCTTCCCCTCCCGATCCCGGTGCTCCAGGTCGGATCATCCCCCTCCCTTGCTCCGTGCCACAGAATGAAATCACCGAGGTTCCATCGCCTCCCGGGGTAAGTGTCCCGCCTGAAGCGGCGCCTGCCGGCGGGCCAGCGGCTCATGTCCAGCCCGAACAGCCTCCCGAAGCCTTCGTACCTGAGCGGGTCGAAGAAGATGTCTCCCTTGTGGCGGTAGGCACAGCCTTTCTCGAGAAGCACCTTGATCAGCTCGACGGCCTGGTCCACGGAGGTCGACGATCGTGGAATCGTCTCCGGCAGGTCGATCCTGAGCAGGCGGCATTCATCAAGAAAGCGGTCGACAACCTCGCCGGTGAGCTGCCCGACATCCACCTCATGACGTTCGGCTTCGGCAAGGGCCTTGTCCTCGATGTCGGTCAGGCTGATCACACGCTCCACCCGGTAGCCCAGGTATTCCAGGTAGCGCTGCAGCAAATCCTCCCAGGCGAAGGTCCGGTAATTGCCCACATGGGGTCTCCGGTACACGGAAGGACCACAGGTGAACATCTTGACGAGATGGTCTTCCCTGGATTCGAAGGCTTCCTTGCTTCGAGACATGGTGTTGTACAGCTTGAGCGCACTTTTCATGCTTCCCTTTCGCCTTGCTGGATTGGTCCCATCGAGTGGAATCATTCTTTCCATAACGGGCATCATGAAAGGAATGCCCGTTCAGCACACAGGGTTCGGATGGCACGGAGGGCGCGGCAAGAGCGGCCGCGCCCGCATGACATGCTTTCATATAAGCGCCCATCCCACGAATGGAAACCCTGACCGCCGCTGAATTTGGAACAGGAAGACGGCTCGGGCCAGATCATGCGGCATGGACACGGATGCTCAATGGGGCTATAAGCTGTTCACTCCATGATCCGGGCATGCTCGGAGTCCGAGCGATAGTCACTCCCCAAGGCTCGATGCCTTGCTCTGACATTGCCACCATCATACGCAGGATTCGAAATGACATCAAATCGTCGAATAATCACCGCTCTGCTTCTGACGACGCTCCTTTGTACCCTATCCGTACAGAGCTCCCCATCGGCTGCCACGGAGGAGCCGCCTGGGGATTCGGGCCAGGCCTCGAAGGGCATGACCTACTTCCAGGCGGCGGTCCTGGGGATTGTCGAGGGGGTGACGGAGTATTTGCCCGTGAGCTCCACGGGACATCTGCTTCTGGCCCAGCGCATCATGGGAATCGGAACGGACGGCGACTCCTCGAATCCCGATTCCCGGTCGAGCAAGGATGCCGCGGACGCTTACGCCATCTGCATCCAGGCCGGCGCCATCATTGCCGTGCTGGGGCTTTACATGAAACGGGTGAAACTGATGCTTCTGGGGCTTCTGGGCAGGAGCCCCGAGGGGCTGCGCATGGTGGTCAACCTGGTGGCGGCTTTCATGCCGGCGGCCGCCATCGGCCTTGTCCTCCACAAGGCAATCAAGGCCTACCTTTTCGGACCCTGGCCCATCGTCTTCGCCTGGTTCATCGGCGGCCTCGCCATCCTTTGGATCGAGGGCGTGCGCAGGTCCGGCCGGTCCCTGCAGGGACGGGGCACGGGCCTTTCCACCATGAACATTCGGATGGCTCTCATCATAGGCCTCATTCAATGCCTTGCCATGTGGCCCGGGGTCAGCCGCAGTCTGGCCACGATTCTCGGGGGCATCCTGGTGGGGCTTTCCACCCCCGCCGCGGTGGAGTTCAGTTTTCTGCTGGGCGTTCTCACCCTCGGAGCCGCAACGGTTTTCGACGGCCTGAAGCATGGCCGCGAGATGATGGAGGCTTTCAACACCGGCGCTCTTCTTCTGGGACTGGTGACGGCTTTTCTTTCCGCCGTCATCTCGGTGAAATGGATGGTGAGCTACCTGAACCGTCATGGACTGGAGATCTTCGGCTACTACAGGGTGGCCGTCGCATTGCTGGCGGCGACTCTCCTGCTGGGAGGCTGGATCTAGAGTGGGGCTGGGCGGCGTGCCGCACTGGGAATCGGTCGTTTTGCGGCAGGATTTCCTTGAGGCCATGTGCCACGCGGAAGATGTCCACGTGGCACATGGCCTCACAGTGATTCAGCGCACGTAGGGTATGACGGCGAAAAACGAATCGCTCACACCGATGCCGCTGGTCCTTCCAACGATTCGAATGCTGTAATCGTCTCCCGGCTCCAGCCTGCGGGGAACCAGCCACGTGAGGGAGCCGGTTCCGTCGGCTTTGTACCGCACCGCACTGCGGATAACCCGGCTCAGGGCGCCTCCCTTCCAGAGCTCAACCCGCACGGTTCTTCCGACTTCGGGTTTGCAGGTCCAGGTGATGACCTGCCGCTTGCCGGCCATCCAGATCTCGGTCCCGTTGGGGGTGCTCACGCTGATGAGCCCTGAGGTCTCGCCACCGCCGCCGCACGAGAACACAATGATGTCATCGATGAACCATCCCAGGTCCGCAACCATGTAGTCCGTGCCGATTCGGAACCGGAACCGAACATTCTGTCCGGCCAGGGGGGAAATATCAAGACGTGAGGAAATATAGCCGCGGCTGGCTCCTGAAAAGGCATTACGGCCTTTCAGGGGGTTGTCGTAGGCGGAAGAGAGGGTCTGGTTGTACCCGTTGTGCGTGAAGAAGGATCCTGCATCGGTCCAGGATGCTCCCCCATTGGTGCTGTATTCCACGACGCCCCCGTCGAAGCCGATGCCGCTGGTCGAACTGGTCTCGAAGCTGTAGGCATGATTGAACTGCAAGAAGACGGACCGGTTTGTCGGAATCGAAATATCACGGCGCATGGCCATGGAATAGTCCGCGGTGCGGTCCACGTTGTCACCCCAGAAGTTATAAATGCCGCTCGTTGCATGAGTGGCGTCAAAACCATAGGGGTTGTTGTTGGGAGGATAGTACCAGGGTGCATGGGTGGAGGATTTCTGCCAGTTGCCGCTGGAGAGGTTCTCGAGATCGTCGTGGAACAGGACAACCGTCTGGCCCGAAGGACATGTGGGACTCGGCGCATCCGTCGCCGGACATCCGGCGGGCTGTTGATTCATTTCCGTGGCACTGACTGCGTTCACCACGGACTGGCGATCCGCGGCACTGAATCCCAGGTTGTCCGCGGCCTGTATCATGGCATTGTAGAGATCCTGGTAATCCGCCGCCGAAGTCAGGAGGTTGGTCTGCACCTCGTAGAACAGCCTGGCCACCATGGGAATGCCGCCTGAAAGCTTCGGGATCGAATAGCCGTTGAAGCTTCCCCCGTCCGTGAGCAGAAAAGCGGCCTTATTGGCGACTCCCGAGTTGTAGTGAACTCCACCGTTGTCTCCCGACCCACAATAGTAGGTGGTGGAATCCCTCATTCTGTCCGGCTGACCGAACTGACGGGGTGATTTCATACTGCGAATGGGGCCGATGGCGAGATCTTCGCCTATGAGCCAGCGCACCTCCGGGGAGTCGTTTCCCACCCCGTTGGTCAGGTCGACGAATTCGCCCCAAATGTCGGACAGGGCCTCGTTGATGGCGCCCGACTGGTAGTAGTAGAAGAGGCGGGATTCATGCTCCGTCACGCCGTGGGTCATCTCGTGGGCGACGACGTCATCCGCCACGAAGCCGTCCCCGAAGACCATTTGCATACCATCCCAGAAGGCATTCTGGTAATTGGAGCCAAAGTGGACCGTCGACATCAGCGTCATGCCGGCATTGTTGATGCTGTCCCGCTGATGGTGGTCCCTGTAAAAAGCATGGGTATCTCCCATGTACCTGTAAGCATTGTCGACATCCGGGTCCCCGGTCAGCGGCTGGCCCTCGGACAGGACCAGCGTCCCGGGGAGGGACTCCATATTTCTCGCATCATAGACCCTTCGGCTCAGCGCCATGTCCGTCTGGTTGAAATGGAGGGCCACCGCCCCTCGATGGGCATCAATGAGCACGAACTGCTTGATGGGGAGCGTTTCCCGGGGCAGGACCTCCATCCGCCACACCAGGGATTGCCCGCGACCCGGCCCCCCGAGAAGCTGCGGATCATAGACCCACAACTCCGGCTCGGTGACCGTGAACCGGTCCGCCTCGATGCCGTAATGCTTCGCGACCAGGTTGAGGGCGGTGTTCTGGGCATCGAAAGGCGTCACACTCGGACTCACGTTCACACTGAGGTCAGCCGCAATTCTGCCTCCCGCGGACAGCACCCGCTCCTCGGCCCCCGTGGTCTGAACGATCAGCTCGCCACCGACCACCGGGACCCCAACGTGCTCCTGCTGATAACGGATGACCGATCGATCGTCGCCGGTCTTCCGGACCTGCTCATGGCGCAGCTCCCTGGAAGGGTCCCGAAGGCCGAAGAGCTTTCCGTAACGGGTCAGGAAATCACCGCCGGCTTCCACCGCCGAGGAAGGTTTCCGGGTGAATCTGGGCGCCACGGCACCCTGTCGGTCCGCTCCGAAGAATCGAAAACGACCGTCCCGGGAATCCCGGGAAACACGAGCCCTCGCGTTACTCTCCATCATCAGTTCAGACTCGAGGGCTTCCCTCAGGCTCTGCGCAGCCGTCTCAAATGGTGCGGCGAACGCTAACAACGCCAGCACCATGGCCCCCAACCAGACTCTCAGCAGCTTCATGGCGTTCTCATGCTCCCCGGCTTCCAGCCTCTTCACAAGGAAGTTCCATTAAAAAGGTGAAAAAAGCAGCTCCTGCTCATGATGGGCCTGCAGCTCAGACATTTGATTCATTGAAGCGAAACTTGCCGCCGGCTTCCCCTGGGCCCGCGCTTTCACGCACTGGCGCAAGGGCGCTCCGCCTCAGCCAGACTCGTCAAAACAGCCTGGAAAAGCAAAAAACGGACCAGCAAAAGATGAAAGGCCAGCAGTTGTTTCTCCAGCGTCAGGCGTCGAGCAGTGCAAGAAGCCTGGCAGCTCAAGGAATCCAGTGACCGCCTCGCGCAGAATCAAGTACTCGATATCGCCTTGAGGGGTCGATCTCGAAGTCGCATGAGAGGGCAGATCATTTGGTGCGATCAGAATCCACGAGGCGGCTGATCAAAACTTTGTCAACTCGGTGACCATCCATGTCCACGACCTCGAATTGAAAGCCGCAGCACTCAAACCGATCCCCGGTCCCGGGAACGCGTTTGAGGACGTTCATAACAAATCCTCCAAGCGTTTCATAGTCCCCGGCCTCTTCGTCGGGGAATCTCGCGACCTCGAGGAATTCGCGCACCTCATCCACGGGGACCATGCCGTCCACCAGCCAGGATCCGTCTTCGCGCTGAACGATGGGAGGCTCTCCGGTTTCATCCAGGGAGGGGATATCTCCAATAATGGATTCCAGAATGTCCGTCAGGGTGACCAGCCCTTCGATGGTTCCGTATTCATCCACCACCAGCCCCACCTGGGTTCCCGATTCCTTGAACAGCTCCATGACCCTGAGGGCATGGGTGCTCTCCAGGACGAAGAGCGGCTGCTGCAGGCCCGAGCGTATGTCCAGGGTGCGCCCGCTCAGGCATCTCGTCAGAAGGTCCTTGACGTGAACCACGCCGAGCACGTTGCTCAGGCGCCCCTGGCAAACCGGAAAGCGAGACCGGACGCTCCTGGTTATCTTTCGCCGGTTCTTCTCGGCCGAATCGTTGACATCGAGCCAGTCTATCCGTTTCCTGGGAGTCATGAGCGCGCCGACGCGCCGGTCTCCCAGCCTGAGGATACGGCTCATCATCTCCTGCTCCGCCTCGTGAAAGACCCCGGCGGCCGTCCCCTGCTCGATGAGGATCTTGATTTCCTCCTCGGTCACCGGAGGCTCCTCCGAGGTTTTGAACCGCATAATCCTCAAAACCAGGTTCGTGGAGACGCTGAGCAGGTGGACCGCGGGTGCGGCAATGGCTGCAAGGAAGCGCATGCCCCCACCCACCCGGACGGCGATGTTCTCGGGATGATTGAGCGCAATGCGCTTCGGCACGAGCTCCCCGATGACCAGTGACAAGTAGGTGATGCAAAGAACGACCACCCCCAGGGATACGCTCTCGCCGTAGGGGTAGATGAAGCCGAAGCGGTTGAAAAAATGGGCGAATTCACGGGCGAGAGTCACTCCGCCGAAGGCTCCGCTAAGGACTCCCACCAGGGTGATACCGATCTGGACCGTGGAGAGCAGCATATTGGGCTCGTTGGCGAGGTCCAATGCGACCCGGGCCTTCTCATCCCCCTCTTCGACCCGTTGCAGCAAGCGAGCCTTGCGAGCCGAGATGACGGCGATTTCAGACATGGAGAAGACACCGTTGATCAGGATCAAGACCAGCACGATGAGAATATCCACACCCAACATGTGCTATGGCTGCCTTTGCTTGAGATTACTTGACAGGCCGGCGCGGTGGGATAAAGCGCCGCATGGTATCCCCCAGCGGCTCATCGGACCCTCCGGGATCTTCAGACGCCGCTGAAGGGATGGGGTGAAATCGGCTCAAGGAGTCACAGCCCGCGTGCCATCAGAGGGGCCGGGGCATGGAGGCTTCATGCCAGGTTTACGCTGCTCGCCTGGGAGCCCTCATCTCCCTCGCGTTCGACGAAAGTGACCATGCTTCCCACTTCGAGATCCCTGAATTTGCCTCCAAGGACAGCATTTTCGTGAAAATAGACCTCGCGTCCCTCGACGTTCTCCAGGAAGCCGAAGCCGTCGTCGGGAAAGATGCGGACCACGCGTCCCACGGGCTTCACCTCACGCCGCTTCACATCCCCGCGCTGCCTGTCGGCATGCTCCTTGAGCTGTCTTTCCGCAACATCGAAAGCGTTGCATATGGACACGTAAAGATCCTCGCCAGGCTCCCGCCTGACGATGACCTCGCCCCCGGGAACGCTCAGGTCGACACGCACATTGTAAGAAACACCCTTCCTTTGGCTCCGATGAGGCACCTCGACCATCACCCGGCATGAGATGATACCGTCGTGGAAGTTATCGAGCTTTTCAGCTTTGTCATGAATGAGATCAACCAATTCCTCAGACAGGTCAATGTTCCTCGAACTGATCTCCAAAGGTCCCTTCATTACACAACCTCCTCCCTTTGCAGAAAAGACACTGGGGAATCACCGCCGCCAACATGGGGGTGGCGCTCAAGGCTCAATCCTTGAGACTTGTCATGACCTCGATCCTGGAATGGAGTGTCCTGTGAACGGGGCACCGGTCCGCGATCTCCAGGAGGCGCTGGCGCTGTTCTTGGTCGAGATCGCCATCGAGATCAATCTCCCTTTCGATGACATCAACGGTGCCGGATTTGGCTTCGCACTCCTCGCAGTCCTCGGCGTGCACCTTCTTGTGCCTCAAACGGATTGTCGCTGCTTCGAGGGGCCATTTCTTTCGGTCCGCGTACATCCTGAGGGTCATGGAGGTGCACGCCCCAAGGCTGGCCACCAGGTAATCGTAGGGATTCGGGCCGGTGTCGGCCCCTCCCACGGAGACCGGCTCATCGGCCAGAAGCCGATGCCCGCCGGCGATGACCTCCGTCTGAAACCCCTTTTTCCCGGTTCGCACCATCACACGGTTGTCGCTCAGATCCCGATGCTCCGATTCCAGCTTCGGGAGATCAAGGTATCTACCGACCCAGGCAGCCAGGACCTTCCCCGCATACAGCGAATCCCCGCGGTTGGACAGGAGATGATCGGCCTCATCCAGAGACACGAAGCTCTTGGGGTGTTTGGCGGCTTGAAAAATCCTGGCCGCATTGTCGAGGGACACGATGGTATCCCGCGGCGAGTGGAAGACCATGAGCGCCCTGCCGAGACTACGAATGACCTCGTCCATCTTGACCTGCTCGAGATCATCCAGGAACTGTTTGCGAATGACGAACGTCCTGCCCGCCAGGGTGATTTCGGCTTCACCTCTCTGCAGAATCTCCTCTTTCGTGCTTCCCAGGATGTGCCCCAGGTCGGAAGGGTCGAACGGCGCGGCGATGGTCGCCACCGCCCTCGCCGATGGAATTTTCGAAGCAGCCTGGAGGACGGCGGCCCCACCGAGTGAGTGGCCGATGAGCAGTTTGGGAGCCTCGAGCTCGGATTTCAGGAAATCGGCCGCGGTGATGAGATCCTCAACATTCGAGCGCAAGCTGGTTTTGGAGAAGTCCCCCTCACTCTCCCCAAGCCCCGTGAAGTCGAAGCGCAACACCGCTATGCCTTCATTGGCCAGGGCACGATTGATGTTGAAGACCGCGTTGAAGTTCTTGTTGCAGGTGAAGCAGTGAGCGAACAAAGCGTACGCCGCCGGTTTTTCATCCAGGGGCAGGTCGAGACGCGCCGAAAGGCGATCTCCCTGCGCATTCCGAAAATCCAGCTTCAAGAACCGCATTCCCGTCCCTCCCGAGCACGATTTCAGAGATCATAGAAGCAATCCAGCCGATTCAGCACTTCACAGCCGTTTTCCGTGACCCGCACCATGTTTTCCAGCCTGACCCCGCCGTATCCGGGAATATAAATCCCGGGCTCCACCGTCACCACCATGTTGGGCTGAAGCACGGTGGGCTGCCGCTTGCGCAGCCCTGGCTTTTCGTGGACGGCCAGCCCGACGCCGTGCCCCAGACCATGGCCGAAGAGGTCGCCGTAACCCGCCTTTTCAATGACCCCGCGGGCCACACCATCCACAGCCACCGACTCCTCGCCTCCGCGGATGGCCTCCTGGGCGGCCAGTTGGGCTTCCCGGACGATCCGGTAGATATCGGCAAGGCGATTCCCGGGCTTGCCGGCGATCCAGGTTCGAGTCATGTCCGAGCAATACTGCCCCAACCTGGATCCAAGATCCAGGATAACGCCATCACCTTCGGCTATGACTCGATTCCCGGGCACGGCATGAGGCAGCGACGCGTTGGGCCCACTGGCCACAATGGGCGGAAAGGAAACCGATTCCGCCCCACCTTCCCGAATCTCCCTCTCAATGCGCCATGCCACGTCCTGCTCCTTCAATCCAACGCGAAGGTCCCCCCAAATGGAGTGAAGGACATCTTCCGTCAAGCGGAGGGACCTGCGGATCAGCTCGATCTCCTCGTCATCCTTGATGATGCGAAGCTCCTGGGTTAGATCCTCGGACGGCACGACCTTGGCCGAAGCACGCGCCGAGAGCAGGGCACTCTCGACATCCTGGTAACGTTTGTAGGTCAGGAAGTCCTTTTCAAATCCCAACCGCTCCGTTCCAAGGGATGAAAAAACATCCGGCAGCACCTGGTCCAAGCCCTCGGTGTAAATGAGCAGTTCGAAATCGGGGGCTTCGGCCGCGGCTTCCTCCTGGTAGCGGAAATCGGTCAGCAGAAGCTGGCGGTCGGCGGCGACCAGGAGGTAGCCCGAGCTCTCCACCAGCGCCATGTCCTCCGCTTTATAGCCACTCAAGTAGTATCGGTTTTCAGGAACAGCGATGATAAACGCGTCCAGACCGTCCCGAGCCAGAAGCTGCCGGAAACGATCGAGACGCGAGGAAAATGGCTGTCGCCCCATCTGGCATCCCCCTTTTGAATCATTCGGTTTTGAGGCCCCAAATTCGCCCCATGGCCCAAACGGGCGCATTCTCCTCGGCAAGCCGCCCGGCTGACATGCCGAAAAATCCGGCGAATCCCTCTCCTAGACGATACCATAAGAATGAAAAATCTCATTGGCGAGGCGTCTCAACCAATGAGACGCCTCGCGGGCCGGCATCCCCCGGATGGAAAAGGCATTTGGCTTTTGTTCCCGCCATGTTATTAATCCTTGCCGCCACCGGGAGACATGCGGGTCGAGAGACCCGGGCCTGGCCGCACCGGAGGCTGATGCACCCATGAAGTCCCTAATTTTGCCGTTTTTCTGCCAGGAGTCGATCCGCAATGTATGCCAGAATGCTGGTGCTCAGATTTCCAAAGCAAATCGTCGACCAACCCATCATCACCAATCTCGTGCGTGACTACAACCTCACCTTCAACATACTCAAGGCCCAAATCTACCCACGCCGGGAGGGAATCGTCGTCCTCGAGCTTCAGGGCACCAAGGAGGACTACGACCGGGGCATCGCGTATCTGAAGGAGACCGGGGTTGAGATCGAGCCGGTGGCCCACGGTATTCGCCGCGACAACGACCTGTGCTACCAGTGCGGAGCCTGCACGGCCGTGTGTCCGACCCACGCCCTCCACATCGTTCGTCCTGAAATGGAGGTCCTCTTCGAATCCGAGCGCTGCAGCGCCTGCGAGCTCTGCGTGAAGGCCTGCCCGGCCCGGGCCATGATCGTGACCTTCGATCGGCATCTGGTCGCATGAGCTTCCACATGATCCATCTGCGGGCCGGCGACGGGTGCTGCTTCCCGGGTGGTCCACTGGACCGCCATACACTGATGAACCCGCCATGGAGCCTGTAGCCGTCGCCCTGAGCGGCGGTGTGGACAGCCTTCGCGCCGCCCTGCTGCTGCGGGAAATGGGGCATGAGGTCAAGGGCCTTCACATGCGTCTCCTGCCTCCCTCTCCGGGCGGGCGATGGTCGACCGAGGAAGCCCTAGAAGAGCGCGAGGGCGCTCTGCGCAATGTGGCTTCCCGCTTTGGCATCGACGTGAACGTCATCGATTGCCGCGATCTTTTCGAGCAAATGGTGATCCAACCTTTTCTGAACGCCTATCTGGGCGGACTCACGCCCAACCCGTGCGTCACCTGCAATCCCCAGGTCAAATTCCCCATCATCCTGCGGGAGGCTGTGAATCTGGGTGTATACACCATGGCCACTGGTCATTACGCCAGGGTCTCGCCTCCCGATGACAATTCCGACCGATACCGCCTCTTCCGGGGTCTCGATGTCGGCAAGGACCAGTCCTATTTCCTGTTCGGCCTGACCCAGGAGCAGCTGGCCGGAACGCTCTTTCCCCTGGGGGGACGCACCAAGCGGGAAGTCCTCCATTGGGCCCGGTCCATGGGCCTGGAGCGGGAGATTCCCCGGGAAAGCCAGGAGATCTGCTTCATCCCTCGAGGAGGCTACCAGGAGTTCCTCATGGAGCGTCATCCCGCGGATACGGATACAGCCCGGGGTCCCATCCTGGACAGGGCGGGCAACGTTCTGGGAGAGCACAAAGGGCTCTTTGCCTACACCATAGGGCAGCGTCGCGGACTGGGCATTGCCTCCACGGCTCCCCTCTATGTCCTCGAGCTGGATGTTTCCGCCAATGCCGTCCGGGTGGGAAGCGCCGTGGACCTGGACCGCCCGGAGCTCACCGCCGCCGGCGTCAACTGGGTTTCCATCATGCCCCGGGAAGCGCCCCTGCGGTGCTCGGTGAAGATACGCCATCAACACCAGCCGGCCCCCGCACTGGTCACGCCCCTCTCAACGGATCGGGTGCGAATCGTCTTCGACTCCCCCCAGCGCGCCGTCACACCCGGACAGGCTGCGGTCTTTTATGACGGTGAGATGCTCGTGGGAGGTGGAATCATCGAAAGGTTCCGAATGCACACACCAACCCCATCATCCGCCGGGAGCCCCCCTTGAACAGCAGGAAGGTTGCCCTGCATACCCTGGGCTGCAAAGTGAACCAGGTCGAGTCCTCCCACTTCCTCGAAGTTCTCGCCGAAGCCGGATACGGCACGGCAGCCCGCGGGGAAACGGCCGATCTGACCATTGTCCACAGCTGCGCCGTGACCTCCCGGGCCAGCCTTGAAACACGGCAGCTGCTTCGCAGGGCCCGGCGGGCAAATCCGCGGGGAGAGGTCGTGGTGGTCATGGGCTGTGATGTTCACGTGGAGGCCCCCCGCCTGGCCGCCGAACAGCTGGCCACCCATATCCTGGGCAACGGCGAGAAGTTCGACCTGCTCCAGTGGCTTCGGGAGCCGGGGACATTCCAGCGGCCATGCGTCGCTGCCGCCCCTCCGCGGTCGATTCGCGGATTCCGTGAGCTCTGTATGCACCGGATGGCCATCGGACGCTCGCGTGCGGTCCTCAAGGTGCAGGATGGCTGCGATGCCTTCTGCTCCTACTGCATCGTGCCTCACTCCCGCGGCTGCAGCCGGAGCCTTCCCGCCAGGGCCGTCCGCGGCCAGCTCCATCGCTTCATGGAGCAAGGCTTCCAGGAGGTCGTGCTCTCGGGGATCCACCTGGGCCAATGGGGGCGGGATCTCGACGCCCGCGAGAACCTGACCTCTCTCCTCCGGCAACTGAAATGCGGAGGCTTGCCCCCTCGTATCCGACTCAGCTCTCTCGAGCCCCTCGAATGCACCGAGGGGCTCATGGGCGAGCTTCAGACCACTCCCGAGCTCTGCCCCCACTTCCACATCCCGCTCCAAAGCGGCGACGACGATATCCTGGAGGCCATGCACCGTCCCTACGGGGCCGGGTACTACCGGGATCTCATCCTGCACCTGCACGACATATTTCCCGACGCGGCCATCGGCGCCGACGTGCTGGCGGGCTTCCCGGGTGAGACGGAATCCCGGTTCCAGAACACCCTCTCCCTTCTGAGTGATCTTCCCATCGCCTACCTGCACGTTTTCCCGTTCTCCCCACGCCCGGGAACCCTGGCTCTCCAGCTTTCGAACAGAATCGACGGCCATACCCTCAAGGCAAGATGCCGAGTCCTGAGAGAACTGAGCGCACGGAAACGCATTGCATTCGCCGGGAGGTTCCTGGGGCGAACGATGGAATTGCTGGTGGAGAGAAGAGATCCCCGGGGCTTCCTCTGGCAGGGTACAACCCCAAACTACCTCAAGCTCAACATTGAAAGCTCAAAAGCGCTCGCACCGGGAATGCGGGTCCGGGCTCGCCTCCTGGATGCCACGCCGCAGGGGCTCTACGGGAAATGGGTGGCTGATGCATGTGATCCTCAGCCCTCGCTCCGAGATGCCTCGACATCTCCCCCGGGGGCTGAACCGGACCCCTGCCCCCCTTCATGAGGAGCCATCGGCAGTGTGATCAGGACTTCTGTGCCCTTTCCCACCACCGAGGCGATGTTCACATCCCCTCCATGATCGCACACGATGCGATGCACCCTGGTGAGCCCAAGACCCGAGCCACGGGTTCTGGAGGTGTAAAAGGGCTCGAAAACGTAAGGGAGGGACTCGGGAGGGATCCCCGATCCGGTGTCTCGAAACCTGAGAGCCAGTCCATTGTCCACGGTTTTCAGCTCGATTTCGATCCTGCCACCCTCGGGCATGGCCTCGATGGAATTCTGGATGACGTTTCGGCATGCGATCTCAAGCAGCTTCTCGTCGGCCCAGGCATGATATGCCAAACCGTCGGACAGCACCTCCGCGGCAATGGACTGGCGATTCATCCAGTCACTGAAGCTTTGCAGCACCCTTTCCAGGAGCCGCGCCAAATCGACCTCGCCCGGGGACGGAGCGGGGAGTTTGCAGAAATCCTCTATATCGGTCACCATGCGCTCGAGCCGCTCGGCTTCGGCCAGGATCACGTCGAGCCCTCTCTGGGCCGACTCCGATGCCGCCAGCTCCTTCTTGAGGCGCCGGGCAAAACCGCCAATGACGGTCACCGGGTTTCTGACTTCATGGGCGACACCCTGGGAGAGCCGCCCCAGGGCGGCCAGCCTCTCGGCGTGCAAGAGCTTCTCCTGGGTGGACCTGAGCTCGCACGACGTGAGGGTGAATCTCTCGTTGAGCCGTGCGTAGAGCCTTGCATTCTCGATGGCGGTGGCGATCTGGTTGGACAGAACGGTGAGGATTTCGAGATCGTCCCGGGTGAATTCCCGTCCGCTCCTTTTGTTCAGCACCTGGAGAACACCCGTGAGCCGCCCCCTGTAGATCATGGGAACGCACAATATGGAACGAGTCCGGAAGCCCGAATGAACGTCAACTTCCGCATTGAATCGCGGGTCCTTCGAGGTGTCGGGAATGATCAGGGGGCGACGGGTCCGGGCTACCCAGCCGGCGATCCCCTGCCCCATTCCGAGCCTCACCTCCCTGACCCGCTCGGCGGCGTCCCCGAGAGCGAGCCTGAAGTAGAGCTCCCCCTTTTCAGCATCGAGCTGGAATATGGAGCTCGCCTCCGCGTCCAGGAGCTCCTGCACGCAGGTCATGGCGTGGCCCAGCACGCTTTCGATGTCCAGGGACGAGTTGACCATACCGCTGAGCTCAACGAGTGCTCTCAGCTCCTTGACTCCATGGGCTTGCTGGCTCATGTGACACCCATTGCGCGGCTCGATAACGTTAACATCCATCGTACACCATGCACCCCTCGGCGCAGAAGCTTCTTGCAGGAGACCGAGGGTCGTGTAACATGCATGAAGCGATCTTCCCAGATGCGCATGCCATGGACGATTGGCAGCGCAGCAAGGCGGACTGATAGAGGAAATCCGACATGCCGTACTCGAGCAGCGAATTCGAACGACTGAAAAAGGAGCACCAGATCTTCTCCGATCTGGCCAGAACCCTCACCTCCACCCTGGACCTCTCGGAAGTGCTGCGCATCATCATGGAAAAGGTGCAAACCCTGCTGAGGCCTCAAAACTGGTCGCTCCTTCTCATGGAGGAGGATGGACGTCATCTGCGCTTCGAGATCGCCGTGGGCCAGGGCGCGGAGACCATCAAGGGGCATCGTCTCCAGGTTGGCGAAGGCATTGCCGGCTGGGTCGCCGAAAACGGAGAGAGCGTTCTCATCGAGAACGCCGGCTCGGACCGGCGATTCTGCGGCCGTTTCGATGAGCTCTCCAGGTTCACCACACGCTCCGTCATTTGCGTGCCCATGCGAATGGGGGGACGCGTGGTGGGCGTCATCGAGCTCGTCAACCGCATGGAGGAGACCCCGTTCACCGATCTCGACATGCGCGCCCTCGAGACCCTCGCGGAATACGGAGCCATCGCCATCCAGAACGCTGCCCTGTTCGACCGGGTTCAACGACTCGTGATCACCGACGATCACACCTCCTTATACAACAGCAGGCACCTCTATGATATCCTGGACCGGGAGATTTCCATCGCCCGCCTGCAGGGTCATGAAGTCTCCATGATCTTCTTCGATCTCGACCGTTTCAAGCTCGTCAACGATTCGCACGGGCACCTCCGCGGGAGCAAGGTTTTGCGGGAAATCGGCCACCTGCTCCGACAGCAGGAAAAACCCGGGGTGATTCCCTTCCGTTATGGCGGGGACGAGTTCATCGTCGTGCTGCCGGGATCGAGCAAGGACGACGGAGTGGCATTCGCCGGCAGGCTCCGCGAGCTGATCAAGCAAACGACCTTCCTCGTGGAAGAGGGTCTCAACCTGCGCGTCACGGCGTCCTTCGGTGTGGCGTCGTACCCAGGGGATGCCCACGACAAGGTCGAGCTTCTCAGATTTGCCGACACCGCCATGTACCGGGTCAAGGAGTCCACGCGCGACGCCGTTGCCGCTGCGTAGCTCCTTTCCGTGCACCAGCACAAAGCATCAAATGAAGGAGAATGGAATGAAAAGAACAATATCCTATGTGATTGTTCCAATAGTCATAATTACTTTTTTTGGTATTTGCCTTGCCAGGGAAGAAAAGATACTTTCCACGAAAAACGAATACAATGGCAAGACAATAGAAGAGATCTATGATGAAAACGAAGAACAATACAAAGATGGTTTTATGAGGCAAATAATATTTTATGATAAGCGAGGAAATATAAAACAGATACAATCATTCTATACTGAAGATCAATCATCACAAGATGGAGTATACAGTAGAGAGCAATTCTATGAACACAGAATACTAAGGAGACCTAGGCTAATAAAGTCATCATTTAATTACACGGACATTTATTCCAATACTCATGGTTTGACCAAGGCAGAGATCCATTACGATGAAAACGGAAATAAGAACAAGGAAGAGCTCTGGTACAGCGATGCCTTCGCGGCGCGCAGGAACTATTCGAAGCTCGAGGTATTCTACAACCGCGGCGGTCCAGAGAAGCGGGTCTATTACGATCAGGGCGGATCGGTGATCCTCAGTGAAGAGAAGAAACAGGTGTGGACAAGCGACTGAAGTCAAACTCCCTGGAAGCCGCTCGCGGTGGTGGATCCACTACTCCCCGACTGGCGTTCACTGCCCCGGGCAGCTCATTTGGGACCGAAAACAGGCTCGAAATCCGTCTCCAGGGTATCGTCAGGCTCATCGTCCGGAGCAGAAGTCGCGGCGTCTTTCCTGTCGGGCTTCCTGGGCTTCCTGGCCGCCGTGGAGGTTGAGGGCTGCTCTTTGTTGACCGTCGCGATGGCCGCGGGCACCCTCACGATGTCGTCCTTTTTCAGCTTGAACGGGCTCAGTTCAGGATTCGCCTCGGCAATTTCCCGCCACATGCTCTCCTTCCCCGAATAATGGCGGGCGATGGAGCCCATGGTTTCTCCGGCCATGACTCGATGGAAGATGAACGCCGGCTCTTCCACTGTCGGGGCGGGCTGTTTCACGGCCTTCCTGATCCGTTCATTGGACACGGTGCCGCAGCCGGCCAGAACAATCACCACGAAAACGGCCCAAAGCAGCTTTCCATGGATTCCATTCATCACTGCATCCCTTTGAGCAATCTGAAGAATCTCAGCTTTCCGATTCAGAGCGCGCTTCCATTCGTTGAAAGGGGTAACTAGCGGCCAACGGGAACGAGCATTTCCGCCCCGGCGCCATCGGCCCAACTGCCTTTGAGGGTCCCGTCCTGGTTGAGCTGGTAGCTGAGTGAGCCGGACTCCCCCGTGGATGTCTGCCAGTTCACAGCCAGCCTGTCCCCGTTCAAACTGCCTTTTCCCGAGAATTTGACGTTGGCGATGACCCAGGTCACCGTGTACTCGTCACCTTTTCGCTTGACCGATGCCTTGCCCTTGTAGGTGCTGCCGCTCGGATTCACGCCCTCCACCAGGTAATCGCCCTCCAGGGGAGGGGGACCCGATGACGCAGCCTCCGCCGCATTGGCATCGACGACCGATTTCAAGGCAGCCGGCTGAGCCCGCGGTTCCGTTGGCGCTCCGGTCAGCTGCACATCGGACCTGTTTCGCCTGAGCTTGTCCATATTGCGTAGATATCCCCGGGCGACCTGGTTGTCGGGGTTGACCTTCAGGGCCTCTTCGAAGAGCTTCCGCGCCTCGGCGAGATTCATCTTCTTGAGATGGCCGAGCCCGAGATTCGTGAGCACCTCGTCACGGTAGGGAGGGGAAAGGGCCAGGCATGATTCATAATGCTGAATGGCCTTGTCGTAATCCTTGGAGACCAGGTGGATGTATCCCAGGTTGAAGAGAGCATCGGCGGACGCGGGATTGAGCTCGAGGGCCCGCTCGTATCTTTGTATGGCCGCCGCGTAGTCCTTCTGAAAGGTCAGCAGTCGCCCCAACTGGAACACCGCGTCGAAATCGCCGGGCTCCCTCAGGATGGCTTCATCAAGCAGCAATCGCGCTTGAGGCGGGTCCTTTTCCATCAGCTCCCTGGCCTCGGCCACCAGCTGTTCAACGGTCCGCCCTGTTCCAGCGGATGCCGGGACCGATGCTTTCTGCTCTCCCTCGCCGGCCCCCTGGACGGAAGGCAGGAGCGTTGCCAGATGCGCTCTCGCGACGGCATTGGAAGGATTGATCTCCAGGGCCCGCCGGAAAGCATCCCTGGCCTGGTCGGGGAGGTCCTTCTTCAGGTAACTGATTCCCAGGTTGGAAAAGACCTCGTCCTTGTAGGTCGGATTCAAGGCCAGGCAGGCTTCGAGGTTCCTTATGGCTGAATCGTAGTCGCCCTGCGTGAGATGAATGTGCCCGAGATTGAAGAAGACCTCGGGATTCGACTTGTTGATGAGCAGGGTCTTTTCGTACTGTTGTTTGGCTGCGGCGTAATCCATGCGATGGGCGAGCAGTCGGGCAAGCTGAAAGGAGGCTTCGAAATGATCCGGCTGCATGGCCGCGGCCTTCTCCAGGAGGCTCTGGGCCGCCGCGGGATCCGACGGCCATATGCTCCTGGCTTCGAGGATCAGCTGCTCCACCGAAGGCTGAGCCGCGGGAGCTTCCGGAAGTGCCTGCGTGGATGCGGGGGCGGGCGCCTTGGCCTCCTGAGGGGCGCCGTTGGCTTGGGTGGAGTTTTCGACCACCCCCTTGATCTCCCGGAAAGCATTGAAAGCCACGTACCAGAATCCAGCCACGACGATCAGGACGAACACGACGCCTACGAGGCGATAGCGCTTGGGGGAATAAGCCTGCTCACCTCCTCCGACCCCTCGGCCATAAAACAGGTGGGGCAGATCCTGCCTCGTGGGAAGATGATCCCAGTTCGCCGGCGGCTGCATGGCGGGATCACGTTCCTCGGAAGCCCCTTCGGCTGCCTCCGCCGCACCGGGCCCAGGCCCCTCCCTCTCCTCCGGGCGCTCCGCCCCCCCATTGCGTCGAAACTCCACCACGCGTCCCCTGGATGGAGCCGCATCCCCGGACATCTCCGCCTCGGTTCCATTCTGAAGCCCCTGGGATCCGGCGCATGCCGAACCATCCATTTCACCAGCCCTCGCCTGGAAGCCCCTTCCCGCCTTCAGGCCGTTGGCCGGGATGGCCGCCCCCATCTGACTCGGAAGCTGCTTCTTTTCCTTCACGGCCTTCAGGTCCTGCATCATCTCCACGGGACTCTGATAACGTTCGGAGGGATGCTTGGCCAGCGACTTCCTGAGGATCACTCCCAGGGGGTGGGGAACGTGAACATTCAGAAGGTCCGGGGGTATGGGATCCACCTGAACGATCTTGTAGGCGAGGGTCGCCGTGTTGGTTGCCTCAAACGGGCGCTCCCCCGTAACGATCTGGTAAAGCACCGCGCCCACAGAGAAAATGTCTGACCGGATGTCGACCTTCTGCCCCGAGATCTGTTCGGGCGACATGTAGTAAGGCGTGCCCAGGACGGTGCCCGTGGTGGTCATGGAGAAGGAGGGCAGCTTGGCGATCCCGAAATCCATGACCTTCAAACGACCGTCATCGGTCATCATGATGTTCGAAGGCTTGATGTCGCGATGAACGATCTGCTCCTGGTTGGCGGCGTCCAGGGCAAGGAGGATCTGCTCGAGAATACTGATGGCCTGGTCAACCTCGATGACCTTCCTTTGGGAAAGCAGCTGGTTCAGCGTTTTCCCTTTGAGGTACTCCATGCAGATGTATTCGAAATCATCCGTTTCGCCGTACGAGTAAATGGTCAGGATGTTGGGGTGATTCAGGCGCCCGGCCGTCTTGGCCTCCTGGATCAACCGCTTGCGAGCCTCCTCGCGCATGGTGAGCTCTTCGTCCGTCAGGTCTTCGATCATCTGTTTGGAGATGAGCTTGAGAGCAACCGTTCTCATGAGGACGGTGTCGAATGCCTTGAAGACCATCCCCATGGCGCCCTTGGCGATGAACTCGTCAAGCCTGAACTGGTCGATCTGTTTTCCGATGAGATTGCTGGGGTGAAGCATGGGATTCCTGCCTCTGAAAGCCGTTCATATCCGAAACCAGGCCGGCCTCGAAACAACTCCGAAGAACGTCGTTTCGCTCGACAAAACCGATCTAAGACCTCTATATGCGTGCAAAAACTTAAGAAAACAACTACATTATCAAAAAGCATGCCGCCAAAGTCAAGACCCATCAGTGATCGAGGTACGGGTGACCTTGGGCCCCGTTACCCTTCCATGAAAAGGAAAAACTTCATCAGGCGGGGGTCCGGCGCCGCTCCGGACTCCTGCGCGAAAACACCCATCTGCTGTGCATATTCCCGGTGAATGGGGCCAACGTAAAGGTCAGCCAGGGCCATTTGATCTTCCTCCCTCAGGACTTTGCGCGCCCAGTCCTCAATGACCCGTTCCATGGCTGCCGGATGAAGGTCCCTCCATATGAGCTCCCATTCCGACGCTCGAAGAGGCTGCAGCCGCCACTCCCCGCCATGCAGTCGCTGCGCGGCGGCAGTCCAGATCATCGTGGCCAGGGTCACATCCTCCATGCGCGATACGACGCCGTCCGCCCACAGAGACCAGTTCGGAGACGTCCCTTGCTTCCACAGAGCGTCAAAGAGTCGACCCATGGCGTTGAGAACCAGGATCTGTTGATCGGCCGCGGAGAGATCCCGGGGAGTCCTGAAAAGGTCCTCCCGGTTTTCCCTGGCATTTCCCTCGCCGACCCGCCGCACCCGAGGGGTCCTCTCCAGGATGAGCTCGACCCATTCCAGCCAGTCCGGATCAAGACAATGGGCGCCGTACGGCCATCGAGAAAGCCAGCCGCTCGTGACCAGGCCCCGAACCCGGCGGCTGACTTTCGACACCATTTCATGCCCCAGACGAAAAAGATCCTCCAGATACACTTTCTTCAGCAGAGAGGCGGCCACGGCATCCCGGTCGCCACTGCGCTCCATCAATCCCAGGTTGACGTACGCGACGGCCTTGTCGGCCGCTCGAAGCAGGGACTCCGCCTGATCTGGAGGCAGCTCGTCGGCCACCAGCACCTTGTTGGCCAGGCATGCCAGCTCGAACCTGAGCATATCCGGGAGTCGGCTGTCCCCAGCAGTCTCCATGCAGCGGCGAAGCAGGTCTCCCTCGCGCGTCACGGCCAGCGCGAAGGATGGAGCATCCCCTTCAAAAGGCGGGATTTCCCCCGAGCTTCTCCGCTTGGGCTCCTGGGGGCGGGGGGAGCGATAAATGGCCAGTGCATCATAGAAGTCCGGGACTCCTCGATCCTCGAGGCGGCCGCGATGGAATCGGTAGGCGGACTCCTCGCACTCCACATCGGGCAGCCACAGGATATGGTTCATGAGCTCGAGATAGAATCCCGGATGGGTCTCGAAGAGCAGGCCCAGCAGATGGTGGACGAGATTTTCATACTGGGGATAGCGGCACTCCCAGAAAAACTGGTCGTCGATGGTGTGGGCCGGCAGGTGCTCCCTGGCTTCCACCAGGTCCATGTCCTCGGGCAGCATGACGACATGAATCCACTTTTTGAAAAGGAGGGTGAGGAGCTCAAAATCCACCTGGTGGAGCCAGTACAATAACCTGCCCTCGCCGGCGCGACCGAGGAGCTCCAGCCACTCGAGGGCGGCGGCGGGGCGAACCGCATCCTTCTTCCACCACTCGATATCGAAGAGATGGCTCAGCTGCTCCATCGTTCCCAGGGCGAGGAGGGGCAAGGCATCCTCCGGACCGACCTCCTTGACCGTGAGAAAGAAGTCCTGATCCGCCATGCCGGAGACAATCATTCCGGCATCCGTTCGGCCGAGGAGGAGCTCCAGCCGCCTCCGGGCCGGCATGGCCATCAGGCGCCGGCTGACTTCCGAGGGAGTCAGATCCTCCAGGCATTCTTCCTCGGAAACCCGAATACCCGCCGCTTTCTCATCGTTCCAGTCCGACATCGTGCTTCTTCCTCGTTTCTGGTGTTCCGAGCCATGATCTTCCCATTCAGTATGGCTGACCGACCATCAGCGTCAACCCCAAAACGATGAGCAACGGGAAGGGGAAGCATTTAAGGATCGGAGAAACATGAGCACCAGACCCTCCCGCCGGGAGAGCCGGCGCCCGGGCACGGTGGCCCGGAGGTTAATCCGTGCGAAAACCCTAGTCCTCTCCACGGGGAAGCGCTAGAATGCCGGCCGACATCATCGGGAATGGAACCCGTCACGAACCGGGAACCGGCAGCCAGGAAACGCTCGCAGCCCGAGGAGCGCAAGAGAGAGGCGAGGGCCGGCATGAAAGTCTATCTGATCAAACGGCTTCTGCAGATCATCCCGACTCTGCTGGGCATCACCCTCATCACTTTTCTCATCATCCAGCTTGCCCCCGGCAATCCCGCCCTTTCGAAGCTCGGAATGGCGGGCGAGGGTCAGATGGCCGAAACCGCCATATCCAGGCAGATCATCGAGCAAACCAGGCAGCTTTACGGTCTCGACAAGCCGCTCGCCATCCAGTACCTGCTCTGGGTCAAGCGGGTTTTCACCTTCGATTTCGGAACTTCCTACAAGGACCACCGAAACGTCATCGACAAGATCGCCGAAAGGCTGCCCGTAACCCTTCAGCTCAACATCATCTCAATTTTTTTAGTATACCTCATTGCCATCCCATGCGGCATCTTCTCGGCCACTCACAGCGGCTCTCCAGCTGACCGCTTCCTGACGCTCGTGTTCTTTCTGCTCTACTCGCTGCCCGGCTTCTGGGTGGCCGTCCTCCTCATCATGTTCCTGGGGGGCGGCGATTTCTGGGACGTCTTCCCCATCTACGGAGTCTCTTCCATCGGGGCGGAATCCTGGCCCCTGGCTGCCTGGATCATGGACCGCCTCTGGCACCTGGTGCTCCCGATCATCTGCCTCACCTACGGCAGTCTCGCATACCTCTCCCGATTGACTCGGGCGGGGCTCCTCGAGGTCATTCGGGAGGACTACGTGAGAACGGCCAGGGCCAAGGGATTGAGCGAGCGGGTGGTGATCCTGAAGCACGCATTCCGCAATGCGCTGCTTCCCATTGTGACTCTGCTGGCCTTTCTTCTGCCGGCCATGTTCGGAGGAAGCGTCATCATCGAGAGCATATTCTCGATTCCGGGAATGGGGCAGCTGGCCTTCGAGGCCGTCCTGAGCCGGGACTACCCGGTCATCATGGCCATCACCACCATCTCGGCCCTGCTGACCCTGATCGGTCTTTTGATTGGGGACATCCTGTATGCGGCCCTGGACCCGCGCATCAAACTGGAGTAGCTTGCTGGACGCCGCCGCCGCGGCGGCGGAGCCATCGCACCCACGGTTTGCCCATGGAGACTGAACGACAACACCAGGACCCGAGATCCTACTGGCGGACGGTATGGCGCCATTTCTTGAGGAAGCCCATGGCCGTCGCCGGGCTCTGGTTCACCCTCTTCCTCTTCGGGGTGGCGATCCTCGCCCCCGTGGTCGCCAACGACCGCCCGCTCCTGGCTCGACACGACGGGCAATGGATCTGGCCGATCTTTTCCGGCATCGAGCGGCTCGGAGATCAATCCTGGAAAGACCTCAGAAAGGAGCTTCGCTTCCTGGTTCAAACGGACCTTGCGGGCTCGGGAGGTTTTGCCGTCTGGCCCCTTGTCCCCTATTCGCCCACCGAGCACGATCTGCTGGAATGCTGGGCGTCCCCCAACGCCCGTCACTGGTTCGGGACGGACGACAGTGGAAGGGACGTCCTGAGCCGCATGATTCACGGCGCGCGCATCTCGCTCTCCGTCGGTTTTGTGGCGGTGGGCATCGCCCTGGGAATCGGGATCTTATTCGGGTCCCTGGCCGGGTACTTCGGCGGATGGATCGACCACGTGATCAGCCGGGCCATCGAGATCATGCTCACCATTCCAACCTTCTTTCTCATCATCGCCATCATCGCCTTTCTGCCGCCCAGCATCTACAATATCATGGTGGTGATCGGCCTCACGGGCTGGACCGGTGTGGCGCGTTTCGTGAGGGCGGAGTTTCTTAAGCTCAAGCAGCTTGATTTCGTCAAGGCATCTCGGGCCCTGGGTGCATCCCCTTCGCGCATCATCCTCGTCCACATGCTTCCCAACGCCATGGCTCCCGTCCTGGTGTCGGCGGTTTTCGGCATCGCCGGCGCCATCCTGACCGAGTCAAGCTTGAGCTTTCTCGGCTTCGGCGTTCCTCCCCCGACGCCGAGCTGGGGGGACATTCTGTCCCAGAGCCGGGATTACATCGAGTTCGCGTGGTGGCTGACCGTCTTCCCGGGAATGGCCATCTTCGCGAGCATCACGGCTTACAACCTCGTGGGCGAAGGTTTGCGTGACGCCATGGACCCGAAGCTTTTCAGGTGAGCGGTTCATGGCCGGCGTTGTCAGTCTTGTTCGGTCCGTCAAGTCTCACGTTTCAGGCAATGCGCGGCCCGGGTTACGGGGCCCCGCCAAACATCACTCATCAGGATTCACCGGTCATGACCTTTTCGCTGCTGCACCCGATACCCGGAGATGAAGCGGGTGTCTTCTCCGTCTCGGAGCTCAACGCCCGGATCCGTTCCATCCTCGAGGGCAGCCTCCCCTTCGTCTGGGTGAAGGGCGAGATCTCCAATTTCCGCATTCCTGCGTCCGGACACCATTATTTCACCCTCAAGGACCAGCAGAGCCAGATCCGAGCGGTCTTCTTCCGGGCCCAGAACCGGCGGCTGCGGTTCGTCCCCGAGGACGGCCTTCAGGTCGTCTGCCAGGGCCGGATCACCGTCTACGAACCGCGAGGCGAGTATCAGCTCGTGGTGGAAATCATGGAGCCCGAGGGATTGGGGGCCCTGCAGCTTGCCTTCGAGCAGCTCAAAAAGAGGCTCGAAGCGGAGGGGCTTTTCGATGCCTCTCGAAAGCGCCCTCTGCCCGTTTGCCCCCGGCGCATCGCCGTCGTGACCTCTCCAACGGGCGCCGCCATTCGCGACATGCTCAAAATGCTCCAGCGCAGCCCCTATCCCCTCGAGGTGACCGTGATCCCGGTTCGCGTGCAGGGGAAGGAAGCTGCCGGGGAGATCGCCTCGGCGCTTTCCGTCGTGGGGTCCCTGCGGGAGAGGTTCAACTGGGACCTGGTCATCATCGGGCGTGGGGGTGGAAGCATCGAGGACCTCTGGCCCTTCAACGAAGAGGTCGTGGCCCGCGCGCTTGCGGCATGCGAGGTGCCGACCATTTCGGCCGTTGGCCACGAAATCGATTTCAGTATCAGTGACCTGGTGGCGGATCTCAGGGCCCCGACCCCGACGGCCGCCGCCGAATGGATCGTGGCCCGCCTGGAATCGGTCCAGAGAGAGCTGGAGCGCTGCCGCGAGCAGGCGGCGGCCCGGATGAAGCGCATTGTGGAAAACTGTGGTCATCGGCTCAGGCTGCTCCAAAGGGGCCTGAGGGACCCGAGAAGGCGGCTGGATGACCTGAGGCTCACGCTCGATGAGCGTGCGGAGCGGCTGCGGCTGGCCTGGCGCAGGGACCTGGATCGGCGCCGGACCCTGCACGGCCATCTTGTTGGACGCCTGGGGCTGTGTCACCCGATTCGACAGATCGAGCCCTTCCGACAAGGGATTGCACAGCTTCGGAAGGATGTTTCGCAACGCTTTCTCAATCGGCTGTCCTTCCTGCGGCACCAGCTCGAGGGCGCTGCGGGGAAGCTCGAGATGCTGAGCCCCCTCGCCGTCCTCAGCCGCGGGTATTCCATTGCCTATCGCCTCGAGGATGGACGGATCATCCGCAGCAGCTCGGAGGTGGAGTTGGACGACACCGTGCGCCTGCGACTCGCTGAAGGAGCCATGGAATGCCGGGTGACCGCCAGACAATGAAAAGGCCCACCCCCGGGCTGCCTTTTAACTTGAAACCTTGAAACTTGAAACTATTCCTGGCAGAGGACCAACATGGCAAAGAAGAAAACCGACCCTTTCGAGGAATCCCTGAAAAAGCTTCAGGCCATAGTCGAAAAGATGGAGCGCGGCGACCTGCCGCTGGAAGACGCCGTGGAATCCTACACCGAAGGCATCAGACTCGCCCAGGCATGCCATCAGAAGCTCGAGGAGGCTGAAGCCAGGGTGCGGATGCTCATGAAGGACACCGAGGGGGATTGGAAGCCCGTGCCTTTCGACGTCTCGCCGGGGGGCACGGGTGAGGAGGACTGAAGATGTTGCCTTTGCCTGGGGCGATTCGGATGAAAACGATGGCTCCGACGTTCCCTGAATGATATAGGACGTTGAAATCGCTTGCAAACGCTCTCGCTCTCCCTTATGAACAGCTGGACTAGGATGATTCATGCAGGAAACCTTTGATCTCAAGCTTTACCTGGCCGAGCAGAAGCGAGAGGTGGAAGCCGCTCTCGAGTCAGCCTTTCCCGCCCCGACGGGCCTGCAGAGGAGTGTCATCGAGGCGGCCCGCTACAGCCTTTTTGCCGGCGGCAAGCGGCTTCGACCCATCCTCTGCCTGACGGCCGCCGCCGTTGTCGGCGGATCGTCCAAAGCCCTGATGCCGGCGGCGTGCGCCCTCGAAATGATTCATACCTACTCGCTCATCCACGACGACCTTCCGGCCATGGACAATGACGACTACCGCAGGGGACAGCTCACGAATCACAAGGTCTACGGTGAAGCCATCGCCATTCTGGCCGGGGACGCCCTGCTGACGGAGGCCTTCGAGCTCATGGCCCGGACGCGGGACATTCCTGAGCAGTCACCCGATCGGGTGTTGAAAGCCATTCGGATCCTGGTCAAGGCGGCGGGGTATCGGGGCATGATCGGCGGCCAGGTCATCGACCTCGAATGCGAGAACCTGGAAACCGACATGGCCACCGTGGAGTACATGCACATTCACAAGACCGGCGCTCTGCTCTCGGCGTCCCTCGAGATCGGGGCGCTCCTCGGGGGGGGCTCGCCGGAGCAAACCAGCTGTCTGAAACGATACGGCCATCACTTTGGCCTCGCTTTTCAAATCACCGACGATCTCCTCGACGTCGAGGGGGACGCTGCGGAAATGGGCAAACAGCCTGGATCGGATGTGGCCAGGAACAAGAAGACCTACCCCGCTCTTCTCGGCCTGGCTCGGTCGAAGGAATCGGCGCGCGAGCATGTGGAACAGGCATTGCATCAGCTCGCAGCCTTCGGAAGGGCCGCGGAACCCCTGCGGGCCCTTGCGCGGTACCTGCTGATCCGTCGTGCTTAGCGCAGTGTCGACATTTCGTCGAGATTGCGGCAATCATTTCGACAACCATGAATGATCTGCTTCCTCAGAGAGGTTGAGCATTGAGAGACAATCCAGACCAATCGCTGCTCCCAAGGATTGACGGGCCAGGCCAGCTTAAGAACCTTACGCTCCCGCAGCTCCAGCAGCTCGCCCAGGAAATCCGTGACACCATCATCTGCACCGTGGCCAGGAACGGTGGCCATCTGGCGCCCAACCTGGGTGTCGTGGAGCTCACCCTGGCGCTTCACTTCGTTTTCGAGGCCCCCATCGACCGGATCATCTGGGACGTGGGCCACCAGGCCTACGCTCACAAGCTCCTCACGGGGCGGCAATCCCAGTTCCACACCATCCGCCAGTACGGGGGGATCAGCGGGTTTCCCAAGCGGTCCGAGAGCAAATTCGACGCTTTCGGGACGGGCCATTCCAGCACCTCCATCTCGGCGGCCCTCGGCATCACCGTGGCCAATTCCCTCAAGGGAGCCCCCCAGCGCGCCATTGCCGTCATCGGCGATGGAAGCATGACGGGTGGGCTGGCTTTCGAGGCCCTGAACCATGCCGGCGACCTGAACCGGAACCTCATCGTGGTCCTGAACGACAACGAGATGTCCATTTCACCCAATGTGGGTGCTCTCTCATCGTTTTTGAGCCGCAAGCTTTCCAACCGGACCCTCATGAATCTGAAGAAGGAGGTCGAGAACGTGCTGCGCTCGATCCCCAGCCTGGGTCCCAACATCATCCAGATTCTCAAGCGCAGCGAGGACTCCCTGGTCAGCTTCTTCACGCCCGGCATGCTGTTCCAGGCCCTCGATTTCCACTATATCGGCCCCATCAAGGGGCATCGGATGGATCGGCTCATCGAGACTTTTGAGCGGGCGAGGCAGCTGGAGGGTCCGGTCCTGGTCCATGTCATGACCCAGAAAGGGCGCGGCTACAAGCCGGCCGAGTGCGATCCCACGAGCTTCCACGGGGTGGGCTCCTTCGACATCGCCACGGGGAAGAGCTGCGGGTCCAACTCCGGCAAGCCCTGTCCTCCCTCGTACACCCAGGTCTTCGGCCAGACCATGGTCCGCCTGGGCCAGGAGAACCCGAGGGTGATCGGCATCACCGCGGCCATGCCCCAGGGAACGGGGCTGGATACCTTTGCTTCGGCCTTCCCCGACCGCTTCTTCGATGTGGGCATCGCCGAGCAGCATGCGGTGACCTTCGCCGCCGGGCTGGCCACCGAGGGCTTCCGACCCGTCGTGGCCGTTTATTCGACGTTCCTTCAGCGGGCGTACGACCAGATCATCCACGACGTCTGCCTCCAGAACCTGCCGGTGGTGTTTGCCATGGACCGGGGGGGCATCGTGGGCGAGGACGGCCCGACCCACCACGGCCTCTTCGACCTTTCGTTCCTGCGTCCCATCCCCAACATGATCCTCATGGCCCCCAAGGACGAAAACGAGCTCCGGCACATGCTGAAGACGGCCGTGGAGCATAACGGCCCGGCCGCCCTGCGTTATCCCCGGGGCAACGGTCTGGGCCTTCCCATGGACGAAACGCTCCAGGCGCTGCCCGTCGGCAAGGGAGAGCTGCTTCGCGAGGGCGACGACCTGGTGCTCATCGGCATCGGCCAGACGGTGGCGACGGCCATGGAAGCTGCGGAGAGGCTCGAGCGGGTGGGAGTCCGGGCAGCCGTCATCAATGCGCGCTTCGTGAAGCCCCTGGACCACGAGCTGATCCTGAGCTGGGCGCGGAAGACGGATCGAGTCATCACCATCGAGGAAAACGTCCTGCTGGGTGGATTTGGAAGTGCCGTCCTCGAGCTGTTCCAGGAATCCCTTTTCATTCCCGGCGGGTTCATGCGGCTTGGCATTCCCGACACTTTCGTTCTCCACGGCGGGCAGGCCACCTTGAGGAACCTCTACGGCATCGACGCCGAGGGCATCGAGCGGGCCGCAATGGCCCTGATGAATGTGCGCCATGGCCAGCACCTCCGCGCGATTGGACAAGCTGCTTGTTGACCGGGGATTGGCGCCGAGCCGCGAGCGGGCCCAGGCGCTGATCCTGGCCGGCAAGGTCCTGGTCGGCGGCCGGCAGGTGACCAAGGCCGGGCGGATGGTGGCCGCCGAGAGCGTTATCTCCCTCACCGGGGATGACATGCCCTATGTGAGCCGGGGCGGTCTGAAGCTCGAGCACGCCCTCGACGCCTTCGGGCTGTCGGTCGACGACCTGGTGGCCATGGATGTGGGGGCTTCCACGGGTGGATTCACGGACTGCCTGCTGCAGCGCGGGGCCAGGCGGGTCTATGCCGTGGACGTGGGCTACGGTCAGCTCGCCTGGAAGCTGAGGCAGGACCCGAGGGTGGTGGTCATCGAGCGCCGGAACATTCGCTTCCTCCCTCCCGAGCTTGTCCCCGAGGCTGTCCAGGTGGCCGCCATCGA
>JALOOX010000151.1 GCA_025454175.1 Syntrophobacteraceae bacterium | reverse complement strand
GCCGCTAGGCGGCCTTCTTCTTGGCTGTCCTCAGGGGACTGGGCCCCAGCTTGCGAATGATCTCGGTGAACTCCCGGGCGATCTCGGCGAACCTCGGGCCCTGCCCGGCGGAGAGGTTGTACATGGCCACGCGCTCGCTCCCCACGCCGATCTTATCCAGAATCTCCTTAACGTAGGCCACTCGCTTCTTCGCCCGCAAATTGCCCACCTGGTAATGGCAGTCGCCCTCCAGACATCCCGCTACATAAACGCCGTCCGCTCCATTCTCCAGGGCTTTCATCATGTGGATGACATCCACACGGCCGCTGCAGGGGAGCTTCACAATCCGCACATTGGTCGGGTAACTCAACCTCATGGAACCTGCCAGGTCCGCGGCGGAGTACGCTCAGTAGCTGCAGCAAAACGCAACAACGATCGGTTCGAAATCTTGCATTACATGACTCCTTCCAAAAGGGCCTCAACGTTCTCCAATACCTGGTCGTCTTCGTAATGGGACAGCTGGATCACCTTGGCTGGACATTCGGAAACGCAGACACCGCATCCCTGGCAAAGGGCCTCGTTGATCTCGGACACGTTGTCCTCATTGATCTGCGGCACGCCGTAGGGACAGCTCATGACGCACACGAGGCAGGCGGCGCACTTGGACTGGTCCACGTGAGCCACGGCTCCGCCCACGCTCAGGTACTTTCCGGCCAGGAAGGACGTGGCCCGGGACGAGGCGGCCAGAGCCTGGGTGATGGTCTCGCTGATGAGCTTCGGCGAGTGGGCCGTACCGCAGAGGTAAATTCCCTCGGACGAGAAATCCACCGGGCGAAGCTTGGCGTGCGCCTCGATGAAATACCCGAAGGCGTTGCGGGGCACCTTGAGCTGCGTCGCCAGCTCATCGGTCTCGGCGGCCAGCGTGGCGGCGCTCAGGATGACGGCATCCGCCTTCATCTTGACGGGCCGCTGGAGCACGTGATCCGTGAAGGTGACTTCAAGCCCGCCTCCGTTCCGGCTCACCTCGGGCGGATTGTCCAGGTCAAACCGGGAGAACACAATGCCCTTGCGGCGAGCCTCGGTGTAGTAATCCTCCAGCATGCCGTACATCCTCATGTCGCGGTAAAGGATATAGACATCCGTCTCGGGGCTCAGCTCCTTGATCTGCAGGGCGTGCTTGACGGCGCTCTGGCAGCAGATGCGGCTGCAGTTGGGGTTCTCCTCGTTGCGGGAGCCCACGCACTGGACCATGACCACCCGCTCCCACTTGGACGGGTCCTGGCCGTTGGTGGGATGGTGCAGGAGATGATCCAGCTCGAGCTGCGTCATGACCCCATCCTGCCCGTAAGCGAATTCCCGTGGCTGGTACTCATGGGCGCCCGTGGCGACGATGGCCACGCCATGCTGGATGGTGTGCTCCTTCTGATCGGCAACGGTCAGCACCTTGCTCGTGAAATTGCCTTTATAGCCTTTGAAAAGAGCTATCTTGGCATTGGTGAAGACCTTGATCTTTTCGTTGGAGGTGACGTCGGCAATGAGCTTGTCGATGTAGGGCTGGACGTCGAGCCCCTCGATGGTCCGGGACACCTTCCGGGCGAGGCCGCCGAGCTGCTGCTCCTTCTCGACCACGGTCACGTCATAGCCCTGCTGGGCCAGGTTCAAAGCCGCGTTCATTCCGGCGATGCCGCCGCCCACCACCAGGCCGCTCTGCTTGATCTCCACCTTCTTTTCGCTGAGGGGCTTGAGCAGCGCGGACCGGGCCACGGCCATGCGCACCAGGTCCTTGGCCTTGTCGGTGGCCTTTACCTTGTCGTTCATGTGCACCCAGGAATCCTGGTTGCGGATGTTGGCCATGTCGAAGAGGTACTTGTTGAGGCCGATGTCGAGGAGGGTCTCCCGGAAGAGGGCCTCATGGGTGAGGGGCGTACAGGCGGCCACCACCATGCGGTTGATGCCCTTCTCCTTGATGACCTCGCCCATGCGCACCTGGGTATCCTGAGAGCAGGTGAAGAGGTTGTCCTCCACATGGACGACGTGGGGCAGGGAGCGGGCGTACTCGCGCACCGCCGGAACGTCCACGAAGCCGCCGATGTTGATGCCGCAGTTGCAGACGAAGACCCCGATCCTGGGCTCCTCCTCGCTCACGTCGCGCTCGGCGGGAAGCTCGCGGGTCCGGGTCAGGGTGTAGCGGGATTCACTCAGGAGCGCGCTGGTGCCCGCCGCGGCTCCGGAGGCCTCCATGACGGACTGGGGAATGTCCTTGGGGGCCTGAAGGGTACCGCAGACATAAATGCCGGGACGACTGGTGGCCACGGGCAGAAAGCCGTCCGTCGCCGCGAAGTTGTGCTTATTGAGGTCGATCCCCAGCTTGCTGGCCATCTCGATGGTCTGCTGCCCCACCTCGAAGCCCACGGAGAGAACGACCATGTCGAACACTTCCTCTTTCTGCTCGCCCTTCTCCGTCGTATAGCTCAGCTTGAGATCGGAGTCGCCCTCGGGCTCGATGGAGTGCACCCGGGACCGGATGAACCGTACTCCGTGGTCCTTGGCACGGTTGTAATACTGCTCGAACTCCTTCCCGTAAGTCCGCATGTCCATGTAGAAAATCGCCGTATCGAGCCCGTGGTGCGCGTGCTCCTTGGCGATGACCGCCTCCTTGATGGCGTACATGCAGCAGACGGCCGAGCAGTAGGAGTTGTCGCAGGCGTTGATGTTACGGGAGCCGACGCACTGGAGCCAGGCGATCTTCTTGGGCTCTTCGCGGTCGTACGGCCGCATGAGATGACCGCGGTAAGGACCGGAGGCGCTCAGGATGCGCTCGAACTCGAGGCTCGTCACCACGTTGGGGAAGTTGATGTAATTGTAGGTGTCGAACTTGGACGGGTTGAAGACGTCGTTGCCGGGGGCCAGGATGACGGATCCCACCTGGACCTGCTGCGTCTTGGGCTGGTCGTCGTAGTGGATGGCTTCGGCCAGGCACACCTTCTCGCACAGGCCGCAGCCGATGCAGACGCCGCGATCGATGGCGAAGCCACGCGGGATGGCCTGCGGGTAGCGCATGTAGGTCGCTTCGCGCAGGTCCAGCTTCTCGTTGAACTCATTCACCGCCGTGGCGGGGCAGACGGAGCGGCACTGACCGCAGGCCGTGCACGCCGCCAGATCGATGTAGCGAGGCTGGGACTTGAGGGTGACGGTGAAATTCCCCGCATCGCCATCGATGGCCTCGATCTCGCTGTTGGTGATGATATCGATGTTCAAATGACGGCCCACCTCCACCAGCTTGGGGGAGATGATGCACATGGCGCAGTCGTTGGTGGGAAAGGTCTTGTCCAACTGAGCCATGATGCCGCCGATGGTGGGCGACTTGTCCACCAGGTAGACCAGGTAGCCGGAGTTGGCCAGGTCCAGAGACGCCTGCATTCCGGCGACTCCGGCACCGACGACCATGGCGGCCC
>JALOOX010000150.1 GCA_025454175.1 Syntrophobacteraceae bacterium | reverse complement strand
ACCGCCCGGGAGGCCCTGAGGCTTGGCGTGAGCGAATACTGTGTCAAGCCCATCGAGAAAGATGAACTGGAGGAAAAGGTTGCCGCCATTCTTGCGGCAGCCGCGAAGAAAGAGTGAGGATGCCGCCCATCCCATCGCTGAGACACATCCTTGATCGCATCCTTTTCCCGGACCGCATCACGCGGCGCAAGTACATCTCCTTCAAAGCCCTCCTCGAGGAAGACCAACGGTGCCATCAGATCATGGCCCAGATCGAGCGCATCCACAAAGCGCCCGGGAGGGTCGATTACTCGAGAATCAACAAGCACTGCCGGGACCTGACCCATGCATTGAGACGCATGCTCAAACATCTGGACCACATGGCGCCCGGCACTTACAGATCGCTCTTCGACCGGCTCGGGGACATTGAATCCGCGATGAGTCGAGAAATGGAGCCGACGCCCTCGGAGGGGCCTCGCGCCTTGGTCATTGGTCTGGACGATGTGCCTCCAGGCTCTGAATCGTGGGTGGGGGGCAAGGCCGCGAACCTCGTCGCGGCTACCAGGAGCTCGGAGCTTCGAGCCCCGCGCGGAATGGTCATCACAGCCCACGCGCTCACGCACTTCATGGAGTCGAATCACCTTCGCGAGCCTGTTCGGCAGGTCCTCTCCACCATCGATCTTGAAGACGACGTCAGCCTCCAGAAAGCTTCGGAAAACCTGGTCCGACTCATAGAGGACGCGCCTCTCCCGACGGAGCTCCTGTCGGCCATCGAAGAGCGGCTGGGCTGTCTCGAGGCGAGTCCCATGCAGCCCTGCGAGTCGAGGCTGACTCCATCCCGTGATCCATCTGAAAGTCCCCTGCCCCGAGCGGGAGGAGCCCGATGGGCATTGCGAAGCAGCGCCGCGGTTGAGGATTCCTCCATTTCGTTTGCCGGTCAGTACCGCTCGATTCTGAACGTGGAGACCGCAACGGTGTCCTCAAAGGTCAAGGAGGTGCTCGCCAGCAAGTATTCTCCCCACGCGCTGCACTACCGCATCTCCCGCGGCCTGCTCGACGAAGAAACCCCCATGGCCGTCCTGGTCATGGAAATGATCGATCCCGTTTCGAGCGGCGTCGTGTACTCGATCAATCCGGACTCCTCGGAACCGGACAGCATCATGGTGTACTCAACCTGGGGCGCCGGTGAGGCTCTGGTGAGCGGAGAGGCGACCCCGGACATCTTCGAGGTGTCGAGAACGGAGCCCCGATATATCAGGCGGCGTGAGCGACACACGATGCACTCGAAGCTGGCTTTGTGTCCGGGGGGAGGACTCGAGCCGGTCCCGCTGACCACTTCCGAGCGGAACGCGTTTTCACTGGATGACGAGAGTGTGCTGCAGCTTGCCTCCTGGGCCATGTTTCTGGAGGACCGCTTTGGGTCCCCCCAGGATATCGAATGGTGCAAAGGGCGGGATGCAGCTCTTTTTCTGCTCCAGTCGAGACCCCTCCATGTGGCCCCCTCAAACCGGGCCGACAATGGCTTCAATGCTTCGGTGGAAGCACCGCTGCTCCTGGAGGGAGGGCAAAGCGCGGCCGCGGGGGCCGCCAGCGGAACCGTCTTCACCGTTTTATCGCCCTCCGATCTTCAGCGCACTCCCGAAGGGGCCGTGCTGGTTACCGAAAGGCCCTCGCCGGACCTCACGCAAGTCCTGGAAAAGCTTTCCGCGGTCGTGACCGACCGCGGTTCCGCCGCCGGGCATTTCGCTTCCATTGCGCGCCGCCACTCGATCCCCACCATTGTCAACACCAGGAGGGCCACCAGCACACTGAGGAGCGGAGAAGTGGTGACGGTGGATGCCACCCGCTGCAGGGTTTTCCAGGGCGTCGTGGAAGCACTCACCAGCTCCCATCGCAGGACTTTCGAGGACACGGATCGGGCCCCCTTCATGGAGCGATTGGGACGAATCCTCGATCAGGTTTCCCCGCTCAACCTCACTTCGCCGGAATCCCCGGACTTCACTGCATCCAGCTGCCTGACCCTTCACGACATCCTGCGGTTCGCCCATGAAAAAAGCATCATGGAGATGTTTTCCCTTTCGGAACAGAGAGGGTCCAAGGCCCGAGGCGCCAGGAAGCTCGTGAGCGAATTGCCTCTCACCCTTTACCTTCTGGACCTGAGCGGCGACATCGCCCCGGAGCGGCCCCGGCTCAAGCATGTCACCATCGAGGAGGTCACGAGCCGTCCCTTTCTGGCCTTGTGGCGCGGGCTCGCTCACCCCAAGGTGGACTGGTCCGCCCGGGCCCGGCCCATGGACTGGCGCGTCCTGGAGCAGGTGGCCAGCGGGGAGGGGGTCATTAGCCTCGAATCCGAGCTCCTTGCCAGCTTCGCCATCGTTTCCCGGGACTACCTGAACATCAACATCCGGTTCGGGTTTCATTTCGCCGTGGTGGACACGCTTTGTGGGGCAGCACCCGGTGAAAGCTACATTTCCTTTCGTTTCGAAGGAGGTGGCGGGACCCCGGAAGGCAGGCGGCTCCGGACCGCGTTTCTGGCCCGAGTGCTCGATGCGTCCGGATTCCACACCACAGTGGAGGAAGATGTCATTGCAGCCCGGGTCCGAGAACAGGAGCCGGATGTCCTGTTGAAAAGGCTTTCCATCCTCGGTCGTCTGCTGGCATACACTCCCCTGATGGACATGAGAATGCACGACCAGGGCGATGTGGATCGACTCCTGAGGGAATTCATGGAGATGGATGAGGACTCAGATGGCCGACAATGAATACAAGCTCACCTGGATCACCGATCACCTCGCCGCGGGGCATGCGCCCATGTCGTATGCGGAACTGGATTCCATCAGAAAGCAGGGCATCGACGCCATCGTGAATCTCTGCGCGGAATACTGCGACCTGCATGAAATCCAGAGAGATTCAGGATTTGAGGTCTACTACCTTCCCGTCCGGGACGACCACGCGCCCGACCCGGCCGAGGTGGAAAAGGCCCTGGAATGGCTCGATGAGGCCATTTACCTCGGGAAGAAGGTCTTCGTGCACTGCAGGCTGGGGATCGGAAGGACGGGAACGTTCATCACGTCTTACCTGCTGAGAAGGGGATTCTGTCTCAAGCTCGCCGAGAAAGCGCTCAAGAGGGCGCGGTTCAGCCCGACGAGCTTCAGCCAGTGGAGGTTCCTGAGGAAATACGACAAGAAAGCGCGCAGACTGACGATCCGGGAGCCCTCGCTGGAAACCGGCGGACGGAGGATCGACCTCGGAATCTATTTCGATGAATACGAGAGCGTCGTGGGCGAGATCCAAAGCCAGCTCGGCCTGGCGATGGCGGAAGACCTGGAGCGTTTCGCCGATGCACCCTGTGAGACCGGCGACTGCTCGAGAGTCCTGATGCTTCAGCTCGTCGAGGCGGCCTACCTGCTTCATCATCTCAACCGAAGACTCACCCAGGAAGAGCGACTGCGAATCAT
>JALOOX010000036.1 GCA_025454175.1 Syntrophobacteraceae bacterium | reverse complement strand
GTTTCCGACCTGCGCGGAATTCCAGAAGGAGCGGAAGCCGACGGACAAGGAAATGGGCTACACGGGACCGCATTGCGTCATGCGCATGATGGACATTGGGGTGGCCCTGGCTTCCGCAGCCAAAACGGCCGGGCTGCTCAATATCGACAACCGGGTGCAGCAGCGCGTGGGGGCCGGGGCCAGGGCTCTTGGCCTCATCGATGCCGAAGTGGTGATGGGGGTACCCTGCTTCGCGAGACGGGCGTTTCGGAGCCCGACATCGCTCACTGCGTCAAGGTGGCGGAGAAGGCCCTGGAGATTGCTGAACGCACCGGGGTGAAGCTCGACCTTGAGCTCGTCGGACGCGGAGCGCTCTTCCACGACCTGGGAAAAGCTCGATCCCACGACATCGAGCACGGAAAGATCGGGGCCGAGCTGGGAGTCCGCCTCGGTCTTCCCCAGCCCATCCTGGCCATCATGGAAAAGCATATCCGGGGCGGCCTGACCGCTGAGGAAGCCACGGAGCTGGGGCTTCCGGTGAAAGACTACACCCTGAGGACCCTGGAGGAGCGCATCGTCATCACCGCCGATCGCCTGGTGGACATCATCACGGACACGAATCAAATCGTCTCGAGTGAGGAAGAAGCCGAAGCGCGCTTCGAGGAAATCCTCGCGAACAACATCCGATACGGCAAGAATGCACGCACCCTGGAGCGCTACCTGGGCTACCATCGTGAGGTCCAGGCTCTCATCCGGGGTGCATCAAACGACAGGAAGCCATCACGAATCCCATGAACGCCCTGTTGGGCCTCTGCGCCGTGGGCTTTTTCGCCCCGCTCTCCCACGCCCTGGCGAGGAGCCCGGTTCTTCCGCTCTTCACCTCGTCATTCGGTTCCCGAGCGGGTTCCCGACGGGTGCTTGTGAACCCGTGGCCATGGCCGCGTGGTGGCCGATGTGTGGGGCGAAGCCGCAAAGGGGAGCCTTTTCTCAAGATGAAATGAGAGAGCTCCTTCAAAACAGGGAGGTTGTCCATGCCCCTTTTCGATTTTTTCAGACGAAAGAACGTCTGCACACTGCTCACCCAGGTGGACGGACCGATGGTCGAGAAATACCGGCATTTCAGGGATTTCCTGTGCCTGAACCGGGATGCCCTGAACCTGATGGCGGAGCTGGAGGAAACCTTCTACGGCGGAAGCCCGTTTGCCATGGGTACCGTCAAGGGCAAAGTGCGGGAGCTTCTGGAAACCACCTGCAGGCTGACGGAAACCCTGAACGGGGTCTCGAAGGGCAAATACCGGGGGCTCACGGCTGTCTGCGAGGCCATCGGGCGCGAGATCCAGTCGGCCCTCACGGTCGAGCCGCCCGAGAGGTCCATGCCCCTCGTCCTGCCGCTGGACCTCGTGACGGATGCTCATCTGTCGGTTGCCGGGGGCAAGGCGACGCACCTGGCGATCATGGGAAATGTCCTGGGGCTTCCGGTGCCCAGGGGATTCGTGGTGACCACCGATGGGCTCGAGCATTTCCTGAAGGAGACCGGACTTACGGATCCCATCGCTTCCGTCCTGGAGCGGGTGGACGTCAACGATC
Organism: Syntrophobacteraceae bacterium; assembly: GCA_025454175.1. Classification (GTDB taxonomy): domain Bacteria; phylum Desulfobacterota; class Syntrophobacteria; order Syntrophobacterales; family Syntrophobacteraceae; genus JALOOX01. The sequence continues at coordinate 35,002 of JALOOX010000036.1, read as the reverse complement.
CGGCCGCGCTGGAGGCCGCAAGCGACGCCATCCGGGACATGGTTCGAGGCGCGGAGCTTCCGCCGTCCCTCGCCCAGGCCATCCGGGAGGCTTACGCGGCCCTGGAAGTGCGGACCAGGCCCGGACTGCGCATCGCCATGCGGAGCAGTGCCGTCGGGGAAGATTCGGAGGCCTCCTTCGCGGGACAGTACATCACGGAGCTGAACGTCGACGGGGCAAACCTCCTGGAGGCCTACAAGGTGGTGGTGGCGAGCAAGTACTCCCCACGGGCCATCCTCTACCGCCTGCGCTACGGGCTGGAAGACGAGGATACGCCCATGTGCGTCGCCGGGATCGAGATGATCGATTCCAGGGCGAGCGGGGTCCTCTACACCGTGGACCCGTCGAACCCCGCTTCGGGGGCTATGAAGATCAGCGCCATATTGGGACTGGGAGAGTACCTGGTGAGCGGGGAGGCGTCTCCCGACGATTTCTTCGTGGATCGGGGCACATTTGAAATCGTTAAACGCGAAATCCGTCCCAAGCGATCTCGTCTGGTCCGGGGCGAAGGCGGGGGCCTTCGACTTGAAGTCGTCTCTGATGCCGATGGGGCGGCTGCAGCCGTCGGCGACGAGGTCGTGGCGACTCTGGCCCGCTTCGGGAGCCTCCTGGAGGCGCATTTCGAAGCCCCGCAGGATGTGGAATGGGCTGTGGATGGGGTGGGAAACCTTGTTCTGCTTCAAACGCGTCCCCTGGGAATCGTTCAGGGCGAAGGAAGGGACACAGCTCCGGCCATCGACCTCTCCAATCACCCAGTCCTGCTCCAGGGAGGACGCACCGCCTGTCCCGGCGCCGCCGCGGGAACGGTCTTTATTGCCGACGGTAAAAATCTGGCCGCTCTCCCCGAGGACGCCATCCTCGTGGCCCGGACGGCCTCCCCCGACTATGCGGCCCTTGTCGGAAGGGTGCGGGGCATCATCACCGATATCGGCAGCGTTGCGAGCCACCTGGCATCCGTGGCCAGGGAATTCCGGGTGCCGGCTCTTTTCGACACGGGTGAGGCCACCCGCACCCTTCGGGACGGGGAGACCATCACGCTGGTGAGCACCCACGCCACCGTCCATAAAGGGATCGTTGACGGAATAACAGGTGATTCCAGCCCAGTGGGTGCCCAGCTCCTCGACAGCCCGATCCACCGGCGCTTGCGCGCCGCGTTGGACCGGATCAGCCCCTTGAACCTCACGGACCCCAAGGGGCCGAATTTCGCTCCCGAAGGCTGTCGGAGCCTCCACGACATTGTCCGGTTCGCCCACGAGCGCATCATGAACGAGATCTTCTTCCTCTCCGAACAGGCCGACGGGGCGGTCTCGGTGCGCCTGAAGACGAACATTCCCCTCGTTCTCTATTGCATCGATCTGGGGGGCGGTCTCAAGGAGATGCTCACCACCTGCGACGACATCAGCGCCAATCACCTGACCTCCATTCCCATGAGAGCCCTCTGGAACGGGTTCACCCATCCGGGCATCACCTGGTCTGGGACCATCAATTTCGACATGGGAAATCTGATGGGCCTCATGGCATCGAGCGCCACCGCCGAGATCGGAGGCGAGATGCCCGGCGGAGACAGCTATGCGGTGCTTTCCCGCGACTACCTGAACCTCAGCGCCAAGTTCGGCTACCACTACGCCAACGTGGATGTGTTCTGCGCGGAGGACGATGCGGATACCGGGCAGAACCACATTGTCCTGCAGTTTTCGGGCGGCGTGGGGTCCTTCGTGGGCCGGTCGATGCGCATCCAGTTCCTGGCAAGTGTCCTGGGGCGGCTCGGGTTCCACCTCACCATCACGGGCGATCTGCTCGAAGCCTCCTTCAAGGGAGCCGGACGGAAGGTCATGGAGGAAACCCTGGACCAGTTGGGGCGGCTGCTTGCGTCGAGTCGGCTCCTGGATATGGCCATCAACGCTCCCAACCAGGTCGAAGCCATGACAGAGGCCTTCTTCCGGGGGGATTACGATTTCCTGAACCAGAGCACCGGGAGCCAGCTGCCCGGCTTCTACACGCCGGAGGGAGATTGGCGGAAGCAGGATGCGGAGAAAGAGGGCGAGGTGCTCATCCAGGACGGGTCCCGATGGGCCAGCGGTCTCGGGTCGGGCTTCGCGGGCTTCATGGGCAAGATGATGGGGGCAAAGTATCAGGAGCTTCTCGACAACGTGAAAGCCTATTACTATTTCCCCCTGGCCATCGCCAAGGAGAGCAGCGCAGGGGACGCCGTCGTCTCGATTCGGGTCAAACCGATGGGCGGTCGGATCGACCAGGCGGGAGGGCTCGCTTTCGGCCTGCGCAACGTGGGCAACTACTTTGTCCTGAGGGTCAACGCCCTCGAGAACAATCTCATCCTTTTCGAGTTTGTGAACAACCGTCGATTCTCCCGGGCTTCCGTTCCGTTGGAGATAGAAACCGGTCGCTGGTACGACATCCGGGTGGAGACAAGGGGGAATCATATCCTCGGCTACGTGGATGATGAGCTGCTCATCGACACCACATCCCAATGGCCCGCGCACGGCTATGTGGGCCTTTGGGCCAAGGCGGATTCGGTGACGGCATTCAAGGACCTGACCATCAGAGCGAAGCTGGAAGGAGATGTTCAATGAAGTGGATCACTCGCTCCCATGTACACGTCGACCGGGTCGCATGCCCCTGGCTGATCACGCGTTTCGTGGATTCGGACGCCACGTTCCTGTTCGTCCCCAAGAGCAAAGTGCTGGAAGTCGCCCAAAAGGAAGGGGCCATCCCCTTCGACACGCCGGGGGCCGAGCTGCATCACCGGGGCGACCTGTGCTCCTTCGACGTGATCATCCAGGAGTACCAGCTGACCGACAAGGCCCTCCTGCGAATGGCCAGAATCATCAACGCCGCCGACACCGACCGGCTGGACGCCGATCCGCTCGCCGCCGGCTTCGAAGCCATCGCCGTGGGCTACAGCCTGCGCTATCCGGATGATCACGAAAACATCGAGCGGCAGTTCGAGGTCTACGACGCGCTCTATGCCTGGTGCCGCCTGGATGTGGCAAGAGGCGGCGAGTAAAGGAAACAGGATGGCCCCTCGGCAAATGACACCCACGCGCTCATCGACCATCGCAAGCTTTCTCGGACTCCAGCAGAGCACCGTCGGGGTCCTCGTCATGGTGGTTCTGGTGGGCATGGGCGAGCGCATGGCCGAGCGCTTTCTCCCCATCTACATGATGGCCCTGGGAGGCGGCGCCCTGGCCGTCGGCCTGCTTCAGGCCATGGACAACCTGCTCTCGGCCCTCTACAGCTTTCCGGGGGGGTATCTCGCCGACCGCATCGGGACCAGGAAGTCGCTCCTGGTTTTCAACATTCTGGCCATGGCCGGCTTCGCCCTGGTGATTCTCATCCCCACCTGGCAGGCGGTGCTGGTCGGGGCGGTGCTTTTCATCTCCTGGTCGGCCATCTCGCTTCCCGCCACCATGAGCCTGATCACCAAGGTGCTGCCCCAAAACAAGCGCACCATGGGAGCGACCATGCATTCGCTGGTGCGGCGCATCCCCATGGCCCTCGGCCCCCTCGTCGGCGGACTCTTCATCGGTCTGTGGGGCGAGCGTGACGGGGTGCGCTTCGCCTTCGGGGCGGCCCTGGCCATGGCGGCGGTAGCGCTGATCCTCCAGCAGCGCATGATCGAGGACGACACCCCGAAACCCGCCTCCTCAGGAGATACCTGTACGCTGGCGCCGGAAAAGAACCCCCTGAAGCTGCTCCGGATGATGAATCCCTCGATGAAAGGGCTCCTCGTGACCGACATCCTGGTCCGGTTCTGCGAGCAGATCCCTTACGCCTTCGTGGTGATCTGGTGCATGAAAGTCATCGCCGAGCCCGTCTCGGCCCTCCAGTTCGGCCTCCTGACGACGATCGAGATGGCCACGGCGGTGCTGATCTACATCCCGGTGGCCTACCTGGCCGACCGCGGCACCAAAAAGCCCTTCGTCCTGATCACCTTCGCCTTCTTCACTCTGTTTCCCCTGGCGCTCCTCTACAGCCGCTCCCTGGAAATGCTCGTGGCGGCCTTCATCCTGCGGGGCCTCAAGGAATTCGGCGAGCCCACCCGGAAGGCGCTGATCATGGACCTGTCTCCCGACAGCTGCAAGGCGGGCATGTTCGGGCTCTATTACCTGATCCGGGACGTGTTCGTGGCCGTGGCCGCCCTGGCCGGCGCCTTCCTGTGGCAGATCGGCCCGGAAACGAATCTCATCACGGCATTCGTTTTCGGGATCCTCGGCACGGTGGGATTCGCGGTCTTCGGTCGTGACCTGCCGGTGGCAGAAGGCAAAACCATCGGATCGAGCCGTTGATCCCTCGTTCCGCTCGATTCAGACGAGCATGGTGCCATTGACCGACCTGTCAAGAAATGTTGAGGGACACCCGTCCACGGCTGGTTCACGTTGTATGTTTCGTGGGACCATGCTAGTAGCAGCATAAGCCGGGATTCTGGCGGCGAGATCGACTGCGCGGAGTGAACAAGGATGGATCCAAAAGAGACACCCCGAGAACAAGGTTCTCCGCCGCGGCGAAACGGCTTCGATTACGCCGAGGACGGGGTGGATGTCACCCTCATCCGATGGATGCTCTCGCTTACTCCCACCGAGCGTCCGCAGGTTCTCCAGCAGAACATCCAATCGCTTCGGAGGCTGATCGATGAAATCGAATTCATTTGATTTCCTGGCGATCCTCCGTGCATTGAAATCAAGGAAGAGCTGGGACATGACAAAGACCGGGCATCAATCCCGGTACTGAGGCGCACCTTGGAGGAGATTTCCCGCAAATCAAAAGGAGAATTACAGGATGATCGATCTCATCAAGAAGACCATCATGGCAGGGCTGGGCGCCGTCGTCCTGACGACCGAAAAGGTTCATGAGGTGACCAAACGGTTCGTGGTGGAGGGCAAGCTCTCGACGGAGGAAGCGGAAAAGCTGGCCGAGGAGCTGGTCCGGAGCGGCGAGGACCGCTGGGACGAAGCGAGCGGCAAAATATCGGAAGGCATCCGAAAAGGCATCGAAAGCATCGACCTGGTGCGGATGAAGGAGTTCGAGGAGCTCAAGGCCCGCGTGGAGAAGATCGAGGCCCAGCTGGCCGCCCTCCGAAACGAATCCATGGCGGAAGCCGAGTGACTCTCCGGTCCCTCAGTCCTCTTCCCCGTTGGGCTCCTCGGCGGCGGACCGTTTGCCGGCTATTTCGATGCCGTACTTCTTGATCTTGTAGTGGATGGCCCGTCGGCTGATGCCGAGAATGTTGGCGGCATCCTTCTGGACCCATCCCGCCTGCTGCAGGGCGCGGACGATGGCATTGCGCTCGCTCTCCTCCAGGGAGAGCGAATCGCTCTCCTGAAGCGGCTTCATGGGCCGCTGGGGAAGTCCGCTGAGCTGAAGGTCGCTTGGGCGCAAGGTCCCGTCCCTGCAAAGCACGGCTCCAGCCTCGATGGCGTTTTTCAGCTCGCGCACATTTCCGGGCCACGGGTACTCCGTGAGCCACTTGACGGTTTCCGGCGGCAGCTTCACCGGGGGCATGGCATGGCCCTCACAGAAAGACTCGGCGAAATGCTGGGCCAGGAGCGGGATATCCTCCCTCCGCTCCCGAAGGGGCGGAATCTTGAGGGTCACCACCCGAAGCCGGTAGTAGAGGTCCTCCCGGAAAGTCCCTGATTCCACCTCGGCGGGTAAATCCACGTTGGTGGCCGCGATGACGCGGCAATCCACCGCAATCTCCTTGAGATCCCCGATGCGCCGGATTTTCCGGTCCTCCAGAAACCTCAGCAGGCGAACCTGCATCTCGGGAGAGATGTTCCCGATTTCATCGAGAAAGAGGGTCCCGCGGTCGGCGGCCTCGATGAGCCCCTTCTTGTCGCGGATGGCGTGGGTGAAGGCCCCCCGCACGTGACCGAACAGCTCGCTTTCCAGGAGCCCCGTGGGCGTCGAGCCGCAATCCACCACCACGAAAGGGTGCTCCCTGCGGGACCCGCGCTCATGGAGGAGGTGCGCCACGCGCTCCTTGCCCACGCCGCTTTCGCCCAGGAGCAGCACATTGACGTCGCTGGGGGCGATACGATCGATGAGGTCGTAAAGCTCGGCCATGGCGGCGCTCTTCCCCCCCCACAGGACCCTGCCGATGGGAGGAAGCCCTTCCTGAGGCGGACGCCCGGCGACCGGCCGTTTGAGCACTTCACTGACCTTCTTGAGGAGATCCCGCCCCTCGAAGGGCTTGGTGAGATAGTCGAGGGCGCCGGCCTTGACCGCATCGACGGCATCGGGAATGGTTCCGTAGGCCGTGAGCAGGATCACCTGGAGACGGGGGCGCAGCTCCTTCACTTCCCGCAGGAGCTCCATTCCGCCCATGCCCGGCATCCGAACGTCCGAGATCAGAAGATCCACCACCTGGGACTTGACGACTTCGAGCCCCGCCATGGCGGAGGTAGCCGTGATGGCCCGATAGCCGGCCGACGTGAGCCTGGCCTCCAGCACCTCGAGAATGTGGCGGTCATCGTCCACCACGAGAATCGTGGCCTTGTGTCCTGTTGCCTTGTCCATGCGATACTTCGATTCTGAAGGAATCGGCAGTTTAGCGGGTTCCGGTTCCCCTCCTCAAGGTGAGGAAACCTCCTTCTGCCTTTCCTGGAACTTGAGATGAATGGCCTCGAGGGATTCGATCTGCTGCTTCAGTCGGCGGACTTCCCTTTCCCTGGACTCGAGGCGGGTCTTCAGCCGCTCGGCTTCCTTTTCCTTGGCCTGGGCCATGCTCTTACATGCGGCGAGGTCCCTGTTCACCCATTCCACATTGTACTGCGGGCGCTTCCTGGGCTTCTCCTCCCTTTCCGAATCCGCCTCGGCATTCATGGGATGGCCCAGAAGGGCGATCCTTTGCAGGAGAGGCCGGAGCAGCCGGGGATCTTCCACATCCGCCAACGCCTCTCCCTCGCTCCAGGACGCCCAAAGCTCCATGGCTTCACGGAAGTCGTCGGCGCTCTGGGCGAGAATCAGGCGCATGCACGCCGAGGCATATTCCGCCATGCGACCATACCGTTCGCTCTGCGCTGACGCTTTCAGAACATTGAAGTCGATGAGGGCGTCATCGAAGTCACCAGCCCTGAACTTCTCCAGGCCCGCCCGCCAGAGCATCACCTCGGCGGTGGGCGGCTCCGGCCTGGCCGCCACGGGCTCCCGCGCGGGGTGCGGGGAATGCGCGCAAGCGGACAATCCAGCGAACATCGAGACAGCCATCAGAAACCAAAGCCCATTTCGCACCAGCCTTGCCACCAATAACGGAGTCATCTCCAGTCCTCATTCCTCTCGAAGCACCGGAAGCGTGAAGCCGAAGGTGCTCCCCCTCCCCACCTGGCTCTTGACCCAGATCGAGCCCCCGTGGGCCTCCACGATCTGCTTCGAGATGCTCAACCCCAGGCCCACCCCATCGACCTGCTGCCTCATGCCCGTTGCACGATAATACTTGTAAAAGATCAAGCCCTGCTCATCCTCGGGAATGCCCGGTCCCACATCGGAAACCGAAAAGCTCACCTTCTCCTCGTCGCCGTCCCGGACGGGCTCCACCCGAACGGAGACGGTTTCCCCCCCGGGCGAGAACTTGATGGCGTTGCCGACCAGGTTCAGAAGCACCTGCTGGAGATGGTCGGCATCCCCCATCACCCGCGGAATGCGAGAGGGCAGGTCCGCCTCGATGGAAATTCCCTTGGCTTCAGCCGCAGGGGTCATCCGGTGCACGCTTCCTATCACAAATGCATGAGGATCCAAAGGCTTTGGATCGATTTCGATGAGCCCGGCCTCGAGCCGCGAAATCTGCATCAGGTGGTTGAGCAGCTCCGAGATGCGGGCGATCTCATCGCTGGCAATGGAAAGGAAGCGCCGCTGCCGTTCGTTCACCGGACCCATCACTTCCTCGACGATCAGATTCACCGACTCGCGGATGGACGTGAGGGGTGTGCGGATCTCATGGCTGAGCATGGAGATGAAATCCGACCGCATCCGCTCCTCCTCCTTCAGGCGCTGGGCCATCTCGTTGAACGCTCCGGCCAGCTGACCGAGCTCGTCCTTGGTCAGAATCGGTATGGGGTCGCTCAGCCCTTTTCGGGAAATGGAGCCGATCCCCTTGCGCAGCTCCCTCAGGGGCCGATTCATGGAGTGGGTCAGGAAATAGGTTCCCAAGAGCCCTATGAGTATCGAGATGGCCAACCCTACCATGCCGTAGTGCACAGCGGTGCGTCCGCGCCGGTTCAGACGCCTCATCTCCGATTCGATGTCCTGTTCATTCTGAGCCCTGGCCCTGGAAATCCGCTGGATCCACTCGTTGAGGATATCCACCGGAATCCAGAGCGTTTCGGAGCTTTGGGTCTCCTCCACGGAGCCATAGGCAGGCGGCAGATGGGAAAGGTAGTCGTGGTAGAGCTTGCGCCACACGCTGTCCGGTGACTCCCGCTCGGAAGGCAGCGTCAGGATGTTGTTGAGGTTCTCCTCGAACTCCCTTTGGGCGGCGACGAAATACTCCTTGTAATCCTCTTTCTTGAGCAGATCATACTTGCTTATGTTTTCTTCCATCCAGAGCAGGCTGTTGATGAGCTTCTTGGATGCCGTCGAGATCCTGTAGTTCTCGTTGACCACGTCCTCGGAAATCCCCACGATCTCCTGAATGTGAATGAACAGAATGAAGATGGTCCCGTAAAAGATCGAAACCAGGACAAAATACCACAAAAAGAGCTTGGACATTATGCCAATCTTTGGCTTCATGCCCTGCTCCCCCCCGACCGCATGGAGCTCTCCAGCGCCGATGCCCGGACCATACTTCCACCCTCCATGAAAGAAAAGCACGAAGACCCACGTGAGGACCCTCATGCTCTCCATAATACAGCAGAACCGCAAAGACCGCGATAGGCATCAGGCTCCGGGCGAGTGGGTGACCGTCAGCTCTCCATTTTGAGCGTCCACCACGATCCTGGAGCCATCGGGAACGTTGCCGGAAAGGAGCGCCCGTCCGATGCGGGTCTCGAGCGAATGTTGAAGGTAGCGCTTGAGAGGCCTCGCCCCGTAAACGGGATCGAAGCCCGCGTCGGCGATGAGATCCCTCCCCTCGTCGGTGAGCTCCAGCGTGATGCGGCGGGTCTTGAGACGCTTCGAGAGATCCCGCGTCAGAAGGTCCACGATCTGCCGGATTTCCTCCCGCGTGAGGGGCTTGAAGAGCACAATGTCATCCACCCGGTTCAGGAACTCGGGCCGAAAGGCGTGGCGCAGCTCCGCCATGACCTGCCTGCGGGTGGCTTCGAGAATCTCGCCCCGGTCCGTCACGCCCTCCAGCAGGTGAGGAGAGCCGATGTTGCTGGTCATGATGATGACCGTGTTCTTGAAGTCCACCGTGCGCCCCTGGGCGTCGGTGAGGCGCCCGTCGTCCAGGATCTGCAGCAGAACGTTGAAGACGTCGGGATGGGCCTTCTCGATCTCGTCGAACAGGATGACGCTGTAGGGCTTGCGCCGCACGGCCTCGGTCAGCTGTCCCCCCTCCTCGTAGCCCACGTAGCCCGGAGGCGCCCCGATGAGCCGGGAGACCGTGTGCTTTTCCATGTATTCGCTCATGTCGATGCGCACCACGTTGTCCTCGGTATCGAAGAGCGATTCCGCCAAAGCCTTCCCGAGCTCCGTTTTCCCGACTCCCGTGGGCCCGAGGAAGATGAAGGACCCGATGGGGCGCCGCGGATCCTTGATCCCCGACCGGGCGCGGATGACGGCATCGGCCACCAGCTGCACCGCCTCGTCCTGGCCGATGATGCGACGATGAAGCACTTCGTCGAGCCGCAGAAGCTTTTCGCGCTCGCCCTCCATGAGCCGAGTCACGGGAATTCCGGTCCAGCGCGAGATGATCTCCGAGATCTCGTCGTCGGTCACTTCCTCGCGAAGCAGCCGATTCTCGCCCTGTCTCTCCGCGAGCTTCCCCTCTTCTTCCCTGAGTCGCCGATCGAGGTCCGGCAGCCTGCCGTGCTTGAGCTCGGCCGCTCCCTGCAGGTCGTACTCGCGCTCGGCCACTTCGATGTCCCGGCGCACCTTCTCGATTTCCTCCCTCAGGGCCTGAACGCTTTTGATGCCCTCCTTCTCGGACTCCCACTGGGCCTTCATGGTGTCGACCCTGGCTCGCAGCTCGGCGATCTCCCTGCGGATGGCCTCGAGCCGCTCCTGGCTGGCCTCGTCCCGCTCCTTTTTGAGGGCCGCCTCCTCGATCTCGAGCTGCATGACCCGTCGGGTGGCCTCGTCCAGGTCCGCCGGCATGGAGTCGATCTCCGTGCGGATCATGGCGCAGGCCTCGTCCACCAGGTCGATGGCCTTGTCGGGCAGAAAGCGGTCGGAAATGTAGCGATTGGAGAGCACCGCCGCGGCCACCAGGGAGCTGTCCTGGATCTTGACCCCGTGGTGCACCTCGAAGCGCTCCTTGAGCCCCCGCAGAATGGAGATGGTGTCCTCCACCGTGGGCTGATCCACCAGCACCGGCTGGAACCGGCGCTCGAGGGCGGCGTCCTTCTCGATGTACCTGCGGTATTCATCGAGGGTGGTGGCGCCGACGCAGTGGAGCTCGCCCCGGGCCAGCATGGGCTTGAGCATGTTCCCGGCGTCCATGGATCCCTCGGCACGCCCGGCCCCGACGATGGTGTGGAGCTCGTCGATGAAAAGCAGAATCCGCCCTTCGGACTCCTTGATCTCCTGCAGAACGGCCTTGAGCCGCTCCTCGAACTCGCCTCGAAACTTGGCGCCGGCCACCAGGGCCCCCATGTCAAGGGCGAAAAGCGACTTGTCCTTGAGCCCTTCCGGAACGTCCCCCCGCACGATGCGATGGGCAAGCCCCTCGACGATGGCCGTCTTGCCGACCCCGGGCTCGCCGATGAGCACGGGATTGTTCTTGGTCTTGCGGCTCAGGATGCGGATGACGCGCCTGATCTCGGCATCGCGCCCGATGACGGGGTCCAGCTTGTTGCTCCGGGCTTCGAGGACCAAATCCCGCCCGTATTTCTGCAGGGCCTCATAAGTCCCCTCGGGAGATGCGCTGGTGACGCGCTGGTGGCCCCGCACCGCCGTGAGGGTCCGCAGGAAGCCATCCCTGGTGATGTTGAAATCCTTGAGAATCCTTCCCGCCGGAGTAGCCGGCCCCTCCTCGATGAAGGCCAGCATGAGATGCTCCGCCGAGACGTATTCGTCCTTCAGCCTGGAAGCCTCCTCGATGGCCTTGAGGAACAGCCGGTTCATCCGCTGGGTGATGTAGACCTTTCCAGGCTCGATGCCCGGACCGCTCACGCGGGGCTTCTTTTCGAGCTCCCGCTCCAGCCGCTCCCGGACCGCGTCCACGGGGACTTCCATGCGCTGCATCAGTTTGGGAATCAAACCGTCCGACTGCTCCAGCAGGTCCAGGAGCAGGTGCTCGCCGTCCACCTCGAGATGCCCATGACGTATGGCCCTGTTCTGAGCAGCCTGGACCGCTTCCTGCGATTTGGTCGTGAACTTGCTGAAATCCATATGCTTTCTCTTCCTCCTGTCATTGAGGCAAGCGTTTGCCCGTTGCCGAGCGAAAGATTTGAAGCCACGGGCCTAAAGCTGATCCAAACCTCCCGCGATCACCTTTCTTTCAAGCTCCCGGATCTGCTCTTCCAGCTCCTCGATGCGTGTCATCAGCTCCAGGATCACCCCGATGCCCGCGTAGTTCACGCCCAGCTGGTTGCGCAGCCGGAGGATTCTCCGCACGACGGCAACGGCCTCCGAGTGGAAATGGGCCTCGCCCTCCGCGTGATGTCCGGCGTAATCCAGCAGCCCGAGGGCCACGAAACGATCGATGAGCTCCGGATGAACCCCGCATCGACACGCGAGCTCCGTCAGGGAGACATAGGGGGAAGATGCCGAAGTCGTTCGCACATGAACCAGGTAATAGTTGCTCTCTGCCATGGGGACCACTCCTACACCCTTCTAAGCACGCGGATTGAAGCTCGAAGACTCCCGAAGCTTCTCGAAAAGCTCCCGCTCGGCCGCTGATGGAATCTTGGGAACCATGATACTGATGACCGCATAGAGGTTCCCCGGACTGCCCTTGGGGCTCGGCATGCCCTTGCCGCGAAGCCGCATCTTCTGGCCCGACTGGGAGCCCGGCGGCACCTTCAATGTGACAGGGCCGGCCGGCGTTGGGACCTCGACTTCAGCCCCCAGGGCCGCCTCCCAGGGTGCGACATGAAGGGTCATGTGAAGGTCGCGACCCTCAAGCCTGTAGATGGGGTGGGGATCGATTTCCACCTTGAGGTAGAGGTCCCCCCGGGGACCGCCGCCCATGCCTTCCCCGCCCTGCCCGCTCAGGCGTATCTTCTGACCCGGCAGAACCCCCACCGGGATTTTCACGTCGTAGCTGCGCTCCTGGACCGACACCTTCCCGTCGGGAGTCACGGTCTGGGACTGCAGGGTGATGGATCGGGTCGCCCCGTGGAAGGCATCCTCCAGACGAATTCGGACGACAGCTTCCTGGTCCGCGCCCGCCTGGCTCCAGACAGGCCCCTGGCCAGCGCCACCCCGGGCCCCCGCCGAACGGAACCCGCGCCCGCCAAAAAGCATCTCGAAAAAGTCGCTGAAGTCGCCGCCCCCCCCGGAGCTCCACCTGAACTCCGTCTGCCCTCCTCCCATTCCCGAGCCGAATCCGAAATGCTGCTCCCAGCCCGGTGGCGGGCGAAACTCCTGGCCGTCCTTCCAGTTGGCTCCCAGCTGGTCGTACTTGGATCGCTTGTCGGGATCCTTCAGGACTTCGTAGGCTTCACCGATCTCCTTGAAGCGGTCCTCGGCATCCTTGGCCTTGTTCACGTCCGGATGGTATTTCCTGGCCAGTTTCCGGTAGGCCCGCTGGATTTCCTCCTGGGAAGCCTTGCGGTCAACCCCTAGAACTTCGTAGTAATCTCTGAAGGTAACAGCCATAGTCTCCCATCCCGGTTTCGATCAGCGTCTATCTCCCGCTGAATTCGGCGTCGATCACGTCCTCGGTGGCCCCCGGCCGCCGACCTTCCTTCCGATGCGCCACAGCCAAGATCATCTGCAGGGCCTGGTGCAGATCGCCGGCGAGCTGCACATATCGCTCCCTGCCCACCGTCTCGTCCCTGACGGCGCGACCCGTTTCCTCGAGGAGCTGCTCGCAACGAGTTTTTTCATGCAAAGGCACCTTTTCCGCAAGGTCTTTCAGCGTCCGCTCCAGCTGGCAGGCCAGGGAATCCGCCCGGTTTCTGGCCTCGACCGTCTCGCGCCGCAGGGCATCCCGGGTCGCATGTTGCCGGGCCTCCCAGACCATCCGGTCCACCTCGTCCCTGGACAGACTGGTGGAGTCCGAGATGGTCACCTTCCGCTCGCGACCGGACTCCTGGTCCCGGGCCGTCACGTTGAGGATTCCGCTGGCGTCGACATCGAACGTCACCTTGATCTGCGGAGCGCCGCGCAGTGCCGGGTTGATCCCCTCCAGCCGGAACCGGCCAAGCATGCGGTTGTCGACCGCCATCTCCCGCTCGCCCTGCAGCACCACGATGTCCACCGCCGTCTGCATGTCCTCGGCCGTCGTGAAGGTCTCCTCCCGCCGGGTGGGGATCGTCGTGTTCCGCTCGATGAGCTTCGTCATGGCGCCGCCCAGGGTCTCCACACCGAGAGAGAGGGGAATCACGTCCAGAAGCACCACCTCGGTCATGTCCCCCTGGAGAATGGCTGCCTGGACCGCTGCGCCCATGGCCACCACCTCGTCGGGATTGACGCTCATGGCGGGCTGCCTGCCCCCCGTGAGTCTCCTCACCAGTTCCTGGACGGCAGGAATTCGAGTGGAGCCTCCCACGAGGATCACCTCGTCGATGTCCCGGGCCGTGAGCCCGGCATCGGCCAAGGCCTGCTCGACCGGCCTCAGGCACCTTTGAACCAGCGCATGGGTCAGCTCTTCAAACTTCGCGCGGGTGAGCTTCATGGTCAAATGCCTGGGGCCTGACACATCGGCCGCGATGAACGGCAGGTTGATCGGTGTCTCATGCAGGCTCGAAAGCTCGCACTTGGCCTTCTCGGCCGCTTCGTGGAGCCTCTGGAGGGCCTGCCGGTCGCTCCGAAGATCGATGCCCGCGCTCGTCCTGAATTCCTCCACCAGCCAGTCCACCACACGCTTGTCGAAGTCGTCCCCTCCCAGGTGGGTGTCACCGGAGGTCGAGCGCACCTCGCACACTCCATCGCCCACGTCGAGGATGGAAACATCGAAGGTGCCGCCCCCCAGGTCGAAGACCAGGATCGTCTCGTTGCGGCTCTTCTCCAGACCGTAAGCCAGGGCCGCGGCCGTGGGCTCGTTGATGATGCGGAGAACCTTGAGGCCGGCGATCTCCCCGGCGTTCCGGGTGGCCTGACGTTGAGCGTCGTTGAAATAGGCCGGAACCGTGATGACGGCCTCGGTGACCTTTTCACCGAGAGACTTTGACGCGTCTTCGGCCAGCTTGCGCAGTACCAGGGCCGAAACCTCCTCGGGTGCGATCATCCGCCCCCGCACATCGAACCGCACGGCATCGTTGGCACCGCGATCCACCCGGTACGACACGATCCTCGACTCCTCGTCCACCTCTCCCCATTTGCGGCCCACGAACCGCTTGGCGGACGTAATGGTACCCGCCGGGTTCAGAATGGCCTGCCTTCGGGCCACGTGCCCCACGAGACGCTGTCCGTCCTCGGTGTAAGCCACCACGGACGGCGTTGTCCGAGTCCCTTCCGCACTGGGAATCACGGTGGCCCTGCCGTTTTCCCAGACGGCCACGACGGAATTGGTCGTTCCCAGGTCGATTCCCACTGCCTTGGCCATATTCCCCATCTCCTGTCAGCACGGGTTCTCGCGGCTGACGCGACGCCCAAAGGCGCCTGAAGCCTGATCCGCCTTAAAACCTGTCTAAGAATTGCTCATCCTGCCCTCTCGCGGGTGGGGATAAGCCCCGCCGACATCGGCCGGGACACAACCCGGCCCTACCGTTGAAAAACCTTGCTGGCAGGGCCGGGTTGCGTCCCCGGCCCATAAGGGGTTGGGTCCCCGGCCGATCCGGCTCCTCCGTGCCGGCCCGCCGGTCCCAAACAGGCTCTGAGACAAGGCCGGAACGCAGCCAACCCATCAAAGTACAATTTTGAACTATTTTCATGCCGATGTTAATCATTCATGGACCAGCCGCCAGATGTTCCGCGAATGGAGGGACTTTTTTTGTCATGAAATCTTGCCTTTGAGGCAAACCCCCCTTGATCCCATGACAAATTAGCTTTTGACAGCGAGGCCAATTCTCCTATGATGAGACAGATTCCGACCCTGGAGACCACCAGACGGCAACATACGGTCCCGATGGACCGGCGGGGAGCTTGCCCTCGTTTCAACAGAGGATACAATGTGAATGTTAGACACGAGCATGACACAAGCCAACGAGTCGACCCAAGTTTTCGACAACCCAGAGACCCGGACCATGCCGCAGGACAGCATTCTCCCCAGTCCGAACCTGTCGCCCAATGCGCTCATTGTGCTGAAAAAGCGCTATCTCAAAAAGAACGATCAGAGCGAGCCCATCGAGACCCCGGAAGACCTCTTCTGGCGAGTGGCGCGGGCCGTCGCGCGGGCGGACGCATCCTTCGAGGGTGAAGAGCACGTGGAGGAGACGGCGCGCCGCTTCTACCGCCTCATGACCTCCCTCGACTTCGTCCCCAATTCCCCGACCCTCATGAACGCCGGCAGGCGCCTGGGGCAGCTCTCGGCATGCTTCGTCCTGCCCGTCGAGGATTCCATCGATTCCATCTTCGAGGCCATCAAGCACGCGGCCATGATCCACAAGAGCGGTGGCGGAACGGGCTTTTCGTTTTCGAGGATACGCCCCGAAAACGACAAGGTCCTCTCCACCCAGGGCGTGGCCAGCGGCCCCATCTCCTTCATGACCGTCTTCGACACGGCCACCGAGACCGTCAAGCAGGGGGGCACCCGCCGCGGGGCCAACATGGGCATCCTCCGGATCGATCATCCGGACATCGAGCGTTTCATCGTCTGCAAGACCCTGAACGAGCGGCTGACCAACTTCAACATTTCGGTGGCGGTGACCGACGCATTCATGCAGGCCCTCGAGGCCAACGGGACCTACGACCTCATCAATCCGAGAACCGGGGAGAAGGTTCAGACGCTGGACGCGCGATCGGTCTTCGAACAGATCGTTCAGTCGGCCTGGAACAACGGCGAGCCGGGAATCATCTTCATCGATGGCATGAACCGGGACAACCCGACGCCCCACGTTGGGCGCATCGAGAGCACCAACCCCTGCGGCGAGCAGCCCCTCCTGCCCTACGAATCCTGTAACCTCGGCTCCGTCAACCTGGCGCAGATGGTGGTGGACGGCGTCATCGAATTCGAGAAGCTCAAGCAGGTGGTTTGGGACGCGGTGCACTTCCTCGACAATGTCATCGAGATCAACAACTACCCGCTGCCCATGATCGAGGAGCTGACCCGCGCCAACCGGAAGATCGGCCTCGGAGTCATGGGCTTCGCGGATATGCTCATCGCCCTCGGCATCCCCTACAATTCCGACCAGGCCGTCGAAATGGCCGAAAAGGTGATGGCCTTCATCCAGAAGGAATCCAAGGAGGCATCGTCTCATTACGGCAGGACGCGGGGCAATTTCCCCAACTACAAGGGCTCGATCCACGACCGGGCCGATACCCCGTACATGCGCCACGCCACCACGACCACCATCGCCCCCACCGGCACCATCAGCATCATCGCCGGCTGTTCGAGCGGCATCGAGCCGGTCTTCGCCCTGAGCTTCGTTCGGAAGGTCCTGGACAACCAGGAGCTCGTCGAGGTTCACCCTCTCTTCCAGAAAATCGCCCAGGAGCGCGGCTTCTATTCTGAGCAGATCATGAAGCGGACCGCCGAGAAAGGAAGCATCCAGGACTTTCAGGAGATCCCGGAGGATGTCCGTCGAGTCTTCGTGGTGTCCCATGACGTGAGTCCCGACTGGCACATCCGCATCCAGGCGGCCTTCCAGAAGCAGACGGACAACGCCGTCAGCAAGACCATCAACTTCCCCAACAGCGCCACCGTCGAGGACGTCGCCAACGCTTACCTGATGGCCTTCAAGATGGGCTGCAAGGGAATCACCATCTACCGGGACGGGAGCCGCGACGTCCAGGTGCTGAACATCCAGCGAAAACCCCAGTATCCCCAGGTGGAGCCTCGCCCCCGCCCCGAGGTGACCATGGGGGTGACCGAGCGCATCGAAACGGGCTGCGGAAAGCTGTACGTGACCATCAACACCGATGAATACGGCTTCTGCGAGGTCTTCGCCCAGATGGGGAAAGCCGGCGGATGCGCCTATTCCCAGATCGAAGCCACCAGCCGCCTCATTTCGCTGGCCCTGCGCTCCGGCGTCAAAGCCGAAGCCATCATCCGGCAGCTCATGGGCATCCGCTGCCCGTCGCCCATGTGGAAGAACGGGGAGCAGGTGGTCTCGTGCTCGGATGCCATCGCCAAGGTGCTCAACCACCAGGCCCGCACCAATATCGCTCACGTGGGGGATGAAATGGGAGCCTGCCCCGACTGCGGCGCCACCGTCGAGCACGAGGGCGGGTGCATCGTCTGCCGGGCCTGCGGCTTCTCGCGCTGCGCGTAGTAAGGTTTCACGGAAGAATGGGTCCGTTTTCACCTCGTCATGCCGGCGGTCTTTTGGCCGGCATCCAGGTTTCTTTTGTGGATTCCGGCTTGAAAACCGCCGGCATGACGACTCAGGTATTGGACACTCAATTGTGTGGAAATGGTCTCGGGAGGCCAGGGGGCGATGCCGTGAGTCAAAGAGTCAGGGACACTGCGGTGATCTGCCCCGCCTCCACCGCCACGGGTTTTTCAATGCTCTGCTCATTCCCTTGAGCCTTCCCCGTCACGCGCACCACGTGAATCTCGGGAGTGAGGTTTCTGACGGCGGCCTCCGCTCCCCGAATGATCCGCGGAGGGCTGTCGTCCACGCTCAGCCTCCACCCGTCGGGCAGCTGCTCACCGTTGGTCACTCGGACGGTGATGGCCCCCAGCCGTTTTCGCTCAACGGCCTCGCGGGCGGCCTGGTCCGTCTCCTGGAGAGCTTTCTGGAATTCATCCGCCCAGCCCATGGTTTCCTGCCTCACCACCCCGTGCACCTGCAGCAGGAAAGCCTTGGCCTTCTCGAGCATGGCGCGGGCCTCTTCAGCGTCGGGCTCGGCCTGCTTCCACGCCAGCTTGCCGGCCTCCCAGTCCATTCGAAACGCTTCCAGCTTCTCGCCGATCTCCTGACCCGCGACCATGAAGCGCACCCAGCCCCGCGTAAGTCCGAGAAACCTGTCCAGGAGGACCAGGATCCCCGCGATTCCGAGGGCGACCGTGGACCATGCCGGACGAACGACCGGCACCCCCCCCGTTTCGATGAGCTCACCCAGTACCGGGATCAAACCGGCAAGGGCCGTCGCAAGGATCGCAGCCCCGCGGAACAGCCACCCGCCCACTTTCTTGGGCCTTTTCTTCCGCATGTACCAGTCCACCGCCTGACCGGCCACGCCGGTGACGTAGTCGAAAACCCTCTCCAGCGCCGCGCCATACTCTCCCGGCTTCCATGAGAGTTTGGGAAAAGACGCCGGCTTGAGGTCCCTGGCCGCAGGGTCCGTGGAACTGGCTGTCACTTGATTCCGCATCGCTCGGTCACCTCCCAATCAGGCCCCGGTGCTCCGGAGGCATGCCCTTCTCCCCGGCTCCGTCAGGATTGAAGCTCCGGGGTGATGCGCTCCACGACCTGAATGTTCAAATCCAGCGCCAGTTCCTGGTAGGCCAGTACCGGCATCCCGGGGAAGACATCCTGTATCAGCCCGCGGACCCACGGGCGAACCTCGACCGTCGTCAGGATGGGCTGAACGGGCTCAAAGGGAGCCCACGTCCCAACCGCTGCCCGAATCGCCTGGATGATGGCCTTTCGCCGGTCCTCGCCGAACCACTCCCGGAAGTCGCCCGCTCCATCCCACACCTGCTGCCGGTATTCCATGGACTGGTCGAGGATGAATCTTTCGGCTTCCGGGCTCAGCAGATAGACCTGCAGCGTGCCCTGTCCACGCCCGTGCCGGGTGCTGACCTGGGATTTCATCTCGGTCCTGATGAAGGCGGCCACATTGGAGGGATCCTGGAGCGCCTCGGCATCGGGAGCCACGGGCCATGGCAGCCGGTTGTCGAGCACAATGAATCGAGAGTCGGTCTGGATCATGTCGAAATCGAGGGCGGCGGACAAAACCGTTCTCAGGTCCATCACGGAAAACCCCTCATGCAGGAGGTTCCGGAGGACTCGCGTGACGGCGCGATCCCCGTACCTCGCCCTGCAAGCGTCGACCAGGCCTGGAAAGGTCTCCCCCAGCCGATCGAGGCGGATCCCCGTCGAGCGGGCATCGATGAAGCACTCCGCGCACTCCCTCAGGTCGGAGGCGAGGGCCATTGCGACATAACCCAGGGGGTGCCTCACCTCCCGACCGGACTCTACATGGCCGGATTCGGATCGGTCGATCTCAGCCCACCTCCCTCCCGTTGAAGGGTCCAGAAGCGCGGGGCGGCCATGCTCCGGCTCCTCCTTGACCATGCACCTTCCCGGGGCCATTCCTCGCCTCGACAGGCCCGGCAGGTGGTTGATCCGGAAACAGAACCCCGCCGCACCCAGGTCACCGTGCTCGACGAGCCGGAAATCGGGAAACTGCATCCCCAGCTCGTAATGAAGTCCTTCCCGCAGCCGCGGAAACATGCGGGTGTCGCTCTCTTCGATGACGATATGCCTCAGGTATCCGGGGTCCACCATGATATCGATCACTTTCGGGCGAAGCTCGTTGACGAGCTCCTCCACCACCTCCCCGGGGACCATTCCCGCATCCGCGCACTCTTCGATCACCTTCGCCACAACCCCCGTTTCCGCCAGGGAGATCCGCAAATCCAGAACTTCAGAGAGGATGCGATGAAGGGAAGACGGGCTGTAGATCCCCCGACCCGCAACCTGACCGTCGACAGCCAACCTTTCGAGACATGCCTCCGCGATTTCACGTGAAAGCAACAAACCAGGCCGTCGTTTGAGGATTTCGATGCAGCACAGGCATGCCCATTCCACGAGGTCACGGTCCGCTTTCCCTTTTCCGCGCAGCCATTCCTCGATCTCGCGTCGCGAGCTGTCCCGCACCGGATGCCCCTTGATGAAACAGTAGACGGCCAGGGGCAGCTCGTCCGGATAAAAGACCGCCGCGCCGTCGAGGCGAAGGGTGATCATCCGGTCGGCGCCTCCCGGGTCCGCCGACTTTGAAACCTCGATGCAGGGCCGGCCCGGCAGGCCGAGCACCGTCAGGAGCCCTGAACATCCGTGGGCCACGGAATCCATCAAGGCCCCACGAAAGCCGTCCTCGAGCAGGGGGTCGAGTGGCGGCCCAATCTCGATCAGGAGCTTCAGGTCAGGCAAGCGTCTCTCCTTTCAGAATCTCCAGCTCCGCCCCATCCATGACCTCTTCCTCGGAAAGGGTCATCGCCCGGGGGAATTCGAATTCCAGCAATCTTCGCAGAGGCTCCCGAAGATGCGCTCTCCGCGTAATGAGGACCGTTCGGGCGCCGTTCCCCTCGGGCGTGCCGGGACCATCCTCCGCCATGATCTCCCGCAGGCGGGAAAACCACTCCTGAACATCCTCGGGCGGCGCCGCCATGAATTCCCCGTCCTGGTCCTCCCAGAGCCAGACCGACATGGCATCCTCGAGGTCCTCCGGAAGCCTGATGCGCCGCGCGCCGGGGCCATTGCCGGGCAGGACCTCCCGAAGGCGAAGGCGCGCCGCTTTCACGCAAGCCCCCGGGTGATCCGACAAGCCGGTTTCCCTGACTGCATCGAGGATATGACGGGGCCTTGTGAGCGGGACCATTTCTCGAGCCAGCGCCCTCAAAATCCTCCCAAAACGGACAAGCGCGGGACGATTCGGAAGGACGGACTGAATCAGCGGATTCAGCTCGGGATCCTTCCGCCACCGGGAAACCAGGCTTTCGACATCATCCAGGTCAAGGAACCGGCTCAAATGAGGAAGCAGAATTTCGCCGAGGCGATCGGCCAGGCGGGGCATCGGGTCCGCGCCGTCGATGCTCCGCGCGGCCTCGATCACCAGGGGGATCTCGTTCAAGAAGACCAGCATGGTATCCGAAGGGTTGGGCTCATTTCTCACCCAGATCCTCACTCCCGGGATGAGAACCCCCGTTTCCTCCTCAAGGCGGTTGCGCATGTCCGGGATATGCCTGCCCAGAAACGGCCATGCCTCGGGACTGGTGTCCGACGGGACCAGGTCCGGGCTCAGCTCCAGGGCGATGCGGGAGATCGGTCGTTCGAGGTCCCTCTCCTGACGGAGCTGGAAGTGGGTGTCGAGGAACCGGGACAGGGATGCGGAAGCCTCTTCCATGGCCGGCCTCAACCCCGCGTCGATGCCGCCGCGCCATTGCTCCCAGAAATCGCGGAGGGCATAGTAGTCCTTCGGAAAGTCGATGGCGGCGGAGCATGCCGTCCCGACAGCAGCCCCCCCGTCCGGCATCCCCGCCAGGGCGCGGACGAAATGGTCGCGGGCCGCCTCGATCTCGCCCTCCATGAAGCACAGGGTCCCGATGCGACCTTCGATGGATGCGGCCAGCTCTTCGGAGCCCCGGTATCGAGCGAGCTCGAGAGCAGCCCGGAGCATATCCATCGCCTGCCCGGCACGACCGGATCTGGCCCTGGAATCCGCATCCTCCTGAACCTGACCGAGCAGCCTGTCCAGCACAAGCCGGCCCTCCCAGAACGAATCGACCGCTGTATCCGGCCCTGCATCGACGGGAATCAGGCGGTTGTAGATCACGGCGGCATCGAGGAGTCGCCCGGCGGAAGCCGCCAGCCTGGCCAGACTCGCCTCGAGCCCGATCCTTATCCAGCCGCCGTCAGCCCCACCCGACAGAAAGTCACCCATCACACGATGAATCTCCTCCTCGCCGGCCGCCGGATCCTCTCCATCCCCAGCCGCGGCACGCGGCCAGGCCCGCACCCTGATCCGTTCCTCGAAGCCGGATCGCATGTCCGCCGGAATCCTGTCGCGAACCCGCGGAGAGCTCACGTCCTCCTCAAGCCAGTTGTTCAGCGCCGATCGGCTCGACCAGTCGAGGCTCCTCGCGAGATGATTCTCAGCCGCCGTCATGTCCCCCAGCACCATGGAGCACAGCGCCAGAGTGAGGCTGGCGGGCGAGCGCTGGAATGGGTCCTCCACAAGGGGGCTGAGGACCTCGACCGCCTCATTGTATCGGCCGAGCTTCGACGCTGCATACCCACGGGCGTTCTCGCCCGCCCCGGCCCGATCGAGGATCCGGCTCCACTCCCGGTCCGCCCTCTCCCGGTCCCCCAGCATGTCGAAACCATTCGCCAGGGTTTCCAGCTGCCAGAAATCGGGCGTCTCGCCGGCATCCTGCTGGGCCTTGATAGCCTCTTGAGCGAGGCGGACCGCCTCCCCATAATCTCCACTCCTGTAGCGCAGGAAGGACAGAACCGACTTCGACCAGAGATTCTGCTCAGGGTCGAAGGGACCCTTGAGCAGCTCCTCCGCCTTCGAGACCTCGTTGTCGTTGGTCAGGGCGATGATCCGCTCCTCCATCACTTCGATGTTGGATTGAGACGAGTCAAGACTCCATGCCCGTTCACAGGCCATGACGCCGTTCCACCACAGCCCGAGCAAACGGAAGTAGCGAGCCAGCAGGACCCAGGCCAGCTCTCTGTCCTGCTTGAGGATCAGGGAGCGCTCGACATAAAGGATCGCCTGCCCGAAGAGATCGAGGCGGCGGCGCCAGTCTGCCGGAGGCAGCAATGAGGCTTCCTGTTCGGCCAGTCGAGCGCGGGTCAGATGGGCCCAGTAGAATTCGCCGGCCGGAAGCCCACTTCGCGCGGTTTCCTCCCAGACCTCCATCCCTTTGCGGACATGGTCCGCCTTCTCCCCGGGGTCCGAAGCTCCGAAGCTCAGCACCAGGTGGACGTCGGCAAGCTGCCAGCCGGCCTCGGGCACACCTGGCGCCAGCCTCCGGGCGGACTGCAGGAGCTCCTCCGCCATGGCCGACTTGAAATCGTAATGAAACAACCTGGCGGCGGTGAGATAAGCCTGGCCGGCCTCCCTCGCCCGCCCCAGCCTTTCCAGGAGGTCCGCCCTGAGACGATGCCCGACACTCTCGGGATAAGAGCCTTCTCCACGGATTCCGGTTTCGAGAGCCTTCTCCACGGCCGCAAGGGCCAGCTCAAGATCCTCCAGCTGAAGAAGCTCAGCCAGGCAGAAGTAAGCGCTCCCGCCAGCTGGAGCCCGAAGACGGCCCAGAGCCGCGACGGGGTCGCGCTCGTCGCGTGCAAGCTGGGCGGCCCTGCCGAAGAGCTCGCGGGCCGATGCCCACTCCCGGTTGTCCTCGGCACACAGACCCAGCCCGATATGGCCGAAGAGCTGATCCGGCGCCATCAGGACGGCCTGCTGAAAATAGCCCTCGGCACCCCTCGTTTCACCGATGGCCCGACTGTGCTCTCCCAGCCCGGCCAAAGGCAGAGGATCCTGCGGAGCCAGTCGCCTGGCCTCTTCGAAGTCGGCCAGGGCGGCGACTGGATCGCCCGCATCGTGCAGCACCACCCGTCCGCGGAAGGTGAGCAAAGCCGCACGAACGGATTGATCCAACAGCGGCTGGGATGATGGCCCCGAAAACGACAGAAGACGCGTCACCATTTGAGGGACGAGAGGGTCCGCATGGCGGCCGGCTCTCACCGCCTCCACGGCGTCGGAAAACCGCTTCGGCAGCTCTGCGTGCTCGTCGGGCAACGGGAGCTCCCGCTCCAGCAGTTCCTCCCTGACATCGAGGCTCCAGGCGACGATGGCTTCGGCCACTGTACGGAGCCACAGCTCAAATCCTGCCCCGGGCTCCCGCTCCAATTCAGCGCGAATCTCCTCCCGACGCTTCGCCCACCACTCGGAGCCATGGCGCACCCGGCGTATTTCGAGACTTTCCAGCTTCTTGACCATGCCGCCGAGCGAGGTCTCGAGGGAGTGCACCTGGTCGAGGGCCTGGCGTACGGCATGCACCACGGGATCGAAGGAAACCTGCCCCGCCGCGGAGCGCTCGATGCAATCCAGAACATCCCGCAAACGCCAGTCCTCGGAGCCTCGGCGCGCGAGCTGATCCCGAGCCTCGCCGAGGAGACGCAGGGTCTCCTCCAAAATGTCGAAATGACCCTTCCGGCTCATGGATTCCCGCCCTCGCTCTCCTTCAGCACGTCCAGCATGACCTGGTAGACATCGATCAGCTCAACCTCCTCGCCCCCCAGGATAAGATCCTCGAGAAACCGGCACAGGGATGCGGGATCATCGCGGAAGTTCATCCTCGACAGGGCCTGCCGCGCCTGATCTTCCACTCCAAGCTCACGAGCCTTTTGGAACCCCGCCTTCCTCATTTCCCCGATGACCCTGACGGGAGTCTCGGCCGCAGGGGGTTTGGGGCCAATTCGAGCTTCCGCCAGATCTCTTCTGCCGGCCGCCTGGCCCTCTCGCGGCGATGGCGTCTCGATGGGGGGCCTCTTGTGGTATCCTCTTTCCGCGGTGGAGACCTGGGAAGGCTCGTGCTTCCGCTCGCCTTCGGGCGCTCCGCTTGGCGTGGGCGTCTGGCCGGGCTGATAGGTTCTGGCCGGCTCGGTCTCCATCGGGGGCAGCTGCGGCAGCAGAGGAGAATCGGTGCTCAGGTAAATCACGGGGGTGCCCACATCCACGCTGCCCGTCTTTGTGGCGATCTCGGTCCGTCCCGCCTGCACCGCCACGCTGACCGGCTGGCCATCCGCCACTGCCTGGTAGAACTTGGCCGCGAAGAGCGCGGCTGCATCGTCGGAAATCCGGTGCTGCATGGCCACGACGAACGGCACCCCGACGGTGATGAGCTTCTGGGCCAGGATGGCGATCTGCGTCGCGGGGCAGCCGCACAGCTGGAGGAAGACCAGGTGGGGAATTCTGACTTTGACGGTCTGAAACACCTGGGCGAGCACATCCTCACTCATCCAGCTCCAGTCCGCACCCTTGTGAGCTTCCGGCAGGAACCCCACCTCCAGATACCTGTCCTCATCCCTTTCTCCACGGATTCCAAGCCGTCCGTACCCTATGAAGTGGAGGAGGTATTGATCGCCCAGGTTCTCCAGTTCGTCGATGAACCGGGTTCGAGTCGGCGGATCGCACTCCACCACATTGAATTGAGGGTGCTCCCTGATCGCTTTGAGCACGGGCTTCTCATCAAAAGCATGCTCACTCTGGTTGACAGTCCCGGGATCGAGCTTCGCAACGACGACGAAGACCTTCATGGGTCTGCCCGCCGGCTGCAGCTCGGGCTTTGCCACGCACAGCCTCGACAGGCACATGTCCACGGCGGAGCTGAGGTACCCGCTCGGCTTCTCCTGGCTCGTGTGGTACATGAACTCCCACGGCAGGCCCGCCAGGTCCCGCGCCAGGCCGAAATTCAAGTGCAGGCGCAAGCGGCCCGGCTTCTTCACCCTGGCCAGCGTCTCCTCGAAGAGCTTTCCGACCTCCCCGTTGAAGAGCGCCCGGAACAGCAGCTTGCCGAGGACCTGCTGAGCGTACGGATCGATGCTCTTCTGAACCAGCCGGTCCCGCAGCAGGCCGACCGCCTCGAGCACCGGGCTGCTCATTTCGATCTCCCCCCGGACTCCCGGAGCCTCCTCGACAAGCACCTTCCTGCCCTTGACCGTCAGCGTCAGCTGAACATCCCCGTCTTTGGGCTCAACGGCCCGGGTAGCCTCCGTCGGTGCGACGAATCTTCCGCTCAGCTCGATGGGCTCAGCCTTCGTGTGGTGGCCCCTGAGCTCCTGGTTCAGCTCATAGGACTCGTAATCGGGACCGAACCTCCAGGTATCCCCCGGCTCCCACGCTCGGCGCGGCCATATGCGCAGCGTTGCAAGGTCCTCCGAAAACTCGATTCTTCCCAGAGCGTACCCATGCATCCGGTCCTCCTGGGAGACCCGCCGGTCATCCTCAACCCGGTAGAAACGCTCCAGGCCGAACAGGGACTTGCCCTGGAAGGATCGCCGCCCTCGTCCTCCGCCCTGGGCCGTAGCCCAATACCTCGCTGCGTGCATGTGTCCGAAAAGATGGGCGGCGAACAAGTTCGGATCGAATATGTCCTTGTTGAATTCGTTCCGGCACTCCGGGGACAGCCACTCCTGGGAATGGTGCGTCAGCAGCAGGCAAAGGTGACGGTCCTTCGCCCAGCCGCGCCCCCCGACCACCTGGTACTGCCTGGCGCTCACGGCCAGGCTGCCCTCGTACCTGCCCCCGGTTTTAACCCTGAAAGTCTCATCATCCGTGAGCTGCAGAAACGACGTGTTGAGACCGACAATGCCGACCCTGGCCCCTTCCTTTTCGTAGGTACAGGAGAAGTCTCCCGGCAAAAGGCCGTCTTTCAAATCAAGACGAACCCTGTAATCCTCCCTGTAAGGCTCCCACCAATTCATGTAGTTTTCAAAGGCGCGGCTCACCACCAGTCGATTCAAACCGGCTTCTTTTTCCCAGAAGTTCGTGCGGACTTCCTCGCTCCACTTGATCAAACCTTCCAAATCCGCGACATCCGGCCTCACCAGGTCGTGATTGCCGGGCACCGGAAGAAAGACCGGCCTTGGGGAGCCGAGCCTCTCGAGTGTGTCCAGAAGGCGCTGCACAAACGTGTCCGCCTCCTGGAGCTCATGCCGCGCTCCCTTGAACACAAGGTCACCGGTGAACAGCACCAGGTCTATGGGACCGAGCTGGTGCTGGAAAACCTGCTCCAGGTCCTCGAAAAAGAGCTCCTGAATGGTCGCCTGCCGGATCTTCTCCGATCCTATGTGCAGATCTGTCAGGTGGAGCCAATTGATTGCGGTCATTGGTTCACCCATATGGTATTGAGATGGATGCCAAGCAGTGGCTTCCGCCCGACTGCGGTGAAGAAGTGAGCACTGACAAGGAGCCTGGTCGAGCAACGCAATGCGGACAGGCACCGCATTCCACGGCAGAGACATTCTAGGATTTCAGCGGCAATGGTGTCAATGCTCCCTTTTCCGCCCGAGAGGGTCTCGAGCTTCCGTCCTGCCCCACATTTTCTTCGTTCAGGACGCTCGGGAGAACATGAAGGACCCCTGGGAAAGCCATGATTCCGTGTGAGGACATCTGGAAGCTGACTCCGGCTGAGGCCAGGGAGCTGCAGAGCGAGCTGGTCGGGCGGGTTGTCATTCGACCGCTGCCGGGAAGCTTTGAGATTCTGGGCGCTGCGGACATCGGCTACGTCAAGGCGTCGAACCTGCTCGCGGCTGCGGTGGTCACCTTCGCCTGGCCGGAGCTGGAGCCCATGGAGGAAGCCCACGCCGTCGCCCCGGCCCGTTTTCCTTATGTTCCGGGACTGCTTTCCTTCCGCGAGATCCCGGCCCTTCTCGAAGCTTTCGCCAGGCTCAATCGGCAGCCCCGGGTGCTTCTCTGCGACGGCCAGGGCATCGCCCACCCGAGGCGCTTCGGCCTTGCCTCGCACCTGGGTCTTTGCCTTGGCATTCCGACGGTGGGGTGCGCCAAGAAGCGGCTTTGCGGGGATTTCGAGCCCTTCGGCCGGCGGAGAGGGCAATGGAGCCCCCTCACCCTGGACGGCGATGCCGTCGGCCGCGTGCTCTGCACCCGAGACGGCGTGAAGCCGGTTTACGTCTCACCGGGACACCTGGCCGACATCCCCTCCTCGGCAGCGCTGATTCTCAAGTGCCTGCGCAAATTCCGAATCCCCGAGCCTCTTCGCCGGGCCCACCTGGCCGCCACCCGCCTGAGATCCACCATCGCCTGAATGCCGCGAAGCGCGGCTCAGGACATGAACAGCAGAAGGCTCAACGCCATCACCCCCATTCCCCCCACCAGGCCGTACACCGCCGCATGGCCCTTGCCGTACACCTTGGCCGTGGGAAAGAGCTCGTCGATGGAGATGAACACCATGATGCCGGCCACGGCCGCGAAAGTCACGCCGAAGATCAGGGGAGAAAAGAAGGACCGCAGGATGAAGTAGCCCACAACGGCCCCGAGCGGTTCCGAAAGGCCGGAGCAAAAGGAGAGCCAGAACGCCTTCTTCCTGCTTCCCGTGGCAAAATAGACCGGCACCGAGACCGATATTCCCTCGGGTATGTTGTGCAGCGCGATGGCGACGGCAATGGAAACCCCAAGGTGCGGGTCGGTAAGAGCCGAAACGAAAGTGGCCAGTCCCTCGGGGAAATTGTGGATGGCGATGGCCAGGGCCGCGAGCTTCCCCATGCGATGGAGGCTCTCGTCGCTCGGCCCCCTCATGGCCTCCACGGCCCTCGCTTCATGAGGGTTTTCGGGGCCGGGAACCAGCCGGTCCACCACGGCCATGAGCATGATCCCGGCGAGAAACGAAATGACGGCGATCCAGGAGCCGTTGACCTCACCGTAGTCCAGGACCAGCTGGTCCTGGGCCTTCCGCAGGATCTCCACAAATGAAACATAAATCATGACTCCCGCTGAAAAGCCGAGCGCCACGGAAAGAAAGGTCTTGTTGGTTCGCTTGCCGAAAAACGCGATGGCGCTTCCCACGCCCGTGCTCAGCCCGGCCAGCACGGTGAGCAGGAAGGCAAAACCCACGGATCCCTGCATCGTCTCCATTATCGTGCCCGTTGCTCCGAGAAGTTCCTGGTTCCTGGTTCCTGGTTTCCGGTTTCTGGTTTCTGGTTGAAATCCCCTTTTCAACTTCAGGGGCGGCCCTCGGTACACCCTATGATCATGGCTTCATGACTCCGGCCCGTGCGTGATGCGGTAGATGGCGCCGGCCCGGTCGTCTGAAACCAGCAGGGCTCCATCCGGCATCACCAGGACGTCCACCGGCCGCCCCCATGCCGTCCTTCCCCGGAGCCACCCCTCGGCAAAGACCTCGTAGCTCACAGCCTGATTCCCTTTCAGCCGAACGAGGGTGACACGGTAGCCAATGGGAGTCGTCCTGTTCCAGGATCCGTGCTCGGCGATGAAGACCTGGTTTTCGTAGGACGCGGGAAACATCCTTCCGGTGTAGAACTTCATCCCCAGGGAAGCCACATGCGGTCCGAGGTTCATGGCCGGTTTGGCAAACTCCTCGCAAGCCCGTTTCCTGCCGAATTCGGGGTCCGGAATGGTCCCCGCGTGGCAGTAGGGAAAACCGAAGTGCAATCCCGGAACGGGTGCGTGATGGAGCGTATCCGGGGGAAGGTCGTCCCCCATCCAGTCGCGGCCGTTGTCCGTGAACCAGAGCTCCTTCGTTTTCGGATGCCAGTCGAAGCCCACCGTGTTCCGCACACCCCTGGCAAAGATCTCCAGCCGGCTGCCGTCGGGTCTCATGCGCATGATAGAAGCAAACCGCTCATCGGCGCTCTCGCACACGTTGCAGGGAGCCCCCACCGGCACGTAAAGGAAGCCATCGGGTCCAAAGGCGATGTACTTCCAGCCGTGATGCTTCTCCGTGGGAAAGGTTGAGCCCACCACCACAGGCTCCGGAGGGGACTTCAGGCTCCGTTCGACGTTGTCGTATCGAATCACCCGGTGCACCTCCGCAACATAGAGGCTCCCGTCGCGAAACGCCACGCCGTTGGGCATGTTCAGGCCCCGCGCCAGGGTGATGACCTCGTCTCCCCTGTGGTCCCCGTCGCGGTCGGGAACCGCGTAGACCTCTCCCTTGCGCGTGCCCACGAAAAGCGTACCCTGGCTTCCAAGTGCCATGGAGCGGGCATTGGGAAGGTCCTTCACATAGAGGTCGATTTTGAATCCGGGAGGCATCCTGATCTGATCCAGCTGGATCGATCCCGCCGGAACAGCAGGCAGGCACCCCAGCGTCAATACCCCCACACACATGACAGCCAGCATACCTTTTGGACCCAACATGACCATGCTCCATCGATTCGAATCGCATCAGTATTCCGTGGGTTTTACCTACAACCCTATCCGGGGAGCGACGGCACGCATGCCCTGGATGACGTCCTGGATCATGACACTCAGCTCGACCCCCAGCATGGCGGCCCCCTTCTCGATCACTTCCCGGTTGACGCTGGCGGCAAAGCTCTTCTGCTTCCACTTCTTCTGGACCGATTTGACGTCGAGATCCATGACGCTCCTGGAGGGACGCACCAGGGCGCAGGCGGTCACGAAGCCCACCAGCTCGTCCACGGCGTAGAGCGTTCTCTCGAGCAGGGACCGGGGCTCGACGTCCGAGCACAACCCCCAGCCGTGGGATATGACGGCGCGGACATACTCCTCGGGCCAGCCGCGCTCCCGCAGCAGCTCTTCGGTCTTCGCGCAGTGCTGATCCGGGAAGCGCTCGTAATCCAGATCGTGAGCCAGTCCGATGATACCCCAGACTTCAGGGTCCTCGCCCGATTTTTCCGCCATGAATCGCATGACCCCCTCGACGGCCAGAGCGTGCTTGATGAGCGAGTCGCCCTGGTTGAATTCATTGAGAAGCTGCCATGCCTCGTCTCTCGTGGGAATATGCCCTGCCATGGTGTCTTCCTCGCCTTCAAGACTGTTTGGACACGTTTCAAGTTAAAGGTTTCAAGTTTCAAGTTGAAAACCATCCCGCTGAGCGCCTTTTCATCGTTCCGGGTGCCCGGGGGGCATGAGGGACCGTTCTGAAAAATGTTCTCCGGGGCTTCCGTTGGAACAAGCCCGCTTTGATTTGATAGCACAGGGATTGCGGCTTCCCAACACTTTATCGACGGCTCGGCAAACGCCCGTTGAATAAGGAAGGCTTTCGGAGTATTCAGCGAGTGGACCCGCGGCATCGAAAAAAGGAAGAGACGCCGGTCGAAGCGTCGTCTGGCCTGTTCCGCCCCGCTCCATGGAATCCACCGACAGACCGAGAAAGGATGCCGATGAAAGCCTTGAGTGTACAGCAACCCTTTGCCCTGGAGATCCTCAGCGGCCAGAAGACCGTCGAGGTGCGCAGCTGGGACACGCTCCATCGCGGGGACCTGCTCATCTGTTCATCCGCCAAACCGGCTTTCCCCAAGGAGGAAATGGAGGAGCTCGAGGAGGAATACGGATGTGTCTTCCTCTACGGACACGCGCTATGCGTGGTCAGGCTGGCCGATGTTCGTCTCATGAGGAAGGGAGACGAGGAAAAGGCCCTCACCGATGACTTCAACCCCGAGCTCTACTCGTGGATCCTCGAGGATGTGCGCCCGGTCATCCCCTTTCCCGTCAAGGGCCAGCAGAGCCTGTTTCATATGGACGATGGCCTGATCCAGCTTTCGCCTTTCCGGTACGACGAGCCCGTGGCCGTGAAGCAGGGTGTCAAGGCCGAGGGCTTCGGGATCGACTTTTCGGGATTGCAGGGCAGGACATCGGACATCATCGTTGCCGAGGACGATGAGCCCCGGATCACGGTGCTCTGGGACAGCCTCTCCCTGCGATCCATCCCGGTGGAGGTCATCGGGCAGTGTGTCAGGGAAGGGATCGACTGGACCGCCGTGCTGCTCCGCTTCGAGGAAATCCAGCGGGCCGAGCCCAGGGACACGTGGGATGACATTCAGGAGGCCATTGACACCATCGTGGAGGAGAATCCCTCCCTCTTTGAAGACTGAAAAACCCTTGGGGCTCCGGTGTGACACAACCGCCGGGGCCACAGGTCCATCGGGGAGGGCGGAATCATGTTCTGGTCCGGTTTTGCCGTGCTGCTCATCTGGCCCGCGGCCGTCGTCATGATCTGCATCGCCGTGCTCCTGGAATCCAGCGGGATCATGGATTTCCTGAGGGCGCTTTTCCGAAGAATCTTCAAGTGATGCGTCAATGAACCCTCCCGCCGCCGCTCCATCCACGAGCAAATGGATCGTCGCCCTCACCGTCATCCTGCCGACGTTTCTCGAGGTGATGGACACGAGCGTCGTGAATGTTTCGCTCCCCCACATCCAGGGGAGTCTGAGCGCCGGCCTCGATGAGGTGACCTGGGTGCTGACCAGCTACCTGGTGGCCAACGCCATCGTGATCCCCATCACCGGATGGCTGGCCAGCGTATTCGGCCGTAAGCGCTACCTCATCTTCTCCATCACGGTCTTCACGTTCAGCTCGCTGCTCTGCGGTGCGGCGCCCTCGCTGGAGGTCCTCGTCATCGCCCGAATCCTCCAGGGGCTCGGAGGCGGCGGCCTTCAGCCCCTCTCCCAGGCCATACTCCTCGAGGCCTTCCCCGTGGCCGAGCACGGTGTCGCCATGGCCGTCTTCGGCATGGGTGTGGTCTTCGCTCCCATCCTCGGCCCCGTGGTCGGAGGCTGGATCACCGACAACTGGGCCTGGCGCTGGGTTTTCTACATCAACCTTCCCTTCGGCGTCCTGGCGGTGGCCATGGCGGCCCTGCTCATTCACGACCCTCCCTACATCCGGCGCGCCAGGCTCCACATCGACCGCTGGGGACTCTTCCTCATCGCCGTGGGTCTCGGATGCCTGCAGATCGTGCTCGACAAGGGGGAGCGGGAGGACTGGCTCGATTCGACCTTCATCGTCGTGCTGAGCATCGTCTGCGTCGTGGCGCTGGTCCTTTTCGTCATCGTCGAGCTCAGGGCCGAGCATCCGGTGGTGGATCTCAGGGTCTTTCGAGACCGCACGTTCGCCGTCGGAAACATCATCATGTTCATGGGCTTCTTCTGCCTCTTCGGAGGCTTCGTGCTGCTGCCCCTCTATGCCCAGACGCTCATGGGCTACACGGCGATGTGGGCGGGGTACGTCCTGGGACCGGGAGGCGTTGCGAGTCTGTTCATCATGCCCGTGGCCGGCATCCTCATGAAGAAGGGGGTCAAGCCCAAGGCGCTGCTGTCCGTGGGGCTCGTCGTCATGGCGTGGTCGCTGTGGCTCATGGGGGGGTTGAACCTGGAGGCGGATTTCGTCTCCATCGCGCTGCCGCGGTTCATCCAGGGATTCGGCATCGGGCTCTTTTTCGTGCCGCTGGCCGGGTCGACCTACGTGAACATCCCGAGGGAGCAGATGGGGAACGCCTCGGGCATTTTCAACCTGCTGCGGAACCTGGGGGGAAGCTTCGGGGTGGCCGTGAGCGCAACACTTCTGTCCCAGCGCTCGCAGCTCCATCAGAACTTCCTCGTGGAGCATGTGACTCCCTTCAATCCCGCTCTCCGGGAGTATGCCGAAAAGCTTTCCCAGGCGGTCCCCGGGCTGGCCGAGGAAATGATGCATTCGAAGCTGCTTCTGGCCGGCGTCTACCGGGAAGTGCTGAGGCAGGCCAACATGCTGGCGTTCAACGACGTCTTCTGGCTCTTTGCCTGGCTCACGGCGGTCCTCGTTCCCCTCACCCTCTTCATGCAAACCCACCGGGCCGGCCCCGCAACGGTCCCCGAGGGCACACATTGAGAGGCGTTCCCGGTCCCTCATGCCCCCCGCTTCACCCGACACGCCCACGGGCTGGCTCATGTCGTGATGGGGTAACGCTGAGCTCAGCCGCGCGAGGTACGAGCGTCGGCTGGAGCGTTATGTCGGGCCGCATGCGCAGACCAGGGTTTGATCTTCTCCAGCAAAGGACCAAGAGCGCGCTCTGCAACCTCGGCATCATGGGCAGCTTGAGCTCTCAACCAATACCCATTGGAGAGACCAGGGAAGGGACACAACCGCAAATCGGTATCAGCTGTGATCCCGCGCTTGCCCGGGACAATCTCGCTGATGCGCTGCGCGGGAACACCGATTTCCTTGGCCGGTCGGTACTGGCTAAGCCCCATGGGTATCAGGAATTCCCCGGAAAGTATCTCACCGGGAGTGATGGGCTCGAGTTTGCTCATAATGGATTCTCCTCAGTGGTGATCAACGATTTCCACATCTTCCGCACCGGCTTAGTGTCCAGCCGTGTACGCATAATAGAGGGGCAAGAAGATCAATCGCTGATCGAGAAGCTCGGCATAGGGAGCACATGAGAAGACGAGGCCATGGGAGCAGTTAGGGTGGCGTTCCAGGAGCAGGTGAAGGCTTCTCAATCGTCCCGCGGCACCGCTCTTGACCTCAACAGGGTGGATCCTGCCCCCAACGTTTATGAGGAAGTCCACCTCGGCGGTGCTGCTCTTTGCTTCGCGAGCCCAGTAGTACAGTTCGTCCTGTCCCGCGGCCACGAGCTCCTGACCCACGAACTGTTCGGCCATGGCTCCTTGATGGATTGCCAGAAGATCCGTTCGCGCATATTCCACGTCGACAGGCATCCCCGATAGATGCTGCATCAAACCGATATCTACCATAAGGGCCTTGAACTTCCGCTCTGAAGCCGAAGCACCGAGCGGAAGTTCAGGAGGAGAGGATGCGGATACTTTTCGAATCACCTGAGCCAGACAAAGAAGATCGAATGCCTTTTTGATCGTTGGATTCGAGCAGCCTTCCGCCATATGGGCGTATTTCACTTGTCTTCCAACACCCCTCGCAGTGGAGGCAAAGACTGCATTGAGACAGCGCTTGTCTGCATGGGGAGCGTATTTCGAGAAATCCTGGCGAAAAGCGTTGACCAGCTCCGCCTGGACTTCGAAAGCATCCCTCATCTTTCCAGACCTGGAATAAACCAGGACGCATTCCGGCATTCCCCCGATGAACATGTACCGGCGAAGCTCCTCCAGTAGCATGTTATGGGCGCCATCCGGAAGTCTCGAAGGAGGCGAAAGGATGGTCTCAGCTGCAATGTCGTTGTTCGTGGCCATCAAAAATTCGAGAAAGGACATGGGGACCATGTTGAGGAACTGTGTCCGCCCCACTGGAAACGAGACATCTCGCATGGCGAATTCCAGCAGGGAGCCGGCGGCGATGACATGAAGCTCGGGACATTCTTCGTAGAAATATCTCAAGGCCATGATGGAACGTGGGCAGCTCTGGATTTCATCAAGAAACAGCAGGTCTTTTCCGGGGACAA
>JALOOX010000094.1 GCA_025454175.1 Syntrophobacteraceae bacterium | reverse complement strand
AAACCCGACTTTTCCCGAGCCCTCTCCTGGAGAAAGACATCCAAGACCCGTGCATCGCTCTCCGCCATGAAATCGAAGGGGCTTCTTCCCACGATCTCCTCGGGGGAGTATTCCAGGATGTTCTCGATGCGATGGCTCACATAGGTGAGGCAGCCGGCTGGGTCCGACTCCCAGACGTATTCCCCGGTGGCTTCGAGAACGTCGCGGAATCGCTGCTCGCTCTCTTCCAACCTGGCCTGAGCCTGACGCTCTGCAAGGGCCAGGGCAATCTGGTCAGCCGCGTTTTCCAGGAAGGCGATGAGCCCGACCGTGAAGCGGTTTCTGGGTCCATCGTTCATCTGGAGGAGTCCGAGGGTGTCCTGCCCGCAGCGCAGGGGAATGAGCGCCACGGACTCATAGCCCTCCCCGTGACAGCGGTTGCGCGTGCGCGCCTGCCGGTCCTCCTCGCTCGTGGAAGCCAGGAGATCGGTGGTGCTGTTGGTCCAGAAACTGCCCCTCGGCGTGAAGAAAGGCAGATCCGGGTTGAAGCGGCCCAGGAGGATGTTGCCGCACATGCAGTCGAGGATGGGGTTGCCCTGGTCGTCCCGGACGGTATTTCCGAAAGGGTCCCGGGCACAAAGATACCTTTCGGCCAGAACGAATTCCGGCGAAAACCCCCGGGTCTCGAAGTAGGGGAAATCATCCTCCTCGCGCAGACGCACGCCGACGGCCTCGCAGCCGCTCCATTCCCGGAGGAAGATCGTCAGATTTCGGATCATTCCATGGAGGTCGTCGGAATTGTTCAGCAGCCGCAACAACTTGATGGTCGTTTCGCGCTCCCGTTGATGGCGCATGGTCTCGCTGACGTCCCGGAAGAAGCCCTGCAGCACCTTGCGGCCATCGATCTCCAGCACGTTGTCTCCAGCACGTTGGCCTTGATCTCCACCACGAGGGCCTCGCCCGTACGGCGGAGAATCTCGGCGGGAATCACCTGCCCCTCCATGGAACCGCCATGCGCCTCGAACGAGATGGAAACCGCGGGGTCCCCGTTTTCCGGCGGGTGCAGCATGGCCTGGGGCTTCCCGATCAACTCCCGTCGCTCATAGCCGCTCAATTCCTCAAAAGCCTGGTTGCCGAAGCGCCTGCTCCGCTCGCACTCGCTGAGCGTCGCCCTCGATTTTGTCCAGGGCGAAGGAGATGTCCAGAGCCACCTCCTCGAGGAGGGCGATCTCGCGGTCCCGAAACAGGTGAGGCTCCCGGGCGCACAGGGTCAAGACTCCGGCGATCTCCCCCTGAAACCGGATGGGGAAGGACCCGCAGGACTGCAGCCCCATTGAGGCGGGAGACGCTTCCCCACCATACGGGCAGTCGCCGCTGCCGCACGCGTTGCAGATGAATGGACGGCCTTCCCGGATGGCATGCAGCGGGCTGCTTTGCCCCGTGGAGCCATCGGCATGGGGAGAGCCTGTGTCGCCCAGCATCTCCCCATGCTCTCCGAAATGGGCGACAGGAGAGAGACGTTGACTTTCCGGATCCAGCCAGCCGATCCAGGCCAGGTCCATGGCCCCACGTTCCACCACCAGGCGGCAGACCGTCGGCAGCAGCTCCTCGCGGGTCCGAATGCGCACGATGGCCTGGTTCACCTGGCTGAGAACGTCGTAGAGGCGGTTCAGGCGGCGGATTTCTTCTTCGGCGGCGTGCCTGCAAAGGGCGATCTCGATGGAAGATCTCAGCTCCCGATCGTCGAAGGGTTTGAGAATGTAGCCACAGGGCTCCGCAAGCTTGGCCCGCTGCAGGGTCGAGTCTTCCGAATACCTCCCGGGCGGTGTCGATTCCGTCCATGGCTCCCTGGAGGCGGATGTCCATGAGGACAAGGTCGGGGCGCTCGCGCCCGCAAAGCGTCAGGGCCTGCTCGCCACCGGCTGCCAGCCCCGCCAGTTGATAGCCCATGGCCGCCAGACGCTCCTCGAGCTCCATGGCGACGATGGCTTCATCTTCGACAATGAGGATTCTTGGAGGATTCATGATGCACCGTCCAGAAGGGTTCCCTTGCCCACCTTGCACGAGAACTGTCATTTCGAGCGATAGCGAGAAATCTCGCTCGCAGTAACACCTCGACTTTTCGAGATTTCTCTCTTCGCTACGCTTCGTTCGAAATGACAACGAGGTGTTCTCGGACAGCCTCTTAGCTGTCCAGTACCTCCCGCACCCTGGCCGGCAATTCATGAACGGAGAAGGGCTTATGGATGAGATACGTCCCTTCTTCGAGCAATCCGTGGCAGGCGATCACGTCATCCGTGTAGCCGGACATGTACAGTACCTTGAGCCCCGGCATCCTCTGAGCCAACATCTCGCAGAGCTCCCGTCCGTTCATCTCGGGCATCACGACATCGGTCAGGAGCAGATGAACCGGCCCCTCATGCCGCTCCAGGAGGTGAAGAGCCTCGATTCCGCTTGAAGCGTGGAGGACCTCGTAGCCGTGCCTCATGAGGATCGTGCAGGCCATGCGAAGGACCATCTCGTCGTCTTCCACCACCAGGATGCTTTCATGGCCGGAGACCCGCAAAGGGGTCTTCTGGGCTCTCTCGGGCAGGGAAACGCTCGCTTCCGCCTCAGGGAGGAAGACCTGAAAAGTGGTGCCTCTCCCGGGCTCGCTCTCCACCAGGATATGCCCCCGATGCTGCTTGACGACCCCGTAAACGGTGGCGAGCCCCAGGCCGGTTCCCCGCTCTCCCTTGGTGGAGTAAAAGGGTTCGAAGATGTGCTCCAGCGTTTCCCGGTCCATTCCCGATCCCGTGTCCCTGACGGTGAGGATCCCGTACCTGCCGGGAGTGATGCCGGGGGTTTTGGCACAGTCCTCCTCCGTGAGCTCGACCCGCGAAACCTCGATGGTGAGATTCCCCTCGGCGGGCATGGCATCCTGAGCGTTCACAACCAGGTTCATGAGGACCTGCTCCAACTGGCCCACGTCGGCCATGACGCTGCAGGGGGTGGAGGTGGGGATGGTGTGCAGATGGATGTCCTCCCTGAGGGTCCTGCGCAGCAGCTTCTCCATGTTGTTGACGATCTCCGAGAGAACGACGGTCTTCATCCGCAGCACCTGCTTTCGGCTGAAGGCCAGCAGCTGCCGGGTGAGATCGCGGGATCGTTCGGCCGCCTTCTTGATCTGCGCGACCTGGTCGTAGCGATTGTCGGCAGGATGCAGGTCGTTCAGAAGCATCTCGGCATACCCCAGGATGGGGGAGAGCATGTTGTTGAAATCATGAGCCACCCCCCCGGCCAACTGTCCCACGGCCTCCATTTTCTGGACCTGCCGGAGCCGGGTTTCCAGCTCCACTTCCCGGCTCACGTCCCGCTTGACGGCCACAAACTGGGTGATGCGACCCTCAGGGTCAAGGACCGGCGAAATCACGGCTTCCTCCTGGAAAAGGGACCCGTCCTTCCTCCTGTTGGTGAATCGCCCCTCCCACACATCGCCAGCGAGGAGAGTCTTCCAGATCTCATCGTAGAACGCTTCGTCCTGCTGGCCGCTCTTGAGGATGCGCGGGGTCCGGCCAATGGCTTCTTCCCGGGCGTAGCCGGTGGTCCGCTCGAAAGCGGGATTCACATATTGAATGACCCCTCGGGCATCGGTGATGAGCACGGTCTCGCCGGCCTGGTCAATGGCGGTGGCCAACCGCTGCAGGTCCGCCCGGGACCTCTTCTGGTCCGTGATGTCCTCCCCGAACCCCTGGTACAGAACCGGCTTGTCGTCGCAGTCGAAGATAGCGCGGTTGGTCCAACGATGGAAACACTGCGTACCTTCGGAGCTGATGAATTCGTGCTCCCAAACCATGGTCGGCTCCTCGGGAGACAGCTGGGCGATCAAGGTATGAAAGCGCTTGCCTTCGGACTCGGGGAGCCACTCGACGAACCGCCGGCCGATGAGCTCCTCCCGTGAACGCCCGAAATACCCGCAGCAGGCATCGTTCACGAAAAGAAGCGTCGTGTCGGGCAGGTAAGTGCTGATCATCATGGGAGCGTCCTCCACGACGGAACGGTAGCGGGCCTCGCTCTCCCTGAGGGACTCCTCGGCACGCCGGCGGTTGGAGATGTCCATGATGAATCCCTCGAGAGCCAGCAGCGTGCCGGTATCATCAAAGATCGGGCTCCCGCTCTCCCAGACCCATTTCACTTCCCCGGAAGCATCCGTGATCCGGTACTCACCCTGAAAAGCTCTCTTCTGAGCGATGGCTTCCTGCCATTCTCCCCAGAGCCTTTCCCGGTCGTCCGGGTGGACCAGGTCGTTGGTGCTCAACCGCCGGTTGCCGATGAGATCATCGCAAGCATAGCCCGTGAGGGCTTTGCATCCTTGGCTCAGGAGCTCCATGGTCCAGTCCCGGTCGTTGCCGCACCGGTAGACGGCGCCGGGAAGGTTCTCCAGGAGCGTTCGCATGGAGCGGTCCCGCTCGGCCATCGCCTCCGTCGCCATTTTATGCTCGGCAATGTCCCAGGCAAGATCGGCTAAATGCGAAACGGTATCAACATCCACATCATCATAACCGCTGGGCTTGTTCCCCACCCCGAGGATGGCAACAATCCGGTCTCCCCGGAGCACGGGGACCACGAGCTGCCGCGAAACTCTCGCATGCCCCGGGGGCATTCCCTTGCGATGAGGGAGAGCCTCGTAGTCATTGTGAATGACCGCTCGGCGCTGGTGGATGCAGTCCACCCAGACCCCCGCCTGATCCACGCCGTAATGGAGGCCTTTGCCTTCTGCCCGACAGAAATGACTCCTGGTCCGGGTCGACCAGGCCTGAAGGGACAGGGTCTCCTGATCGGCATTCAGAAAGTGGCAAAAACCGATGAGGCTTCCGGTGAGGATCTCGACTTCATCGAGGGTGGCCTGGAGGAGCTCATCCATGGAGCTCCTCAGGGCCAGATTCATCAATCTTATCCGAGCCTGGCGGATGTCTTCCGCCCGCTTCCGTTCGGTGACGTCGTGGATAACCCCGACGACATAACGGTTGCCGGAGGGGTCGATGTAGCGGTTCTTCCTCGTGATCAGCCATCGAGCTCGCCCCGCCGCATCCGTTATCGCCTCCTCGTTGATGCTTTCGCGGCCGCTTTCCATGACTTCATCGTCCTTGGACCAGAAGACATCCGCCTGTTCCCCGGGAAAGAAGTCGTAATCCGTCCTCCCCAGCATGTGCTCTCTCTGGGATCCCGCCCACTCGCACAGGGCCTGGTTGAACAGAACAAAGCGGTGCTCGCTGTCCTTGACGAAGATCGGGTCGCTGATGGAATCCAGGATCCTGTCCAGAAACTCCTTGGACGCTCTCAGCTCATCTTCGGTCTGTTTCTGCCGGGTGAGGTCCACGGCGAAGGCGACCAGTCGATGGACCTCCCCGCGGGAGTCACGAATGGGAGAAATGGTGTGATACAGCCATCGCCCGTTGCGCTGGTCTTCGAAGTTCGCGGGGCTCCCCTTTTCAACCACCGCTTTCACCCACTCTCTGCGTCTCGCCGCCACCTCCGGATTCAGATGGTCGAAGATGCACTCCCCCACCAGCTCCTCGGGGGTCCTGTTCAGCCGCTCGGCAAAGGTTGGGTTGCATGAAAGGATGCGGCCCCGGGTGTCGAAGACGAAAAGCGATTCCGACACCGCATCAAAAAGAGCCCGCAGGCTGTTCTCGCTCTCCCTCAGTCCATCCTCGGCCCTCTTCTGAGCGGTGATGTTGGTGAACATGCCAAAGGAGCCCTGGAAGCCTCCCTGGTCATCCATGATGGCCGTGCTGTTGACACGGGTCCAGACTTCCGAGCCCCCTTTGTGCTTGAATCTTCTCAGGTAGTCTCCCGCGAGCCCCTTCACCCTTGCCGACATCTCCTGTTGGTGGTCTTCGAGGTCCTCGGGAACCATGAACGAGGACACCGGGCGACCCAGCATTTCCGACGTCTCGTAGCCCAGCATCTCGGCCATGTTGGAATTGACGTAGGTGGTGAGGAATCGGCCGTCCATCTCCCAGATCCCCTCGTTGGCCGTTTCCACGATCCGGCGGTAGCGCGACTCGCTCACGCGAAGCGCTTTTTCGGCTTTTTCCCGCTCCACATCGGCGTTGTGCTTGTCCAGGGCGAAGGAGATGTCCGACGCCACCTCCAAGAAAAGCTCGACTTCCCGCTCGCCCAGGAACCCGGGGTCACTCGTGCAGACATTCAACGTGCCGCAAACCCGCCCGTCCCCGTGAAGGGGGAAAAACCCGCAGGATCGGAAAACATGCCGGATTTCCGGCGACCCCGAAAGAGCCATGAACGGACAACATCCGCTGGCGTCTTCACGACAGACAAATGGTCCGTCCTCGCGGATGGCCCTGGCCGTTCCATTGGCCTCCGCGATCCCCTCGTGAAGATCCACCTTGAAGGCTTGCAGCCGATCGCCGCCTTTTCCGAAATGGGCGACTGGAACGATCCGGGAAGCGGTGGTGTCCACCCACCCAATCCAGGCCAGGTCGATGCCGCCGTGCTCCACCACCACACGACAGACGGCCTGCAAGAGCTCATCGGTACCCCGGGAACGGACAATGGCCTGGTTGACCTGGCTCAGGGTGTTGAACAGCCGGGTCATCCGTCGGAGCTGTGCTTCGGCCCGGTGCTTGTAAACCGCGATCTCGATGGCGGATTTCAGCTCGCTGTCCTTGAACGGCTTGAGGATGAATCCCGAAGGCTCGATGCGCTTGGCCCGATCCAGGGTTTCGTCCTCCGAGAATGCCGTTAGAAAAACGATGGGCAGGCTGAATCTGCGCCGCATTTCGTCCGCGGCGGCGATGCCGTCCATGGCCCCTCTGAGCCGGATGTCCATGAGAACGAGGTCCGGGAGCCGCGATGCCGCGAGAGAGATGGCCTCCTCACCGCTGACGGCGTGTCCCGCCACCTCGTACCCCAGCCGGCGGAGCCTCTCCTCGATGTCCATGGCGACGACGGCCTCATCCTCCACAACAAGTATGCGACACGGATCCATCACTCCCCCTCCCCCAAGGGTTCTTCCGGAGCACGGAACACCACTCTGAAGGCAACGCCGGAATTCTCCCCGGGAGACAGCTCCAGCTCTCCTCCCAGCTGGCTCGCCAGCCTGGAAACGAGCTGCAGTCCGAGGGTATCCGAGCCCCCGGGAAAACCCTCGCCGCTGAGCCCCACGCCGTCGTCGCTGACTCTCAAATGGAGCCTCCGCTCCTCCAGGGAATGCAGCTCCACGGTGATCCTGCCGGTGCGCCCCCCGGGAAAACCGTGCTTGAGGGCGTTGGAGACCAGCTCATTGATGATGAGCCCGCACGGGACGGCCTGTTCCATGGGCAGGCTCACGGAATCGATCCGCTCTTCGATGCCGACTCGCGACGCCTCCGGACCATATGAGCGCATGAGCTGCGAGCACAGCTCCTCCACGTAGCGCGTCAGGTCGATACGCGCCAGGTTCTGGGAGCGGTAAAGGGCCTCGTGCAGCAGCGCCATGGAGTACACGCGGTTGCGGGTATCCGCCAGGATTCCCACCACGTCATGGCTGCGGGAGCGGCTGGACTGCAGGTTCAGCAGGCTCACCACGATTTGCAGATTATTCTTGACCCGGTGGTGGACTTCCTTGAGCAAAGCGACCTTTTCCTCCAAAGACTGCTGCAGAACCAGCTCGGCCTGTTTCCTTGCGGAAATGTCGTGAACAAACGAGACAAGGTGATGTGCGGACGGAATGAAGGTCACGGTGACCTCGACATCGAAGAACCCGCCGTCTTTTCTGCGATGCAGGGTCTCGAAGCGCCCCGAGCCGCTCTCGATGGTCTGCTGGACGCAGCGACTGAATTCCTCGGGCTGCCTGGAGGCTTCAAGATCCTGGATCTTCATGTCCAGCAGCTCTTCGCGTGAATAGCCCGTCATGCCGCAGGCGACGTCGTTCATCTCGAGGATCCGCCCCTCAGCATCGGCGACCCAGAAACCGTCCTTGGTGGTGTTGATGATGGCCCGGTAGTGGGCGGCCTGCTCCTCCATCGCCGCAGCCATTCGCCTGGATTCGGTGATGTCCTCCCGCAGCAGGATCCCCCCCATCACTTCACTGTCCTTGAAGAGCGGCACGGCCTTGATTCGTTGATACCCGGTGAAGCCTTGAGAAGCCTCGGGAATAAAGACTTCATCCAGGTCCACCGGCTGGCCCTTCAGCACGGGCTCCAGCTCCATTGATCGACCGGACCGCACCAACCCCGGCAGTTCGGTGATTCGTCGGCCCAGAAAGAAGTCCTTTCCCAGCTGATTCCTGCCAAAAGCCTTGAGATGGTACTGGTTCACGAAATCGATGGCTCCATGGGCATCGAAGGTCATGATGGAGATGGGGGCTTCCTCGACGAGGGTCCGGAGTCGGCGTTCGGAGTCGGCGAGCTGGGCTTCCATCTGCTTTCTGGCCGTCACATCCCGGAAGCTCCAGACCACGCCGCCCCTGCTGTCATGGCTTCCGTCCCCGGAAAAAGGATGGGTGTGCCATTCGATGGTTTGACCATCCTCGAGTCGCAGAGTGGTGAGCCCATCTTCCTCGCAGCTTTGAGCCCCGCGCATCCGGGACGAGAGCCCTTCGGGGCAGCCGGCTAAGCCCCGGGCGTGATTGGCCGACGGGGCCCCCTTGTTCAACGGGACCGAATCGTCAGGCAATCCCCAGATCTCAAACAATCGCCTGTTGGCATGGAGGACATGCCCCCGGTCATCCATCGCCAGGATACCGTCTTCCGTGGATTCCATGATGGTGTCAAGCTCCATCAATTTCGATTCGAGGGCCTTCCGGGCTTCCACCAGGTCGGTTATGTCCCGCGCGGCGGCGATCACCTGGAAGACCTTGCCGCTCTCGTCCCTGAGGGGCGAGAAAAGGACGTCCTCATGGACAGTCCCACCGTCGGCCCTGCGATGCTCGTGGACCTGACTCGCCGGCTTCCCGGTGGCCAGCACGGCACCCAGCCCGCAACGATCCATGCCCTCGCAGACACCCACGCATTCATCGCATGGCAGGCCGACAACCTCCTCCGGACTGAGCCCGCTGGATTCCAGATACGTCCGGTTGGCTTCCACGACGGTACCATCGGAGGCTATGATTCGAATATTCTCATGAAGATGATCCAGGATGGACCGGTAGTATCGTTCTCTTCGGGCAACATCCTCGCGCGCTGCGCTCAGCTCGCGGAACAGCGTCCCGTAGGGGCGGGTCAGGCTGGCACGGATCAGTGCCTGATAGACGAGGAAAAA
Organism: Syntrophobacteraceae bacterium; assembly: GCA_025454175.1. Classification (GTDB taxonomy): domain Bacteria; phylum Desulfobacterota; class Syntrophobacteria; order Syntrophobacterales; family Syntrophobacteraceae; genus JALOOX01. Next base: position 4,910 of record JALOOX010000094.1, on the reverse strand, counting down.
GGACAACAGGTGTAAATAGTGACCGATGAGATTCGAAAGCCCGTAGACGCCCACGTATGTCGTGAAAGCCAGCTCGGCCAGAACGGCCAGGGTGAAGGCGCCCAGGAGCGGCCGGTAGACAGAGGAGTCGAGAAGCCGGCGCCGCCTGAAGAGAAGGGCCGTGGAAGCAGCAAAGAGTGAACAGATCACATATTCGCTGACGATTTTGAAGGGGGTGAGCCCTACTCCTTCTTCATAGCATGTGGGGAAAATGTCCCAGAAGAAAATGGCGCAGAGCAGCAAAGCCGTGGTGACCAGGCAGAGCCACAGGGAGACGAACGGGCGGAGCCGACGGCCGATGAGCAGGCTGAACGCAAGGAAGCTCAAGCTTTCAAGAGTGCGTGCCACAATCCACAACTGGGTGGCCAAATTGGCCCCGGGCCAATCGGTGAAAACCCCCATGCCCTTGTAGGCCAGGGTGTGCAGCAGGGTGACAATTCCGAGGCAGAGATTGGCACATCCCAGGAAGACAAAGGCATTGTCGTCGGTGAATCGTCTTGAATTCCAGGCCAGCAGGAACAAGGCCACAGCCACACCGACGGTGAACATCTCGACGAAGGCGTGGAACAGCAGGTAGCTGTGGAGTCTCAGACCGTAGAGGCCCACCAGGAGCCCGATGCCCGTCCCCACCCGGCAGACCGCCCTCCACCGAAGATCTCCCCACAGGGTAGCCTGGCGATGATTCTCCGGCAATGCTCCTGCCAGCGTGCCCACATTCTCCAAGTTCGGCTCCTCAATACACCCTCGTTTCACACCAGAGTGTCCATAATGCTTGTCCAAGGTATAAGGGCCCGGTCTCCCGACCCTGGCATGGGCTTTCGAGGAGACCCGCGGTCGACAGGCGGCAAGATCGGGAGACCGTGCCACATCGAAGTGTCACTCAAGACCCCGGCCACTGAGAGCTCCAATGCTGATGGGTTAACGTCACCCCGGCGAAGGCCGGGGTCCAGGAAACCCGCATGGAACAATGGATTCCGGCTTTCGCCGGAATGACGACCAGAGCGAATCATGGGCTTAAGTCAACAGCATTGACTGAGAGCTCCAGTGTGACGGACACCTTCATGTGGAGCGCTGTCCCGGACAGCATGAGACATCTCCCGGCACACTCTCGCTCTGACAAGTTCCGTGCCTCTTGAAGACAGAGATTTTTTATGCGTGATTTTAATATATTACGCCACCATACGGCACTGAGGGCTCACAGCGAGGACCTTGCTCTGTCCGATTATCAGGAATGTCCCTGAAAATCGGACAGGTCCCATCCCCGGCCTTGAACCCCGAAGCATGATCGCGGCTCAATCGCCATGGGAGATCCGGTGCAACTTCAACAGGTCGTAGAGGCGGGAGCGGGAAAGCCCGGAAAGGGTGCAGGCCTGTCGAACATTCCCCTGGGTGTAGGTCATCAGATGGAGGAAATACTGCCGGTCCAGGTTCTCGCGATGTTCCTTGAACGGTATCGGTGGATCCATCCACCGGGGAGGCTGCTCGTCGAGCTCGGCGGATCTTCCCGTGGCGGACAAGGAATCCCTGGCAAGGGCAATGCGGATTTCGTCGGGCAAGTGCTTCACGTGGAGGGTCGGTTCATAGAGGGCGGCCGCCACCGCTCGCTCGACTGCACTCAAGAGCTCGCGCACATTTCCGGGCCAGCGGTATTTGTTGAGGGCTTCCTGAAACTCGGGGGCCAAACCTTTGAGCCCGATCTTCAGGCGCTCGCACATCCGGGCCAGGTGATGCATGGTGAGCGCGTTGATGTCTCCGTCGCGCTCCCTCAGGGGCGGGAGCTCGATGACGAAGGACCGGAGTCGAAACAGGAGGTCTTCGCGAAAACGACCTTCCTGGACCATCTGAGCGAGGTCCCGGTTCGTGGCAGCCACCAGTCTGAAATCACTCGTGATTTCCAATCGACTCCCCAGGGGCCGGAAGCGCCGTTCCTGGAGCACTCTCAAGAATGACTTCTGGATATGAAAAGGAAGCTCTCCCACTTCATCCAGGAACAAGGTCCCCCCGTCGGCCTGCCTGATCAGCCCCTCCTGGGGCTTGTCCGCGCTGGTGAAAGCTCCTTTGGCATGGCCGAAGAGAATGCTCTCCACCAGTGTTTCGGGGAGTGCCGAACAGTCCAGCACCACAAAAGGCCGGCTGTGGCGAGGGCTGTTCATATGCACGGCGTGAGCGAACAGCTCCTTGCCGGTGCCGGTTTCCCCCGCGATGAGGATATTGGCATCGGTACAGGCCACCCTCGCCAAATGGTCAAAGCAGGAGAGGATTTGAATGCTGTTCCCCACAATCCCGGCCCGCTTGACGGCCATGACACCGGCGGCCTGAGATCGTGCCTGCTTCTCCTCGCGATACTGCAGCGCACGGAGCAGCGGCAGCATCATGGAGTCGAGCGACCCCGGTTTCTGAATGTAATCCCACGCCCCGCTTCGAATGGCGAGCTCCGCGCCATTTGCATCACCCGCCCCGGTCATGATGATCACTTCCGGCCGGGAGCGCGTCTCGGTGAACTGCGACAGGGCATCCAGACCACTGCCATCGGGGAGGTTGACATCGAGAAACACCACGTCAAAATCATCAGCGGAAAGCGCTCGCATGGCATCATCGAGCCTCGGTACGGAGTGGGGCTGGTGGCCTGCCTTTCGAATGATCCGGGCGAGCATGGCACATATACTCTGGTCGTCATCGACAATTAGAATGTGACTCATGATGACCAGGATCTCCTCACCGCGAGCATCGAATCGGGTGTTTCGACGGGATAGACCTCCAAGGAAGCACGTGGTGACAACATTCCACGATGCACCTCGCCATCTGCAACGACATGTCCATGGATATTGATACAACGCCATCTGAAAGTAAAGTATGAAGCATTGGGAACGAAGAGTCATGATCATGCTCGCTGGTGTTCAATCATCAACCTGATGACCTCAGCTTCGAAGCCCTCGACCACCATGAACCCGAAAAGTGAGACTACCTTCCGACACGAGTTGGAGAATTTCAGGAGAACCTCTTCAACTTTGAGGACGAGATCATCGAAGGCTGGGAAATAGTGCAGTGAGTCCCATCTTGCTTGACCTCCTTCCAGTGCTCTTCCATCGGGCTGTATAGTCGGGCGAATAGGACGGCCATTGAAAAACCGGCACAGCCGCATCGTCTTCACCGCCGGCAAGGGCCTCACAGGGGTGGGCTCTTCCCCAATGCTGTTGAATCAAGCCGAGAGATCGGGCGGGCATAAGGCCCGCCCCTACGGAAGATCGTTGGCAGATGGAAATAGGGGCAGGCTTTATGCCCGCCCGGAAACCCTTGTGTAACCGCTGATTCAGCAGCATGGAGGAGGGGCGGACCCGGGTGGGCTGCATTTGGGATCAATCGACCTGACTCTCCAGAGCGCACGGCGCCATCGGCCAGGAATTGGCAGGAAATCGACATTAATGTTGCGACATCGGAAGGACTGGCGACCGTGGTCCGGGCCTCAATTGACCGGGAGTTGCCGGCCAGGGCAATGAAGCTCCGCCCCGACCGGAAAATCACCCTCGCCCAGACGGTGGGGCATCCAAGGAAGTGAGAGCCGAAAGGAAGGTCTCCGCAGCCTTCTGCGAAGAGAGACTTGACGTGGTCGACCTCGGTTTGGACGCAGTGGCTTCGGACACCTGAATGCACCGATACCACCATGGATGTCTGACGGGATCTCCGCCGAGTGACATCAAATGCGGGCGGGACTTTGGCCTGTCGCTGACGACAGCGCATATCACGGAAAAGCTCTTCTCAAGAAACCTTTTGAGTCAACACCCACGCTGTCTCCGCTGACCGAGGAACCCTCTCCTCACCATGCCAAACCAAAATCAAAGACGACTATCGCCTCAGAAGCGAGACTGCAACATCGTAGACCTCGTCGGGATCGAGGGGCTTTGTCAACGTCCGCTGGGGTCCCACTTCGCTGATTGGTGGCTCTTGGTGCTCTTGCCCCTTGGAGCTCAGCATCACGATCTGGGTCTCCTGCAGGCCAAACTCGCTTCTGGCGACTTTTGCCACTTCATGGCCGTTCATCTTCGGCATTAGCGTGTCGAGAAAGACCAAATCGGGGCGGTGCTGCCGGATCGCCTCCAAAGCTTCCATTCCGTTCCCGGCAGCGATCAGCTCGACGCCCTGGTCGGCCAACTCTTCGAGGGTCTGTTCAACCATTTCCCTGACTTGGGGCTCGTCGTCCGCGATAAGGATTTTAGCCATCCTTGATGCTCCTCCGCACATGGTTTCGATCCACTTGGGCTCCCCCCTACACGTCGAACGCCTTGGATGGCGTTGTGACCAGGTTCTGTAACCTTCTGTCCCGGTTGATCACAACGACACACTACCAGTGTGAACATCTCTTAGCAAGCGTCCAGAAACTAACATCTCTCATCGCACGCCTTGTCCTCCTGAAGCCCGAAACATCAATCGGGAGGGCAAATAGCCAGCAAAGGGAAGTCCGTAACCAGAAAGAGTGATTGATCGCAAAAACCACAGCAGAAATCATTGATTCAGCTCGCCAAGCTTGGCCTGATGCGGTTAGAGGCACTCTCGGACCAATGGCTTCCATGGAAACCCTGCAAATCAACCCGGTCAAAGGGAAAGACGTCCTCACCAAGCCGAATTTCAACACCGCCGATCTCCGCCCGGGCTCAACAAATAACGAATAAGGAGTGATCGTGAGAGCAAAGCGAACCACGATCCAACCATCCAGTTGACGATCTGGGGTGGACGAGATCAAAGTGATAGAAAATCTTGGAATCTTTACTTCTGAACTGGAGAGTCGTAAGTTCTCCATGTGGAGGGGCTCTCAGGCCACCTGGTCGAGCTCGGTATCCCGCCCTCTTTCGAGGATGATCTGCAAAGTTCGACAA
>JALOOX010000149.1 GCA_025454175.1 Syntrophobacteraceae bacterium | reverse complement strand
GGCGCCGCCATCAGCGGCGTGACCGTGGTCTGCGGCGAGAACGTGTGCGGCATCGATCCCGAGCTCGAGCTCAACAGCAACAAGAAGATCACCAGGTCACCCGAGATGGACCGCCGCATCAACGTCTACAAGCGCTATCATCGAGGCTTCGGCGAGATCCTGGTTCAGATGAACGTTGAAGACACCCGGCTGGGAGTGGCCGAGTACGTCATCGACAAACACGGGCTGGACACCATCGAGCTCAAATGGGGGCAGGGCGCCAAGTGCATCGGGGGCGAGATCAAGGTGGATTCGCTGGAGCGCGCTCTGGAGCTGCAGCGGCGCGGCTACATCGTGACGCCGGATCCCTCCAATCCCGTGATCCAGGCAGCCTATAAAGAGGGGGCCATCAAGGAATTCGAGCGTCACAGCCGCCTGGGCTTCATCGGTGAAGACGAATTCTACGCCGAGGTGGAGCGCCTGCGCAAGCTGGGCTTCAAGCGAATCACGCTCAAGACCGGAGCCTACAGCCTGCGCGAACTGGCGATGGCCATCAAGTGGGGCTCCAAGGCCAAGATCGATCTCCTGACCATCGACGGCGCTCCCGGTGGCACGGGCATGAGCCCCTGGCGCATGATGCAGGAGTGGGGCATTCCGAGCCTCTACATCCACGCAGTGACCCATGAATTCTGCGAGAAGATGACGGCCCGGGGCGAGCGCGTGCCCGACATCGCCTTTGCAGGCGGTTTCTCCAGCGAGGACGGTGTTTTCAAGGCCATCGCCATGGGAGCCCCGTATGTGAAGGCCGTGTGCATGGGGCGTGCCCTCATGATTCCCGGAATGGTCGGCAAGAATATCACGGAATGGATGTCCAAGAACGACCTTCCCAAGACGGTCAGCCAGTATGGAAGCACGGTTGAAGAGATCTTCGTCAACTACGAGGCCGTGAAGGACCTGGTGGGTGCCGACGAGGTCAAGAACATCCCCCTGGGAGCCATCGGCATCTACAGCTACTCCGACAAGATCCGGGTGGGTGTCCAGCAGTTGATGGCCGGAGCCCGCTGCTTCAACATCTCCAGTATCACCCGGAAAGAGCTCATGTCGCTGACCGAGGAGTGTGCGAAGGTGACGGGTATTCCCTATGTGATGAACGCTTACAGGGCCGAGGCAGAAGCAATCTTGAACGGTCATTCCTGATCCAGATCTTCGCAGCCAGGCGGAAATGCCTTGTCGATTCCTGACATCCCCTTCGAGGGGAATCGGGGCCGATGCCCCGCCGGTCTGGGCAAGACCTGCGGCTGCCGGGAGCAGCGAGGGCGAGAGCCGTCGCTGATCGCAGTCTCAATGGATCGAACGACGTGCTCGTGAAATGAGGGGCGGACGCCATGTCCGCCCCTTCGCTGTCTTAAGTTTTGGCGGGGGCCGTATCGGAACAAGGAAGGGTTTCGACGGACAGCCAGCGGAGCGGCATGGAGGAGCTGGGCGATGGCTGCTGGATCGATCGGCTATTATCTATAATAATTAAATCGATAGTTGAATAAGCTGATCTTGCTGTTAGCACATCTGATGATTCGGTCAGGCCGTCCGCTCTCCATCGGGCTTTGCCGGGAGTGAAGTCGAGTCCTGCGATCTGCACAGCCCCGGGGTCAATGGATGCGTACCCAGAGGATCCTGGCCGCTTCATCTCCGGCATTGGTCCACTGGGAGGGCATCTGCGTCTTGAGGTACGCCACGTCGCCCTCGTGGACCGTGTAATCAGTCCCTTTGAGTCGCATGGTGAGGCTTCCCGAGATGACGTATCCCATTTCTTCACCCTTGTGGAAAAAAAAGTGGGAGGGGATGGAAGTGTGCGGTGGGACCTCCAGAAGTACCGGCTCTGCCTTCAGCTCAGCATCCACCGGGTACAGACTCTTGCCGTAGAGGCATCCTGCCGGGAGCTCGCTGAATTTGATTTCGGTGGCATCGGAGCCACTGAAGACGACTTTCTGAGCGCCGGATGACTTCTCCTGGAAGAAGGAATTGACTTCCACTCCCAGCACCTCCGCCATCTTCAGCAGGGCTGGCAGGGATGGGTAAATGAGGTTGCTCTCCACCTGGGAAATGGTGCTGGGGGTCACGCCCACCAGCCTGGCCAGCTCCGTCTGCGAGATTCCCCGCCTGGTGCGCAGCTCCCGCAGCCGAACGCCGAATTCGGTGCCTCCCTTGGCTCCCTTCTCATCGTCGAACGTGATGCCCTGACCCTTGATCCGGTAGCTGAAAGGCTGATGAAGGTTGTCCAGATCGCGTTTTTCCGCCTTGAGGAGCGTGATGGACGTCGTGCCTCGCTTGATCATGAGCTCGATGACCACCTGCGCGATCTGGCTGATCTGGGCTCGCAGCCGGGGGGAGTGGGCCTTTTTCTCCATGATCCAGTAGGCAATGGTGTTCAGCTCGTAGAGGCGGGGGCAGGCATGAGAGTAGAAGTTGAGGATGTGCTCTTCGCCGCCCCAGATCTCCTGCATGCCGGTGATGCTCTCAAACACCAGCCGCACGTCTCCCTGCAGCTTTCCGTGGACTCCGTACAGGATGTCGGAAAACTGGTCCATCTTCCGCGGTTCCTCGACCCGGATGATGCGGTACGGTTCGTCCTTTGACCGTTCATCGTAGAAGCGGAGGAATGTGGGCGCGTTGGCTCCTTTGCCGGAGGTGAAGCAGTCCAGGATGGTGAGGGATTCGTTCTGGGCCAGTTTGCCAAGCTTGTCGAGCAGGTTCCTGGGCGAGCGGTCGAAGCACACATAAACGATGGGCTTGCCTTGAGCCTGGGATGCTTGAAGGAACTGGTGACAAAACGGAGTGGCCAGGCTTCCCGAATCGTCGTGCCAAATGACGTTGTCGCCGATGAAGAGCCCGCCGAAGATCTGGTCCAGCTGCTGAACGCCGGAAGTCACGCGGACACTGCTGCTCACGTTGATCATGTTGTCCGTCCTCAAAGCATTTCATTGTGAACAATTCTGTCAAAATTCGTCTTGAAAACTAGACTGGATTCTATTACGTTTCATACGCTGCTTGTCAACGAAGACTATGCATAACATTTGAGATCCCAAAAGCGATGTCACATGCTGATCGGGATGGGAAAGACCGAGGTCCAGCCGAGGTCTCGTGCCTGCTGCTCACTGCGGCTGCGCCTTTGCGAGCAGTGGGCTGCGTCGGGCTCGGCTGGTTTGGACCAATGAAGTTCCTGCCTGTTCCTTCTTTCCCCCAGTGCCAGATCCTTGGATTGGAGTTCCTGCCGGTCGACCGGCTGATCCGTCTCACTTGGTGAATTCGCGGCAGGTCTGCCTGTGAGGCGGTTCGCTTCGTGTTGCCGGGCGCCCCCACATGCGGCGCAGGTCCTCGTGCCGGCGTGGTGCAGCGGCGGTGAGATGCCAGTCCTCCCCAGATGGCTCATGGCCCGGAGGGAAGCGGATTGCCGGCATCGGATGTTTCTCGTGAGCGGAGCTCGATCTGCGATGAGGGTTGGTGCGGAAGGCCGGAAAGCTTTGGTCGGCCTTTCAAAGCCGTGAGTTTTGGAGGGCTTTTTTGTGGCCCAGCTGCAGTGAAGGGCTGTTGCAGCCAGTGAGTGAAAGGAAAGGGCGCAGATGTG
>JALOOX010000035.1 GCA_025454175.1 Syntrophobacteraceae bacterium | reverse complement strand
TGCAGCGATGCAGCAGACTTACCTTTCGGGTCAGGCGGGCACAAAAACGGGCACAATCACCGATTTTGCCCAAAGAAAAAGGGACTCGGCCTTGTGAGCTAAGTCCCTGATTTTGGTGGGTAAACCGATGGTGGCGAGGCGGTGAATCGAACACCGGACACGAGGATTTTCAGTCCACTGCTCTACCGACTGAGCTACCTCGCCACAAACGTTGCGGATGCTATGAGAAAAGAGCTTGCGTGTCAAGGGGTTTGTTGCCGACTGTTGCCAACCGTGTCACCAACAAGGGTTTGTTGCCGGCAGGGTCTTGTGGCAGACCCTACGCCTCGGAGGGTTTGTCCTCGAGCTCCAGCAAAAGGCTGTTGAGGTCGTTCTGGGAAAAATCGATCATCAGGCCGCCTTCGCCCATGTCAGCCCCCTCGGGTTCAGGCGCCAACATGTCAGGGACCGCCATCATGGAGGCCGGCTTCTCATCCAGCGGCTCGAGGTCCAACGCGATGTCCAGAGACAGGTCCGGAATGGAAGGCCCACCCTTCAATTCAGCAGCCTCCGCCACGGCCGCAGCCACGGGCGGCTCGAGAATGGGCTCGTCGAACTGAAGGTCAGCCAGCTCATCCTTGATTTCCGCCGGTTCTCCCCGGCTCTCCAGGTCGCTGGCATCCAGCTCCCGGGCCAGGGCCTGCTCGAATTCCGGCCCAATGATCAGCTCGAAGTCGTCCCCCTTCTCTTCATCCCCGATGGACAGGCTGAAGCCTTCCGGAAGGTCGATGTGCGGAAAGAGGTCCTGGTCGGCATGGGCCTCCCGGGGACTTGAAACCGCATGGACATCCGCCTCGATCTCGATCTCCAGGTCGCCGCGAAAGCCGACATCCGCCAACCCCGTCGAATCGGATGCCCCCACACCGGCCGCCGAGGCCCTTCCATTGACGCCCCCGGATCTCGCGCCGACCATTGCGCCCAGAAAGAACGGCATGGTCGGCCTGAAGTCCAGCATGCCGAGCAAGGTTCGAGACCCCTCCAGATTGACGCCGCACTTCCTGCAGTCGGAAAGATGATCGAAGCTGACGAAACCACACTTGTGACATTTCATATCGCATTCCCTTCTCAATTCACTCAGATCAACGGAGATCGCCCCACAGGAGCTGGGCGCCAACCAGAACCGCCAGGGCGGCCGTCTCAAATCGCATGATGCGGGGGCCGAGATGCACGCTAAGGAATCCTTCCCGCTCGAGCCGACTCACTTCCTCTTCCCTCCAGCCCCCCTCGGGACCTGTTGCCGCAACCATCTCGGAGCACTCCGGGTGCCCCCCGTGAAGCTCCTTCAGACTTCTTCCCATTCGGCCTTCCAGGGCCAAAACCTTTAATCTTTCTTCTCCCGGCCCCCCGGATATCCTCACGGCCTCCAGAAACGCATCGAGGCTCCCGTGAAGGACGATCTCCGGAAGCACCGTTCGCCGGCACTGGCACAGGGCTTCCCGGGATATCCTGGACCAACGATCGAGCCGCCGGCCGGCCTCCTGGCCACTCAACCTGTACTGGCTCCTCGCCGCGGGGAAGAACGCGAACCGGTCAACCCCCAGCTCGGTGCCCTGTCGGACCACGAGATCCATGCGATCGGAACGGGCAAGGGCCATGCCAAGGGTCAGGAACAAAGGCGACTCCGTTCCGAGGCTGATCTCCTCCAGAACCCGGACCGACACCGCACCTTTCGAAACAGCCTCGATGCGACCGCTCCAGCTGTGACCCAAGCCATCGCGAAGCTCCACGCGCTCGCCAACCCCCAGACGAAGCACGCGGCTCATGTGATGCGCCGCGTTCCCCTGGATCGTCAGAATTTCGACACGTTCATCGATGGGGCCGATATAGAAGCATTTCCTGCTCATGCACGGGTCTCGTGGGTGGCCGCGAGCCTTCCCTCAGACGCTCAACAGCCCCATGTACCAATGGATGAAGCCTTCACCCCAGAAGGTGTAAACGAGGGCGCCCAGGGAAAGGAAAGGACCGAACGGGAGCATGGTCTTCATGCCTTCGCCCGATCGGCGCATGGCGATGAGCCCGACCGCCATGCCCACCACCGAGGCGAGCACCACCGTCAGCACCACTCCGGGAACACCGAGGAAGGCCCCGATCATGCCGAGGAGCTTGATGTCCCCTCCGCCGAGCCCATCCTGATGCCTCAAGTATTGGTAGCCGATGGCGATGAGGTAGAGAAAACCGCCCCCGATGAGGATGCCCAGCAGGGATTCCACCCAGGTGAGCCGAATGCTCAGGAACGAGGCGAGCAGTCCGATAACCAGCCCCGAAAGGGAGAGCGCATCCGGAATGAGGAAGGTGTCGAGATCGATGAAGGCTATGGCCAGAAGCATGACCACGAAGACAAATTCGATGAAGAACTGAGGTTCAAAGCCGTAGCGCCGGAACAGGGCCAGGGCCAGCAGGCCCGCCATGGCCTCCACCAGCGGGTAGCGGGCGGAAATGGCCGCGCGGCAGTGCCTGCACTTCCCCCCCAGGATCACGTAGCTCAGGACGGGAATGTTGTCGTAGAATGCGATGGCCTTGCCGCAATGCGGGCAATGGGATGGAGGAAGGAGCAGGGACTGCTTTTGGGGAAGGCGGTGAATGACCACGTTCAGGAAGCTGCCGATGCAGCAGCCCATCACGCAAACCATGATCTGTTGAAATATTGACACCGAATGATCCATTTTCATCCAGTTCCCTGGCTGGCGCCGGCTTCGGTCTCAGGCTCCGCCGTCAACTGATACCCGCACGCCGGATTGACACAAACCCAGCGGGTCGGGCCCTTCTTGCTCTGCTTTTCCAGGAGCACCGGAGCCCCACAGGCCGGGCAGGCTTTCTTGACAGGCTGGCCCCACAGGACGGTCTTGCACTCGGGGTAGCGGTTGCATCCGTAGAATCGCCGTCCGCCCCGCCCGCTGCGGGGCACCAGCTCCCCGTCACAACCCTCCCTGGGACAGGGGAGCCCGGAGCTCGGCGTCTTGGTATTCCTGCACTCGGGGTATCCACTGCAGGCAAGGAATGTGCCGTACTTCCCCTTCTTTTCCACCATGGGACGACCACACTTGTCGCAGGTCTCGTCGCTGAGCTGCTCGCCCTTGAGCCGGATCACCCCCTTTTCATCCCGCTCGTAGTTGGAGCTGAAGGTGCATTCCGGGTACCCGCTGCACGACAGGTAGGCGCCATTGCGGCTCGTTCGGATGTGCAGGAGGCGGTCGCACCTGAGGCAATGGATGTCCGTCGGAAATCCCAGGGTCTTGAGATTGAGCATACCCATTTCGGCCGACTTGACGCTTCCCGCGAACTGCCTGTAGAAATCCTCGAGCAACTGCAGGTACGGAACCTTGCCGTTTTCGATTTCGTCGAGACTCTTTTCCATGCGCGCCGTGAAATCCAGGTCCACGATGGAGGGGAAGCTCCGCACCAGCAGATCGTTGATGATCCATCCAAGCTCCGTCGGATGGAGGCGCTGCTTTTCGAGGGTCACGTAATCCCGCTCGACGATGGTCGAGAGAATGGTGGCGTAGGTGCTGGGCCGTCCGATCCCCTTTTCCTCGAGCTCCCTGATGAGGCTGGCTTCCGAGAATCGTGGAGGCGGCTGCGTGAAATGCTGTCTGGGCTGCACTTCCCTCAGCTCCAGCCCCTGGCCGGCCTGGAGATCGGGGAGATGCGCCGGAAGCGATTCCCCGTTTTCGTCCTCCTCCTGGCTCTCCACGTAGAGCGTCGTGAATCCCGGAAACTCCGTGACGGACCCTGTGGCTCGCAGCACAAAGTCACCCGCCGTGATGTCCACCGTGGTCTGGGCCAGGACGGCAGGATTCATCTGGCTCGCCACGAAGCGCTTCCAGATGAGGGTGTAAAGCTTCACCTGGTCGCTGCCGAGGTAGGGCGCCACCTGGTCGGGACTTCGATGAACATTGGTCGGCCGGATCGCTTCATGGGCATCCTGGGCCCCCTCCCTGCTTTTATAGCTGGCCGCCTTCTCGGGGAGATAGTCCTTGCCGTAATGGGCCAGGATGTAATCCCGGACTTCTTTCACGGCATCGGGCGAAAGCCGCGTGCTGTCGGTTCTCATGTACGTGATGAGACCGGTGGCCCCCTCGTCGCCGAGCTCGATCCCCTCGTAGAGCCGCTGGGCCACGCTCATGGTCTGCTTGGCGGTGAAGCGAAGCTTCCTGGCGGCTTCCTGCTGCAGCGTGCTCGTGATGAAAGGTGGAGAGGGGTTCCTGCGGCGGCGCTTGCGATCCACCTTGCGAACCTCAAAGTGCACCCCCTTCAGCGCATCGACGAGGCTTCCAGCCTGAGCCTCCGAGGATATCTCGGGGGCCTTCCCCCGAACACGGTGAAGAGCCGCCTTGAACTGAATCGAAGCCGGCGAATCGGTCCCGGCATCCCCCGGCAGGAGGTGGACATCGATGGTCCAGTACTCCTCGGAGTCGAACTTCCGGATTTCCGCCTCACGATCGCAAATGATGCGGAGCGCAACGGACTGCACCCTGCCGGCGCTGAGCCCCCTTTTCACCTTCTGCCAGAGGATGGGAGAGATCTGGTAGCCCACGAGGCGGTCCAAAATCCGTCTGGCCTGCTGCGCGTCATAGAGCGACGGGTTGAGATGCTTCGGCTCCGCCAGGGCCTCCTTGATGGCCTTCTGGGTCAGCTCATAGAAGAGAACCCTGTAGACGGGCTTCTCGCCGGCCCCCAGCTCCTGCGCGATATGCCAGGCGATGGCTTCTCCCTCTCGATCCGGGTCGGGACCCAGGTAGATCGCATCGGCCTTGTCCGCCGCCGCCGCCAGCTCGTCCAGGATCTTCTTCTTGCCCCGAATGACATGGTAGTCGGGAGCGAACTGGTGCTCGACATCTATTCCCAGCCTGTTGTTCGGCAGATCCTTGACGTGCCCCACCGAGGCCATGACCTGGAAGTCCTTGCCCAGGTACTTGCCCAGGGTCCTCGCCTTTGTGGGAGACTCAACGATCAACAATGATTTCGACATTTCAGATCCTCTATCCTTCACGTGACAAGCACAAAATACTTCCCGACCGACTGTCGGACAACCCCCCTCAGCTCAAGTCCGACCAAAAGGGCTGACAACCGCGATGCCGCCATCCCGGTGCTTCGGGCGATCTCGTCGATGTGAACCGGGGCCGGGCCGAGCACTCCGACGATGGAAGCCTCCTCCGTGGAGAGCCCGCTGTTCGACATACCGCCGGACGGCAGCCTCGATGGAACCTGCGGCTGCTCCGGCACGGTGCGAAGGAGCGGCCGGATCTCCTCCAGGATGTCCTCGGCGCTCTCCACCAGCTTCGCTCCCTGCCTGAGCAGGCCGTGGGGCCCGACGCTGCGGAAATTCCTGGCCATTCCAGGCACAGCAAAGACCTCCCGGCCCTGCTCCAGTGCAAACCGCGCCGTGATGAGCGACCCGCTTCGCTGGGCCGCCTCCACCACCACCACACCCAGCGAGAGCCCGCTGATGATTCGATTGCGCTGAGGAAAATGAGCCGGAGCGGGAGGCGTGCCCAGGAGAAACTCGCTCAAGAAGGCTCCACTCTTCTCGACATCGGTCCTGAGGGACCCATGGAGCCTCGGATACGGGATATCGATTCCACACCCCAGAACGGCAATGGTCCGCCCTCCCGCCCTCAGGGCACCACGGTGGGCCGCTCCATCGATCCCCACCGCGAACCCGCTGACCACCGTCACTCCACTGGACGCCAGGTCGCCGCATAAACGCTCCGTGAAGTGCACACCACCGGGTGAAGCCGCGCGGGATCCGACCACCGCCACCGCGACGAGGTCCCGCGGCTCAAGGGTCCCAAGGCAGAAGAGCACCGCGGGAGGATCCTGGATCTCCTTCAAATTGGCCGGGTAATCAGCATCCAGGATCGAAATCAACCTGATCCCCAGCTCCCGCAGGCTTCGCCACTCCTCCAGCGGCGGCTCCGGCCGGGCCCCTTTTCGCAGTGCGAACCGGGCCTTGGAGCGCAACCCGGGTATCGACTCCAGCGAGCCCTCATCGGCATCGAGGACCGCGGCCGGCGAGCCCAGGGCCTTCACAAGCCTCAGGAGAGAGCGATTCCCCAGGTCAGGGATTCGCTTCAGCGTGAGCCATGCGATGGCATCCCGTTCAGCGGCCATGGCGTCGGAACCCATGGGTTCGTTCCCCTCTCCTCGTTGAAGAACTTGAAAACTCGCGACGCTTCCATTCGGCTTACCCGGCGCCGCGCTCTCCCCGTCTTGCCCAGGGGCACTCCCCATGCTAATTAGGTGCGGGCTCAAGGACCGCGGCAGTCCGCCGGTATTCCGGCCCGGACTCCCGCTCCATCCGAGGGAATTGGTTTATCTATCGGTCGGAGGGAGAATGGGGTGAATCCTTATCAGACTCGAGCCTCCGGGTGCAAGCCGGAACTGCTCGCCCCCGGAGGAAGCTACGAAAAAGCCCGAATTGCCTTCCTGTACGGCGCCGATGCCGTCTACGCCGGCGGCAGGAGCCACAACCTCAGGATCCAGTCCAGGAACCTCCATGACGAAGAACTGGCCGCCCTCGCCTTCCTGGCGCGGAGCTCCGGCAAGCGGCTTTATATCACCTTGAACAGCCTCATGCGCCCCAAGGACCTTGATCTTCTGAAGCCGACCCTGGAGTACCTGCGGGAGATCGAGGTCAGCGGCATCATTGTGGCCGACCCGGGCGCCCTGCTGCTGGCGAGAACGATTTCCCCGGGCCTCCCCCTTCATCTGAGCACCCAGGCCAGCACCACCAATCATCTGTCGGTCCGGTTCTGGGAGGAGCAGGGAGTGCGGAGGATCAATCTGGCCAGGGAGCTCTCCATCGACGAAATCGAAGCCATTCGCAGCCGAACCAGCCTCGAGATCGAGGTGTTCGTTCACGGCTCCATGTGCGTCTCCTACTCCGGGCGCTGTCTCCTGAGCACTGTGATGACCCGCCGCGGCGCCAACGAAGGCCATTGTGCCCAGCCCTGCCGCTGGAGCTACCGACTGGTGGAGGAAAAGCGTCCCGGAGAGTATTTTCCCATCGGCGAAGATGGACAGGGCTCCTACATCCTCAATGCCCAGGACCTCTGTCTCATCGAAGATCTCCATCGCCTGGCGGGTGTCGGCATCGACGCTTTCAAAATCGAAGGGCGCATGAAGGGTGCTCATTACGTCGCCAGCGTCGTGCGGGCATACCGAAGAACCCTCGACGCCTGCAGGCGCTCCCGCGGCGAGTGCGGTCCCGACGATATCTCACGGGCCGACATCCATGCCGTGAGCCACCGACCCTATACCAGGGCCTTCATGTTTCCGGACGACTCGCAAGACGCTCCCGCCGTCGCCCCGGAGACATCCCTCGTCCAAACCCACACCCTCGCGGGCCTTGTGAGGCAGCGGCCCCGTCTCGATGAAGATCCGATAGGCACCACGCCAATCGAAGACGGCCGCACTCCCGACTGGACTCACCTCGAGGTCCGAAGTCAGCTCCGCCTCGGCGACCAACTCTCCTTTCTCTTTCCAGACGGCCGCAACCTGGAGCACACGATCCACAGCATGGAGAGCCTGTCGGGGCAGATCCTGGACAGAGCACACCCCAACACCCGCATCAGGCTCCCCATCCCTTTCCCGACATTCTCCATGCAGGTCGTTCGCCTTTCCAGACGAGGCTGAGTCTTTACCCGTGCAATGGCCGATGGGCTGGAATGGGTGAAGTGTGGTTGTGTGGGGCGCTCCCCCTGGGGATGCCGAAGCGGATCCCGGTGACACGATACGAAGGACTACAAGAGCTTCCTGATCCAGCGTGGCTTCAGCGTCTGGCACAAGGACTCTCAGGAAGCCCGGGCCATGCGCGAGCGACTGAAGCACGGACGTGGCGCCCGGCAAGGCAAGCGCTCCGGAAATGCCTTCCGGGGATGTTCCGATTACCCGCGGTGTAAAGGCACCCGCCCGATGGCCGAAAAGTCTGACCAGTCTGACCAAGAGACCACCTCATGACGACCGACACCACTTTCAGGGAAAGCTGCACCATCGTCGGCCCGGGCTTGTCCCGGACTTTCCACCGACCCAATCCAAATGAAAAAGCCGGTGATGCACCCTTCGCACCACCGGCTCGGTCCTGCTGTCCACCGAACCGCTCCGATCCATCTCAAACGGCATCGGAGCGGCCCGGCTCCTTGAATATCAACCCGTCGCCTAAATCCGCGCGGCAAAAAAGCGGAATTTCACCTTGCCGTCTTCCGGAAGACCCAACCGCTCGGTCCCGGACCCAGCGGAAGTCACAGGCCACTGCAGCCCGTCAACGGCGATCTGGCCGGGCTCCACACCACTCAGCTCCGTAATCAGCTGAACGGCCTCGACAAAAGCGCTTCCAAGGCTTTCGGCCTTGAGCTCAGGCTTCAAAATACCCAGCAGCCCGTTGATGAGCTCGAAGTCAGAGCTGGCGGCACCCGGACTGTCCATGGCCTTTTCAAGGCTTTGCACCCGACGCTCGCAGTTGGTGGCCGTCCCCTCCTTCTCGATGAAGCTCGAGGCCGGCAGCACCACGTGAGCCATCTTGCTCGCTTCATTGGCGACACAATCCTGCACCACCAGAAACTCGAGCCTTCCCAGCAAAGCGATCACTTTTTCCTTGGGAATTCCAAGCTCGAAAGGATCCACTCCAACGAGGTGAAGCGCCTTGAGCTCTCCCTTCTCGATGGCCTCAAACATCTCGGGCCAGCTAAGGCCGGCCTTGTCGGCCAGCTCGGCCCCCCAGAGCTTTCCGACCACCTTCCGGGCAGCGGAAGAAGTGGCGGGACGGTATCCGGTCAGATACTTGGGCACGGCGCCGAAATCGGCGGCTCCCTGAGCGTTGCCCGCGCCACCCATCACGCATACCCCGCCCCCGGCAACGCCGACGGAACCCAGGAGCAGCTGCAGCGCAGCGCACATCCGATAGAAGCCCTCGCTCTTGGGCGATCCATGATCCACGCCATACACCAGGCACGCCGGGCTCTGGCTCGCATAAAGCCGGGCGGCTTCCCTGATCTGCTCCTCCCCGATGCCGGTCTTCTCGGCCACTTCAGCCAGGTTGACCTTCTCCAGGCTCTTGGTGAGCTTCTGGAGATCCTGGGTGTAGTTGTCGAGGTACTCCTGCTTGAAGAGCTCCTCGGCCACCACCACCTTCAGAAGCCCCAGCAGAAGCTGGTCCTCGGTTCCGGAGTTGATCTTCAAATGCATGCTGGCGGTCTTCGTCAGGGGAACGGCCTCAGGATGAGCCACGATGAGCGCAACCCCCTCCTCGCGGCGCGCCTTGCGGGCTCGAAGGGCCGCTATGGCATGCTTTTCGAGGGTGTTGGAGCCGAGCACCAGGACGGCGCGGGCCCTGGCAATGTCATCCAGGGTGTTGGTCATGGCCCCCATGCCAAGGCTGTTGGAAAGGCCGTCATAGATGGCCTGCTGCCAGGGTCCGGCCACGTTGTCCACGTTGTTGGTGGAGAGCGCGCCACGGGCCAGCTTCTGGGCCATGTAGTATTCCTCGTTGGTCAGCATGCCGCCGCAAAGAACCCCGATTGCGGACCCACCCGCCGATTCCCTGACCTTTTCCAGTCCGGCGGCGGCGGCGTTGAGAGCCTCCTCGAGGCTCACCGGGCCAGATCCCTTGACGCTGGCTTCCGTAAGCCGCTCAGGCGAATTGATGAAATTGAAATTGAAGCGGCCCAGCTTGCACAAGGCTCCGGAGTTGGCGGGCGAATTGAAGTCTCCACGCACTCTCACCACCTTGCCGTCAATGGTCTCGTAACTGGCCCGGCATCCGGAGGCACACTGAAGGCACACCGTCGAGGTCTTCCGCAGCTGCCAGGATCTCACCTGCCCTCTGCCCCCTCGAAACCCGATGGCGTCCACCGGGCAGAAATCGGCGCAATGGCCGCAGAACTCGCAACCCGCATCTTCCAGCGGCAGTTCAAAGGCCGTCGAGATTCGCTGGTTGAACCCGCGCCCGACCTTGGTCCAGATGTCGGCACCCTCGATGTCGTGACAGGCCCGAATGCATCGGCGGCACAGAATGCATTTATTCATGTCCAAGAAAAGGTAAGCGTTCTTATCGTAGTCGACAGGATATTTGTGACGCTCGCCCTTGTAGCCTTCCCCCTTGATGCCGTAAAGGTGGGCCATGTCCTGAAGCTCGCATTCACCCGCCGCATAACATGTCATGCAGTCGTTGGGATGATCGGAGAGCAGCAGGTTCATGATGGTCCGACGGGCATCCATGACCATCTCGGAGTCGGTCTCGATGACCATTCCGTTCCTGCAGGGGAAGACGCACCCCGCAACGAGAGTGGACCAGCTGCCCCTCACGTCCTCCACAACACATATCCTGCAAGCTTCCTCCAGCGGCAGGTTGGGATGGTAGCAGAGTACCGGAATGTAGACTCCAATTTCCTTCGCAGCTTCAAGAATCGTTGTGCCCTTCTCTACTTCCACTTCCTGGCCATTGATTTTAAGCGTGACTTTTGCCATAGCAGCTTATTCCTTTGAGTATCTTTCGTAGCTATGAGATCCTTCAGAGCCCCTGACTCACCCTCCGGCCTTATTTCTTTTTGGTCTTCCCCTTGAGTCTTTCCCTGATGGCTCGCTTCCGCTGTATCTCAACGAGTTCCGCACAGACTCCCGCAGGGCATTCCTGGCGCTCGATGTGAGCCCTGAACTCGTCTTCGAAATGAGTTATGGCACTCAAAACGGGACGGCTACTCGTCATGGCAAATTCGCACATGGGCGCGTCGAGCATGGCCTGACAGAGGGACTTGACCTGATCGAGGTCCTCGGTAGTCCCCGTTCCGGAAACCATCCGGTCCATGCTCTCCATCATCCGCTGCATGCCGATGCGGCATGGCACACACTTTCCACATGACAAACCGGACTCGAAATCCAGAAAATATTTCGCCACCTCGACCAAGCACACCTTGTCGTGGATGGTGGCGATCAATCCGGTATCCTTCTCGTAAATGATATCGTTCCGATAGGACCGGTCGGGACCTATGGAGAGATAAGGGAACAGTACATAACCCTTGACCAGGCTTTCCTCGACAATCTGGGCCACATTCTCAGGCTTCACGCCAAGGTAGAAAAACTCCCTGGCTGGAAAACCGACATAGGGGCCGTTCCTGCACTTGCCCCCGCAGCCAACCTTCCCCAGTCCTACCTCCACGGGGAGGTTTCTCCTGGCCAGCTCGTCAACGAAGGCTTCCCGCACCGCTTCGCTCCCGCAATGACATCCAGCCTTCGAAGTACACACCGTTACGCAGGCCCCCTCCATCGAGGGAGCACAGAAGCTCTCGCGTGCGTCGCCCTGGGCGCCCGTCTCACCCGCTCCTGATGCTTGACCGCTCCTGCCGCCAAAAGGAATCCAAGCCTTCTCTTTTCCAAGTATCTTGCTCTTCAACGTTTCTCCCAGCATGGCTTTTGTTCGCTTTCTCTTCGTTGAAACGCGGCCAGGTTTCCATCACCCTCAGATCGGCGCGCGGACTCGTAAGCCTCTCGGAAGCCAAATCCGCGCGAACGTTCACCTTAGCCTAGGGCAGGCTGCGCGCCGCAGCCTCCGTCAGTGCCACGAACTGGTCAGGGAAGATGCCCACGTAAACCATGCCCACCACCAGGATGATACACATGGCCCTGGTCCAGGAATCCACCCGTACCGGAGGATAGGGCCGCACAGGCTCGAGGAGATAGGCGGCCTTAATGACGATCAGGTAGTAATAAAGAGATATGGTGGCATTGATCATGGCAATGATGGTCAAGACCAGGTAGCCCTTCTCGAGGGCGGCCGCAAAGACCAGGAACTTTCCTGTGAACCCGACCGTGGGCGGAATGCCGGCAAGTCCAAAGAGCCCCATCATCAGCGTCATGGCCAGCAATGGCGACCTCTTGTGCAGGCCGGCGAGCTCCTTGATCTCCAGGTTGTGGCCGTCGTCGGCTATCTTCATCATGACCATGAAGCAGGCAAATCCCATCACCAGGTAGGCGATGGCGTAGTAAATCGCCGTCGCATAACCCCGCTCGGTCATGGCAAGGATACCGATCATCATGTAACCGGCGTGGGCGATGCTCGAGTAGGCCAGAAGCCTTTTGAGGTCCTTCTGGATGATGGCGACCAGATTGCCGAAGGTCATGGACAGCACGGAGAGCGCATAGAGCAGATTCACAAAGACCGGACTCTCGCCGCCGGAGAAGCCGACGAGCCGGATCACGAGGGCAGCGGCCGCCATCTTCGAGGCCGTACCCACATAGGTCGTGACCTGGTTGGCTGCCCCCTGGTAGACATCAGGCGCCCAGACGTGGAACGGGAAAAGAGCCTGCTTGAAGAAGAACCCCGACAGGGCCAGAACCAGACCGATGATGGCCGCGGGCTCGTTGATGACTCCAGGCAGGATCTTGCTGATGTCGGCGATGTAAGTCGTATGCGTAACACCGAACAGGTAGCTGATTCCAAACACCATGAAGGCCGAGGCGGTCACCCCGACCATGAAATACTTGATGCCCGTCTCCGCGTACCGATCTTCCCCGCGGCGCATGGAAACCAGCAGGTAGAGCGAATAGGAGGACAGCTCGATGGAGACATAGATCGTCAGAAGCTCCACCGCACTCACGAGCATCATCATCCCGAGGGTACAGACGGAAATGAACAGATAGAACTCGGGATGATGGCGTACATCGATTCCCTTGAGCTCGGAACAGCTGAAGATCACCAAGAAAGTCCCGAGAGCGAGCAGAATCTTGAAAAGCTGGCTGTAGAGATCGATGCGGTAGGCGTCAAAGAAAAGCATTCCCTGCTGTCCGGCACAGAGCACCGCAACCGCCAGGCCCAGTCCCGACAGCACCAGGGCAAACATGTAGGCTCTTCCCTGGTCCACCTTCTTCTGGATGGCGAGCCAGAAGAAGACCAAAGCCATCAATGTGTAGCTCAATTCAGGCGCAAACAGGATCAATTCCTTCATCGTCCACTCTTCCCCTCATCAGGCCTACAGGTTGCCCACAAATGGGATCACCGCACTCTGGATCACGTCCAGCATCACCCGCGGGAACATCCCGAAGAAAATGATCACACCGACCAGGATGATTCGTGGCGACGCCATAAACAACGAGACGTCCGGAATGTGCTCCCACCGCTCGTTCTTCTCACCATAGAACGTCCTCTGAACCACCCGAAGCATGAAGAGCGCACTCACCGCCAGACCACTCACCGCCAGAATGCCCCGTACGGGGTACGTCTGCACCGAGGACACGAAAACCAGCAGCTCAGCCCAGAAGCTCGCCATGAAGGGCACCCCGATACCCGCGAAGGCGGCAATGATGAAGAAAGTCGAGGCCACGGGCATGGTCCTGGACAGCCCTCCAAGATCCGGAATCATCTTGGTGTGGGTGCGATCATAGATGTACCCCACCGCGGAGAAGAGCAGAGCCGTCATGACGCCGTGGGCGAACATCTGAAAAACGGCTCCGTTGATGCCGTTGACCGTCATGGTGGACAGCCCCAGGCCCACAATCCCCATGTGGGACACACTCGAATAGCCGATGACGTATTTGAGGTCGGTCTGCGCCAACCCCACGAAAGCTCCGTATACGATGCCGACGGTAGCCAGGAGAGCCATGAAGTTCGCCCAGTACGCGAGCCCCTCCGGACAGAGCGTCATTCCAAGTCTCAGGATCCCGTAGGCCCCAAGCTTCATCAGCACGCCGGCGTGGATCATGCTCACGGCCGTGGGAGCCGCAACGTGGCCAACCGGCGACCATGTATGGAACGGCCACACACCGGCGAGGATGCCGAAGCCAAGAAACAGCATCACGAACGCCACCTTCTGGACCTGCGGCGAGAAACCGATGCGCTGCAGCTCGAAAATGTCGAAGGTGTGGGCGCCGCCCTGTACCCAGAGGTAGATGATGCCGGGCAGAATCAATGCGCTGCCCGCCAGGAGGTACAGGGTCAACTTCATACCGCCGTATTCCTTCCGCGTGCCCCCCCAGATGGCTATGAGCGGGTACATGGGGAACAGCGACACGTCATACCAGACGAAAATCCAGAAGAGGTCCATGGACATGAAGACCCCGTAAACCCCCGCAACCAGCAGAAACATGAAGGCGAAGAATTCCTTCACCCTCAGCTCCAGGTCCCACATGGTGAGAATCCCCGTGAAAAGAACCACGGAGGTCAGCAGAAGCATGGGGGCGTTGATGCCGTCCAGTGCATGGAACCAGTAGATCCCCAGTCCCTTGACCCAGAGGTAGCGCTCCACAAACTGAAGACCGCCCTTCTCGATGTCGTAGGCCTGGTATACATAGATACTCAGCACCAGCCCGATTGCAGCATAAAACAGGCTCACCTGTTTCACGAGCTTGGGTCGGTCGTCAGGAATGAACAGAATCGTGAGCAACCCGGCAATCGTCGACATCAGGATTGCGGAAAGGATCGGAAAATTAGCCATTTCCATCGCAGTCATAAGCTAGCCCGTCCACACTGGTAAGAGGTTCCGTGTTCCAAGACTTCACCCATTCCACAAACTCACAGGCTATCGCGGCACGCCACAGCCCCTCTAACTGAACAGGAAGAACAGCACCACCAGCGCAACCGCGGCAATCATGACGAGCAGGTTCTGCTGAAGCAATCCCGACTGCATGAAGCTGAAGAACCGGCCGCTTCCAACGGTGAATTCACATATTCCGTCGATGCCGCCGTCGATGATTCTGCGGTCGTTGCGGGTGAAGATGTTGGTGAGGCCGGAGTAGACCAGCCTGTCCAGGGCCTTCCTGAGCAGGTCATCCAGGTACCAGCGGCGTGCGAAGAGCTCTTCCACGGCCGGCATCCTTCGAAGGAAACCCTCCTGCTTCGCTCCCTTTCTGCCAAATTCAATGTAGGCCCAGACGATACCACCCACAGCCAGGCTGACGGCGCTGATGAGCAGCATGTAGTGCCCCGCCCCGTGCTCGCCGCCGTGGTGCGCATCGGCCGCGGCTCCATGGGCTCCCGGCACGGTACTCATCAGGAAGTGCTCCAGCGAAGACTGCGAAAAACCGAGCACCAGCGTGACTCCGGCCAGTATCATCACCGGCACGGCCATGCTCCAGAAGACGTATCCATGATGATCCCCAGCCTCCTCGCCATGGCCGTGGCCATGCGCGGAATCATGATGTCCGGCGTGATGGACCTCGCCCTGGGGAAAGACCATGAAAAAGATGAGCCTGAAGGTGTAGTAGGCCGTCATGAGGGCGCCCAGGAGTCCCGCACCCAGCCAGAGCTTGTTGGGGTGCTGGGCCAGCACGCCAAGAATTGCTTCCTTGCTGAAGAAGCCCGAGAACGGGAAAATACCGGAAAGAGCAAGGGCGCCGATCGTCATACAGACCATGGGGATGGTGAGGGACCTTCCGCCATGCTTGCCGATGACCCTGAAGTCGTTGGTGTGATACTCGTGAATGAATATGCCGGAGCAAAGGAAGAGCAGCGCCTTGAACCCGGC
This sequence comes from Syntrophobacteraceae bacterium, assembly GCA_025454175.1. GTDB lineage: Bacteria > Desulfobacterota > Syntrophobacteria > Syntrophobacterales > Syntrophobacteraceae > JALOOX01. The sequence goes on along the minus strand of JALOOX010000035.1, from coordinate 44,978 downwards.
ATGGGTCGTGAGATGGAACACCCCGGCGAAGTAGCCGCCCGCCGCAAGGCCCATCACCATGAATCCCAGCTGGCTCACCGTCGAATAGGCCCATACCTGCTTGAGGTCGTAAGTTGCCATGGCCATGGTGGATGACAGCAGCATGGTGATGGTCCCGATGGCCAGAGCCATGGACATGGCCTCTGCTGACTGTGAATAGAAGGGGAAAATGCGGCTGAACATGTAGACACCCGCCGCCACCATGGTGGCCGAGTGGAGCAGCGCGCTGACGGGAGTCGGGCCTTCCATGGCGTCCGGCAACCAGGTGAGCAGCGGAAACTGCGCGCTCTTGCCCATGACGCCGCCGAAGATCAGGCAGGCCGAGATGGTGATCAGGTAAGGCGGCAGCGTGTGCGCATGGGCCGCCTCGTTCATCTTGATGATGCCGAGATCCCCGAAGCCGAGCACCAGGATGATCAGCCCAAGGAAAAAGAATATATCCGCCGTGCGCGTCATCACGAATGCCTTCTTGCCGGCCTGGGATGCGCTGTACTTTTCATAATAGAAGCCGATCAGAAGGTAGGACGCGAGACCGACCATCTCCCAGAAAATGAAGAGCTGTAGCATGCTGGGAGCGATCACCATGCTCATCATGGCCCAGGCAAAGAGCGACTGGAACGCGTAATACCTGCTGAAGCCTGGGTCGCCGGCCATGTAGCCCAGCGAGTAGACCTGAACCAGAAAGCTGATGGTGGCCACGATGCACAGCATCAGGAGGCTCAGCGGATCCAGGAGATACCCGAAGGGGATCACGATGTCGTCGGCGATGAGCCAGGGCGCCTGGTACTGAACAGCCGCACCGGCGTCCCACAGCTTGATCAAAAGATATACGGCGCAAACCCAGGAAGTGGCGATGGCCCCCACCGAGATGGTGGCTGAAACGCGCTGATCGTGCCTGGTGAAGATCAGAATCACCGCCATGGACAGCAGCGGCAGTCCCGAACCGAGCGCAGCGGCGACCAATACCGGATCTTTGAAGAAATCCATCATAACCTTTTATCCCCTTAGTTGCTGAGCACGCTCGATATTGATTGAACGCATCTTCCTGAACAGAGCGAGGATGATACTCAATCCGATGGCGGCCTCCGCGGCTGCCAGCCCCATGACGAAAAGCGTGAAGAGCTGCCCAACCGTCGGATCAGGGGCCAGAAAGCGATTGAAGGCCATGAAGTTGATGTTCGCCCCGTTCAGCATGAGCTCAACGGAAATCAGCATACCGATAAGGTTGCGGCGCTGCAGGACTCCCAGCAACCCCAGGCTGAACAGCAGTGCTGCAATGATGAGATAAACGCCCAGCGTATTCACGAGCTTAACCTCCGAGTGAATCCTGCCGTTACGATCGCCCCGATGATCGCCACCAGCAGCACCAGCGAGATCACCTCAAAGACCAGGTTGTATTTAGTCAGCATGGCGTGGCCAAGGGCCTCCACCGACCAGTCGCCACTCTGCATCGCCGCCGCCATCCAGCGCTGCTTGAGCCCCACCCCGGCCAGTGCCACGAACACCAGCACGCTGACTCCACCCGCCATCGCCACCTTCGGCACATGGCGCTTGGGAACATCGAGGTGAAGCGGTCTCGAAAGCATGATGGCGAACACGATGGCGATGGTGATGGCCCCGACGTAGATGAGGAGCTGCATGAGGGCGATGAAAAGGCTCCCGAGGTAGAGATAGAGACCGGCAACCCCCGACAGGGCCATGGCAAGGCCAAGAACATTGTAAAGAATGTTCCGGGGGAAGACAGCGATGCAGGCACCTCCGATGGTCAAGCCCACCACGACCCAGAAGGCCATTTGCGCGAAAGATTCCGTACTCAGAACGCTCATGAGATTCTCTCTCCTCCTACCTTCGAGTCACGACTGACTCTTCTCTCTGCTCAGCCGCGCTACCAGGTCCAGCACTCCATCCCAGCGGGATGCCCCCTCCATCTGGTATTCCGTCGAGAACTTCAGGGTTTGAGTGGGGCAACATTCCACGCACAATCCACAAAGGCTGCACTTGGTGTAGTCGATGATGTAATGCGTGGCCACCTTCGGACTCTTGGCGTGCTGCTTGATCCCCTGCACCTTGATGAGCTGCGACGGGCAGGTCCTCTGGCACGTACCGCAGGCAATGCAACGATGCGTTCCGGTTTCAGCAAACCGCTTGAATTCGATGTGCCCGCGATAAGCAGGCGACATGCTCAACTGTTTGCGCGGATACTGGACGGTGACAACCGGCTGGAACAGCCGGCGCAGCATCCCTTCAACCAAACTCCAGCCACCTTCAACGATCTCTTTCCAGTAAGCCATACGACCTCTTTCAATGCGCTCTGTCCAGCTCGAGTCGGCAGTAACCTCTAAACCCCTCTGTCCAGTCCATATCGTCATCGGCAAAACTCAATGCCGGTGCAGATCCAGAGACACTTCCCGGCTTCCTAAACCAACTTCAGCACGATGGCCGTCGCCATGAGATTCACCAGGCTGATAGGAATCATGACCTTCCATGAGAAGTTCATGAGCTGGTCGAACCTGAGACGGGGGAAAGTCCACCGGACCCACATGATGACGAAGATCAACACATAGGTCTTCAGCAGGAACCAAATGATTCCCGGGATTCCGAGACTGAATCCGAACGGCCCGTTCCAGCCCCCAAAAAAGAGGCTCGTCGCCACGGCGCAGACAATGAACATGTTCGTGTACTCAGCCAGGAAAAAAAGGCCGAACCTCATCCCGCTGTACTCAGTGTGGAACCCCGCCACCAGCTCGGACTCGGCTTCGGGAATGTCGAAGGGAGCACGATTGGTCTCGGCCGTGGCGCAGATGAGAAAAATGATGCCCGCCACCGGCTGCAGGAAGATGAACCAGACGCGGCTCTGAGCTTCAACGATCTGTGAAAACTGAAGGGAGTTCACCATCAGCACGACGCTCATCACGGCCAGCAGAAGCGGAATCTCGTAGGCGACGTTCTGGGCCACCGACCGCACGGCGCCCAGCAGGGCGTACTTGTTGTTGGAGGCCCATCCGCCAGCCAGGATGGCAAGGACTGAAAAGGTGGAAAACGCGAAGATCAAAAGGACGCCAACATTCATGTCCCTGATGATCAGCTCCGGGCTGAAGGGCAGCACCAGGAAGCCCACCAGGACGGGCATGAAAACAAGCACCGGTGCGATGGGGAAGAGCTTCCTGTCCGTCGCCGCGGGACTGATGAGCTCCTTGCCCACCAGCTTGATGCCATCGACGATGGTCTGCAAAATCCCGAACGGACCCACTTCCTTTGGACCCGGCCGCAGTTGAATGTGCCCGGCGACCTTGCGCTCCAGCCAAACCAGAAACAGGGCATTGAACTGAGAGAAGGCCAGAACGATCACCAGGCCTACTACCAGTCTAAGCCAATCAGAACCGTCGGTGTTGCCCATAATCCTGTTCTCCCTCGAGTCATGAATCGAAACCCTGCCCTATTCCGGCACCCTCCGGCTCCCCGACTAGCGATCGATTTCGGGGATGACCACGTCGATGCTGCCGAGGATCGAGATGGCGTCGGCCATCATGGTCCCGCGCAGGACATCGGTCAGGACATGAAGATTCCCGTAGCTCGGAACTCGAATGTGGCACCGGTAGGGACACTGGCTTCCATCGCTGACCAGGTAATAGCCCGTCTGCCCTCGAGCACTTTCGAACCCGAAGTAGATTTCACCCTTGGGCGGCCTCACCTTGAACGCAGCCGCCTCGTTCCAGAACGGCCCTCCGGGCATCTTGTCCAGCGCCTGCTCGATGATCCGGCAGCTCTGCTCCATTTCCTGGAGCCGCACGTCGTAGCGATCGAGAGCGTCGCCGTTGACGCCGATGGGAATCTCGAAATCGAACCGGTCATAGATCTCGTAGGGCTCGATCCTCCGCATGTCATAAGGAATGCCGCAGGCTCGCAGGTTAGGCCCCGTCACGCCGAACTCCCTGGCCTGCTCGGCCGTGATGACCCCGACGCCCCGCGTCCGGTGGATGAAGATCACGTTCTTCGTCACCAGGTTTTCGTAGTCGGGAAAGCGACTGCGCAGCCTCTTGACGAATGCCCGTGTCATGTCCACAAAACCAGCATCCACGTCATTGCAGACGCCGCCGAACCGACAGTAGGAATACGTCAGGCGGGAGCCGCTCACCCGGTCCAGGATGTCGAGGATGTTCTCGCGATCATCGAAGGCATACAGGAACGGCGTGAAGCCACCCAAGTCCATGACATAGGTGCCGAACCAGAGCAGGTGGCTCGATATCCGGTTCAGCTCGGCGCACACCGTCCGGATATACCTGGCGCGCTCGGGCACCTCGATGCCCGTGAGCTTCTCCACCGCCAGGACGAATCCGTGATTGTAGAGGAGCCCCGACAGGTAATCCATCCGGCTGGCGTTGGGGAGGAACTGCTTGTAGGTGCGGTTCTCCCCCATTTTCTCATGGCCGCGATGCCCGTAGCCAATCACCGGATCCGCCTTCAAGATGAATTCACCATCGAGATCCAGCAGAACCCTCAAGACCCCGTGGGTGCTGGGATGCTGAGGCCCCAGGTTCAGCGTGTACACTCGATCGACAATTGGTTCCTTGAATTGCTCAGCCATAGATCTCTTCTCTTGTCCGGTAGGCGTGAACTTTACCAAAGTCCTTCTTCAGCGGATGATAGTCGGCGTCCTCCGGCAGCAGAAGGTTCCGCGGATCGGGGTGTCCATCGAACTGAATTCCATGGAATTCCCGCACTTCCCGTTCAAGCCAGTCGGCCGCGGTGAAGACGCCGCTGGCCGTGGGAGCACTCGCTCCGTGCTCCACCAGGACCCTCAACGACATGCGGGACAGGGGCTCGTAGCAGTTCAGGTGATACACGATCTCCTGAGTGTCCTGAAAATCCAGGGCCGTCATCGTTTCGAGATAGAACCCGGTCTCCCTGAAGAGTCCGAGGACTTCCAGCAGTCTCGCCGCGGGCGCCGTGGCCGCAACGAAAACTCCCGCACCGTACTGGTCATCCACGCAGACCGCGTTGTCGCCCAGCACGGAACGGAGCTTTTCCGTCATCACATCCCTGCTCGCCATGGCTACCTCTTCCCTCCCTTGCGATGGAATCGCCGCAGGATGTTTCGATCCTCACCCTTGGTGATCTTATCCTCCAGCGCCAGGAAGCCCTGAATGAGCCCCTCGGGGCGCGGCGGACATCCCGGAATGTAAATGTCCACGGGCACGATGAGGTCTGCGCCGGGGACAATGGCGTACTGTCCATCATATTCGAAGGGCCCGCCCGAAATGGCGCAGTTGCCCATGGCGATGCACCACTTGGGGTTCGGCATCTGATCCCAGAGCATCTGGATGGCGGGGGCCATCTTCTTGGCGATCGTTCCCGCGACGATCATCAGGTCCGACTGCCTCGGCGAAGGCCGGAACACACCCGCTCCAAAACGGTCGAGGTCGAAGCGCGACGCTCCGGCGGCCATCATCTCAATGGCGCAGCACGCGAGCCCGAAAGTCATCGGCCAGAGGGAGTTGGCCCGCGCCAGGTTCAGAACGTCATCCAGGAGGGCGAATCTGATGACCGGCTCACCCGGTTCTATCTTTTGGTTTCCCACTCAAATACTCCTTTGCACCAGGCATAGACGATGGCCAGAGACAAAATGCCAACAAAGATCCCGACCTCAATGAGATCCCTGAGCGCGTACTTGCCGTAGGCGAGGGCTACGGGGAAGAGGTAGAGCACGTCGACGTCAAAGGCGAGAAAGATGAGCGCGTAGATATAGTAAGCCACCGAGAACTGTATCCAGGCGCTGCCGATGGTCTGCATGCCGCTTTCATAGGTTTCCTCGCGCTTGGCCCCGGCACTCCGCTTCACGATCAGCGACGAGATGATGATCGGAATGACCGCGAAGACCACCCCCACAAGGAGGAAAAACGCGATTGCCAAAAAATCGGTCATTAGCTCTTTGGGAAGCATGCCCCTCTCCGCTCGCTATTCGTAGAAAATGGCCCCAAACTTACAGCTCTCTATGCAAATGCCGCATCGCACGCAAAGCTCATCGTCGATGCAGTGGCACTCGCGCTTGTCCCCGATGATGGCTATCTCCGGGCACTTCCTTCGGCACACCCCGCACCCCGTGCACTTCTCCGTGTCGATCTCGAAGTGGATGAGCGGCTTGCAGACCTTGGCCGGACAGCGCTTGTCGTTGACATGCGCCTCATACTCATGTCGAAAGTACTGGAGGGTGCTGAGGACCGGGTTCGGAGCACTTTTGCCGAGACCGCACAGGGCCGCCTCCATAATGGTGTTGCAGAGCTCCTCGAGCTGGGCGATGTCATCCATCGTGCCCCGCCCCTGGCAGATGCCCTCCACGATCTCATGCATCCGCTTGACGCCCACCCGGCAGGGAACGCACTTGCCGCACGACTCCTCGGTGAGAAAGTTCAGGAAGTACTTGGCGACGTCGACCATGCAGGTCTCTTCGTCCATGACGATCATGCCGCCCGAGCCCATCATGGACCCCGCTTCCTTGAGCTTCTCGAAGTCGACGGGCTGATCGATGAGGTAGTCCGGGATGCAGCCGCCCGAAGGGCCGCCCGTCTGGACGGCCTTGAACGCCTTGCCGCCGGGGATTCCGCCACCAATGTCGTAGATGATTTTTCGGATGGGCGTCCCCATGGCCACTTCCACCAGACCGCAGTTGTTGATCTTCCCCACCAGGGAAAAGATCTTCGTACCCTTGCTGCGCTCGGTCCCGATGGAAGCGTACCACCTCCCCCCCTGGTTGATGATCATGGGAACGTTGGCATAGGTTTCCACGTTGTTCAAATTGCTTGGGCGATTCCAGAGCCCCTTCTCCACCGTATGGATATGCTTGCCCCGGGGCTCGCCGAGCTTGCCTTCCAGCGAAGCCATCAGCGCCGTGGACTCACCGCAGATGAACGCGCCGGCGCCCCGGTTGATGAAGATGTCGAAGTTCATCCCGGTGCCGAGGATGTTCTCGCCCAGAAGCCCGTAGGCCCGTGCCTGCTCCAGAGCCCATCCGGCGTTCTTCACCGCCAGCGGATATTCGAAGCGGCAGTAGATGTAGCCCTCGGTGGCCGTGATGGCATGGGCGGCGATGATCATGCCCTCGATGACCTGGTGGGGATTGCCCTCCATGACCGAGCGGTCCATGTAGGCGCCGGGGTCCCCTTCGTCGGCGTTGCACATGACATATTTGATGTCGCCCTTGGCCCGGCGACACGATTCCCACTTGACACCGGCGGGAAATCCACCACCCCCGCGCCCCCTGAGACCCGAGACCTTCACCTCGTCGATGACCTGCTCGGGGGACATGGTGGTCAGGGCCTTGCCCAGGGCCGAGTAGCCGCCCCTCGAAATGTAGTCCTCGATGTCGGTGACGAAGTTGACGCTGGTGTCGTGAAAGACCAGCCGCTCCTGGCCCGCGAAGAAGGGGATCTCGCGCTCGTGGACGATCTTCTGGCCGTTCTCCGGATTCACGTAGATCAGGTCCTCGATGACTTCGTCGCCGAGGACGCTCCTCTCGAAAATCTCCGGAACCCGATCGAGTCCGACCCGTGCATAAAAGATGTTCTCGGGCTCCACCACCACGATGGGCCCCTGCGCGCAGAAGCCGCTGCTGCCTGGCGATGACTTCCTGCCGCAGATTATCCAAATCCTGGACGCTGTTGAGCCGCTTCATGGTCCTGCCTTAGACCTCTTCTTTTTTCTCTGTGGCTTCCTTGGCCAGTTTACTGATTCGATTGGGGGTCACATCCGCAAACGTGTTCCCATCGATCACCACGACCGGAGCGGATGCGCACGCACCCACGCAGTTCACGGTTTCGAGCGTCAGCTCCAAATCCTCGGTCGTGTCGCCGGGATTGAGACCAAGGTCTTGTTTGAGACGGTCGAGAAGCTTGGGCGTTCCCTTGACGTGGCAGGCCGTGCCCGTACAGACATGCATGATGATCCGGCCACGGGGGGTGAGGCTGAAAACCTTGAAGAAGTTGGCAACACCATAAACCTGGCTTATGGGCATGCCCAGCCTGCTGGACACCACGTCCAGGCTTTCCCTCGGGAGATAGTGGTACTTGTGATTGATGTCGAGCATGATTTGCAGAAGCGATGCCGGTTTCGGCCCCCAATGGTTGATGATCCCTTCAACATCTTCGATCCTGTATTCCATGCAATTCCTCCATCCATGCCTCAGGAGCGATACACAAGACGATGGATTCCGAAAGGGGATGGTCCATTTGAGCAAGTTCTATTTCGCACAACCTTCCCGGAGGGTCAAGTGAAAACTTGCGCATGATGACTGCCCATCACGCATCGGCCTTGTTCACGAATACCGAGAATGTGGAACCTTTCCCATAATCGCTCTTGACTTCGATTTTACCGCCGTGGGCCTGCACAATCCGCTGAACGATGGCCAGCCCCAGCCCAGTGCCCTCCTGCCTGCGCACCTCTTTGTCCTTGCCGCGAAAGAACTGTTCGAAAAGAAAAGGAATTTCCTTCTCCTCGATGCCGAGCCCCGAATCCTCCACATCCACAACCACCCAGCCCTCCCGCTCGGAAGCCCGGATGCGCACGTACCCGTCAGGGCGATTGTACTTGATGGCATTGGAGATCAGATTGCTCAACACCTCCCGAAAGCTGTCCGGGTCGACCTGGACCGGAGGCAGCGCAGGTGAGATTTCGGTGGTGAGCTCTATTCCCTTCTGCTGCGCGGTGAAATCCAGGCCCGTCAGGGCCGCGTCGATGCAGGAGCCCACCGGAACCGCCTGGAGCCGATTCAAGATCTCTCCGGCCTGGATGCGACTCATGTCAAGCCAGTCGTTGATGAGCTGAAGCAATCCCTCGAGACGCTCCTTGGCCCGCTCGAGCATCTCCCGTTGCATCTGGGTCAGCTCGCCCCCAATGTCGCTCAGGAGCACTTCCAGGTACTGGAAAATGGCTCCCATGGGGGAGCGCAGCTGATGGGTGACCATGGTGATGAAGTTGCGCTCCATGGCCGCCTTTTCCTCGCGAAGGGCCCGGGACTCCCGGTCGAGACGACGCTTTTCCAGGCCGCGCCGCACGACAATGATGAGCTCGTCCGGAGTGAAGGGCTTCGGGAGATAATCGTAGGCCCCCTCCTTCATGACCGCCACAGCACTCTCTATGGTGGCATAGCCCGTGATGATGATGGTGACGATGTTGGGGTCGAAGCTCCTGACGCGGCGGGCAACCTCGACACCATCCATTTCCGGCATCTTGAGATCCACCAGAACCAGATCGGGAGGCTCCCGCATGAGCATATCGAGACCCTCACGGCCGGTTGAGGCCATGGCGACCTGGATGCCCTCGCGTTTGAGCACCCGCTGGCAGGAAATCCGAGCGATTTCCTCGTCATCGATCACAAGAACCTTCGCAAGATCCACATTCACCCTAATGTCATCAACCGAACGGTGCCGCTTGACGGCGGATTGCCGTAGCCATGGGGAGCCGACAGACAAGACGAATGGGAGCCGGCTACTTGCCCTTGCCGACGAGCCTGGCGACTCGCTCCAGGAGCTCCTTGGGTTTGAGCGGCTTGTCCATGTACTCATCGGGCTCGGGGATGTCACCCATATCCTCCTCGTAACCGAAGGAGAAGCGCGATCCCGTGTCGGTCTTCACGCTCGACACCATGAGGATGGGCGTGCCCTTGAGCTCCTCGAAGTCCGGAGAAGTCCTGAGCGTCCCCAGGAAGCTGAAACCTTCGAACAGGCTCTCCATCATGATATCCAGCATGACCAGATCGGGCTTCGTCTCCCGGAGCATCTTGAGCCCCTCCTTACCGTCGCTGGCCGTCAGAATCTCGTAGCCATCTGTCATGAGGATCATTTTGGTCGTTTTGACGAAGTCCGGATCGTCGTCTACGATAAGGATCTTACCTTTGGCGGCCATGCACATACCTCCGGGGACGTGGGGAGAAAAAGTTCACAAACCAGCGCGCATCCTTACATTTGGGAAGTTTTTACTAGCGGAATCCCCCTTGTCTGTCAACTGGAAATCTAGTAACCTAATTCACAAGCTTACACACTCGCGGGTGGAGAAATCTCATGTGGTTCAAGCAGCTGACCTGGTACAAGCGCATCGGAGTGAGGATAAGCATCGTGACGACTCTGCTCGGCATCGGCTTCCTCAGCGTCCACACCTACTTTTCCATCCAGTATTACCGCCAGGAGCTCATCGAGGAGGTGATCCGCAGCGTGAGCCTCCTGAGCGACACCATCAAAGCCAGCTCCCGGTCGGACATGCTGCTCTACGCCCCCGATCGCCTGCACCAAACGGTGGACAACATCGGCAAGCAGCCCTTCATCCAGAAGATGCGCATTTTCAATGATGTAGGGGAGATCATCTATTCTTCCGACAAATCCGAGATGAACCTGCTGGTGGATAAGCAGGCGGAGCAATGCTACGCCTGCCACTCCGCCGAGAAGCCCGTCGAACGGCTGAGCACAACCGAACGAACCCGCATCTTCAAGGACCCGTCCGGCCATCGCGTCCTCGGGATGATCAACCCCATCTACAATGAGCCCGACTGCTACACCGCCAGCTGCCACGTCCATCCGGCCGACAAGAAGGTGCTTGGGGTGATGGACATCGATGTTTCGCTGGTGCCCATCGACCAGCGCATGCGCGCCGCCGAGGCCAAGCTCCTCTCCATCGGGCTGGCTTCGGCCGTTGCCCTGGCCGCTCTCATCCTTTTTCTCGTCAACCACTTTCTGAATCAGCCCCTCAAGGTGCTCATCGAAGGGACCCGGCGGGTCGCCAATGACGACCTCGATGTACAGATCCCCATCCGGACGGAGGATGAGCTGGCCATCTTCGCGCGGTCGTTCAACCAGATGACCCAGGATCTCAAGCGGGCCAAGGCCTCTCTCACCCAGTGGGGCTGCCGACTGGAGCAGATGGTCTGCGAGAGGACCAAGGACCTGCAGGAAACCCAGCAGCAGCTCATTCGGAGCGAGAAGCTCGCCTCCCTGGGAAAGCTGTCGGCCGGAATCGCCCACGAAATCAACAACCCCTTGACGGGAATCCTCAATCTGAGCCAGCTTCTGATGGATGAGTTTCCCCCCGAAAGCGAGGCTCACCAGGATTTGAAGCTCATCGTGCGGGAGACCATCCGGTGCAGGAGCATCGTGCGTGGGCTTCTGGACTTTGCGCGCCAGACCGCGCCGGAGAAGGCCGAAGTCGAGATCAACCAGGTCATCCGGGAGATCCTCCAGATCGTCAGCAGCCAGGAATCCTTCCAGAACATACAGGTCAAAACCGACTTCGACCCCGGGGTCCCCCGGGTCATGGCGGATCTCGATCAGCTCAAACAGGTCTTTTTCAACGTGATCGTGAACGCGTCGGAAGCCATGGGAAGCAGTGGCGAGCTCAGGCTCCTCACCCGCTGGGAGCCGGATCGATCCCGCATTGCGGTCCACTGCATCGACAACGGTCCCGGCATTCCCGAAGACAACCTGAACAAGCTTTTCGACCCCTTCTTCACCACCAAGGAGATGGGAACGGGGCTGGGGCTGGCCATTTCCTACGGCATCATCAAGGCCCACCGGGGCAACATCGAGGTCAGAAGCAAGCCGGGCGAGGGTTGCGAAATGATCATCACGCTGCCGGCTGACCTGCCGGAACGGGTGGAGCAGCCGCATTCAGCGGAGGCAGCGACCGGTGGAGCTGCGGAGGGAGCCGCCTGATCGCTCTCAATGCCTAAAAAACAAAGAAGAGGTCCTCCTCCAGCTCGACGAGCAGGCGCTTGATCATGAGAACGATATCCTTGGTGTCACCGCTCCGGGTCATGTAATATCGCTCCAGTGTGCACTTGACTTCAAAACCCAATTGTCGAAAGGCCCGGATCGCCAGCTGGTTCTCCATGGGCACCTCGGCTTTGAGGAAGTGGAGCCCCAGGCGGTTGGCGACTTCGATGAGCTCCTTGATGAGGGCCGACCCGAGTCCGAGCTTCCGGTAGGCCTTGCCCACCACGATCCTTATCTCGGCGATATGTCGGTAGACTCCCTTCTGAAAATGGAGTGACGAAACGGCGATGATGTTCTGGAGCTCCTCATCCATGGCCATCAGCGGGAAAACGCGCTTGAAGTCCAGGCTATGAACCCACGAGCTCACCACCTCGGGGCTCCTGATGTCGTGCCTCAGGTTCGCCGCCTCGGTTTCCGGGATACTCAGGAAAAAGCTCCTCAGGAGCTCTTCATCCGAAGCCCTGAGGCACCTGAAATGCACCATCTCGCCATTGACGAGAACGCTGGATCTGGGCTCGTAGACTTCGGTCTCTTGGTCGGGCATGGCGGGTACCTCGGTTAACGGAGATTGCGGACCAGATGGCTCGATTTCAGAAAGGTGATTTTCACGCTGGAACGAAGTTCATCGATCATATACCCTCCGGCTGCTCGAAGACAAAGTTCTGAGCTGACCACGGTACAGCTCATCCAGTTGCGACACTCTGTCTGCACAGCGCCAATTCTAGCGGGTTGGCGTGGCAAACACAAGAGACTTGGCCCTCGGAGCCGATCCATCAAATCCCAGGAGCATGTTTACCGAATCCAAAGGAGCTTTCATGTTTGAAGGAAAAACCATCGGTTTCATCGGAGGCGGAAATATGGGGGAAGCCCTGATTCGCGGGCTCATCTCGGCTTCCGTGCTGCTTCCCGAACAAATTTGCGTTCATGATGTGCTGGCTTCCCGAATGGACCACCTGCACAAGGTCTATTCCGTTCGGCCGGCTTCAAACAGTGCTCAGGTCGCGGCGGAATCCGGGATCCTGATCCTCGCCGTCAAGCCGCAGGTGATGTCTCGGGTCCTCGACGAGCTTCGGCCCCATCTCGATCACCGTCCCCTCGTCATCTCCATAGCAGCGGGAATCAGCCTGGAAGCCCTTTCCGCCTCCCTGCCCCCGGATTGTCCCGCCATCCGCGTCATGCCCAATACGCCGGCCCTGGTTCTCGAGGGGGCCTCAGCCCTGTCACGGGGCAGCCACGTGACGACCGACCAGATGGACCAGGCCATGGCGCTCTTCAGAGCCGTCGGCAGCGCAATGGAGGTCGAGGAGAAATGGATGGACGCCGTCACGGGCCTGAGCGGAAGCGGACCGGCCTATTTCCTTCTGCTCATGGAGGGAATGATTGATGCCGGCGTGCTCATGGGACTCCCACGCCCCGTCGCCCGGGACCTGGTGGCTCAGACGGCTCTCGGCAGCGCCAGGATGGTCCTGGAGACGGGCAAGCACCCGGCGGAGCTCAAGGATATGATCACATCACCCGGAGGAACAACGATCCGCGGACTCAGCGTCATGGAGGCGGCGGGAGTGCGGGGCAGCTTGATGCGGGCGGTCGAGGCGGCGACATTGAGATCACAGGAACTGGGGAAGCGCTGACGGGAAGAGGTTCGGGGGCATCACGGAGACTGATGCTCCTCCGTCACTTTCCATCCACATGGAGGATCTCACCCACGGGCCCCCAGGGTTGGTTTTTCCTTCCAGCCACGGTCTCGAAGCATTCCACCAGGTCGCCGATTTTGGCCTGGTTGAAATTCTCGACCTTGATGCCGACCTGCTGGCCGGGTCTCGCTTCCTTCACTTCGTCCTTTTCGATGTGTAATGAAGCGATCCTTCCAGTATGGATGGGACCCATGGCCGAGATGACTCGAAATGCGCTGCCCAGGGCTATGACCCCTTCGTTCACCTGGCAGCCGAGAATGATGTCGCGGTGAGAGCTTTTGAACAGGGCGATGATCTTGCCCCGCGCCGTGATCCTCTCCTCGGGCTCCGATGGGACAAGACTCTCGGCGGTTTTCCTGATATCCTCGACGAGTCTGTAGATCACCTGGTAGAGTCGGACTTCGACGCCATGCTCCTTGACCCATTGCCCCAACTTGGGCATGACCGGGACGTTGAACCCCAGAACGAGGCGGCTTCCGCTCAAAGCCATCACCAGGTCCGACTTGCTGACGGCGCCCACTCCCGAATGAATGACCTGGATCGCGACTCCGGGCACCTTGAGCTTGCCGAGGATCGCTTCCACCGCCTCCACGCTCCCAAATGAATCGCATTTCAGAACAAGCTCGAGCTTCCTGGCGGCCGAAGCCTCAAGATCCTTCATGACCTTAAATGCCGTGGTGGATCTGTCGACAATTCGCTGACGTGATTTATGTGCTTCTTTTGCATGCGCCATGTCCATACCTCCATGAGCAGGATGTTGTTCACCGATTCCGCCGCTGAAACTATCTTTTGAAAGATAACCACGACCTTCTGATTATCGAGCGAGGTCTCCCCGGCAACATGAGTTTAAAGATAGCTCTCGCTCCCTTTCTCACGCAATGCGCTCCCGTTCTCACCCTGGGTATTCGGCCCTGCATGAGTGATTACACTCCTCGAGAGAGAGAGCTCATGCGCGGTGCGGACCGGATTTTCTTTCCCACGCCGCGCTACGTGGATGTTTTCGAAGCAGCATCCAAACTGACTTTCCCATCCCCATCATGCTATCGATACGCGAGGTCACGGGTGCTGCAGACACTGCTGTTTCAGCATCTGGCATGGCCCGCCGCGAAGGCCCGCCTTTACTTCGGGAAGCGCCAGAAGCGGCGAATACTCGATGACTTCTCCATGCCCTTCGATGCGCTGCCGCCGGACCCGCGGCACCGCGGGTCGCACAGGATCCGATCCACATGCGATCTCCAACCGGTCCTGGAAGCTTACAACCCCCTGGTCATCCGGGAGGTTGTCCCGTGGGAGGAACGACTCCGCCTGGTGTCCGTCCAATATGAGTGCATCGCGGTTCAACGACTGAGCCTCGAGGGAGATCCCGGCCATGAGGTCTTGTCCGCGGCAAGTCCCGGCCCCGAGCTGGATTTTGTCTTGAACAAGAACCGGGAGCTCACCAGGATGGCCCTGCTGGACGACATCGTCATCGAATGGGGCCGCTTCGGCGAGCGGTGGCATATCGTGGAAATGAGTCCACCCCCTTTGCATATTCGGGTCCGCGGCCATAGTATAAGTAGGCATGCGACCATATGCGATCTCATAGTCCGTGGGGTGCTGTGAAAGAAATGGTCCTGACCTTCGAGTGAAAACAGCCAGGGTTGATCTTCAGATTCACCAGGAGCGTACAATGATTCATCCGACATATTTGAAGTCCATGATGACCCACTGCCTGATCACACTTGTGCTCGTCACGGGCGGAGCCCACGCGGCACCTTCCACGGTTGCGACCTCGACACCCGCGATCCCGTCGCCCCTGGACGCATCCGTCGATCGAGTCCTCGCCTCGAAGACCGGCGACCTGTTCGTGGTTCTGAAAAGCGGGCTCACGGTTCTGCTCCGTCACAAGGCCGAAAACGATGTCGTCTCCTCCCAGGTATTCGTGCGAGCGGGCTCCATTTACGAAGGGAGGTATCTCAAGGCCGGTCTTTCCCACTACCTCGAGCACGTCGTTTCCGGAGGAACAACCCGGTCATTCACCGAAGCCGAGGCCCGCGAAAGACTCCAGAAGATGGGCGGAGCGACCAACGCCTACACCTCCTACGACCGAACGGTCTATTACATCAACACTTCCGCCCGCCATTGGAAGGATGCCCTGGATCTGCTGCTCTCCTACGTGGGAGAAAATGCACTGGATCCCCGGGAGGTCAACAGGGAAAAGGCCGTGATCCAACAGGAAATCAAAATGGGGGAGAACAATGTCGACCGGGAGCTCTGGAAGCTCTTCATCAGGACGGCCTATCTCCAGCACCCGGTGCGTCATCCCGTGATCGGTTACGAGGACGTGTTCATCCAGAAGGACCGCGACGATCTGCTCAGCTACTACAACGACCGGTATCAGCCCGATCAGATGGTGGTATCGGTGGTGGGCAGCGTGGAGCCCCTGGAAGTCCTGAGCTTCATCATCGAAAAGACCAGGAGCTTCGCGCGGAGATCGGCGGAGCCGCTTGTGCTGCCCATGGAGCCCATTCAATCCTGGCCGCGCTGGGCCCAGCAGGAGTCTCCCCTGGCCAGGCTGCACCAGGCCATGGTCGGATTCCCGTCGGTGACCCTCCACAATCCGGACATGTATGCCCTGGATGTCCTGGCATTTCTGCTGGGTGGCGGTCAGACATCGCGCCTCGACCAGAGGCTCAAACAAAGCGAAAGCCAGGTTCTGGGAGTGGGGGCCTCCAACTGGACGCCGGGCTTCACCCACGGTCAGTTCGCCATCTCCCTGACCCTCCCGTCGCAGAACTGGCCCGGAGTGCTGACAAGCGTGGAGGAGGAAATCGAGCGGTTCAAGACGGAGCTCGCGTCCCCCCAGGAGCTCGAAAAGGCCAAGAAATCCAGCATAGCGAGGCATGTTTTCGGGAAGGAGACGGCTGCATCCCTTGCATCATCCCTGGCTTCCTCCTTTTTCGACACGGGAGATCCCTATTTCGACGAGGCCTACGTGGAAGGGATTCGAAACGTGACCGCCGAGCAGGTCCGCGAGGTCGCCCGAAAGTACCTTCGCCGCGAAGTGATGACCGTTGCCGTCTTGAGCCCCCCGGGGTCCGACTCACGGACCACCGCCCCCAGGGCGGAAGGTGAGCTTTCGGCCCGCCCGGGCGAAGATCGACTGCACACCCTCGACAACGGCCTCAGGGTAGTCCTGAAGGAGGATTCATCCCTGCCCGTTGTGAACATCCAGCTCTACGGCCTGGGCGGCCTCATCCTCGAGCCCGCATCGGCCCCGGGGCTGTCGGCGTTCACGGCATCCCTCCTCACCGCCGGCACCAGCTCCCGCAGCAGGCTTGACATACTCAGCGCCATCGAGGACGCGGGGGGAGCCATCAGCAGCCGGTCCGACAACAACACCTATCACGTGGCCATCAAGGTCCTGCGCGAGGATCTCGATACCGCCCTGACCATCCTGTCGGACATCGTGAGGAACGCGCGGTTTCCCGAGGATGAAATCGAAAAGAAGCGAAAGGAGTTTCTGCTCGCCATCCAGAAGCAGCAGGAGAGCTGGCAGTACGAGCTCATGAGTCTCTTCAAGAGGAGCTACTTCTCCCGCTCGCCCTACGAACGGGACCGGCTTGGCACCGCCGAGTCCATCCAGGCGATCCGAAGGGACGATATCGTCGATTCCTTCCAACGCATGGTGAGCCCCGCCCATTCGGTCCTGGCCGTCTACGGCGATGTCGATTCCAAAGCCCTCCTGGCCCGATTGAATGAGCTCCTCGGGGCCTGGAAAGGCCGGCCGACCGGGCTCCCCGAATGGCCCAGCGAAACCCATCCCCTGACCGCCAGCCGCAAGGTGGAACAGAAGACCGAGAAGACCTCGGCCAGTCTCTTCATTGGGACCAACGGCCTCGACATCTCCAGCGACCGGCGTCCGGTCCTGGATGTGCTCGACGCCGTTCTGGCCGGCACATCCTATCCGGGTGGACGCCTTTTCGAGGCGCTGCGGGGCGGTCAGGAGGATCTGGTTTACATCGTGGGAGCGACCCCCTTTTACGGAGTGAAGGCGGGCTATTTCGGCGTCATCACGCAGACCACGCTCGCGAACCTCGACAAGGTTCAGAATGTGATTCTCGATCACCTGAAAAGGATTCAGGAAGAGCCGGTCCCATTGGCCGAATTCGAAACCGCCAGGGACATGATCATCACGATGCACCAGCTTGGTCGGGAAAGCCTGGGCTCCCAGGCCCAGAGCGCGGCCGTGGATGAAGTGCTCGGGCTGGGCTGGGACCATGACCAGAGGTATCCCGACCTCATCCGCAAGGTGACCGTCGAGGACGTCCAGAACCTCGCCCGGGAGCTTTTCGCCAATACCCTGGTGGCTCGGACCGTTCCGGAGAACCCCGTCGAGATTCTTCCGCAGCAGGCGGTGGATCGGCACTCGTCCCTGCGGTAGCAGACCACGGCAGCGTCCCGGGACCGGCTCCCCTGGCTCGAAGCCGGCCGGCGAAGCCCTCACGTCCCGCAGAAGGTCTTATACGGGAGGTCCGACGGAGGAGGCGGCATGCGATATTCGAGAGTATCCGGCGATTCCTCGTAAGGTTTCGACAGAACCCGCAGCAGCCGGTCCATCACCGTGAAGTCCCCGCGCTCCACGGCGGCCTCGAGCGCTTCCTCCACCCGGTGGTTGCGGGGGATCACCGCGGGGTTGCGCCATCGCATCAATTCCATGCAAGCATCCATGGATTGCGGTTGCCGCGCCAGTCGAGCCCGCCAGCGCCCGTGCCATTCGATGAACGCCCCATCGCGGAAGACGGGGGCATCGGCGGGCAGGCTATCCGAGGCGAGATCCCGGAAGGTGCTGGTGAAATCCGCCCCGTTCCGATGCATGCACGTGAAAAGCGTTTCGGCGAGCGAAATGTCCTCCTCCTCTTCCGTGAAGAGCCCGAGCTTCCCTCGAATACCGGAGAGCCATAAGCGCCGGAATTTTTCCGGAAACGACCTGATGGAAGCTTCCGCCAACCGTATCGCCTTTTCCTGGTCGGAATCCAGCAGCGGCAGGAGCGTTTCGGCGAAACGGGCGAGATTCCACTGGGCCATGAGGGACTGGTTGTTATAGGAATAGCGGCCCTGATGGTCAATGGAGCTGAACACCGTGGCGGGGTCGTACGCATCCATGAATGCGCAGGGACCGTAATCGATGGTCTCCCCCGATAGCGCCATGTTGTCGCTGTTCATGACCCCGTGAATGAAGCCAACGCTCATCCACTTCGCCACCAGGGACGCCTGCCGCTCCATCACGGCGTCCAGCAAGGACAGGTAAGGATTTTCAGCACCAACGAGCCCGTGGAAGTGGCGCCCGATGGTGTAATCGGCCAGGGTTCGAGCACCATCACCGCCGCCACGCCGCGCGGCATATTCGAACGTACCCACGCGGATGTGGCTGGCCGCCACGCGCGTGAGGACGGCCCCGGGCAGCGCGGTTTCGCGGAGCACCGGCTCGCCGGTCGTCACCACCGCGAGGCTTCGACTCGTTGGAATACCCAGGGAGTGCATGGCCTCGCTGATGATGTACTCGCGAAGCATGGGCCCCAGGGCCGCCCTCCCGTCGCCCATGCGGGAAAACGGGGTCTGGCCGGACCCCTTGAGCTGGATGTCAAATCGCTCGCCGCGGGGCGTTATGTGCTCGCCCAGCAGGATGGCCCGGCCGTCGCCCAGCATGGTGAAAACCCCGAACTGATGGCCGGCGTAGGCCTGGGCCAGAGGCTCCGCACCCTCGGGAATCCGGCTGCCGGAAAGGACCGCGGCTCCTTCTTCGCCCTCGAGCGCTTCCCCGTTCAAACCCAGCGATTCCGCCAGCCGGCGATTGAGGACGGCCATGCGCGGAGCGCGAACGGCAATCGGACTCAGTCGCACGTAGAACATGGAGGGCAGGCGGGCGTAGCTGTTGTCGAAATTCCAGCCGAGACCGCTTAAGCGGCCTTTGTCCTCAGATGACATGGTCCTCCAATGCTTCGAGAGGAACGACCTGATGGAACGGGCATCAAGCTTTTCATTTGAAGATTTCGTCGAAGAAGAGCTTCATGGCCTGCCATGAGCGGCGGTCGGCCGGCTCGTTATAGGCCACACCCTTGGACGGGTCCGCCCCGGCCTGGGGGTTGCTGAAGCTGTGAACAGCCCCGCCATAATAAATCATCTGCCAGTCGGCGCCGGCACGTCGCATTTCCTCCTGGAAGGCGGCGATCTCCGCGACGGGGACCAGGGGGTCATCGGCACCGTGCAGCACGAGGACCTTGGCTCGAATGGGCGGAGTGGTGTCGGGGCTTGGCGTGTCCAGCCCGCCGTGAAAGCTCACGACACCCGTTACGTCGGCCCCAGCCCTGGCCAGCTCGAGCACCGTGGTCCCACCGAAGCAGTACCCGATGGCCGCCACCCGTTTGGGATCCACCAGGCTGTGCTTTTTGAGCACATCCAGGCCGGCCGAAGCCCGCCCGCGCATGAGGGGCCGATCGCCCTTGAATTTGCCGGCCAGGGCACCGGCTTCCTTGTTGTCGGCGACCCTCACGCCCTTGCCGTACATGTCGAGGGCGAACGCCACATATCCGAGCTGAGCCAGCTGTTCGGCCCGCTTTCTGGCATGGTCATTGACTCCGTACCATTCGTGCACCACCAGGACCCCGGGCCGGACGTCCTTCGACGCATCGTCATACGCCAGGTATCCTTCAAGGATCGTGTCTCCGTGCCGGTAATCCACCGCAGCTCCCACCACAGCCCCTTGACTCGGCACAGCCCACAGGATCAGAGCCACTGCAATCCAAAGCGTTTTCATGATGATTCCCTCCCTTGTGATGGGTTGGCCGGCACTCCACGGGCATCGGCCATGGACTCGCAGGACGAACGGGGCCAACAACCCCTCCGACGCTCCCTTCGACTACATTCCGTCCTTTGCCGTGGCCGTCCTTCCCTGGAATCGCCCGGGGTCGCCGGACAGGATGTTGATCAACGCACGGGCCGAGGCCTCGGGCGTGAGCAGCTCACCGCGATCCCGAAAACCATGGAAAATCGCACGCAGCTCTTCGGAAGCGCCCCCCCTGGCCTCCCTCGCGCCCTGCTGCATGCGGGTTTCGACCACGCCTGGACGATAGACGAAGGTCGTGATCCCTGGGGCTTCCTCCGCCACCTGCAGGGCGAGACGCTCCTCCGCGGCCTTTGCCGCACAATAGGCTCCGATGCCCGGCACATTCCTCTCGGCCGCCCCGGAGCCGAAAAATACCGCGATCCCTCCGCCCTGCGATCTTAGGATGGGCACAACCACCCGGATGAGCTGAAAAGCGGCCAGGACGCTGGCCTCGAAGATCTCCCGGAAATGCTCCTCCGAAAGCTCCCACACCGTGGGACCGGGATGGAGAACGCCCGCCACATGGATGAATCCCCGGAAGCCTCCCAGGCGCAGAGCTTCCTCGCTCATTCGCGTCACCGTCCTCGCATCGCCCGCACTCCCCACAACCGTGCGAACCTGAACGCCACGCCCCCCACAGGCTTCCGCGGCCTGGCGAAGTGAATCCTCGTGGCGGGCGTTGATGACGACGTTCACCCCAGCCTCGGCCAGGCCCACAGCCAGGGCACGGCCAATCCCCATTGAGGCCCCCGTGATGATCAAGGTCTTCCCTTCGAGATCTCCCATCGAACCTCCCTCGAACGAGAGCTCCACAAGTCAGGCCGGCAAGAACCACCGCCCAGCTTCTGTTTTGTCAGTGACCGATCGGTGACCGGTTCTCTTTAGTGATTAATCATTCCGCGTCGGTTTTGCAGAACAGGTGGGGTCGAATCCTGATGGCCAGGGGGCTCCCCCCTGGCCATGGACATTTTCAAGCTCTATTGAACGCGGACTTCGTAGGTCTTCTGGCTGCGAGGATCGATCACATGCACCCCGCATGCGATGCAGGGATCGAAGGAATGGAGGATTCGCAGCAGCTCCACCGGCTGGGAAGGATCCGCCACCGGGGTGCCGAGGAGGGCCTGCTCGACCGGCCCCGGCTTGTTCAGGCTGCAGCGCGGACTGAAATTCCACGTCGAGGGAACGACCATCTGGTAGTTGGCGATCCTGCCGTTGCTGACATTCATCCAGTGTCCCAGGGCCCCCCGGGGCGCCTCGTTGAACCCTTCGCCCTTCGCCGTCGTGGAAGGGCTGTAAAGCTCGAACACCTGGCGAAGCCCCTGCTTGATGTTGGACTGAAGCTCATCCAGCCATTGGGACATGGCTTCGGCGATGACGACGGTTTCGATGGCTCGCGCTGCCGTCCTGCCCAGGGTCGAGAACATGCCCGGCAGGTCCATTCCGGTCGCACCCAGGAAATCCCCCACGGCCTGCTTGATCCGCTGCTGGCCACTGCCGTAGGCCACGAGCACGCGCGCCAGCGGTCCCACTTCCATGGGCTGCTGTGCGTAGCGGGGGGCCTTCAGCCAGCTGTAACGGTCTGCCGTGTCCAATGGCGTGTAGGCCGGCGCCGTCCTGCCGCTGTAGGGGTGCGACGCCGATGTCCCCTCATACCACGAATGGGCGACATGCTCGAGGATCTGGTCCATCTGGACGGGCAGCACGTTGCCGAAATTCCGCCCGAGAATGATGCCGCGGGGCAGTAACAGATCAGCGGGCTCATCGGGGCTCTGGGGAAACTCCCCGAAGCTCATGAGGTTGTCGTAACCGCCGATGGAATCCCACCGGTCCGTCCTGTAAGTGGTGGCCAGGATTTTCACGTCGGGCATGTACACGGTATCCACGAACTTCCTGGCCGAGGTCAGAATCTGCCGGAACAAATCCAGGGTGCTCTGCTTGCTCAGCTCGCCGCTGCACGTGACACCTCCCACCACCACCGACTGCAGGTGCGGGTTCTTGCCGCCCAGGATGGCGTGAAGCCGGGCGATTTCGGCCTGTTTCCTCATGGCTTCCAGGTAATGGGCCACCATGAGCAGGTTCGCTTCGGGTGAAAAGCGATAAGCCGGATGTCCCCAGTAACCATTGGAGAAAGGACCGAGCTTGCCGGTATCCACGAAGTTCTTGAGGCGGGTCTGTACGGCGGCAAAATCGATGGGCTCCGCGGCCGGGGAGAGCTTCTGGGCCAAAGCCTGCGTCTCCCTCGGGCTGGCGCCGAGGGCACTGACGACATCCACCCAGTCCATGGCGTGCAGATGATAGAAATGCACGATATGGTCGTGGACGAACTGAGCCCCCAGAAGGAGATTCCGCACGATGCGGGCGTTCTCCGGAATCACCACTCCATAAGTGTCCTCGATGCATCTGCTGGAGGTCAGAAGGTGTATGTAAGTGCATACACCACAGAGGCGCTGAGTGATGAGGGGCGCATCCTTGGGATCCCGTCCGTTCAGGATGAGCTCGATTCCGCGAAACAGGGTGGCCGTGGACCATGCGCTCGAGACAGTGCCGTTGTTGACCTCCGTCTCGATGCGGAGGTGCCCTTCGATCCGTGTGACGGGGTCGATCACCACCCGGGTGCTTTTGGACGGCGGCGCGGTGCTCTCCTTCTGAACGACCTGCACCGTGACCGACTCCAGGCCAGTCCCGTAAAGCATGATGGTGGCGGTGTCATGGTTGCCGTCGTTGTCCGCCAGGGCCTTGATGACAACGCTTTTGGGCTGTGACCAGTTCTGGGTGTCAAAAGCAATGCGTCTGGTCTGAGGGGCAAGGACCGCGCTTCCCCCCGAGCGCGCGATCCTGACCGCAACCCGGCGCGTCGGGCGTTGGGAGAGAGTTACGGTGAAGGAATTCGTGCCTCCTTCGGGGACTTCGAGAGTGTTGACACTGGTCATGATATTGATGGGCATGTGGAGCTCCTGGAAAACGTATCATTCATCAAAGGTTACGCCGGGTCGCCTCCTTGCGGCTCACGGCCTAACTCCTCGGGACCGCCTTGCCTTTTCCGATGAAGGCGTAATCCTCGAAAAACTCGGTACTGAATTCCTTTGAATACAGGGGGGCGAATTGATCCCAGAATGCGGGCTGCGTGCAGCCGATGCAATGATGGCCGGCCTGAACGTCCCAACTGGTGGCATCGTTGAACTTGACGGTGGGACAACTGCCATAGGTCCTCTTGCCCTTGCACCCCAGGTCCTCGATGCACCCGTAAGGCTTGCTGCATTGATCATGAATCCGCTTGCCATAGGCGAACAGCGGTCTTCCCAACGCATCGAGGGGAGGCACCTTGTCGTAAAGAAGGTAGCTGGCTATGGTCGAAACCAGTGTGATCGGGCTCGGAGGACAGCCGCTGATGTTGATGGACTTGACGCCCACGGCATCCAGCACGCCTTTCGCGCCGGTGGGGTTGGGAGCGGCCGAAGCCAGGCCGCCGAAGCTCGAGCAGGTCCCGAGGGCGATGACCGACCTGGCTTTGGGGAGGACCGTCCTGGCGATGTCGAGCATGGTGTGCCCTCCGACGGTGCCGTAGATGCCATTCTGGGCGGTGGGGATCGCGCCCTCCACGATGCAGATGAACTGCCCGGAATGCTTGGCGACGATCTCGTCGCGATTGGCTTCCGCCTGGACACCGGCGGCCACCATCACCGTTTCGTGGTAGTCGAGGGAGATGGTGTCAAAGAGTATCTGTTCGACGGAAGGCTGGGTGCTTCGCAAGAACGCCTCACTGCAGCCTGTGCACTCGGCGAAGTGAAGCCAGAGGACCGGCGGACGATCGGGACTGGTGAGCGCGTCGGCGATCCTGGCAGCGTACGAGGGACCGAGCCCCAGGGCCGCGGCTACAGCGCCGCAGTACTTCAGAAAACTGCGCCGCGAAATGCCCTTGGCAAGATCGTTCCTCGATGTAGCGGGTTGCTCCATGATTCGGACTCCTTTTCAAAAATGGTTTATCCGGCAAGGCACGATACCCTTGCAGCCCCGAAATGCAATATTCATTCTCAAGCCGGCGCTCTTTTCCCCTGCGTTTTAACCTATCAGAATGTATAGTCTATATGAATTTAATCCCTCTCGCCGCTCGCCAGCCCCATTCCACCCGCAGCTTTTGCCGATCCGGTGGGTAGGGCTCTGCTTTGCGAGTCTCGGACTTCTGGCTGAAGACCGGCTGGCTCCGTGGGCCTTGTCCTCGTTCGGGGAGCCTCGAAGCACAACGAAAAACCGCGAAGACAAATGCCCGTCGCACAGGAGGTCCCCGAGGGTTATCCTCCAGGACGACGCTGGTTGGCATTCACCCGCGGTTGCGGCGTGGTGATCCTTAATGGGCAAAAGATTGACGAGCCATGAGTCGACCCCAAAACTGAATGAGCCCCCTGCCGCCGTTGACAGAGGGCTCACCGCCGACCCAGGCAGCGGGGCAGAACTACCTGGCGCCGCGGAACTGCTTCTGGGAGCGGGTCTGGGACCCGGAGCCCTGGTTGAGTCTTTGCTGAGTGCTCTGTCGTGACTGAGCCCCGGGGCTCTGGGAGGTCAGACAGCTACCATCCCGAATTCGATCCCGATCCCGATCCCGGGTCCTCGTCTGGTCCGCCGCGAAGGACAGGCTGCCCGTCAGCAATATGGCCGAGGCTCCGATCACCAGCATGGTAGAGAATACCTTTTTCATCCTTACAACCTCCACTCTTGTGTTTTGGGTTTTGCGGGATCCACGCGATCCCACTCACCCTCATCTACAAACGGAGGTTGAAAAACGTCACAAATAAAAAACCGATTCGCTGAAATGGGCTGCGTGGCGGGGATTGGCACTGCCGGGCATGGTGCGGCTCGACACGACTGTGAATCCACCTTTCGAATCGACATCGTCATTCCCGCAATCCGCTGGGCGGAATCCACAGGAAAGAACTGGTGCCCGCTCAAGAAAATGCCGGCATGACGAGTGAGGAAATGGCGAGTGAAGAAATGGGCGTCGCATTCTTTGGAGCGGTGCCGAGGTATTCTCGTCGAGCTTGAAACACTTCAGTTCCGCCTCACGAATTCAAGATCATGGGAATCGACTCCCCCTCCTCGGGGATCAGCGACCGCCGCCGCCTCCGGAGCCACCGCCGGCCCCGCCATCCCCTCCACCTCCAGAGCCGCCTGAGCCACCGTCACCTCCTCCACCTCCGGACCCTCCGGAGCCGCCCCCCGGACCGCCATCGCCGCCAGAGCTTCCTGCTCCACTTCCACCGCCACCCCCCGAGCCACCGCCACCTCCTCCGCCGGACCCTCCGGAGCCACCCCCCGGGCCGCCATCGCCGCTGGAGCCTCCAGAGCCTCCTCCGGACGAACCGCTTCCGCCGCTGGAGCCGGCGCCCGAGCCGGAGCCTCCCGAGCCTCCACCGTCCCGGGAGTGACCTCTTCCCCCGTGTCCGCCGGCGCCCCATCCCCCAGGACCCGGCCCAAATCCTCTCTCACCCCGTCCTCTCCCCGGGGGAGGCCCCCCCACCTGGGGCCCCCTGGATCCGAGCTCGGACGCCGAGACTCCCAGGAGCGATGCGAGCCGGCTAGTTGGCGCATTGTCCTCGATGACGCTGAGCGCGGCCGTGGCCAGCTCCTCGTCCGAGAGGCCGCGGCGCTTTGCAACGGCCAGGATGCGGCCGAAGTCGTGCTGCTCCCCGGTGAAGTGGCCCCGATTCAACCCCGACCTCACGATCTGCCCGGCCAGGGACGGATCGACATGATTCTGCCTCAGGGTGGCGAGCAGCTCCACGCCGCGGACCAGCACTGGCAGCGGCACCGATGGGAAATCATCCACCACTTTCCTGATATCTTCCCTGACCAGTCCCGCGTTGAGGAGCTCAGCGAGTCGAACCTGGACTTCCACCGGAGCCGGAGGCTCGCGCGAGCCCTGCCGCCTGGCGCGGTCTTCCAGAAGGGACCGTGTGAAACGATAGTCTTCCGCCTTTTTCTCCAGGACCTCCGCGATCTTCGACGGGGCCACGCGTTTGGCCAGTCCTTCCTCGATCTTGTTCATGAAGGGCTGGACAGGAAATCCGTCCTTTTGCGCCTCGATGACCTCGCGCAGCAGTCCCTCGACTTCACCGGGCTTGAGCCCATGTTCATAGCTCATGGCCAGCAGCCGGTTCAGGGCGGGCGGAGGGACGCCCGCATCCTGGGCCTGCCAGACGGCGCCCGAGAGGTCGACTTCCGCCCCGCGCGCGCCGGGAACAGCGGTGCAGCCCACCAGGACGAGGAGCAGGGTGACCCTTGCGATGTGGGTGTTAGATCGAATTCCCATTTCCGCTTCCTATGTACAAAACCGCGTTTTGATTGCCGAAACCATCTTCCTCGTGGAAGCCGGCGCCCGGGTCGGGGACGATCCTTTCACCGTCCACCACAAAAGCGTACTCGTGACGGCCGGCAGGGAGCATCAGAGTGACGGACCAGCGCTTTTCCCCGTCGAAGGCCTGAGGCTCAAGTTCCTGGGCGCGCCACCTGTTGAAGGAGCCGATCACCTCGACCCTTCGGGCATCGGGGGCCTGAAGGGCGAGCACCACCGGGACGCGCCTGTCCGGCATTTCCAGGGAAACGCTTCCAGGCTGAAGCGCATGGTAGACGAGCGCGAAAGCGACCGCAATCAGCGCGGCAGCCGCGGGAAAGGCTCGCAAAGGGGTGAAGGTGATGGACCGGGGGGATCCCGCCCAGCGCACGAGGCGTGTCCAAATGGGCAGCCGTATAGTCCTCACGGAGTGCATGACGGACGGGAGCAGAATCTCCGGAGGGTCGAGATCCGGCATGCCTCGAATCGCCTCCTGAAGCCGGGCCAGCTCCGGATCCTCGGCCGGGGGGCAGAGAAACGGATCCCCTGGCTCCCGGCAGGAAGGACCGGCAGAGCCTCCCACCCGAAATTCAGAATCAACATTACCGCCGCTTTTCTTCATTTCAGCCATTCTCCAACAGGCTCCGCAGCTTGGCGAGCCCCCTGTGAACCCTCATCTTGGCGCCGCTCGGCGAAATCCCCAATGCGGCGGCAATCTCCTCCATGGAGAGCTCCTCGTGATAGCGGAGCACCACGGCCTCCCGGTAATCGACGGGAAGACAGGCGAGAGCCTTGCGAAGCCCCCTGGAATCCAGCAGAGAGCAGAGGTTTTCCTCCTCCTGACCCGGGTAGTCCAGTCCCGATCCGACCTCGCAGTCGTCGATGGAGACGGTCTGCCGGTCCTTGTTCTTCCGCAGGAAGTTCCTCGAGTGGTTCAGCCCGATGCTGTAAAGCCACGGGAAGAACCTGCTCCCCGGCCGAAACCGGTGGAGCGCCTCGAAGGCCTTGATGAACGTTTCCTGCGCCAGGTCCAGCGCATCCTCGCAGGAGCCGGTCATTCGAACCATCAAGTTGTATATGGGCTTCTGGTATCGCTGCACCAGGATGGCATAGGCCTCCGTATCTCCGGAAAGCACGGAGGCAACCACCTGGCCGTCGCTGTCCTGTTCCATGATCGGGTCCCGGTCCTTCCCCTGGGCGAGCGTGCCTCATACAGATATACAATCTAGCAAGCATTCACGTCACCGGTCATTCGACGATCAAAATGGAATTCAGCCTTCCGAAGCCGCTGTCCTCGGAAAGGATGGCTTCGGGATCGGGCTGCCATGAGCTGCCGTCGACGACGAAGCCGTATTCGTAGCGGCCGGGCGAGAGCATCAGAGCAACGGTCCACGTGCCCCCGTCGCGGCGCATGCAGTCGGACTGACCCGACCATCCGTTGAAGCTCCCGGCAACGCAGACGCTTGCGGCCGCCGGGTCAATGTAGCTGAAGCGGACCGGAATTCCGCCCTCTTCACCTCCTGTTTGGGGCTTCAGTTGGACGCATTGGGACAGAAGCACGGTGAGCACGACGGTTGCCATGGCCAAGGCAAGAAACCTGGTCCACATGATAACCCTACAACGCAAGATCGCGATCTCAACTCTGTCATCCCGAGCGAATGCGAGGGATCTCGAGATTTCTCCCTCCGGTCGAAATGACTGAATAGGCTGAAGTGGCGTTGTAGGGATAATTGCCCTCATAAACCTCCCTGGAATTCCAGCCGCTTCGGCCAGCATGGTGTCCGGCACAACCCGCCGAGCGGAAATACGGGGAATCCACAAAGCCGGCATCAGGTTCTTGAGTCCTCCCCAAAACCATTGCATACCTGGCATCCAAAATAAGCACGGCGAATAAAACCACCATGCTGGCGGGACCATGAGTACGCGGATGCACACAGGGCAGATTTATTCGACTCGCCGTTGTGACCCTCGGGCCATTCGAGCTGTATAAGTGAGAACGGTATCACGTTCCCCTCTGAAGTTGGAGCAATCGAATGGAGAGACCTTTTGAATGGATTACCAGAGGGGGATGCCCCGTCGATGGAGACGGCATCCCCCGGTGGGAGACCTCGCCTTCCACCCGGAACAGAACATCCGGGGCGCTTGAACAGCATGGGGGCGGGCGAGAGGGGCTTCAATCCCGTGGACGGCTTGCTTCCCGTCGATCCCGCTCCCTGCCCGTCCACTTCCTGGCAAAAAGGGCGAGGGCCGCGAAACCGGCCATGAAATAATACGGAAACCACATGAGGGATTGAACAAACGCCAGATCCTGGCTCCCCGGGACCGCGCCGGGCATGGCGTCTCCTCCCGCGCGGCCGAGCGCGGAGACGAGGAGCGAGTAAAGGATCCCGATGCCTCCATAGGCCAGGTTGTAGGAGAGGCCCTTGAAGCTCAGGACCGTGGCCCGCTGATGAGATTCGGTGATCTCGTTCAGGTAGTGGCTGACAAAGAAGTTCATCATGATCATGACACAGAAGAGAAGGACCACGGGCAGCAGCCCGAGCCAGGGCACCGCCAGTGCCATTCCGTGGAGCGCGACCAGAGTGATCCCGAACATCAGCAGCGCATTGAAGCGGGCCGACTTCCACTTCACCAGCTCTCGGGCCAGGCGCGGCACGAAGACGCCGAGGAGGGCCAGGCCCGAGCCGATCAATCCGAAGGTCGCCTCGGGAAAGCCGATGAGGCGGTAGTACTGGCTGCTGAGAGTGACGACCATTCGGATCACATGGTCGAAGAGGAGGCCGGTCAGAATCGCGAACAGCGCAAAGGGGGTCCACAGGATCCATTTGCCGGCCCTCACGGTCATGTGAAAAGCTTCCGAAAACGAGCTCCGGCAGGCTTCGGAAATCCCGCACCCCGTCGAGGTCCCGCGGCGCGCCTCCTCCATCCTCAGGGTCACCCCGAGAGTGGCAACGGCCATGATGAGCGTCAAATAGACGGGAAGCCGCAATGTGTCTCCTGACGTGATCTCTCCTTGCCACCCGATCACCCGGATTACCCTGCCGACAAGAACCGGATCGTAGACCGCCGCACCCAGGATCATCACGACAACATAGCCCAGGGACTGGATCCGCATTTGCACCTCCAGGACCCTGGACCAGCAATCCGAGAGTCCCGCGTCCTTGAGGGAATCATAAGCCAGTGCCTCATCGGCGCCGCTGGCTGCCGCCTCCGCGGCCCCGCTGAAAATCCGGTTGGCGAGAAGCGCGGCAAACAGCAGATCCGGATTTCCGCGCGGGGCGAATGCCAGCAGGCTCATCTCCACTGTCATGAGGCAGCCGCTCAGTATGAGAAGCCTCCTGCGCCCGATGGAATCGGCAAGGGCTCCGGACGGAACCTCGAGGGCCACGATGGTCAAAGCCCACGCCGTGTTGAGGATGGCAAACTGGGCGAGGGTCAGGCCAAGATCGAGGAAAAGAATCGTGAAGACGGGATAGTAGAAACGAGCATTGAAAAACAGTCGGAAGGCGATGAACCGACGGACGTTCGAAATACTGAAGGGGGAGAGCCCACCAATCGTTTCAGCCATCACTCCATTTCTCTTCTGTGATTGAGTGCTTCCGCCGATTTATGAGTAACAATCGGATCGGTCGATCCCTGCGCCGGAGCCGGACGGGCCTGCGGAGCCGGCCCTTCCGATAGCCTGGGAGCCTTGACGAATCTACACCAGGCTTCCGGTTATTGGAAAGGCGAACTGCTGGTTGAGCGGGTGACGACCCCGACCGGAAACGACCCTCCGATTCAACAAATCATGGATCTGATTGGCAGATTGGAATGCAGAATACTTTTGCGGAAAAACAGCCAGGCAAATACCTTTCCGACGGTGAGAGCTTCAAGCAGGTTGTCGAATCCATCGCCGGGAGGCGGAGCGCCAGCCAGAAACGTAAATCTCCGCGTTTTCCGACCGTGAGCGCCCTGGCCAATCGATCTCCCGCCACCCTGCCCAACGGAGAGCTCGTTTGCCTCAGCTCTGGAAGGATGGGGCACGGCGGGGATTCCTGCCACCAACAAGCCGACGACGCAACGACGGGAGGAGCCACCGAGTCGGGAGCCGAGAGCCTTCTGCATGTCATCAGCTGGATCAACGTGATCGACTTCTCGGAAGAGGGCCTTCAGATCGAGCTGAAATGCGACAATTTCCTGGAGTACCTCGACCGGCCGCTCTTCGTGCAGTTCAACCAGGCGAGGCTTCCGGTCAACATGCACTGGTTCAAGCAGTCCGGGGGGCTTCTGCGCTGCGGCTGCTCATTCTGCGGCGCCATCGACAAGGACCCCGGCATCGCATCGACCCTGCTGGGGCTCAGCAGCAACCTGGTCCGCTACCTGGTCCAGGGGGAGCGCAGCGGGAACGGCTCGCGACCCGAGATGGTCTTTGCGTACATCAGCACCATTTACAATCTCAGGCTCATGTTCCTGGACGCCGTCGCCAGCTTCCACGAATCCAAGAACTTCATCCTGCGATTCGTGCACCCCAAGTTCCACATCCGGGTGGATCACATTCTGCGCAAGTTCAAATACTCGAAGTATTTTCAGGTCAACGAGTCCAGGCGACTGGTCAACGACAGTCATTTCAACTCTCTCATCGACACTTTCCTCAAGCCCTACCAGGAATACGGATGCGGTCTCCTCGGCGGTGGGGAGGACATGCTCTTTCTGGAAAACGACGTCTTCAACCTGATGATGAACTGCCTCGTCCTGCCGGACCCCCTGCAACCCAGGTTCGAAACCCTCGGAGATTCCGTGAATTCAGTCTACCAGATGTTCCTGGAAGTCCGAAATCGCTTGCCGAGGACTTTTGAAAGCAGTGATTTCGACAAGCAGTTTTTCTGCTACAGCGGACTTATCGGAGAGATCGTGCTGCTGAGGGAGAGACTCATCGATTTCCTCTCGGGGGTGGGTATTCACTGGAAATAGATGTCGGTGGATTTCAGTCCAGCATGGCCTGCCTCATTCGGCAGCTCCGGGCGAACAGAAGACAGTTGGATCGATTCCTGGCAAGCTCGGGCTCCACGTCATCCAATGAATCGACGATCATCACCGCCGTGCCCTTCTCGGCCCACGCAAAGAGCTTGGGAGCCACGAATACCGGAAGGTTGATGCAGCCCCGGGAACAGTTTCCCTGGGTGATGTCCCCGGCATGGATCCACACATGCTCGTAAATCCTCAGGGCCCAGGGCATCGGGGCCGGCTCGCCGTAGGCATTGGTGTAGCTGCGCGAGATATGATCGGCATCCTTCTCCTTCACCGTGTAAACGCCCGGGCGCGTCCAGCCGTCCTTCTTGCCGACGCAGATGTGACTGTCGCCAACCAGCCGCCCCTCCTCGTACCACCCCAGAAAGTATTCATCCTTCACAAGCAGTATGAATTTAGGGACCTCCCCAAGCTCGGGAATATAAGGATCGAGGGGGCTCCACTTCTTGTAGGCTCTCAGGTCATTGGGCACGATGAGCGGACGACCGTCCCGGATGTCATCCTCGATGTAATACGCGGCCTTGGCATTGATCCGGGACAGGATGTGCCGAATCACGCTGGGGCTCAGATCGGGGTCCTTGGCGCTGACCCTCTGAATCTCGCGATCGGTGATGACCCTCGTCCTGAGGCCCGTGTCCAGAACCGCTGCCGATTCGTGCTTCGGCCGCACGGGTGCCGGCTCCGGCCTGCTCACGCGTGCCGGCGCGGGAGAGACCGCTCGCTGCCTGGCGTACCTGTAGGGATCGTCCCAGTGAGCCACCGGCCTGCTGGAGCCGCAACCCGCACCCAGCAGAAGGATCAGAGCCCCCAGCACCATAGTCCTCACATTGGCGCAACACATCGATTCCCTTTCTCTTCCCAGCCGGTCTCAACATGCTCAATAGGATCATCTCGAACGATGCGGAGCGTTTGCCGCATATGGACCGGATATCGGGTTACGAGCGTTATTGTATTATCGAAATGTTAAGGATTGGATTTTC
The DNA here is from genome assembly GCA_025454175.1 of Syntrophobacteraceae bacterium. Taxonomy (GTDB): domain Bacteria; phylum Desulfobacterota; class Syntrophobacteria; order Syntrophobacterales; family Syntrophobacteraceae; genus JALOOX01. The sequence continues at coordinate 12,312 of JALOOX010000035.1, read as the reverse complement.
CGTGGTCCAGATTCTCGGGAGGTAAATCGAAGGGAAACCGGGCGGCGTGCTTCAGGCGATGGGCATCAAATAAGCACCCAGCGCCGCCCAGCTCCGAACGTCATTCCCGCATGCTCTTGGCGGGAATCCAAAAATGGCTCGGGATATCTGGATTCCCGCCAGGGACGCGCGGCAATGACGTCAGTGGGGGCATTGCGATTCGATGGCGAATTCGTGCCCGTCGCCTGAACCTCTGGAAAGTCTTCAACTCCATGGCCGCGAATCAGGACGAGATCATTCTCATCGATTCCTCCTGCCTGTACAGGACGAATCCTCGGGAGAGATAGTGGAGCAGGGCCCTCGGGTCATCCAGGGAGCACGTGTGGAGCCAGATTTTCCGGGCCCCCATATCCCAGGCGCGCTCGACGGCGGCGGTCAGGAGATGAGCCCCGAGACCGCCGCCCGTGTACGGTTTGAGCAGCCCGAAGTACACGATTTCGACCTCGCGGCCGGATCGTGCGTCCAGCTCGAAATAGCCGGCCGGCGAGCCACCCACCCGCAGCACCCAGGTTTCAATCCCCGGCTGCATCAAATAATCGAGCCAGTCCCCGCGGGTCCATGGCAGCCGGTCCATCCAGTGCCAGTCGGCCCCGATGGCTGTATAGAAAAACCGGTTCAGCTCAGGCACGGGCGGGTCGACGCGGGTGAGCCGAAGATCGTCCCGGAGGCAGACCCGACGATTCAGCTGCTCCCTCGAGGCCATCTCCAGGTAATACGTCGTGACCGGAATCTTCCTCGATCCAGCCCGGGTCCCTTCAGACCTCCGGCAGCGGTACTCTGCCTCATGCGCGGGACCTCCATCAACGAACGGATCGGAAACGCCGGATGTCATGCCCGGGAGCTCCCATCCCCGACCGTCTCGTCAATTTCCATGCACTGCTTGAGCTGCCTGGCGGCCAGCACGTTGAAAAGGTTCGTTCCCATGGCTTTGAGGATCCCTTTGAGGAACGGCCGTGGTCGTTTCCTCAGGAAAAAGTTGGCCTTGATGAGAGAGGGATCGAAATTCCCCAGAAGTGCCTCCCGCTTCAAAAGCCGGTAGAGATCCCGGGTTCCCAGGTGGTGCGTCCTGATGTTGCACGTAAAACCGTCGTACTTGCTGAAATCGTCCAGGTTGGTCACCAGACCCGCCGCGACCATTTCCTCGCGCAGTTTTGTCTTGGGATAGGGCGTCAGGTACTGGGCGTAGATCATGTCCGGCTTGAGGGAACGGATCAACCTGTAGTTTTCCCTGACACTTTCCGCGGTATCCTCGGGATAACCCACGATGCAGCCGGCGATGATGGCCATCCCGTGCCGGCGCAGCAGTCTCGCGGCGCGCCGGTTGATCTCGGGATTGGTGGGCTTGCTCACTCCCTGGAGCGCCTCGGACGTCATGGCCTCGAACCCCACGAACACATAGCGGAAGTTGGCCCGGTCCATGTCGGCCACAAGCTCCGGATTTTGAGCGATACCGATAGCCGTCGCCTGAACGAGATAGTGAAGGTCGTTCAGGCCATGCCGCACCACGGCCTGGCACACTCTCCGAAAGTGGTCGATGTCGTAAGTGATATTGTCATCCACGAAAAAGACGGCTTTCCCGCCCCCATCCCGGATGGCCCTGAGATCCGCGATGATGCGGTCCTCTGAATAGGCCCTGAATGTGCGCCCGTACATTCGAGTGATCGAGCAGAACTTGCAGTTGTAGGGACACCCGCGGGAGGTCTCGGCCACATCCATGGGGAGGTCCAGCATGAAGAAGCCGCTCCTGACCCGAGCCCGGCGATCGGGGAGGGCGATGCGGTCGAGGTCCATGAGCGGTCTCGGCGGGTTATGGCGCCAGTCCGTTCCATCGAGCCAGCTCAGCCCGAGCACACCGCCCAAGTCCGGCTCGGCCTTCTCCAGCTCCGAGACCAGCTCGGCCAGCGTGGCCTCGCCTTCTCCCCTCACCAGGAAATCCAGTGGCGGGCTCTCGCCGCCGGTTCCGATCTCCTCGGCCATGAGGCTCGCATGATACCCGCCGGCAACCAGCCTGATGCTCGGGTCCCAACGCCGGATGAAGCCGGCCACCCGGAGCAGGGTGCCGAACTGGAAGGTCATGGCGCTCAAGCCTACCACGTCGGGCTTGAAATCCTCCAGCGCCTCCTTGAGGGCCGCACCAATGCGCGGCTTGTACAGGACGAGATCCAGGACCCGGACTTCGTGGCCCGGAAGATTTCCCGCCATGGAAACGACGGCCAGGTTGGGGAGGCGCGCCATATAGTCGATGACATCGGCCGTATCGGGCATGGAAACGAGCAGAACCCTCATCAAATCTCCCGTTCAAAAACTCGGAATGTCTTGTAAAGCTTGCCCCCGAATCGCTGAATGGTGCGGATATGGTGCGCCAGCGATTCCGGGACGAGTGAGCAATCGCAGACTTCACACGACGTCGTCCGGACCATATGAAGGTACGTCCTGAGAATCAGGGCATGGTGGAGCAGCCTGCCCTGGTACGGACGTCGAACCCCCAGGAGCAGGGCGCGCATTTTCCTCACCGGTCGAAATCTCGCCTCGTAAAGGAGTCTCAGGATCCCCCACGGCGTCAGCCGGCCGTTCAGTTTCTGGATGACAGGATTCAAATCCGGAATGTTGATCGCGAAGGCCGCGATTCGCTCCCCGTCCAGGACCAGGTGAATCATCTCGGGTTTCAGAATCGGCCGGAGCTGCTGGAAAATGTGCCCGAACTCCCGGCGGGTGAAGGGGATATGGCCCCAGTTGTCATCCCAGGCTTCGTTGAAAATCTCCATCACCTCGTCGGCGCGTGCCGTAAAATCCCGAACCGTCGGGGAAGCGAGCACCAGGCTCCGTCCCTTCATGATGGTCCGCAGGCGCTTTTCCATGGCCTCGGCGTCGATGTCCCGCTGGGTCACTTTGAAAGCGTGCCAGTCGATGGCCTTGCGAAATCCCCAACGGACGAGCAGGTTCTCATAGTAAGGCGGGTTGTGCGCATGGAGGATGGCCGGCATCGAGTCGAAGCCGTCCACGAGGATTCCCACTTCATCGTAGATGGAGAAGCTCAGGGGACCGACGAGCCGCGATTTCCCCCTCCCCCGGAGCCAGCCGGCCGCCGCATCGAACAGGGCGCCGGCCACGGCGGGATCGTCGATGCATTCGAAGAAGCCGAAGAAACCGGTCCCGGCATCGTGGCGCTCTTCGTATCTCGGGTTCACATGCGCCGAAATCCGGCCCACCGGCTTTCCGCCTCTCCAGGCCAGGTAGTACTGTGCGGCCCCGTACTCGAAAAACGGCCCGGTTCGCGGGTTGAGGATGCGACGCTGCTCGTACGCAATGGGAGGGACCCAGAGGGGATCCCTTCCCTGAATAACCCTCGGAAGATCCAGGAAATCCTTCATCCCCCGGCTGTCATTGACGGGGATGATCCTGGTGTCGCCAGACGTAAGCAGGCCAGTACTGGAATCTCTCATCGCATCGCCCGCTGCTGGGAAAGGCTTCAAGGTTTCAAATGGCGCAGCGACACCTGCCCTTTCATGCCCTCCCGCAGAGCCAGCTTCGGGTTGGGCAGGGCGAGCTCCAGCTCGTAGTAGGTCGGCTGATCGAGGGCGGGAGTCAGGGGAGCCCAGGCCAGCCGGGAGACTTTGCCCTCGAAAACCTGGTCGGGCAAAGATTCGAAGGTCACCCGCGCCATGTCCCCCACCGAAAGGTTGACGGCTTCCATCTCGTGCACCTGCGCCCGCATGAGCATGGGGTCCATGACGCCCACGACAAAGAGCCCCGCTCCGGGCGTCAACTCCGCGCCTTCCCGGACCTCCGGATTCATCCATATGACCAGGCCCGAAATGGGCGCGACGACGTTCACCGGTTCATTGGAGTGGACTGCCTCGAGCGACCCACCCATCTGCTCGCGAAGAGCCTCGAGGTCGTCCCGCACCGCTTCCCTCTCAATGCGCAGCTTTTCAAGGATCGCGGCCCGCTGCCTCTGGGCCGCCAGGATTTCAGCCTCCACCTGCTTGAGTCCCTGGGCAGGTCCCAAATCCTTTCTCACGAGCTCCGCAAGCTCGCGTCTCCTTCCATTGAGGAGTGCCAGGTTCTTCTCGATCTCCGAGAGTCCCAGCTCCAGATCCTTGACTTGAACCGCGGCAATCCTGCGCTTGAGTCCGGGCAGCATGTCGCCCGCGATCCGGTAGGTGGCCAGCACGTCCCCCTTCCCGACCGGCTGGCCACCCTCCACCAGCATGCGAAGGATCGTGCCCTTGACCGGCATGACCACCGTGCGTTTGAGCGAGCAGACCACTTTTCCCTGGAACCAGTCGTCGGGTGCCGCGCCTTCGGACCTTATCCGCGACGCATCCGCTTCCGATGCGTCGGCCTCTTCCGCTCCAGCCGCATGCCACAAACCTGAAACATGAACGGCCATGAAGCAAAGGACGCACACGAGCCCATACCGCAGGAAATTCCTAATAGGGTGACGTGTCCACATACTTTCTGACCAAATCTCCCGAGAGGTTTCGTATCACCAGGACCGCCTTGTCACGCTCCAGGGCCTGGCTCAGCACGCTCTTTCGGCTCTCCAGCAGCGCCCGGCGGTCCGCCGCCAGGGCGCTCAAAGGCTGCCGGCCCGCATTGTAGCCAATGGCGGTCTGACGCTCCTTGAGCCCGGCCAACGACTCCTGGGAGCGGGCCATCTTGAGGCCGGCGGTGCTCTGCTCCAGTTTCCTGTGCGCGGCGGACCACTTGCCGTCGAAACCGAGATCCTTGGACTTCCCCTCGGCCTCGAACTGCTTCAAAATGGTCTTCTGCCGCGAGACATTGTGATAGCGCTTGAGGCCGTCCCAAATGGGCAGCTCCAGTCCGACCGAAAAAAACAGCCCTCGCTCGTCGTTGGCGCTGAAGGGATCCGTCGTCTGGACACCCCAGATGAACGTGGGAAGAAAGCGGGTGTAGGCCAGGGTGATGTTCTTCTCCTGCAGCTCCCTCTTGAGCATTTGAATCCGAAGCTCGAAGGAATTCCCACGAGCCTCGTCGAGGGAAACGCGCTCCGGATCGAACTGCCCCAGAACCTGTTCACGGGCGTTCTCCCAACTGAGCATGAGCGCATGCTCGCCTCCGAATCCCATCATGCCGCCCAGCCCCTCCAGAATGGTCGCCCTGGCGAGCTCGAGCTTGCCGGCCTCGAGACGGGCCACCTCCAGCTCCCGCTCCGCCAGCTGGACATCCAGTCCCGACACCCCTCCCGAATCCAGCCGCGTCCGGGTGTAGGCCAGGTTCTGCTCAGCCACGCCCTCGATCTCCCGCTGCAGCGCCATCATCCGATCCAGCGCCTCAAGCTCCAGAAACCCCATTCCCAGCCGTTCCAGGAAGTCGGAGATGACCTGCAGATGAGCCAGGATGCCCATCTGGGTCAAGACCTTGCGGGCCTGCAGCGAGAAATAGTTCTCGACGGGATTGTAGGTCTCCGTCACGAAGTGGATCGAGTAAGGGCGGTCCGCCTCGTTTTCGGGCTGATTGAGATAGTAGAGGGTGCGGAGGGAAAAGGAGGGAATGAATGCGAATCGTGCATCGGACTCGTCGAGCCGCCGAAGATCGATCTCCAGGGAGCTCCCCGTCAGGCCGGGGGCTTGCCTGAGGGAGACTTTCACACTCCGCGTGAAGTCCATGGGACCATCGAACAGGAGCGGGACATCCTTCCCCGGCAGGATATCCTCCTGGGCCCGCGAGCCCAGGGGCACGGAAATCAGAAGACCAAGGAAGAAGTACAGCAGCAGAGGCCTTCCCAACCGCACCAGGCCACGTTTTCGTTTCGAGGGCCGCCCGGGCGCGGCGGCTTTCATCACCATGGAAGAGGAGCCCCCGCCGCCGCTCCCCCCGGCAAGGCTGAAATCATCCAAGTAAACCGACCCCTTCATCATGTTGCAGGATCATCCTCGAGAGTAGAGCATGAAGAATCTGAGCACCACACTTCCCGGAAGCCCCGCCCGGGATCGGAGCGAAGGCTCGACCACACCTGAACCCGGGGCTCACGTGGCGACAGGGGCCTCGGAAAGCACACCGTCATCCAAAACGTAGCCGCGATGGCAGAATGCAGCCACTTCCGGATCATGCGTCACGATCACCACCGCCGTCTCCCCCTCGGCCGCGAGCCGAACGAGATGCTCCATGATGAGCTGCCCGTTGCGGCGATCCAACTGGCCCGTCGGCTCGTCGGCCAGCACCACGCTGGGATGATTCACCAGCGCCCTCGCAATGGCGGCCCTCTGCTGTTCTCCTCCCGAGAGAAGACTCGCGGCATAGTCCATGCGGTGCAGCAGGTTCACCCTGGCCAGGGCCTCCCGAATCCGTGGAGGTCGATCCCTTCGCCGGACACCGGCATAGATGAGCGGAAACTCCAGGTTCTCGTAGACCGTCGCCGTTTCCACCAGGTTGCATTTCTGGAACACAAACCCCACCGAATGGCGCCGAAATGCCGACTGGCCGGACCGCCCCAGGCTCAGCATGTCCTGCCCGTTCATGCGGTAGCATCCACCGGTCGGGGCCAGCAGGAGGCCAAGGATCGACAACAGGGTCGATTTGCCCGAGCCGGACGGCCCCATGATGGCCACCATGTCCCCCGCGTGAACGACGAGGCTGACTCCGTTCAGCACCTTCGTCGAGCCGGCGCCGTTGGTGTACTCACGGGCCAAATCGGACACTTCGATGACGGGCATCCGAGTCTTTTCCACGTCCCGACCGGCCCTCATGCCGGAAAGGCCATCAGGGGCGCCCACGTGGGGGCCATGGTTTGGGTCAATTCCATGGCCTGGGTCAACTGCGCAATCAGGTCCGGCCGGCATCTTTCAGCACACCGCCATGGCAAGAGCCGCCGCCTCATCCAACGATTCCTCGGGACGCGGCGCCGTGCCGGCCACACCATGCTTGCGCGCCAGCTTCTCGATCACCTCGAGCACAAAATCGATATGTCGGGCCTCGTGGGTGCTCATGTAAGCGGTCCGGATCACGGCCCCACCCCGGGGAACCGCCGGGTAAACCGCGGGCAGAGCGAACACCCCGTGACGGAAAAGGTCCTGGGAGAAATGATAGGCCGTCATCTCGGAGCCGATGTGAATGGGAACGATGGGCGTCTCGGAATCGCTCACCCTCAATCCGATGTCACGAAACCCGTTTTTGACACGCTCGGTGATGGTCCGCAAACGGTCCACCCGCTCGGGCTCGCTCTCCAGGACGTCCAGGGAAGCCTGCACGGCGGCAACCGCGCTGGCCGGGAGCGCAGCGGAGAAAATGAGAGGCTTCGAGTGATGCCGCAAGTATTCCAGCACCGCATCATCATCGGAGGCGATGAAGCCCCCCACCGATGCCAGGGCCTTGCTGAAGGTGCCCATGATGAAATCCACCCGATCCGTCGCTTCGAACCGGGCAGCCGTCCCCCTGCCCCGGGGGCCCATCACCCCGAGGCCATGGGCGTCATCCAGGTAGACCAGGAGCGACGGGAACTGCCGCTTGAGCTCAAGAAATTCCGGCAGTTCCACGGCATCGCCGGACATGCTGAAAACCCCCTCCGTAATGAGGAGTACACAGCCCCTGAACTCCCGATCGAGAGCCCGCCGCAGCTTGCGGCCGGCATCGGCGGCATCGTTGTGCTTGAAGGGCACAACCCGCGCTCCGGACGCCCTGCACCCCTCGAAAATGCTCGAGTGGTTTTCCCGATCGCACAGAATCAGGTCCTCACGCCCCAGCAGACAGCCGATGGCTCCCACGTTGGTCGTGAAGCCCGTCGTGTGGACAATGGCCTTGCGCATTCCCACGAAGTCCGCCAGCCGCTCCTCCAGCGCTTCGTGCACGGTCATGTTGCCGCACAGGAACCTGGACCCTCCGGGCCCCGCGCCCCAGCGGGTGAGCGCTCCCGCGGCGGCCTCGAGCACCCGGGGATCATGAGCCAGCCCCAGGTAATCGTTGGAGCCGATCATCACCAGCCGCCGGCCATCCACCAGGACCTCCGTACCCCAGGACTGGCTGATGGGGCGGAAATACGGGTAGAATCCACACGCCTTGGCCTGAACCACGTAATCCGCAAACGGCTTACATCTCTCGTTCAGGTTCATCATCGCCGCCTTCCGGTTTCAGTGAAATGTCGGATTTCTCATTCACTCGGAACCCTCGGACCTCCGCGAATCGAAGAAATCAGAGCAACTTGCTATCCTCCCTACACCCGCCCGGCATCGCTGTCAAACCGATTGTAGGCAGGTCCATGACCCCAGGACCCACGAGGCTGGAATCACTCGTAGCGAATGGCCGAAACCACCTCCATTCGGCTGGCGCGAAGAGCCGGAGTATAGCCGGCGCCCGCTCCGAGGATGACGGAGAAAAACAGGGCCAGTCCCGCGTGGTGGAGAAAGATCTGCTCCGGAACGGGGCTGTTGAGCTGCAGACTGACCAGATGGATGACGACTCGGGCGAGACCGCAGCCCAGGACGGCGGAGCCGAGGCTCAGGCACAGGGCCTCGGCCAGGAACTGGATGAGAATATCCCCGTCCTCCGCTCCCACGGCCTTCTTGAGCCCGATCTCCCGCGTGCGCGCCTGAACGGCGGCCATCATCCCGTTCCAGATGCCGAACCCTCCGAGAAGCAGCGTGGCCGCAATGGAGAGATAGATGAACAGCTCCACCCACCAGGCGATGCGCCGCACCCGCTTCAGGTGGTCCCAGTTGGCCTCCACCCGAAGTCCTTCCGAGGGCTGCAGAGCCCTCACGATCCGCGGAATGGCATCCGCCACGGGCTTCACGTCATCCCACCCCTTGCAGCGAATGTAGATGCGGTCCGGGCGCCACACGCTCTGGATGCGCCGAGAGGCGGTGGAAAGGGGCACAAAGGCATAGTCCACTCGACTAGCCGTCCCTTCCCCGCCCAGCGTGCCCGTCACCAGATAGAGATCGTTATCGATGGGCAGGATAGATCCCGCCACCCTGGCATGGCCGAAAATGCGCCGGGCGATCTCGACCCCCAGAACGCACACGCGTCGATTTTCCGCCACCTCCCGTGCATCGAAGAATCTTCCGTGGGCTGGATCGAAGCCATTGAGCTCCCAAAAGACGTCGTCCACGCCGATGAGAATGAAGCTCTGGGTCTTGTCGCGCCAGGTCGAGACGGCCACCCCGGGCTTCACGGCCGCCAGGCTCAACTGCTGGACTCCCTGATGTCGACGCAGCTTCTCCACCGTGGCCGGCTGAAACCAGCGTGGACGGGTCCCCCGGTCATCAGCCGCGGAATAAGGATCGAAGTACGCCTTGATGATCGTCACCCTCCCCAGGAGATCCAGATCCTGGTTCAGGTTCGCCTTGACGTCGCGCCCCATGATGACCACCACGATGAGGCCCGCGGTCCCCAGTGCGATGGAAACGATCACCCCCAGGTACCGCCGCTTCTGGCGGTACACGTGCCGGAGGCTGATGCGGATGAGATCGATGAGCTTCATCATGGCGAAGACCGGGTTGGTCGAAGGGGAAAGCCGAATAAATCGCTTTGCATTTTAGGGACGATCGTATAACTCTTCGGACGCTTGCGTGTCAAATGAGATCCAGTCTCCGTGCGCTCGGTGGCAAGATCCGGAGAGTAGCATCTTATACCACACGCGCACACAACTGAATGTCCGAATTGATCGTCATTCCGGCAGTCTCTCAGAGCCTGTTCGGGAATTGCTCATCCTGCCCCGTCGCGGGTGGGGATAAGCAAACGCCGGCCGGGACGCAACCCGGCCCTACCGTTATACGGCAGACGGCTGAAAATTGGACTTTTTGTCATTTCGACCGAAGGGAGAAATCTGAAGAGATCCCTCACATGCGTCCGGGATGACAAAAAGCCAAATTCAAGCCGCTCGCACCCGGTAGGGCCGGGTTGCGTCCCGGCCGACAAAGGGTTGCGTCCCGGCCCGATCCGGCGGCTCCGTGCCGGCCTGCCATTCCCAAACAGGCTCTCAACCGGAATCCAAGAAAAAAACTGGATGCCGGCTTGAGAAATGCCGGCATGACGAGAGACGAAATGGACATCTTGTTCCGGTGAGTGGTGAGTCGCACCGGGTGCCGCTCACCCGCGCGTTTTGGATGGATGATGTGGTAACCCTTGAAAATTGTTGAGCTAATGCCTAAGAGCCAAGAGCTGATCGCACCGTGGAGCGCTGAATCAGGCAGGAACCATGAGTGAGCCCTTCCCCGCCCCGGGCGAGAGCACGCAGCCTGGAGCACCCAGCCGGGCGTCGCCGGACCCGCGCCCGCCCAAGGAAAGCAAGCATTGGGGCTGGGTCGCGCTCCTGGCCGGCCTCGCCCTCTACACCCTGGTGCAGGGCCTTCTCGTCTGGGTCCCCCTCTGGACCCGCGACCTCCCCCCCGAAGTCGACGACAGCCTGGCCTACCTGGTCCGAACCCGCCAGATGGAGGAGTGCTTCTTCCAGGACTGCCCCGCCCTGCTGGACTTGAAGGAGCAGCGCCAGATCGGCCTCGACAACCCGAGAGTCGTCCGTGCCCATGACCTTTCGGCATTCCCCTTTCCCATTTACCACCCCCTCTTCTCGGCGCTCATCCTGGGAGTCCAAGCCTTCACCGGCGACCTCATCACGGCCTACAAGGTCCTGTGGTCCCTGAGCCCCCTCTTTTTCGGGACGGCCTTCGCCTGCCTGCTCACCGTCCTGTGGGGCAAGGCCGCAGCCGGAGTGACCCTGGCGCTCCTGGCCTTCAAAATCTTCCCCGACACGGGCCTCCGCTACTTCACCCCGTCCAACCTCGCCATGGGGGTGGCGGTTCTCATGTGGGCCCGCATTATCGCTCGCAAAGGTTACGCACCGTGGACCCTCCTTCTGGGCTCCATGGTCCTCGTCTCGAGCCATCCCATCGGTTTCGTCCATGTCCTGGCATCATCCGGGATCGCACTCCTGGCTGCCCAAAATGGATCGATGAGGAAGGTGTGGGCGTCGACCCTGGCTGTCTGGCTCCTGCTGGCCATCACGGGAGTTTTCGCCTCCTTCATCCGGGAACCGCACCTCATCGACGCAGCCTCAATGCTGGGATCCTTTTCACGTCCCGCCGGCCTCGCCTCCGCCCTGGCTTCAAACCTCCAGGCTGTTGTCGTGGGCCTGAGCCGCCTCAAGGACAGCCTTTTCGGAGAGCCAGGCCTTCTTCTCCTGGCGGTTGCGACGGGGTTCTTGCTCTCGACCGCCGAGCAGCGCCGCATCCTCAAACGCATCCTGCTGGTGCTCTGCGCGGTGCTTTTCATATCTCTCTTCCACTCCCACGTCGTCAGCCCTGCGGGGGATCTCTTTTTCAGACTGTGGATACCTCCGGCCGTGATCATGGCGGGGGCCGTCGGCCAGGCCATGGCCAGGTTCGCCGTCGAGGCTCTCGAGGCCATGCGCGAGAGCCACGGTCCAGCCTCCGGCACGGCAAGGGCACTGGTGGAGCGGACATGGCCGGCCCTTTTCTTTCTCATGCTGGTGGGATATGCGGCGGGAACCGCCGTGACGGGAGGCGAGCACCTCGTCGCCACGGCGGAGCACATGCGCAACCGCCAGGATTTGACCTTCAGCCGCGACCAGGTCGAAACCCTGCTCACCAGGGCAGGCCCCAGCGATCGGGTCCTTTACACGGGCGCCATGCCCATGGCGTTCTTCTTTGCCCAAGGCGCCATGCGGCACGGAGCCGTCTACCACCATCCCGCCTATGCCGGCACAGCCATCGAAGCCCAGTGCATCCGCTCCTGGAGGGCCTGGACGAGAAGGACCAGTGCATCTCCAGCCCCGAATACCGCTTCTCGCCCCTCAGCAAGCCCCGCCGTCACGGCCACATCCTCAAGGAAGGATTCGTCCGTGGGGAGGAATTCATATGGATGGCTGTCCACCCAGGCACGGAGGAAATGCCTCGACGCATGAGAATTCTCGTTCGGAACCCCGGGGCCTCTGAAATGCTGGAACTGAAACCCTTTGGCCCGTTGGAAGGCACTCTCGCGGCAGCGAACACAGCCATTCCCGTTCCCGCTCAATGGAACGGCTGGCTCGAACAGGATCTCCCCGACCAACTGGCCGGGCGCCCCATCAAGGTGACGCTTCCGAAAAGTGCCGCGGGGCTGTCCATCGGCGGGATCGCCTTCGGCCCGTCTCATCTTCACTGGCCCTGGGAGCACAAAGCCCGGGTCACCCTCCAGGCCAGGGACCCCGCCACCGGCCTTGTTGTGCTGAGCTTTGATCCACGTAGCCTCCTTCCACCGAATTTGAGGACGCGGCAAGCCGTCGTGATCCATGATGCCGGTGCAACGGTGCTC
>JALOOX010000148.1 GCA_025454175.1 Syntrophobacteraceae bacterium | reverse complement strand
ATCCCCGATCTGGATGCCCTGCTCTCTCAGCGAGAAATCGCGGAGCTCAGACGGCTGTTGTTGAGGGACCCGGCAGTACAGCAGCTGATCCTGGACCAGGCAGCACGTGCCAGATCCATCCTGCTGAGCTATCTCAATCAGCAAAACCTCACCGTCGGTAAGAAAGTGGCCCTGGTAGACACGGGGTGGTACGCAACATCCCAGGACAAGCTAACGAAGATACTCCAGTCCGCAGAGTATGATCCGGAGATGCACGGGCTCTACTTTGGATTGAGGACCGCGAGACCGAGCTCGGTGAAAACGTCCTTTCTATTTGGTCCCACCTCCAGCCCAGCCTACCAGGAGTGGGGAAAGGCCTTCATCACCATTCTCGAGGTGCTTTGTGCCGCCGACCATGGAATGACCCTCCGCTATTCCGCCGACGGGGGCGGAGTGCTGCACCCCGAGCTCAGGGAAAGACACAACAGCAGGGCCATGGCCTGGGGCCTGGAAACGTTGCGCAAGGGGATCTTCGATTTTGTGGATGCAGCCTCCACCATCTCTTTTCACGAGATCGATCTCGCCGAGTACCGGTCAAGAGTCCTTCATTTGATCCGACTGCTCATCTCGAGCCCAGCCCCTCAGGAAGCCGAAGTCCTGGGTGGGTTCGAATTCAGCAGCGAGCAGACCGAAAGCTCCCTGGGCTGCATCGCCCCTCCACTGACCTTCAGGGGAATGGTTGAAAGCCTGTTGGACAAGACCGGCATCCAGCGAAAGGCCATCACGTTCTGGCCTGAAGCGAGTATCATACGGTCTAACCCTTGGGTTCGCAGACTGGTCCCACTTCCTGTCGTGCGCCCCTTCATGAAGCTCGTGGGCAAGCTGGGGGGCATTGCCTCATCATGAAAATCGTCAGCCCCATGTGCACCGGAAACGGTGCCTACATCGTCCACAAGCGGCTCGCGAGCCATATTGCCGGCTACAGCGTGGCTGCCTACCATCCCTACTGGACGTTGTGTCCCCCCATTCTTCCCCTCCTTCGAGGACCCGGAGCCCCGATCATCCACACCACGCCCGACCACGCCATATTCTTCGCTCGAAAGGATGCACGCCTTGTCCTCACCTTTCATAATTACGTGCTGGACCGTCCCATGCGGTCCTGCAGCACTCCAGCTCAGAGAATCCACTACCGCACCGACCTTCGTCTCTTCACCCGACTGGCTTTGCGAAGAGCCGACCGGGTGACAGCCGTGAGTCAGGCCACAGCTCGATTATTGCGAGGGGATCTGGGCTTTGCGGGACCCATCGAGGTGGTTCACAACGGTGTCGACATCGAGCGTTTTCAGCCACGCTCCAACGGCTTCCGTGATTCGGCCACGGTACGTGTGCTCTTCAGTGGTAACCCTACCCGCAGGAAAGGCGCCCATTGGCTCGCCGCCATCGCTGACGGCCTCCATCCTTGTGTCAGAATCGTCATTACCGGTGGGCTGCGACCCCATATCCCTTCCCTGCGCCATCCAAGGATCGATCAACTGGGGGCGGTCGCTTATCCGGCCATGCCTCACCTCTACCGCTCCGTGGATGTTCTGCTCATGCCGACCATCCGCGAAGGAATGAGCCTCGCCGTCCTTGAGGCCATGGCCTCGGGGATTCCTGTTGTGGCCAGTGATACCTCTTCTCTTCCCGAGCTGATTCATCACGGTAAAGGGGGGTTCCTGTGTGGGGTGGGTGACGTTCGATCCATGTCTTCCGCCGTCAACACTCTCGCGGAAGATGCCGAGCTGCGGCGGAGAATGGGCGAATACAACCGCTCGCTGGTTGAGTCCAGATTCACGGAGTCGAAGATGGTGGATGCCTATGGACACCTTTTTGCTGATCTAAGCCCCTGATGACAAGGTGCAAATCCTCTTCCGACCGCGGCGCGGGAATCTGAAGCGGCCCGACGGACAGGGATGGAGAGCTCGAATGCCCACGGTTCACCATGACCCCTATCAGCACCATTTCGCCCGCCTGCACGGTCGCGCCATGTACGAGGAAGAGCAGCGCCTCCAAAAAGCCAGAAAAGTGGTGGCGGTAATTGCCGACCATGCGGGAGATCGCGTTGACGAGCTTCACACGCTGGATCTCGGGTGCTCCACGGGGATCATCACAGGGCACATTTCCAGGGCATTCAGGATCACGATCGGTGTGGACATCGACGTGGAGGCGCTCAAATATGCGGCGGCGAACAGACCGGGCCAGGTCGAAACAACCTGGTTCCTCGCCAGCGACGCCATGGCGGTGCCCTTCGGGAACAACGCCTTCGATGTGGTGATCTGCGCCCATGTCTATGAGCATGTGCCCGACGCAAGGCGCATGGTGGCCGAGATCCACAGGGTTCTCAAGCCCGGCGGGATATGCTTCTTCTCGGCGGGTAACCGACTGAGCTTCATGGAGCCGCACTACCGGGTGCCGTTCCTCTCCATCCTGCCGAAGGCCGCCGCTCACCGGGTCATGAAGAGTCTCGGCAAGGGCGATCATTATTATGAAAAGCACCTGTCGTACTGGGGGTTGAAGCGACTGCTCTCAAGCTTTGAGATCATCGATTACACCCGGCGCGTCATCGACGATCCGGAGCGATTTGCGGCAACGGATGTCTGCCCTCCGGGCTCACGACGGCAAAGACTGGCTTCACTGGTGGCCAAAATGGCTTATGGGCTGATCCCCACCTATATCTTCCTGTTGAAAAAGGCGCCGAGCTGAAACGCCGCCCTCTCCCCGTGGAAGAGCCCTCCCTTGCGGCCTGGGGCGTCCCTTCCAGAGGTCCCCTTACCTGGAATTGATAACCTTGAGGGCGCCCTTTCTGGATTTCCAAGGCATGAATGGAGATGCCCCTGGGTAGAAGTCGAGTGGAGAATTGGAGCTCATGAGGTTTCCCATCGAAATCTTTCAGAGTCACCCGCTGGAAATCAGGGTGGTCGAATTGTACCTCAGCCATTTCCGACAGTCTCCGGTTGTAACGCCTTTTGCAATGAAACCTGCTATTGCCTTTGATAGTGAGAAACACCCCGTCACAGTGAGGTACGTTCGACTGGCACACCGTACACTTTTCCTCGGATTGGCTCATGGTTCAGCTTCCTCTTCTCCCAAGGGCGGCGCTACCCAGGACCTTCACCGCCGTTGTTCAGCCGTGGTTCGAGCTCCCTGCCTACCTTGAAGAAAAGCGGTCTTCTGTGGGTGACTTCGATCTTGATACCCTTTTTGGGGTTGCATCCGCTGCAGCCACCATATGGTTTAGGCTGAACGAGCCTGTGCCCCTCGTGGGTCTGATGTACATTTTCCGGAAGATGGAGTTGTTTGGGGTTCCGCGTGACAGCCCGAGTATCCTGGCGATATTCACCCTCGTGACCCCCTATCCATAGGATGCTCAACACAGTGAAGACCTTGCCCTGAGAAAGACAGTCCTCAGGGATTTTCGCATCGAGACGGCATGGGCTTGTCACCTGTATTGAGTGAAGCCTTGAACCCGCGATCAGCACTTGTCAGCTTGTGGCTGCCTCATTTTCGCCAATAGACGAGAAGTTCGTAATCTTCACCGTACCATCGGGGAAACGAGCAACAATGTCGAGTGTCCCACCCATTGCCTCGATGGTCGCACGCAGCGTGGAAATG
>JALOOX010000093.1 GCA_025454175.1 Syntrophobacteraceae bacterium | reverse complement strand
TATCTCGTAGCTGTCATGGACTGGTTTTCCCGTTATGTGCTCTCCTGGATCCTTTCGACCAGCATGGAATATCATTTCTGCCTCGAGGCGCTGCAGGAGGCTTTTCAAAAGGGGAAACCGGACACCTTCAACACCGACCAGATCCCTCAGTTCACCTGTGAAGCCTTCACCGGCACGCTGGAAGCGGAAGGCATTCGCATCAGCATGGACGGTCGTGGAAGGGCCATGGACAACATCATGATCCAGCGACTCTGGCGTTCGGTCAAGTACGAGGAGGTGTACCTCAAGGGCTACGAATCGTTTGCAGATGCGCGATCAGGGCTCCGGCAGTACTTCCGCTTCTATAACGGGGAGCGGTTGCACCAGTCCTGGGCTACCGGACGCCCAAAGCGATCCACTACGGACAGAGGTCTCCCCTGCCTGCCGAGCGACCGAGGGCTCGAGTCCCTCAGCCTGTACACCGAAGCATGAGCGGCGGCAGGGTCAAGGCCAAGCCCTCCGGGTGTTACGCAGCCCTGCCCCAACCACCTTGCCCATGCTCTTCGGGTCTCAGGCCGAGGCGAGGGGATGGCCTCTTTCAACCTCTGGCTCAGGGATAGCTGAAAAATTGCTTAAGACCATCAACTTTTTGTCTAGACAATGGGGGGGACTTTAATCTGCAATGAGGAGCCGTCAAGAAAAAGTCAGAAGCATTACTGATCCTGCCCTTCTTGGGCTATCATACTGTGGCGGGGTCGTTTTGAGAACGGTACAAAGATGGACAGGCACCGATGAGCTCTGAAGGAGTGGCAGATGGGAGTGATGTTTCAAGCGACTTGCCTTGTTTGCGGCAATCAGTTTAGAGCCGAAGATGGGGGCGGGCGTCGATCTATACAGATCCGTTGTGACCTTTGCGGTGACTCGAGATTCATCGGGCACGAACAAATCGGTGAGCCTTTCCAAAAGTTCTCGCAGGCTATGGCGAGTTTGCAGTGGGATGCAGATCCATCTGAGGAAGAGCGCATTTATGAAGAGTATCAACAAGCTATAAGCATGGCTATGGAATCAATAACAGGCAAGTGTTCATGTGGTGGACGCTTCCGCTGCGGCCAACCGCTTCGATGTCCAAAGTGTCGCTCCTCAGAAATTCAGAAAGGGAAGATTCTCCGGTACTACGATTGAGCCCGCACTATATTTCGGCCAGGCGGCCATCTTCGGTTGCTCTTATCCCCATCGGATGGAACAAATCCATCGCCAGGGTGGCATCAGGGAATAGAGGAAATGCGTAGTGCTCGAGTCTTATACCGATTCCCCAAGGCCCATATGGGTGGTGTAGGATTCAAAAGCAGAAGTGCTATCCACATGGATAAGTACCATGAGTCAAATGAGGGAACCTTGCCAAGAGATGAATATCCATAATCTAGACAAGCAGAAAGAGTATGGTTTATATTTTTGAGTTTTTGGTCATTCCGGCACAGGTCGGTTAAACGTATTTGGAGTTTTACGGCACTGGAAAAAGTCCAGGATTCTGTTTAGCGTGACTTCTGCATTTTCAGTTCTGCCTGCAGGCACTTGCTGCCCCTTGGGAATCATCATTGCTGTAAGCTCCTCCGATATTCTGGCGAACTCAGCATTGCCAATCCGATGAAGAGGCGCCCCCTCCTGAAGCTCTGGCCCTTCCGTATATGCCGACTTATTGAACCAACCGTCGGCTGGTCGAATCTCGTCAACAGGGAACCACTTCCCGGGGTTCCTGCTATTGATGCCGGTTGACCGATAGAACGCTTGACGTCCAAGCAAGCTTTCCACGATCACTATGTCGCGCCCGGCAATACGGTATACAGGAGATACAATATTTGCCATGATATTTCCCTCTGGCATGGGTTTGTGTGTCGCCAAATAGATGTTAGTCTATTTTCTATGCATTTCCAGAAACGCGAAGGAGGGGATAAAATTATCAGTAGGAAGAGAGGCGCTTGGCACCTCCGTGCCTCTAACGAGCGTGACTGCCCATCACGATCCTCATTTCTTAGGATAATTGTGCAGAGGGTCTTTGCAGCTGTTCTCCAATATAGCGTCCGCTTGCCTTTGTCTCCCATGCCACGACGGAAGATATCCTGAAAATGGAGAGCTCTACTTTATCAAATAACATCAATAAAAATTTCCCCCTTCTGTTCAATGAGTTTCTTGAGCTCTTCAAATATTGGCTTAGTATCCTCATCTTTCAGACCAATACATCCCAATGTCGTTCCTAATGGAGGTCCGTCAGGATGAATTCCAAATTCAGATCTTCTTTCAACACTACCTTTTCTTCCACCCCGCCAACGTATGATGTGAAGAAACCAATAGAAACCGTTTCTATCCGTGAAACCTGCTTTATTATATCTTGGGCTTGTAGCCATACGGAGTTGAAGAGCTCCTGTCCTATAGGTACCTGCCGGCAATGGATCTTTGGCGGTTCTTCCCCATCTAAGTGGCGGCTTGGTGGTTAGTGACTTATGGAAGGAATCGGATTTTGGCCTCTCAGTAACGCCCTTCTTCCCAGAATAAGCACGCCAGGATTTACCTAAAGCTGGACACCGTAGTATTCCAAAAATGCGATCGAAAACTAAATCTGCACCTAATTCAGTCATTTCAAAACCTCATGATTACTAATAAGTTGTCAATTGAAAACAGTTGCCTACCAGATCAAATTCTAAATCCTTTCTTAGCTTATGTATTTATAGTCTTTAAATCAAAATATTAGACTGAGAAATGTAGGAGCATCTCTTGCAGTTGGGACTTTCATGGATACAGAGGATCCTCCATCAACTGGAATTGTACCCAAAAGCCAACGTGTTCTCACCGCCTTACCTCCTCATTGAATGGAGTTTATATCGGGGAGGGTTTCCGTGAGCTTCGAGTCAACATTGAAAGAGGAGCCAATCCATCTGAAAACGCGCGCGAAAATAGTCTACCGGAATTTCAAAATGGGATCATATTAAAACAAATTCAGGCCGCCAAATCAATGACTGCCCCCCATCGTAATGGAAATCCAGTAGAGTCGGCGTTTCCTCTCACCTTCATAGCTCGTTGATCTTAATTGGGCGGTTTGGGAAAACTCACGGCAGCTTGCCAATTTGCTGAATCCAGGTCAGCATTGGTCGCAGTACGACAATGATCCGGATGTGAAGCATTGGCGAACCGGAGAAAAGCACCCTACCCCAGCCCGTGCCAAAGCGCCAGCGAGCGGTTGACTCGGAACATCGCGTCCTCCCTTGGGCGGCCAATAACCTGCCATACCCTGTCCTTTCGAGCCATTGTGATCTTGTCCGCCATGGTCCGGCAGGGCTTTTCGAGGCTGTTCTCGGGAGAGGGTGTCACTTCGAGTCGGAACCGAGGTGCATTCTCCAAATGGCTTGTGATGGGCCAGAGAACAAGGCTGCTGTGCGTCGGGTTGAACAGATCATTCTGAACGACCACGGCGGGTATGGCTTGATTCTCATTGCACCCGGCGGAAATGTGGCTATTTTCTCCTCTGATGGCAACTCATTTGATGACCAGGCAAAGAGAGACCACATGGAAGACGCGGCAAATCTGGAAATCGTTCAATGTTTGAATTGCGGAACGCGCAATCGGATACCTCCGGGGCGGCAGGACATTCGCGGTAAATGCGGCAGATGCCATGCGCCGCTGCCGAAAGCCGGCGAACCGGACCAGGGCCGAAGCACCAGCTATGTCCTGCGCTGCAGCGACTGCGGGGCCAAGAACCGGGTGACCTCGGAGAAGCTGGACGCGCATCCGAAATGCGGGAAATGCGGCTCCCCGCTTCGAACCGGCGAACTGTTCGAACCGCAGCCCTTCATGATCTCGGAGATCAATTTCGCCGAAAAGGTCCTGAAATCTCCCCTGCCCGTATTGGTCTACGCCATGTCACCCACATGTCCGGGCTGCACCATGGTGTCACCTCATGTCGACGCATTCGCCAGGGAGTACAAAGGCCGTGTCAGGGTCGGCAGACTCAACATCCAGAACAGTCCGGGCCTGGCTTCGAGGTTCAATATTATGAGTGTGCCATTCCTTCTGATATTCGATAAAGGCGATCTCCTCCAGTCGTTGCCGGGAGGCCTTGACCTGCAGCAGATCAAAAATCTGATGTCCCGCCATCTTTACCGGGCCGAGGGGCAACGACGGGAATCGTGATGGAGCCAGGCACGGGGGTGTTTCATGGCTGAACCGGAGATCACCGTTTATGGCGCTCACTCGTGTCCGGCATGCCGGAACAGCAAGATGTTTCTGGGTGAGCATCAAATCCCCTACCGATGGGTGAACATCGACGAAGACGCCGAGGCCGAGCGCTCTGTCATGGAAATGAACAACGGCAGGCGGTCCATCCCGACCATCGTTTTCGACGATGGATCGTTTCTGGTCCAGCCCACCGCCGCGGAGCTGGCCGCCAAACTGGGGCTGAAGACCGAAGCTTCGCGCTCCCAATATGACCTGATCGTCATCGGGGGCGGTCCGGCGGGTCTCACGGCGGCGCTCTACGCGGCTCGGGAGGCCATCGAAACACTCGTCATCGAGAGGGCGGCCTTCGGCGGTCAGGCAGCCGGAACGGAGCGGCTGGACAACATGCCCGGCTTTCCGGAGGGAGTGACGGGGCATGAGCTCTCCCAGCGACTCCGTCGGCAGGCCGAGCGATTCGGCGTTGAGCTCCTCCAGGTCCATCAGGTCACAAGGATTTCGCGGCGCGGCGACCTGCACGCCGTGAACACCGAGCGCGGCGGGCAATACACCGCCTGCTCGCTCCTCATCGCCACCGGAAGCCACTACAAGCGCCTGGGGGTTCCGGGCGAGACGGACTACCTGGGGGCCGGTGTCCACTTCTGCGCCACCTGCGACGGTCCCTTCTACAAGGGGAAGCGCGTCGCCGTCATCGGCGGCGGAAACAGCGCGACCGAGGAGAGCCTGTTCCTGACGAAATTCGCCGACCACGTCACCATACTGGTGCGAGGAAAGGAGCTTCGGGCCACACGAGTGATCCAGGAAGAGGTCTTGAACCACCCGAAGATTGAAATTCGGCTCCAGACCCGGGTCGAGGCGTTCCTCGGCTCCAGCGCCAGGTTGACTCACCTGAAGGTTCTGGATGCCCGGACCGGCCAGGAGGAGATTCTGCAAGTCGACGGTGTTTTCGTCTTCATCGGCCTCATACCAAATACCCGTTTCCTGGAAGGGAGCGGCGTGCTCCTGGATCCCTGGGGCTTCGTTCTGACCGGCTACGATCTGCCCCAGCAGGGCCGGAATATCGTGGGGTACAAAACGCGCGCCCCCTATATGCTGGAAACGAGCGCGCCCGGCGTGTTCGCGGCGGGAGATGTCCGCATGAGCAGCACCAAGCAGGTGGTCAGTGCGGCGGGGGAAGGCGCCGCCGCCGCACTCGCCATCAGAGAATACCTGAAGCGACTGTGAGGATTCGGCAGGTATCGGGGAGCTCGCGAGCGAATGGGCATTTCCGGTATGGCTACGGGCGAGGATAATCCCCGCCCCTACGTTTCGAGCCAACGATTTGCGGTAAGTTCCCGGCAGATCCACATATTGCGAGTGAGAGAAGTTGGCTACTGTTACCCGCGTGGCAACATTCGAACACTGGAATAGAATTAGAGAAGTTGGACACTCGTGTTAGAGAACTACTGGACCAAGGCTTTCATGTGGAGTTGAATTGATCTGATCCCTTTGCTGAACCTGGACTTGCAGAACAAACCTGCTGGGGAGCAGCAAGGGTATGGAGCCTGGGGCTTCAGCCCCAGGAGTTGGGGTGAATTAATGATTACGCCCTGAAGGGGCGTGGGTAAATCGCCATGTCGAGCACACTCACCAGCCTTCTCTACCACATTGTATTTTCAACGAAGAACAGGCAGGAAATGATCCTGCCCGAAATCAGGAATGACCTATATTCTTATGTTGGTGGTGTAACTCGTGGGGAGAAAGGAAGGCTTCTCAAAATGGGCGGGACGGCAGATCATGTTCATATCCTTGGCTCCTTTCATCCCGCGATTTCCGTATCCGACATGCTGCGCCGGATGAAGGGGAGCTCCTCCAAATGGTTGAATGAAAACGGAAGACTCTCTTTTCACTTTTCATGGCAACGTGGTTACGGGGCTTTTTCTGTAAGCGAATCGATGGTCGATGTCGTTTCAAAGTACATTGAGAATCAGGAATCGCATCATAAGAAAATGTCATTTCAGGAGGAGTTTCTGGCTTTGCTCAGGAAGCATAGCGTCACATACGATGAACGCTATATATGGGATTGATGTCATGATGTACAGCGCCCCTCCAGGGCGCGCTGAATTTGGAACAACCAGCCTGGGGTTGAAACCCCAGGCTATTGGCCCCTGCGGCTTCGCTGTATTTCCACCAGCCTGGGGTTGAAACCCCAGGCTATTGGCCCCTGCGGCTTCGCTGTATTTCCACCAGCCTGGGGTTGAAACCCCAGGCTATTGGCCTTCTTGAGCCTGGGGTTACCCCAGGCTACAGGCCGCTGCCGCTGCCAGTGAGCGATATCCTCACCTCGGCCCAGTGCTCCCGATGGTCGTCGA
The DNA here is from genome assembly GCA_025454175.1 of Syntrophobacteraceae bacterium. Lineage (GTDB taxonomy): Bacteria > Desulfobacterota > Syntrophobacteria > Syntrophobacterales > Syntrophobacteraceae > JALOOX01. Next base: position 22,455 of record JALOOX010000093.1, on the reverse strand, counting down.
CCAGCGGGATGGTGTTGTCGGGCTGCTCGACCCCATCCACGGTCACGCGCATCCCGCCGTCTCCGGCGGGGGTTTGGAGGATGTCGATGTGGTAGACCGTTTCCCGGTAGCGGTAGTGCATTTTGAAACCCGCCCAATCCGCGGGGAGGCATGGTGTGAAGCGCAGTTTATCCACTTCGAGGCTCAGGCCCAGGAGGGATTCCAGGATGAGCCGAGCCATCCAGGCGGCGGAGCCCGTGTACCAGGTCCAGCCGCCCCGGCCGGTGTGCGGCGGGACTGCGTAGACGTCGGCGGCGACGACGTAGGGCTCCACCTTGTAAGTCGCCATCTCCTCCGGTGACCCTGCATGGCTCACCGGGTTGATCATGGTGAAGAGCTCCCAGGCGCGCCGGTTGTCCCCCAGGCGGGCGAAGGCCATGGCCGCCCAGATGGCCGCGTGGGTGTATTGCCCGCCGTTTTCACGGACGCCGGGGACGTAGCCTTTGATATAGCCGGGATTCAGGTCGGACTTGTCAAACGGGGGATCCAGGAGCTGGATGAGGCCGTGCTCCCGCCGAACGAGGCGCCGGTCCAGCGCTTCCATGGCGGCACGCGACCGCTCGGCGTCTCCCGCCCCGGACAGGACCGACCAGCTCTGAGCAATGGAGTCGATGCGACATTCCATGTTCTGCGCCGAGCCCAGGGGCGTGCCGTCGTCGAAGGTGGCCCGACGATACCACCCGCCGTCCCAGCCATATTCCGCGAGATTCCGGCTCAGGCGAGCCGCCTCCCCCCGGCAACGTTCGACAAACGACAGGTCGCCTCGTGCGTTTGCCACCTCGGTGAACCGCATGAGCACTTCATGCAGGAAGAACCCCAGCCAGACGCTTTCCCCCTTGCCCTGGATGCCCACCCGGTTCATGCCGTCGTTCCAGTCCCCGGAGCCCATGAGCGGCAGGCCGTGCTCGCCGAACGCGAGGCCTTTCAATATGGCCCGCACGCAGTGCTCGTAGAGACTGCCCGTTTCCCCGGACCGGCCGGGCAGATCGTAATAGGAGTCCTCCTCCTGGTTCATGGGACGGCCCGTGATGAAGGGGACGGATTCGTCCAGCACACCCGTGTCTCCGGACCGGGAGATATAATGGCAGGTTGCGAGGGGCAGCCAGAGGTAGTCGTCGGAGCATTGGGTTCTCACGCCCCGCCCCGAGGGCGGATGCCACCAGTGCTGGACGTCTCCTTCCTCGAACTGGCGGGCCGCGCACCGGAGCAGGTGCTCGCGCACCAGGTGCGGCTGAACATGGATGAGCGCCATCACGTCCTGAAGCTGGTCGCGAAACCCGAAGGCGCCCCCCGACTGGTAGAATCCACTCCTCGCCCACAGGCGGCACGCCAGAGTCTGGTACAGGAGCCAGCCGTTTGCGAGCACATCGAGGGACGGGTCGGGGGTCTCCACCTGCACGGTCCCCAGCGTGTGATTCCAGTGGTGCCATACGGCTTCGAGGGCGCCCCGGGCAGCTGCCGGCCCCTGGAAACGACTCACGAGGGCGCCGGCATCCATCGCGTCCCGCCCCATGCCCAGCGTGAAGACGATCTCGCGCTCCTCCCCTTCGGAGAGGTCGAAGGGAGCCTGTATCGCGGCGCAGGGGTCGAGAGCGGCTCCCACCCTGCCCGAAAGCCTGGATCGGTCCATGGCGGCGGGATGCTCCGGGGTGCCGTTGCGTCCCAAAAACTCCGTCCGGTCGCCGCTCACGGTCCGCGTCGCGGCGTCCACGTTGAAGAATCCCACCTTGCCGGGAAACTCCGTGCTGTAGGGGTTGCGCACGAAGAGCGCACCGCTCCTGGGGTCCACTTCGGTCGCGAGATGCATGATCGATTTGGGCCTGAGATCCCCCAAGACCCATTCGGCATACCCGGTGGCGGTGAGCCGGCGCGGCCGCCCCGAGGCGTTGCGCACCTTGAGCACGGTGAACTTGACCGGTGCATCCAGGGCCACGTACACCCAGACCTCCGAGTGGATCCCGTCTTCCTCATGCTCGAAAACGCTGTATCCGAAGCCGTGGCGGCTGACATAAGGCATGGCCCCGCGGCAGGGCAGCGGCATGGGGGACCAGAAATGGCCGCTCTCCTCGTCGCGAATGTAAAAAGCCTCGCCGCTCGAGTCGCTCACGGGATCGTTCCCCCAGGGAGTGAGGCGCAGCTCATGGGCATTCTCGCACCAGGTGTAGGCGCTCCCGCTCTCCGAGATGACGGTCCCGAAGTGGGGGTTCGCCAGCACATTCACCCAGGGGGACGGCGTCACCTGCTCGTGGGTGGTCGTGACGATGTACTCGCGGCCGTCGGGTGTGAACCCTCCCAGGCCGTTGTAGAACAGGAGGTCGCTCCGGGGCGGCACGGTCGTCCTCGAGGATTCGGCTCGGTGGGCCCGGCTTGGCTTGAGGAGCGGAACGACTCCTCCCACCGGCCCTCGACGATCGATCTGATCCTCCAGCTCCCCCTTGCTGTCGGAGACGACGGCACGTGCAACCGTCATGAAGAGGATGCGATCCTCCTCCGATATCTGGTCGGCGGGTCTCACGAAGATGCCGCCCGGTCGATCGGTCACGTGGGCTTCGATGCCCGCGGCGATGAGCCCCATGATCTGGTCGTGCAGGAGCTGCCGGTAGCCGGCGTGATCTTCGTTCCAGATCACCAAGTCGTCCACCGCCAGTCCCTTGAGGCGCCAGTAGGCGTGGGCCTGGACGAGCTGGCGCACCAGCTCGATATTGGCGGCGTCGGCGATCTGAAGGAGCACGATGGGGCGGTCGCCGGAAATGGAATAGCCCCACAAGCCGGATTGCCCGCGGCGATTCTTGACGAGCACGCTCGGGTCCGCTCGAAGCGTTGAATTGGCGTAGAGCAGCGAGCTCGCCATGCGGCAGTAGAGCTGCGCGTCGGCCTCCGTGGCATTGATCTGCCGCAGGAGCACCTGGCTGTGAGTCCACGCCAGGTCGAAAACGCGGTCGGCGAGCCGCCGATCCTGGTATTTTTCCCCCAGGCCCAGGGCACCTTCACGGGTTTCACCGATGCCGGTGACCATGTTGACCTTTGCCGATTTGCCGGGATCGAGGGTGATCCGATGCCGGATGGCAACAATGGGGTCCAGCACCGAGCCCTGGCTGTCCGAGAGCGGAGATGAGGGGCCGGATGGAACGCTCATGGCCCGTGGATCGGCTACGGTCCTTCCGCGGCCGATGAACCGCCCGCGGTCGGTCTCATAGGAGACTTCTTCGGACTCGGCACCGTGGACGGCCATCAGGTGAAGCATCCACGGCGGCTGCTCGTCTTCGGAGCGGGGGCGTCGGGTGCAGAGGATGGCCTGCCTCTCGCGGAGGATCTCGGTCTGAACGAAGAGATTGCTGAACGCAGGATGCAGCGCGTCGGCGGCGGGCGGCGCCAGGACCACTTCCGCGTAGCTCGTCACCTCGATTGCCCTGCGCGTCCGACCGCGATTGGTGATGGTGATCCGCCGAAGCTCGATATCGTCCTCGGGTGAGACCGTGATCTCCGTGTGGGTGTCCCAGTCGTGGTCCCGGCATCGAAACTCGGCTCGCCCTTCGGAGAAGATCGCCTCATAATTCTCAGGTCGTCTGAGGGTCGGCTGATGGGCCGTCGCCCAGAGCTCGCCGCTCGACACATCTCGGATGTAACAGAACGTCCCCCAGTTGTCGCGGGTCGTGTCCTCACGCCACCGGGTGACCGCGATGTCTTTCCAGCGGCTGTAGCCTCCCCCCGCGTTCGTCACCATCACATGGTATCTGCCGTTGGAGAGCAGCTGAATTTCGGGGATGACCGTACCGGGACTGTCGAATACGCGCACGGAGGCCTCGAAGGCATCTTTGGCGGCATGAGCGACCGTGGCCTCGGCGATGTGCGAATAGAACGCCGTCGCCTTCGGAATCCGCTCCTGAAGCAGCAGCGTGGTGGCCTGAAACAACGGGTCCGATTCGAACCGCTTCTGCATCGGGCGGTCCAGGACCAGGTGGGCCAGGGAGAGCAGGCTCATCCCAAGGTGGTGAGCCATGAAGGAGCGGACCACCGCATGCGTTTGACCGCGGGGCAGGCGCGAGGGAGTGTAGTCGATCGCCTCATAGAACCCGAATCTTCCCTCGAACCCTTCGGCGGCCAGTCGCTCGAGATTCAGGCAGGCCTCCCGGGGGGCCACCATGAGCGCCAGCACCGAGGCATACGGTGCGATCACCAGATCGTCCGCCAGGCCGCGCTTGAGTCCCAGGCCGGGCACACCGAACGCGCGGTACTGGTAGTTGAGGTGAACATCGATGGCGTTGTACCCGGATTCCGAAATACCCCACGGCACCTCGCGCTTCCTGCCATACTCGATCTGCCTGGCCACGGCCGCCTTGCAGGTCTGGTCGAGCAGTGTGCTCTCGTAGCTCGGCATGACCAGGAGCGGCATGAGATACTCGAACATCGAGCCGCTCCACGAGAGGAGAATCGGGTCTCCACCGGCGGTCGTGAGGAGACGCCCCAGGGAAAACCAGCTCTCCTGGGGCAGTTCCCCCTGTGCGATGGCGACAAATGTGGAAAACCTGGCTTCCGAAGCCAGCAGATCGTAGTAACTGGAATCCTGCCGCCGCTCATCAACATTGTAGCCGATGGCCAGGAGATGACGCGCCTTGTCGTACAGAAAGCCGTACTCCATCCGGGAGAGCTCACCGGCCAGCGCGGCAAGCCGTTCGATGGTCGCGATCCTTGTCGCGGCCCGACGATTTGCCTGGATGATGAGTGTCTGAAGCCCATGGAGCCGTGCTCTCTCCTCGACCGATGCGTCCAACGGAGGTTGCTGCTCGATTACGGGAAGGAGCTTCGCCAGGGTGGCCACCCCCCGCAGGGTGGGGATTTCATCCAGATCCTGGAAATCCCCGAGCCGGCTTTGAATGGGCAGGAGCGATGCCCATGGAGCGAGAAGCGTCATTTCATCGAGCCCGTCCCGGCACTGCAGGGCGAGTGCATCCGCCCACCACTTCAATAGGCTCTCGGGACCGGACCGGACGGCGCCGACGACTTCCGCCGCGGAGGCCGCCAGCCGTTCCAGGCACAGCCGCGCGGCGGTGAGCGTGGCGGGTGGGGCATGGAGCGCGGAGCTCAGCTCCTCCTGCAGCCGGATGAGCGGGGGCGGAGCGTCCACTCCCGCTGCGTCGGCGAGAATGCTCAGCGTGTCGCTGAGGCCGTCAAACCAGCGCGGCCCCAGGATCTTCTGATCGGGAAGGGCGAGGAGCCCGGGTCGCAGCGTGAGCAGATGGCCCGCAAGGTTTCCGCTGTCGACCGAGGAGATGTAGATGGGCCGCAGGGGCTTCAAGGATTCGGTGTCGTACCAGTTGTAGAAGTGGCCCCGGTAACGCTCCAACGTTTCCATGGTGGCCAAGGCATTGCCGGTACGCTCGATGAGCCGTCCCGCCGAAATGGCGCCGAAATCATACGCCGCCAGGTTCGCAAGGAGCGAGAGTCCCATGTTGGTGGGCGACGTGCGGTGTGCAACCCCGGCAACGGGATGCTCCTGGGTGTTGTCGGGCGGCAGCCAGTGATCTTCCGGGCCGACGAAGGTCTCGAAGAAGGCCCAGGTCTTTCTCGCGATTTTGCGGAGAAAGAGGGTCTGCTCGGGCTTCAGCGCGACTTCGCCGCCATCCAGCGGTCGGCTGACCCACCATGCGATGGCGGGGGAGGCAAGCCAGAGGCCCACCATGGGCCCGGCCACCACGAGGGCGAAGGGCCTCCAGAGGGCGAGGGCGATCAACGCGGCGGAGGCGATGGCGGGCGCAATCCACATGGACCGAAAGGAGGCGACGAGGTCCGGTCGGTTCGTGTGATCCGGACCGCTCGACGGGTTCCATTCCAGGAGCCGCCTGTGCGTGATCAGCATCCGTCCGACCGTGCGCACAATGGCGTCCAGGCTGAAAAATGCTTCGTAAGGCAGGCAGGCGAACGTGAATGCCGCCTGCGCCAGGTGGATACCCATGGAGTGCATGGTAGCGGAGAGGTGCTGCCCCAAGGTCACATCGTCCGCCTTGCGAACGGCGGTGAGGAGGGAGGTGACCAGCGATGGGATCAGGAAGACCCCGGCCACCGCCAGGGTCCAGAACCAGGGTGCCGGCAGCACCGTCCAGCCCAGCAGAAGCAGGAGGGTCAGCGCCGCGGGCGTGAGACTGCGTCGAAGGTTGTCGAGGATCTTCCACCGGGAAAGCATCGAAATCGGGTTCTTCTCAAAGCGCCCGCCGGGGCCGGGAACGCCCGGCATCGTCCATTGTGCAATCTGCCAGTCGCCCCGAATCCAGCGGTGTCGGCGGTTCACGTCCGCGCTGTAGCGAGAGGGATATTCCTCGTAGAGCAGTACGTCGCTCAACAGCCCGGCCCGCGCGTAGCATCCCTCCACAAGGTCATGGCTGAGAATTCGGTTCTCGGGGAAACGCCCGCCCATGGCCTGCTCGAAAACATCGACGTCGTAGATTCCCTTGCCGATGTATGAACCCTCACCGAAGAGGTCCTGGTAGACATCGGAGACCGCACGCGTGTAGGGATCGACGCCCGGGTCACTTCCCCAGAGCTTCGCATAGCGCGACCGGTTCGTGCCCGGGAGGCTCACGGCCACCCGCGGCTGAAGGATGCCGTACCCCTCGCGGACGCGCTGCCTGTCCTCGTCGAACCGTGCGCGATTCAGGGGGTGAGCCATGGCCGCCACGAACTGCCGCGCCGAGTCGCGCGGTAGCTGCGTGTCCGTGTCGAGGGTGATCACGTACTTCACACCCGACAGGACCTCGGTTTCACCGACGATGAGTGCAAAGCAATGTTTTGAGCCGCCACGCAACAGGGAATTCAGCTCTTCGAGCTTTCCTCGCTTGCGCTCGTAACCCATCCAGATCCGCTCATGCGGATTCCATCGGCGGGGGCGGTGAAAGAGAAAAAACACATCCCCGTTGGCGCCGCCATACTTTGCATTCAGTTCCTCGATCCCCTTTCCGGCCGACTGCAGCAGCGTCTCATCCCCCGGAAGCGTTTCCTCCGTGGCGTCCGGGAAGTCCGTGAGCAGGCCGAAGTGGAGGTTCTCGTCCCGATTGGCCAGGAACCGGACTTCGAGCGCCTCGACGAGATCCTCGATGTTCTTTTCGCTGGTGAGCATGGTCGGGATGACGGCCAGGGTGCGCGATTCGGGCGGAATGCCACGAGAGAAGTCCATGCGCGGCAGCGGGCGGGGTGTGGCGAGCAGGGTCCCCAGCCAGTTCACGAGTGCGACCGCCAGATGACTGGCGCTCAACACCGAGACCACCCCGATCAGGGCGAGCATCCAGCCCCGCACGCCTCCGGCCTGGGCTTTCGCCAGGAAGCCACCGGTGACGGCCGCCGTCACGAGAAGGATCGCGCCAAGGTAAAGGGCCAGGGGAAAACGCCGGGCCCCTCTCCTGAAAACCTCCGAGGCCGACAAACGCACCGCCGCCATCTTTTCAAGCCGCCCCAACCCCTTGTCGATCAGGTGGAAGCCGACATGAGCCTTCCGATCGTCCACTCCTTCCGCGGCTGCACACTCCCGTGCCAGTTGAAGAGCCATCCGCGCCACCTCATTTTCGGAGAGCCGGCTCTTCTTGGCTATCCTCTCCACGGTGTGGCGGTATCGATCACGGGTGGAAAAGTCCATGTTCCCGTAGGTACCCCCGGGGTCTCGACGCAGGGTCTGCTCGACCACGCTCATGGTCTCGACGAATGCGCGCCAGTCCATGGCACCGAGAGATCGCAGGCTGCCGATGCTGTTGCTGATGGAAACCTGATCCGCTGCCTGTTGCTGGTTCTCGGACTGCACCAGCTGCTCAATGGTCTGCCCGGACTCGGAGAGCCTCTGCTCGATCCAGGTGAGCGGCAAGGCCAGGGCGGAGCTTTGTCCCTGCAGTCGGCGCGCAAATTCGGCTATAAACGAGCTCACCATCGGGGGATTTGACCGCGCCATGTCCGCGATCACCAGAATCAGGCTCTTCGGGTCTTTCTCCGCGATCTCCGTCATCTGATCCGCCCAATGGTCGGCGCGATTGCGGTCGATCCTGTCCACGGCGATCCGGGCTCCCACGCGCCGGAGGTTCTCGATCAGCGCCAGGCGCAGCATGATGGGAATGGCCCACAGCTCGCCCAGCTTCAGGACGGTCACCCTCTGGTAGGCGATCACGAAGCCGGTGAGGCTTTCCGGGTCCACACGTCCATCGCCGTGGGAAATCGTTTCCAGTGCGATGTCATACACCCGTGGAAGTTTGGCCGATGGCCCCCTGCTCAGCCGCGGCAGCTCCCGACTGTAGCCCTTGGGCAGGTGCCGCCTGGCTGTCCGAATTTGCTCTTCGATCAAGTAGAAGTTGTCGAGCAGCCATTCCCCGGCCGGTGCAATGCGCCGGTTAGCTTTGACCGCTTCCGCCAGCAGATCGCAGGCTTCCATCAGGATGGCTTCATTTTCTCCCAGTCGAGACAGCAGCTGATCCGAGGTGTACTCGGGACTCAACTCGTGCGAATTCGCCAGGTTCTCGCCATGCTGCTTCATCTGGTCGCTGCTGAACAGCTCCGATCGAAGCGGCAGCTCGTCGCCGCTGTATTTCCGCGCCGCGCCGTTTCCGCGGAGGTGTGCGCCCCAATGACGCAGAGCACCAAGAACGGTTTCGCCGCTCCTCTTCATTCTTTTGATTTCGCTTTCCGGCGGACGGGAGATGCTCCGCCTGATGGTCAACCTGGACGACCCGGCCGATATTCTTTGCAAGATATTGATATATCTGCAAACCCTGCAACGAACGCTGATGACATGTCAGACTCGTGAATAAGTCACTACATCCTTAAATAGCTCTCCTGCTGAGGTTTCAGGTGCTTTCCACTCATCGTGGCTTGGTCAAGATCTGTGCCGAAACGGCGGTTGATGCCACTCATGCCCGTACATGACGGCAAATCCTGAGCCCAGGGCTGAGCGGTGAGAGCTGCGGCGTCCTATTCGGGAGGAAAAGAGGTGTTGCATGCAACGGAAGTGTTGCACTTACTCCGGGTCACGCGCAACACTTCATCAGGGAGGTGTAGCTTCAGTCAGATTGTATTTCTTTATTTTCCGGTAGAGCGTCACTCGATCCATCCCCAGCAGGCGGGCTGCTTTTGCCTTGTTCCAGGCGGTCTTGTTCAGAGCTTCAACGATTGCGCGAGAATCGACTGCCTGCGTCTCCCCGGGAGAGCCGTGCTCGATTCCGGGAGTGCTCGGGAAGTCGGGCGGCAGATGATCGAAGGTGATGATGTTATGGCTGCAAAGGACGAAGGCATGCTCCATGGTGTGCTGGAGCTCCCGTACATTGCCGGGCCAGGGGTACCTGAGAAAGGCTTTGAGTACATCGGAAGATACCGCCTCAATGCCCTTCTTGAATTTGACATTGAACGCATCACGAAAGTGATCAACCAGGAGCGGGATGTCTTCGCGCCGGTCTCTCAAGGGCGGCAGCCTGATCTCGACCACCTTGAGCCGGTAGTAAAGGTCTTCCCTCAATTCTCCGAGGCCGACTTTTTCCAGGAGATTCCTGTTTGTCGCAGCGATCAGCCGAACATCCACTTTCAGGGGAGTGGAGTTTCCGACCCGCTCAAATTGCCTCTCTTCAAGGACGCGCAAGAGCTTGAGCTGTATCATCGGCGAGATGTCGCCAACCTCATCCAGGAAAATGGTGCCGCCATCCGCTTTCTGGAATCGCCCCACATTGTCTCTGATGGCCCCTGTGAACGCCCCTTTCACATGCCCGAAGAGCTCGCTCTCAAGCAGGCTCTCCGGCAGAGACGAGCAGTTCACCTTGACCAGGGGTTTGTGGCTGCGATCTCCGGCACGATGCAGCGCCTCGGCGACCAGTTCCTTGCCCGTCCCGCTTTCTCCCGTGATCAGAACGGTCGTTTGAACGCCGGCCAGGGCACTGATGAGAGCATAGACCTTCTGCATCGGCTCGCTCTTGCCGACGATGCGATGAAACTGCCGATGCTCCTTGAGCTCCCTTTCGAGGTCGGCCACATGCGTATCGTCCCGGAGCACCATCACGGCGCCCGAGGCCAGGCCCTGGAGGCCGAGGAGCGGGTAGGTCCTCACGCTGATGACCTTCCTTGCACGATGGTCGGGCTGGCACTCGATATGGTCTACCTCAACGGGCTCCCCACTCTTGATCGCCTCCTCGAAAATTTCCACAAGCCTTTCGCGGCACAAGTCGGATGGAGGGCTGAACGACTTGCCGATGTGGTCACGAGAGAGCCCACACAGGGTCATGGCTGCCTCATTGATCTCGATGACCACCAAATCTCCATCCACGGTGATGATGGCATCCCGGACACTTCTGAAAATGGCCTCGATATTGGTACGGTATCTTTCCTTTTCGTCGTGGACAGCCTTGTACTTCAGGGCCGTGTGGGTGGCGTGCAGCAATGCTTCCTGGTTGATGGGCTTGGGGATGTAATCGAAGGCGCCCAGCCGAACGGATTCAGCAGCGGTCTCGATGCTTGGATTTCCCGTGATCATGATCACGGGACAGCTCAATCCTCTTCCCCTGATCTCACGCAGGAGATCGACTCCGGTTCCATCGTCCAGGATGATGTCGGCAAATATCAGGTCAAAGCTCGTTTCGTTGATTCGAGTCCAGGCTTCGCTGCAGCTTACGGCGGTTGCCACGCTATGTCCCTCGGTCTTGAGGAACCGTTCGAAGGTAAACCTGATCGCTTCTTCATCGTCAATTACAAGAATCCTGGCATTCATTGCTCACCTTGACAGGCAGGTCGATGGTCACCCTGGTGAATTCCCCCTCGAGACTCTCAAAACCGAGGAACCCCTCATGATTGGTGATGATCCGGTCCGTGATGCTCAACCCCAGGCCCGTTCCTTTCCCCATGGGCTTTGTGGAAAAGAATGCCTTCTTGAGCAGCGGCAGCTCATGGGGTGGAATCCCGATTCCCAGATCATGAAACAGGACGCGCACATACGGGCGATCGTTGATGATCACTTCGTCGCCGGTGATCCGGAGGATTTTGTTCTTGTGCCTTTTGGGATACTTCTCGTTCAACGCATAGCGGGCGTTGCTGATGATATTGATAATACTCTGCTGGATCTGCTGAAAGTTGACATGCACTTCAGGGAGGTCCTCGGGAAGATCCATCCTGAAATCAATGCCGTCCTTTCGCATCTGCGCCTGGGTGAGAATGACGGATTCCTCGATGAGTGCAGCAATGGTCGTCGCTCTTTTTGCCTCTCGCTCGTCATCGCGTGCGTAGGAGAGGAGAGTCTTCACGATGTGGCCGATACGCTCCCCTTCCTTCACGATTCGCCTGCCGATGTCATTCTCCAGGCTCCCGGCGCTGCACTCGTTCACCAGTATCTGACCATAGTTGATGATGCCCGTGATGGGATTGTTGATCTCATGAGCGATTCCGGCGGCCAGCTCCCCCAATGTGGCCAGATGACATGCCTGCATGGCCTCGGCCTGCAGTGCCATCTTTTCGGTGATATCACTGACCAGCAGGAGCACGCTGCTGACCTTCCCATCCTCCTTGATGGGAAAGGCCCTCAGGTCGAGCACGACCCCATTGCGAGTGACCACCGAGACTTCTCTTCCCCCGGTCTTGAAACATCTCGCTACCGGAGACTCCCCGGAAGAAGCAGTCGGACCATGCAACAAGTCATGAACGAGCGGAGTCATCACCTCGGACAGCGCCTCATCCAGCGGTTGAGCATCCCCATGGTTCATCCACAATACTTCCATGTCAGGAGAGACGAGGACCAAGGTATCGCTGATGGCATTCAGGAGAGTCTGAAATTCGCTGAAGAGTCTTCTGAACTTCCCTTCGCTCTCACTGAGGTCGAGGGTGCGCTCCTTGACCCTGCTTTCCAGGTCTTCCTGCATCCTGCGGATTCCCGCTTCGGCCTCCTTCCTGTGGGATATATCCGTCACCGAAATCCTGCACACCTTGACGCCATCGACATTCCGCGCCCGGATGCTGTCCAGCTGGACAAAATGCTCCGGGCCGCTCAACCCTGCCAGCCTCAGCTCACAGGTCCGCCTCCGCCGTTCGCTGGTCTTGAGAACCTGGTCGAGGTGCGACTGAACCTTGCCTCTGTCCGGCGCTGCCGCGTAAAGCCAAAGGGGGGAGCCGATGAGCCGGCCTCTTTCAAGGCCAAGCTGGGCGGCAAAGGTGAGGTTTGATTCGAGGATGAGACCCGCGCTATCCACCGTGACGTAGCCAACCGGCGCAAAATCATAGAGGTCGGAGTATCTTGCCAGCGATTCGCTGAGCTGCTCCTGGGCCGTGCGCAGCTCTGCGTTCTGCATCTCCAGCTCAATCTGATGAACCTGCAGCTCATGAGCCAGCCCCTGGTCATCCTGTTCGGCCACCGTTCGAGCGATTTGGGTTGCTCTCTCTCCACTGCGCTCCTCGGCGATGCGGCGCAATCCGGCAGTGCGATCCTCTTCGGATTTGTGTTCAGCCATACCCGTACCCCCGCTTCCGATCCCATTCGGGCATCTTTCCAACAAAATCAGTATAATGAAACGTAACATGCCCATGACAAGAAATGCAACGCTTCTGTTGCATGCAACACTCTTTCATCGCCGGTCCACATCCCCCAGCGGGGTGCTCAACATGCCGCAACTAATTATTATCATTAGATACATCTCAACCGGGCAAGCGCTCCTTCCCTCGGGCATGGAAGTTGCCCTGAAGAGAGGCGGATCGGAACGTGACATCGTCTCCATGGCATTTGTTGTTACAGCACACAAACGGGTGTCCGATACCGACCCGTCATGCCCGCGAAGGCGGGCATCCAGGCTCTTCTTCTGGATTCCCGCCAGAAGCATGCGGGAATGACGACCCGGCAGAATGGTCAGTTTAATCCGTGGAACTGCACCCGGGGAGATTTTCCGGCGGCTTCTGGAGGAAAGGGGCAATGGATGGACTGGGATGGAGTGGCAGGGAACTGGAGACAATGGAAAGGCAACGTCAGAGAGACGTGGGGCAGGCTCACGGGCAATGAGCCCTGCATCCTTGCCGGAAGGCGCGATCAACTCCTCGGCAAGATACAGGCCTGTTGCGGCATCAAACCCGAGGAAGCGGAAGAGGAGCTCAAGGAATGGGGGGTTTTGTGATGAAGGAGACCGGCTCATGGTTCCGGTTGTCTGCGGGCAGAGCACGGATCAGGAGTCTCATCCGGGGCTGATGAGAGGGTATTGCGACAAGGGCTCATGAGGGACGGATAAAATGTTGCACAGTCGATCAGTATAATATTATAAGCAAAGTATTGAGCATAGCTCGAATGCCCCGAAGTATTTTGCCGTTCCAACGATCCATTCTCGCTCTGCCACGCCCGGGGGGCTTTGCGGCAAGCTGACGGCGACAGACGAATCAGGCAATGGCGTGGTCTGCAAAGGACTCATGCTGATGAACAGGACCAAAGCCGGGAAAGAGGCGTCATCGGGCGAGCACGAAAACACGGCATCGCCCCCTGTTGTGGCCCTGGGGGCGTCGGCGGGAGGGCTGGAGCCGCTGCAGGAGTTCTTTCGTCACATGCCGGGCGACACCGGCATGGCATTCATGGTCATCCAGCATTTGAGCACCCAGAGCAAGAGCATGCTGGGCGATCTCCTGCAGAAGCACACGGCCATGAAGGTCGCAACGGTGGAAGACCTGATGAAGGTGGAGCCGAACCGCGTCTATCTCAATCCCGCGCACAAGCATGTGGCCGTCTTCAACGGCGCATTCCATCTCATTGACCCCATAAGGATTCCCGGAACGAGCTTTCCCATCGACCATTTCTTCCGCTCCCTTGCCGACGATCTGTCCGAGAGGGCCATATGCATCATCCTCTCGGGAACGGGTACCGACGGCAGTCTCGGGCTCAAAGCCGTCAAGGAGGCCGGCGGGATGGCCATCGTCCAGGACCCGGAGCAGGCAAAATTCGACGGCATGCCCCAGAGCGCCATCTCGACGGGCCTTGCGGATCATGTCCTGCCCGTCGAGCGGATGGCCCAGGAGGTCATGAGCTATGCCGGGCAGCCTTACCTGAAAGCACAGAAGAAGGATGAGCCCGAAGACAAGAACTTCACGGGTACCATGCAGAAAATACTTTTGCTGATTCGGTCTGTCACGGGGAGCGATTTCAGTCAATACAAGCAGAGCACCATCCACCGCAGGGTGAAGCGGCGCATGGCCCTCCACAAGATCGAAGCCATAACCGATTATTACCGTTATCTTCAGGAAAACACGACCGAGGTCCATCGTCTCTTCAAGGAACTGCTCATCCTCGTGACCAGCTTTTTCAGGGACCCGGCTGTTTTCGAGGTCCTGGCGGAGAAGGTCATACCCGATATCCTGGCCCGCGGCGACGAGAACGAGCCCATCCGCGTGTGGGTTCCGGGCTGTGGTACGGGAGAGGAGGCGGTTTCCCTGGCCATGCTCTTTGTGGAAGCCGGCGAAAGGCTGAAAAGATCAGTCAATCTGCAGGTTTTTGCCACGGACATCGATCCCGAGGCCGTCCAGCGCGCACGGGCGGCCGCGTATTCCGAAGCGATCGGTGCGGAGGTGTCCAAGGAGCGGTTGAGACGCTTCTTCACCAAAAAGGACCACTCGTACAAGCTGAAGGGCGAGATTCGTGACATGATCGTCTTTGCCGTGCAGGACATCGTCACCCAGCCGCCCTTTTCCAGGCTTCACCTCGTCAGCTGCAGAAATCTGCTCATCTACCTGGAGCCCGGGCTGCAGGGAAGGATTCTCTCGCTCCTTCACTACACTCTGAATCCCGACGGATACATGCTGCTGGGCACCTCCGAGAGCATAGGGGTACACTCGGACCTGTTTGCGCCCGTGGATATCAAAGCCAAGATCTTCAGGGCGAAAAAGGTGCTTTCTCAGAGAGTGGTCGTCAATCCGGCGATGGGCGACCCGGCCGACGGCAGCCCCAAGGATCCGGGAAGGAGTGTGTACCAGGCCATGGACGTGAGAGGAACCGTGGAAAAGGCTTTGCTGGACGAGTACGCGCCGGCCTGCGTGCTTGTCGACGAGACTTACGACATTCTCTATTTCCAGGGACGGACCGACCGGTACTTGTCTCACCCCAGGGGGATGCCGACTTTCAATCTCTCTCCTGAAAATCGTCTCCGGGAGTCTGCGCCAGAGGCTGCCCGCCGCACTCCAGAAGGCATTCCAGCAGGGAGGCTCCACCACGCTCCACGGCGTGCAGATCAAGGACGACGATGGCGGCAGAGCCATTGAAGTGGCCGTGCGGCCCCTTCGGACATCGCCCGAAGGCCCAAAACTGGCCATGGTTGTCTTCGAGGATAAGCCGCCGGCCGGCTCCGTCCGCAAGGAAAAGAAGAGAACGGTGGCCAGGGAGCAGGGGGACGATCCCCGCGCCATGGACCTGGAGCAGGAGCTTCGAGACACGCGGGAAAACCTTCAGGCCACCATCGAGCAGCTGGAGGGGGCCAACGAAGAGCTCAAATCCATGAACGAGGAACTGCAGTCCACCAATGAGGAGCTGCAGAGCATGAACGAAGAGATGATGACGGCCAGGGAGGAGCAGCAGTCCGCCAATGAAGAGCTGGCGACCGTCAACGCGGAGCTTCAGAGTCGGGTGAGCGAGTTGACGGAGGCCAACGACGATATCACCAACCTGTTTGCCAGTACCGACATCGGGACGATCTTCATGGATTCCAGGCTCCTGATCCGGCGCTTCACGCCTTCCATGACAAGGTTTTTCAACCTGATTCCGGCTGATGTCGGGAGACCCATCATGGATATCCGGTCCAAGGTTGCCTATGACGATCTCCACATGGACGCGGAAGCAGTCCTGGCGACCCTGCAGTCCAGGGCGCGCGAACTGCAGGCGCAAGACGGGAAATGGTTTTCCATGCACATTCTGCCCTACCGGACCCGGGAAAACAGGATCGACGGAGTGGTCGCCACCTTTGTGGACATCACGGAGCGCAAGATGGCGGAACAGCAGATGCTGGCCGCCAGGCTCCTTGCCGAAAGCATCATCGATACGATCCGTGAATCGCTGCTGGTCCTGGATTCCGATCTCAGGGTGGTCTCCGCCAACCGGTCTTTCTACCGGCGGTTTGAGACCACGCGCGAAGAGACTGAGCACAAGAGCATTTACGATCTCGGAAACGGCCGGTGGAACATCCCGCGGCTCAGGGAATTGCTGGACAACATCGTTGCCGAGGACACCCCGTTCGAGGATTTCGAAGTCGAGCAGGATTTCGCGCCCGTCGGTCCCGTGAGATTGCTGCTCAATGCTCGTCGGCTGCCCGGGGCGGACAATCGGCCCGAGAGGGTGCTCCTGGCCATCCAGGAAGTCACGCGGTGTGAGGCACGAGGGAAAGGGGAGTCATGAAGAAGGTCCGGGGCGGAAGCGCGGGTGATCTTCGCGGGAGAGCGGAGCGCAGGCTCACGCGCGAACCCGCCGAATCCGGCGAGCTTTCCGCTGAAGCTGCCCGCGAAATGATCCATGAGCTGTGAGTGCATCAGGTCGAGCTGGAGCTCCAGAACGAGGAGCTTCGCAATGCCCAGGCTCAGATCGAGGAATCCCGCGCCCGGTACTCCGACCTCTACGACTTTGCCCCCATCGGCTACGTCACTCTTGATGAGAATGGGGTGATCCGGCAGGCGAATCTCACCGCCGCAAAACAGCTGGGGATCGAGCGAAGTCGGCTGATCCACAAGCCATTTCAGGTCCATGTTTCCCAGGCGGATCGAGAGAGATTCCATCTGCACCTGCAAAGTGTTTTCAAAAGCAATGAACGGCAGACCTGCGAGGTGAAACTGGCCAGCCATGCCCGGGTCGGGCTTTACATCCAGATGGACGGCATATCGGTGCGGGATTCCAGCGGAAGCACCTTGTCCAACCTTGCCATGACGGACATCACCGAACGCAAACGCATGGGGGAAGAGCTTCTGAAAGCCAGGAAGCTCGAGGCGACCGGAGTCCTTGCCGGGGGAATCGCTCACGATTTCAACAACCTTCTTGCGGTGATCCTGAGGCATGTCAACATGGCGGAGCTCGAGCTCGTCAATCTGATTGGAGGCGAGCGCGAATCAGGGAAACGGGGTTTGTCGGAGTTATCCAGCACCAAGAAGGCCGTTTTCCTCGCAGCGGACCTGACCAGGAAGATCCTCACTTTTGCCTCCGGCGGAGAACCCCGCAGGGTCTCAATTCAGGTCCAGCAGTTGGTGCGTGACTCCTCCGCCCTGGCTCTCACCGGCTCTCCCATCGTGTGCGAGCATTCCTTCGGGCATGATCTCGATGAAGTTGACGGCGACCCCAACCAGTTGAGGCAGGCCCTGTATGATATGATGCTCAACGCGAGAGAAGCCATGCCGGGGGATGCGGGGAGCATCAGGATTCTGGCCGAAAACTCAAAATCCGACTTTATCGATGCCGAGAGCGGTGCTCCCATGGGCATCGAGGAAAAGTATGTCAGAATCTCCATAAGGGATGAAGGGGTGGGGATTTCAGAGGAAAACCTGCCCAGGATATTCGATCCCTATTTTTCCACCAAGAATCGAGGCAGCCAGCTTTTTTGCCGGGCAAGGGACGGCGGCGCTCCCTTCGATGTGGTCATTCTGGATCTGACCATCCCTGGAGGCATGGGAGGGAAAGAGACCATTCAGAAACTGCGTGAAATCGATCCTCACGTGAAAGCCATAGTATCCAGCGGCTACTCCAGCCATTCGGTCGTGGCTGACTTCAGACGATTCGATTTTGACGGAGCGCTTCCCAAGCCATACCAGATGACGGATCTGGCCGAGATACTCCGGGAAATGATGGCGGAATGAACACAGCCGCATATGCGGTAGGTTTCCTTCAATCCAATACTTCCTGTCGCCTCTGGAGGGACCGCGCCACATAGGCAACCCTGAACGCAAAGGCCTTGTCTCCCGCCGAAGGGCTGGGGAGACAAGGCCGGGCGCAGAATGATCCTGCCTGTTCCTGTGGTTTCTGAGAGACCTGCGGTGAAATTCTACTGGCTGGCGCCAGGTTTGCCATCTGCAGGTCTAGTCGGAATAGCCGCTTCCCAAGATGAGGCCGCCCTTGGTCTTCTTGGCATAGGTGTGTTTCATCTTGCCCTGCCATTCATAGTCAACCCACGTGCCTGCCGGAGTCGCCTTCACCACGGCATGAAATTCTGCCTTTGCGCTTGATTGGCACCTGCCATTCCTTGAACTATATGAACTGCAAGCTCATCAGGAAACCACATACATAGGTTTGTTTCTGTTAATGTCAAAAGCTTCAGGTCCGAGCCTGTTGTAATCATCAATTATTCTATAAACTGTTGATTCAGACAGACCAGTATGCATGGCGATTTGGGATAGAGGTCTTGGGTGGACGATCAAATTATAGATTACAAGCCATTTTTGCATTGCCAGAAAGCCCGGCATGGTTTGCATCTGCATCCGTATCTCCTCCAAAGGCAGGTGATCTTCCAGGCCGTCCACAAGATATTCTCCCATTCCTTGATTTTCCATATCCTTCTCCTCCTCGCGCCTCTTCAGAATCTCAATCATGGTCCACATTTCAAAAGGCCATCGAAAAATTCAAATAGACAAGATCTATGCCGAGACGACCAGTGATGTCATCTGTTCAAGATTGTCAGGTATAATAATTGGTTAATAACTAATGGGCAGCATATTGGCCCATGGCCGGCAAAAATGGACGTGTTGCATGCAACGGAAACGTTGCAGGCCTTCCGTGTCTCATGCAACACCAGCTCATCTCGAACGCACACCCTCCGACGGATGTTCTTCTTCTGCAAGTATCCTTAAATATTGGATAAAAACGGAGATCGACGCTTCTCGATTCCTCGGGCATGGAATTTGCCCGATGTTTATGCCGCATTGAAAACGAGAACAGAGTGGGTATCCCGATGAGAAGCTCAGTCCTTCCGTTCCTTGCCAAAGGGGGCTCGGAGTGCAGTCTCCCGGGCGGTCAATGTCAATACCTGGTGAAACCGCGACTTCCTGTCATCGGTAGAGAAGAGTCGATAGTGGAGATGGCCCCCGCATCATCGGTTCAGGGAGAGTGGAGGAATGGCTGAGCCAGGGGGACCCTTGTGGAAAGGAGAGAAAACATGCAGCAGAGTTTTGATCCCGAGCAGATGTTCGAGGAGCTGCGGAGCCGCTTGCGCGGGTTCAGGAGCTGGCGGATTGCCGGCGGCATCCTGGGGGCGTTCCTTCTGTTCATGCTCTGGACGAGCTGGTTCACGGTACAGCCCGAGGAGACGGGAATCATCCAGCGCTTCGGGGCGGTGCAGCGAACGGTGGGTCCGGGCCTGCACTTCAAGTTGCCTGACGGCATAGAGCGGGTCCGCACGGTTCCCACGGCCCGAGTCCTCAAGGAGGAATTCGGGTTCCTGACGACTGCATCGATTGCGGGCCAGCGCACCCAGTATGCGGACAGCAAGGCCTACAAGGACGTGTCCCTCATGCTGACGGGGGATTTGAACGTGATCGACGTGCAGTGGATTGTCCAATACAGGATTGAGGATCCCATTCATTATCTCTTCTGGGTCCGGGATACCCCGCAGACGATCCGGGACATCTCCGAGTCGGTTATGCGACGCGTGGTGGGCAACCGGTTGGGGAGCGACGTTCTCACGGTGGCCCGCGTAGCCGTTTCCACCGAGGTGAAGGAGGAGATACAGAAGATTCTGACCGAATACGATGCCGGGGTTCGTCTGGTTACGGTGGAACTGCAGGATGTGACGCCTCCGGATCCGGTCAAGCCGGCGTTCAACGAGGTGAACGAAGCGCGCCAGGACCGGGAACGGACGATCAACCAGGCTCAGGAGCAGGCCAACCGGGAGATCCCCAAGGCGCGGGGCGAGGCGACCCGGACCATCAGCGAGGCCGAGGGCTACTCCCTTGAACGGATCAACCGGGCCAACGGAGAGGCTATCCGATTCCGTGCCATCCTGGATGAATACCAGCGTGCCCCCGAGGTCACTCGCCGCCGTCTCTACCTGGAGGCCATGGGCTCCATCCTGCCCGAGGCCAGGGCCTTGTATATCGTGGACAGCGAACAGAAGGCCCTGGTGCCCTGGCTCCCCGTGGAGTCGGGACAGTTGCCTGACGCGGGAGGGAGTAAGCCATGAACACCATGTTGAAAGCTGGACTCGGAGTCTTCGTGCTGGCGATCCTCTTCGTTCTCTCCGGGGCATTCTATACCCTGGAGGAGGGCCAGCAGGCTGTCGTCCTTCAGTTTGGCCGGCCCGTCGGACAGCCGGTGACCGATGCGGGCCTTCACTTGAAGCTCCCTCTCATCCAGGATGTGCGCCGCTTTGAAAAACGCCTCCTCATCTGGGATGGGGATCCGAACCAGATCCCGACCAAGGGACGGGAATTCATCTGGGTGGACACGACTGCGCGATGGCGGATCGCCGACGCCAAGAAGTTCCTGGAGAGCGTTGCCACGGAGGCCGGGGCTCAGTCCCGCCTGAACGACATCATCGATTCCGTGGTCAGGGACCAGGTCTCAGCCAGTGAGCTCGTGGAGCTGGTCCGCAGCGCGTCGTGGGAGGTTCCTCCGGGAGAGGTCCTGGAAGAGATACCCGCCGAGATGCAGGAAGAACTGAAGAAAAAGATCGTTCGAGGGCGCGAGGAGATTACCCGGACCATCCTGGGCGAAGCCCGGAAGATCATTCCCCAGTACGGGATCGAACTGGTGGACGTGCGAATCAAGCGACTGAACTACGTGGAAAGTGTCCAGGAGAAGGTGTACGTCCGCATGATCTCGGAGCGCAAGCGGATCGCCGCCCAGTTTCGCTCCGAAGGGGAAGGCCGGAGCGCCGAAATCCTCGGGACCATGCAGAAGGAGTTGAGCCAAATCCGATCCAACGCCTATCGACAGGTTCAGGAGATCCGGGGGAAAGGCGACGCCGAGGCCGCGCGCGTCTACGGAGAATCCTATGGCGGCGACCCGGAATTCTACGCCTTCTCGCGCACCCTCGAGGCCTACAGGGAGGGGCAGAACAAAAACTCAGTGATGATCCTCACCACCGAAAGCGACTACTACCGGTACCTGAAGGAGGCTGGGGCACAGCCGGGCAGGCCGGCTCGATAGTGTGGCGCAGCTTCGGGGAGAATCAGTGGGGTGTCGCTCCCGGTCCTGGTTCAGTACAACAAAGGCACCGAGGAAATGCAACGCTTCTGTTGCATGCAACAGTCTTCAGATCCGGGACCGCAAGCCTCCACGAAACCTGTCCTGGTCGAAGTATTTATATATATTCGTAAAAATTGAGCGATGACGCTTCTCGATCATCTTGGCACAGAGCTTGCCCAATGATCTTGAATGAGTCTGGTGTTTATGGAGCGGAGATCCCTTGCCTGGTGATCCCAAACTGGAGAGGTGGTGATGATATGGAAACCCTTCTGATAATTCTCTTATTGCTTGTGATCTTCGGGGGCAGCGGAGGATACTACTGGTCGAGACGGAGCCGTTAGGCACCCAGGTCCTGGGTGTTGGGAATCGCCAGGATGAGAATCCCGGCAAAGAGCCACGATGTGGTGATCGATGCCGGGATTTCCTGCCTGGCTCACGCGGTGTTGAGCATCGGCGGCTTGGGGGGCAAGGGGACAGCCTCCCAGTAGTCCAATGAAAATCACAGAGGAGAAATGCCATGAAATCCAGCACGAGGGACCAGGCGGAAGGCAAGTTACACAAGGCAAAGGGTAAGCTCAAGGAGGTCGTCGGCAGAGTCGTCATGGATTCGGAGCTGGAAGCTGAAGGAAGAGACGAAAAGATAGCCGGCAAGGTCCAGGAAAAGATCGGTCAGATCAAGGAGGTATTGGGGAAATAGTGAGAGCTGCGTGTCACGCATGCACTGGAGACTGTATGACGCGTGCCGGCTGGTGTGGTGCTGCAACGGCCGGCATCGGGAACGAGCAATCGGAAAGGAGATTCACATGTTGTGGATGTTAGCTGGCATACTGATAGCAATGTGGCTGCTGGGGATGGTGAGCGGCTATACACTGGGATATCTTATCCATGTTCTGCTGATCATTGCAGTCGTTATCGTGTTGCTTGGGGTCATTCAGGGGCGAAGACCCGTCTAGATGATCTCAACCACCTCGGATACGGAAGCCGCCTGTGTCTCGGCGTTCGGGCCCATCCCAGCCCGCAAGGTGTGACGGTCATCGCCGGGGACATCATCGAACGCAGGCACGTGGAGGAATCGAAACCTCTTCACCAATGCCATCAAGTATGGAGAGAAGGGGTGCACCATCTCTTTCGGTTTTGAGCAGGGCGAATCGCATTACCGACTCAACGTCTACAACAGCGGCAGACCCATCGCCGAGGAGGATCGCGAGAAGATATTCGACAGGTTTGAGCGAATCGAGCCATCGAAAGGTCCAGCGCCGGACGGTGTCGGCCTTGGTTTGTCCCTTTGCAGGCAGATCATCCGC
>JALOOX010000147.1 GCA_025454175.1 Syntrophobacteraceae bacterium | reverse complement strand
GCCCTTTCCTGGCCGGCCACGTAGCCCACGATGAGCGGGATCGACGCGATGTGGCACGGACTGAAGGCCACGCTCACCATTCCCCAGAGGAAGCAGCCAACGGCGGCGATGAGCAGTCCGCCGGACATCCATTCGTTGATAATGAGAAAAGCCTGCTCGAGCATTCCCCCTCCTTTTCTTCCGTTCGATTCCCGGTCCCAAACGGTTTCCCGAAGCCTATTTCACCCCGAGCTTCTGGAGCGCATGACCTCTTTACCATCTTTGTCATAGAAGATCTGGGTCGGGATGGAGCGGATGCCGAACCTCTGCGCCTGATCTCTGTACTTCCAGACGTCGATGAAAAAAATGGCGGCCTTGCCCGTCTCGTGGTACTCCTTTTCAAGCTCTTCCATGATGGGGGCCATCATCTTGCAGGGAATGCACTCCTTGGCGCCGATGTCCACCATGGTGACCTTGCCCTTGGCGGGGACTTCCTTGGGTACGCCTGCATCTTCCGCGCTGCGGCAGATCCCGCAAAGACCCGGCACAAACAACGCCATCATTAATGCAACCACTGCTCCAAAACGAAGACTTTCTCTCACTGAGACCTCCCTTGAACGATTCATGTTCTAGAATCAAGCTGCCATTTTCCTCGAAAGCATCACATAGAGGCACGTCATGAGGATAAGCGCCAATATGTGAAAGAAAGGGTGCATGACTCAGGCCCCCTTCCTCTTGCCGGGGCCCGGTGCGCCCAGTTCCTGAGCCCGTCTTGAGGTGGATTTCATCCTGGGAGAAGAAAGCATTGGATGCATGAAACCGGCTTCTACCATCCGTGCCTGCCCATGCCATGGCCCCCGCGCATGCCGTCCTGGTAAGCGACGGACGTTCCGAGCTTTTCCTTCTGCTCCGGCGTCAGGAGCTTCCGACAATCCAGCTGATGCTGCGTCGCCCGCTCCTGGATCCGGCTTTGAAGGTCCCGGATTTCCCGCTGTTTGGTGGAGATCCTGGCCTGGTCGGGGGTCGCCTGGCTCCATAGCTCACGAAGCTCCATTCTCCTGCTGAAAAGCTTGTCTCTCAGCGGACTCATTTCCTCGGCGAAGGCCTGTTGCCGGGCCTGGATCTCAGCCTTCTGATCTTCCGTGAGGTCCAGGTTGGATGCCCAGTGAAAGGGCGTTCCCATTCCCGGTTCCATTCCACAACCATTCCGGAACGCCCAGCCGTTGGCACTCACCAAAACCAGGAACGCGCTCATGAGGATGATTCTTTTCATGGCTCCTGCCCCTCACTCCTCGGTTCAAAACATGCCGCCCATCGTGGGCAACGATTTCCTTTCGCCTGCTCGTAGGGGCACATCTCGTGCCAGCATCGACGTGCTCAGAGTCAACATAATGAAATGCCTCGGGAAAATCTGGATGCATGCTTCCCGCTCATGCGGTGGGATGTCCGGAAGGACGATCCGCCATGCGGCAAGGAATGTCGAGCGCTTTGCAGCCAGCTCAGAGATAACCCCTTGAAAGTCCACCAACTTGACCACTTCGACAGAACATGCCGCCCGCAAGCCTCATTCGACAGTTTTGTCGAGGGCATGGTATACTCTTGCCGCATTTTTCCTCTGCCTTGAGCATGGTATAAAGAGTGCCAGCCCATGAAAGGGGCTTGATAGTCTCTATACGAGGGAATGCCAGGAGAGCCATGAAACCGGAACGTCCCGGATACCGAGCCCGACCAGGGTTCGCGATGAATCCGCGTGTGCTCCAGGCCGTCGTGCCGGCATTCGTCGGTCTGCTGTTCGCCGGCCTCTTTTTCGTCACGGCCATGATGGACTTCCATCGGCTTGAGACCTTGCTGCTCGAGACCCTGAGAAACAAGGCGGTTTTCGTGCTGGAGGTGACCCACAGGGCGTGCTCGAACAAGATCAAGCGCCTTTCGGCCACGGGGGACGAGCTGCAGAACCCCCTTGCGGGCCTGGTGGTCGAAGACGACACGACGCCTCTCGAAGTGAGCCTGGCGAGGTCGCTGCTGGAAGTGGCCAGGGCCGTCGATGCCGAGAACGCGGGCGAGGTCCGGCTGGCCGTGCCGCGGGGATTTCGGAGTGTGGGGCTGCTGGATGAGAAAGGGAAGCTTGTTCAGGAAGGGGAACCTTTGCCTGCCGGGGTTGTGGCCCACGCGAGGGACCTGGTCGAAGGCGGAGGCGAGATCGATCTGCACCTCTTTGATGGCATGAACCGGGACGACTACACCGGTCTTGTGGGTGTCCGGAGGCAGGGAGGGAAAGGCGCGGTCCTCCTGGTCATGGATCGTCAGGATCTCATGTACTGGGCATGGAGAGCGGCCATCCGAAACACGGTTCAGGAGATGAGCTGGGGGCAGGGGGTTGTCTACCTGGTGGTGGAGGATTCCGAGGGAAACCTTCTGGCGCAGGCGGGCAGCCTTCCCGATGAGAAGCTGGGTGAGTGCCTTTTGATGGCCAGAGCTGCGCGCGAGGGTTCGGCCAATCTCACGGGCCAGTGTGTCAAGGTGGGCGACACGAGGTTCCTCGAGCTCGCCATGCCGTTCGATCTGGATGGGGAAAAGCCCGGCGTCGCGAGGGTGGGGCTCGAAACCCAGGAAACCGACGGCATCCTGAGCAGGAATCGCCGGCATGTCCTGCTTTGGACCTGCTTCATGGCGGGAATCGGCCTGCTGGTGATGGGGCTCCTTTATCGAACCCAGAAGCGGCATATATCGCGCCTGCAGGCGGTCCAGAAGCGGCTGCACCAGGCGGAAAAGCTCTCGGCCCTGGGGAAGCTGGGAGCGGGAGTGGCCCATGAGATCCGCAATCCTTTGAATGCCATCAGTCTCGCGGTGCAGAGACTCCGGAGGGAGCTCCGCCCCGATGAACCGGAAAAACGGGAGCCTTATGAGCGCATCACCCAGATCCTGAGGGATGAAATCCATCGCCTCAACTCCATCGTGGAGGAATTCCTCAGCCTTTCACGCACGGCGAAGCTGGACCTGAGGCCACAGCCCGTGATTCCCCTGCTGGAAAAGACCCTCTCCCTTTTTCAGGAAGAAGCGGAAGCGAGAGGTGTGGAGCTTCGAAGACGCTGGGATGACACCGATCTCACCGTGCGGATGGATGGGCACAAGATGGAGCAGGCGCTGCTCAACATTTTGCGAAACGCCCTCGAATCCACCATCCGGGAAGGGATGGTGGTGGTTTCCTGCGACCAATCCAGAGGGGGCATGACGCGGATTCGCATTCGGGACAACGGGAAGGGAATTCCCGAAGGCGAGGAGGGGCGCATTTTCGAGCCCTTTCACACGACCAAGAGCAACGGAGTGGGGCTCGGGCTGGCCATTGCCCATGAAATCATCGCCGCCCATGGCGGCGAGATACGGATTGCCAGCAGGTCCGGCGTGGGAACGACCTTCGAGATTCTGCTCCCGCCATGGGATGGAGAATGACATGAGCATCGGAGATTTCAGCCTTGGGCGTCACTGAGCTGGATATCCTGATTGTGGAAGACGAGCCTTTCCAGCGGGAGATGCTCCGCGACCACCTCCTGCGGGAAGGCCACCGCGTCCAGGAGGCGGGAGATGGTGACCAGGCCATGGCGCTTCTGAAAGCCAATACCTTCGATCTCCTGCTCCTGGACTACCGCATGTCCGGCATGAATGGCCTTGAAGTCCTCAAGGAGGCCAAAGGGCTCTGCCCCGATGTGGAAGCCATCCTGATCACCGCCTACGGCGCCGTCGAGACGGCGGTGGAAGCCATGAAAGCCGGGGCAGTGGACTACCTCACCAAGCCCATCGACCTGGACGAGCTTTCCTTGCTCATCGAACGGATCGCCAGGCAGCGGACGCTGATTCGAGAGAACGATCTTCTGCGCCAGGCGCTGGGGGCGAGAGGCGTCTCCACGGACGCCATCCGATTCAAGAGCCGGAGGATGGCTGAACTGGTCCAGCTGGCGGGCCGCGTCGCCTCGAGCCAGGCGACGGTGCTCATTCAGGGAGAGACCGGGACGGGCAAGGAGCTCATGGCCCGGCTGGTCCACCAGCTGAGCCCCAGGGCACATCGGCCCCT
>JALOOX010000034.1 GCA_025454175.1 Syntrophobacteraceae bacterium | reverse complement strand
GGACAACCAGCCGGCGGATCTTGCGGAAGACAAGCTGCTGGCACTCATCGACAAGTACAACAAGGATCCCCAGATCGACGGCATCCTGGTGCAGCTGCCGCTGCCCAAGCATGTCAACGAAAACAAGGTTCTTCTGGCCATCGAGCCCAGCAAGGACGTGGATGCTTTCCATCCGGTCAACGTCGGCAAGCTCATGATCGGCGAGCCCGATTTCCTTCCCTGTACCCCGGCGGGCATCCAGGAGCTGCTGGTGCGGTCGGGAACCGATCTCTCCGGGGCCGAAGTGGTTGTGGTGGGCCGGTCGAACATCGTGGGCAAGCCCATTGCCATGATGCTGGCGCAGAAGGGCAAGGGCGCCAACGCCACGGTGACCATCGTGCACACCCGGACCAAGGATGTGAACTTCCACACCAAGCGTGCCGATGTTCTCATCGCGGCGGCCGGTGTGCCTGAATACGTCAAGGGCGACATGATCAAGCCCGGCGCGGTGGTCATCGATGTCGGCGTCAACGAAGTCGGCAAGACGGCCGACGGCAAGCGGATTCTCAAGGGCGACGTGGCCTTCGACGAGGCGCTCAATGTGGCGAGCGCCATCACGCCTGTTCCCGGCGGCGTGGGACCCATGACCATCACCATGCTCATGAAGAACACCGTGCGGGGCTTCAAAGTCCATAACAACATCAAAGACTAGCTTCCATTCTCCCGCGCGTCTGAGTATAAGAAACCCGTGGAGTGTTCAATCTCCACGGGTTTCTTCGTTCACGCCACTCCTTTTTGCGGAAAGCCTTCATCTCACAGGATATCCTCCATGGTGAAGAAGGATTGGAAGCTCCTCCTCATCGATGACGATCCCGGTATACGCAAGGTCATGTCCATCACCCTCGAGGATGCCGGCTACAGGGTCCAGACGGCTCCGAGCGGCGAGGAAGGGTTGGTCCTCTGCCTGGAGTGGTCGCCGCAGATCGTCATCACGGACATTCGAATGCCGGGCATGGACGGCCTGGAAGTCCTTCGCTGCGTCAAGGAGAGATACCCGGACACGGAAGTGATCGTCGTGACGGCGTTCAGTGAGCTCGATTTTGCCGTCAAGGCCTTGCAGCTGGGAGCGTCCGATTTCATCACCAAGCCCGTCAACGACGATGCGCTGCAGGTTGCGCTGAAGCGCGCCAAGGAGCGTTATTCAACACGGAAGGAGCTTCGAGATTACACGGCCATCATCGAAGAGAAGTGGATGGAGACGGCTGAGGAGCTGGCCAAGACCTTCAATTTCCAGCAAATCCTCATCGACAGCTCCATCGACGGTATCGTGGCGTGTGATCAGGAAGGCCGTGTGATCATTTTCAACAAGAGCATGGAGGCGATGCTGGGCTTTTCAAGGCAGGAGGCCATCGGGGTCCTGACACTCGATCGTTTCTTCGCGGATGGGGAATATAACAAATTCCGCGCAAAGCTCCAGTCCGACGAGTTCGGGGGCAGGGACAGGCTGTTTCTCTACGAATCCACCTTGCGGAGCGCGGCGGGCTTGAAGATCCCCGTTCAGGTGTCCGCTTCCATTCTCTTCGAGGAGCAGCAGTCCATCGGGGTCGTTGGCTTCTTCAGGGACCTGAGGGACATACGAAGACTGACCCAGCAGTTTGCCGATCAGGCCCGCCTGCTTCAGCAGGATAAAATGATCTCTCTCGGAAGACTGGCGGCCAGCGTGGTGCATGAGATCAACAACCCGTTGTCCGGCCTCCTCAACTACGCGCGCCTCATGCTCAAGATCCTCGGTCAGAATGAGCTGACCAGGGAGAGCTCCCACAAATTCAGCGGCTATCTCAACTTGATGGAAAGCGAGCTCAGCCGCTGCTCCAAAATAGTCTCCAATCTTCTGGCGTTCTCGCGCATGTCCAAGCTCGAGTTCTCGGAGGTGGACATCAATGAGCTTCTCGCCAGAAGTCTGCTCCTGAGCCAGCACCGTCTGAGCCTTCAGAACATTCAGGCGGAGACTCGACTTGACGCCGCCGTTCCCAAGGTACAGGGTGATTTCAACCAGCTCCAGCAGTGCATCATCAACCTGATCTTCAACGCCATCGACGCCATGCCCGAGGGTGGTCGGCTGCTCCTGGAGAGCCGTCTGGACCCGAAGCAGGAGTTGGTGCTCATCCGGGTCAAGGACAATGGGTGCGGCATTTCGAAGGAAGATCAGATGTACATTTTCGACCCGTTCTTCACTACAAAGAAGGAGGGCAAAGGGCTGGGACTGGGTCTGTCGACGGTCTATGGGATCATCGACCGCCACAAGGGGACCATCAGCGTTGAAAGCAAGCCGGACGAGGGAAGCACATTCACGATCAAGCTGCCCATTCGAAAATGATCGTCTGAGAGCCGGAGAAAGCGGCCTTCCGAACCATGGTTGGCGGAAGGCCGCTTTCAGCAGGGGCCTGGAGGGTAATAACGGAGATCGGGGAGAGCTAGCCTCCGATGGGGCTCGGGCTGCAGAGATGCCCTTCCTCCATGGCCACCCGCCCGCAACCGGAGCAAACGTACTTCATTTTGGCCAGTTTGTCCTTGCACATGTGGGCCGTGTCCACGGATGGGGCGCCACAAAAGCTGCACTTGGATTTATCTCCACAGGGATTGCACAGATGTCCGGGTTCTTGCGCGACCGCGCCGCAGGTTTTGCATGTGTAGGCCATTTCATATCTCCTTGCACTCGATGGGTTTGGGGAAACACCAACTAACCTAATCAATCAGATATTCACTAGGTGTTTTAAGGATTGCCATTTCGGCGCGCAAGCTTGCCTGTTTCAGAAGCCTGGTGCGATGATCCGAAAGCAGTCTCTCATGCCCCCTGGGGAATCCGAAACAATGAAAAGCGGTTTCAACCAGGAACCAGGAACAAGGAGCCAGAAGCTTTTCAGAGCAGCTGGATTCCGATTGCGAGGATGAATCGCCCATGGGGCAAGGGTGGACACATGTTCCTGCAGGGGATGGTCGAAAAGAAGCTCATGTTTCGGGAAGGCGACCGGTTTCTGAGTCTTGCGGTGGCTTTGATCGGATCGGGGGCGGGGGCTCGTTTTGAACAACATTTCACTTGACACTCCGGTTCCCTCTATAATACGAGGATGCTGTAAATCCTCTAGTGGTGGGGGTCCCCCGTGCAATTTCGCAGAGTAATCTATTCGCTGGTTTGGTGGTGGTGGCGGGCCTTGTGCTGAGCCTGTCCACAGGCGCTCCTCCATGTCGCCGATCCAACTTCAAGAGCCGTGGGCAAGCCAAGTCTTCCCCACGGCTTTTTTTGTTCTGAACCGTTGGGATGCTGAGCCATTTAGATTCAGGAACCGAGCAGATGCACCCAAACATGAGACCGCAGGAGGCACGATGGAACCGATGAAGGTCGTACTGTCCGACGATGAAATCCCCAGGCAATGGTACAATGTCATGGCCGATCTGCCGACGCCCATGAGTCCCCCGCTGCATCCGGGCACGGGCCAGCCCATAGCCGCGCAAGACCTGGCGCCGGTATTCCCCATGAACCTCATCGAGCAGGAAGTCTCGACGGAGCGCTGGATCGACATTCCCGAACCGGTCCTCGAGAAATACCTGCTCTGGAGGCCGTCGCCGCTTTGCCGGGCCCGGCAGTTCGAGAAGGTGCTGGATGCGCCGGTGCGCATCTACTACAAGAACGAGGGGATGAGCCCGGCCGGGTCCCACAAGCCCAATACGGCCATCGCCCAAGCCTATTACAACAAGGTGTTCGGCATCAAGCGGCTCTCGACCGAGACGGGGGCGGGGCAGTGGGGGAGCGCCCTCAGCA
This sequence comes from Syntrophobacteraceae bacterium, assembly GCA_025454175.1. GTDB lineage: Bacteria > Desulfobacterota > Syntrophobacteria > Syntrophobacterales > Syntrophobacteraceae > JALOOX01. The sequence goes on along the minus strand of JALOOX010000034.1, from coordinate 34,249 downwards.
TGGCCTGCAAGATGTTCGGCCTTCAGTGCCGGGTGTTCATGGTGCGGGTGAGCTTTGAGCAGAAGCCTTACCGGCGTCTCATGATGATGACCTGGGGGGGCGAATGCATCTCGAGTCCCAGCGATCGCACCCGGGCCGGGCGACAGATCCTGGCCGAGAACCCCGACTCTCCGGGGAGCCTCGGCATCGCCATCAGCGAGGCCATCGAGGACGCCGTGGGGGATGAAACGGCCCGCTACTCGCTGGGAAGCGTTTTGAACCACGTTCTGCTGCACCAGACCATCATCGGGCTCGAGGCCCAAAAGCAGCTGGCGAAGATCGGCGAATATCCCGACGTGGTCCTGGGCTGTGCCGGTGGAGGCAGTAATTTCGCCGGAATCAGTCTTCCCTTCGTGAGGGACAAGCTCCACGGGAAGCAGGTGGAGATCGTCGCCGCGGAGCCCACGTCCTGCCCGACCCTCACCCGAGGCCCCTTCGCCTACGATTTCGGGGATACGGCCATGACGACGCCGCTCCTGCCCATGCACACGCTGGGACACGGGTTCCTGCCCGCTCCGATTCATGCGGGCGGACTCAGATATCACGGCATGGCGCCCATCGTGAGCCACCTGGTCAAGGAAGGGGTGGTGGAGGCGAGGGCATTCAACCAGATCGAGACGTTCACGGCGGGCGTCCAGTGGGCTCAGACCGAAGGGTTCATCCCGGCCCCCGAGACGAACCATGTTATAGCGGCGGTGGTGCAGGAGGCCGAGCGTGCCAGACAGGAGGGAAAGGAGAAGGTGATCCTCTTCAACTGGAGCGGCCACGGCATCATCGATCTGCCGGCCTACGACGCCTTCTTCTCGGGGAAGCTGACGCCTTACGAGCTCCCGGAGGAGGAGATTCTCAAGGCCCTCGAGTCCATAGCGGGGCTGCCCAAACCATGATGACACACCTGCAGTCGAGGAGAGCGGCGTGTTTCGGCAAATGTTGATCCGGTGTCCCAAGCTTGGTGGGGAGGTCTCCTTCGCCTATTGCGAGGAGGAGGGGGGGCCACTCCCCTGCGCCAGGATGATCCAGTGCTGGAGCTGGCGCATCCCCGCCGTCGAGCGCTACCTTCGACTGAAGCTCACGGAGGAGGAGTGGGAGCGCTGCTTCGGCCAGGCTCCCAAGGAGAAGATGGCCGCACTCGTCGAGTTGATCGATTCGGCCAGGAAGCGCTGTGAACCGGGTGAATGAGTCATGAGAAGGAGGAGGAAGTGAAGCGGACAAGAGGGACGGGGAGGGTGATGTGGGTGTGGGGTATGGCATTGGGCGCCGTACTGCTCTGGAATGGAAGCGCGTCGAGCTACCGACTGCCGGCGGTGAACCTTGGATTCACCAGCTTTCTGGACGGGGGGCCACCGGCCGGTCCCGGGTTTTATCTCACTCAGTATTTCCAATACTATCATTCGGACGAGCTCAAGGATCCCGATGGCGATCGACTGCTGCCGTCCTTCGCCGATGAGAGCCTGGATGTGTTCGTCAGCCTGACGCAGTTCATCTACCAATCCAACTGCGACATCTTCTTTGGAGGCAAATGGGGCCTGGATCTCATTGTTCCCGTGGTGGCCTTCGACCTGGACCACAACCTGGGGGCGCGCGCCGGCCTTGACGAAAATGGCGGCGGCCTGGGGGACATCCTCGTGGGACCCTTCCTGCAATGGGATCCCATCATGGGGGCGAGGGGGCCGCTCTTCATGCACCGGGTCGAATTCCAGCTCATCTTCCCCACCGGGGATTACAGCAGGGACAAGGAGCTCAACCCCGGAAGCAACTTCTTTTCGTTCAACCCCTACTGGGCGGCCACCGCCTTTCTCACCCCCAAATGGACCGTCACCTGGCGGCTGCACTACCTCTGGAACGCTGAAAACGGGGATCCCAACCGCGGTTTCGGGGAGGCCGACGACACCCAGGCCGGCCAGGCCATCCATCTCAATTTCGCGAGTGCCTACGAAGTGTGGGAAAAGAGGCTTCGGCTCGGGGTCAACGGCTACTACCTGAAGCAGATCACCAACGACGAGGTGGAGGGCAACGACATCGCCGGAAGCAAGGAGCAGGTCCTCGGCATCGGGCCTGGCGCCCTCCTGCACATCTCTCCCGACACCCATTTCTTCTTCAACGCCTATTTCGAAACGGCCGCCGAGAACCGCCCCCAGGGAGTTCGGCTCAACTGGAGGCTGGTGCATCATTTCTAGTGGTGCCGGGTGAATATGACTGCCCGGATCCGCCGGCTGACGAGACGCGCCCGGCGGATCCGGAAGTGGAGTGTGGGCTCATTGAACCGAGGGCTCGGCCCGGGCCGGCGATTCCACCGCCGGTCCTTCCACAACGGGATTCAAGCGGTAGAGGAGGCCGGAAACCAGCACGGTGAATGGGGCCACGGTGACGAGTCCGAAGCTTCCCACCAGGATGTTCAAGACCTCGGCCGCCACGAAGGGGGCGTTCAGGAGCCTGTCGGCGGGCAGCCCCTTGGCCAGGAAGACCATGAACATGGTGATGTGGCTCCCCGAATAGGCCAGCAGCAGGGTCGTCGTCATGGTGCCGGTCACGGCCCGCCCGACCCGCAGGCCCGAGCGCATGTGCTCCATCAGCCCGATGTCGGGGTGCTTGAGCTTGAGCTCGTCCATGGTGGCAGCGATGTCCATGGCCAGATCCATGACGGCCCCCGAGCAGGCGATGAACACGCTGGCGATGAAAATGTCCGTCAGGTTGATCTCGTAGTAGCCCGAGTAGAGGAGCATTTCGGCATACGGGCGCAAGGCCCCGTGGAGCCGGAAGAGGCTCGTGAACCAGACCGCCAGGCCGCAGGTGAGGAGGAGTCCCAGCATGGACCCGATAAAGGTGGCCGTGCCCCGTCGGGACAACCCGCCCACCGAAAAACAGATGACGCCCGTGAGCAGGGCGACGATGCCGAGGCCCGTCGAGATGGGTGGATAGCCGCGCAGCAGCAGGGGAAAGAAGAGCTTCCAGAGCACCATGGCGGCAAAGACAAAGGAGAGGGCGGCCTTGAGTCCCGTCACCCCGGCCACGGCGAGGAGCAAGATGGTGAAAAGGCCGATGAGGAGGAGCTGAAGCCGGAGTCGGTAGGTCCCGCGGGCCATGCCGTCGGCCGGCTTTCCGTCGGGGGCGTGGTACTCCACGAGGATGACTCCCCCGGGCTCGTAGAATTCGTCGAGCTCCATCTTGCCCGTGAGCATGTTGACGATGGAGAGCTCCCGGCCCTCATGGGGGCCGTCCAGGAGGCGCACATTGAGCACCTGGGCATTGGTCTTGACGATGAGGTGCCTCTGCACGCTGCTGTTGTCCACGTCGGTGATGAGAGCCCGAAAGCGGTAACCCGACGGAGCCTGGGGGATTCCCGCGAGGTCGACGAAGGCCAGCCCGATGCAGATGCCGGCGATGAGCAATGAAAAAAGCCATTCGCGGTGAAGGTGGGGCATACGGTTCTCGACTTGAATGGATAATGGAAAACGGCGCCTCGGAGACGAGGGCGCCGTTTTCACATGAATGAATAAAGGATTTTGATCCTGCCGGGGTGGCTACGGTTGTTTGCAGGGAGCCACCCAATGGGGCTGAGCGCTTAATCCTTCTCAACCGGCAGAGTCTTCCGAATGCCCATCAGCTTGGCGAGCTTCTTGGCGATGTCGGTGTTGTCGTAGAAGCCGCTGAACTTGTCCGCGTCCCTGCCCTGCGCGAAGACGGGGACGGGCACGCCCGTGTGCGAATAGGTCGTCCAGCCGATACTGGCGCGCTCGTTCAGGATGTGGGTGATGGTGACGATGATGGGCTCGTAGCCGCCATACAGATACGTGTTCTCAGGGACGCTGTTGTTGTTGGAGTCGCACAGGGATTTGTCGTACGCATCCTCGAGTTTTTCCTTCTGATAAGCGTTGAGATCGGCCCATTTGAGCCCGAAAGCGTTTTCCATCAGGGCAAGCATTTCCGTGCTGCTCTCCAGGGTGTTGGGGGAACTGCAGTCGGCAGCTGCGTTAGCGGCCTTGTGAGCGGGCCACTGGTTCTCTCCGAAATGCTGATAGCTGTTCTTCTGGCCGAGCAGGCGATCGTAGTAGGCTGTGTAGGCCGTGGTCGCGTGGCCGATGGACATGCCGCCGGTTTCGTGGTCCCCCGTGACGACGATCAGGGTTTCCCTGGGGTGCTTCTCCAGAAATTTCAGGGCGACGCCCACGGCGTTGTCGAAGTCGAGAGTGTCGCCGATGGTGGCCATGGCATCGTTGGCGTGGCAGGCCCAGTCGATCTTGCCGCCCTCGACCATGATGAAAAAGCCTTTGCCTCCCCGCCTGCTGTAAAGGTTGGAGATGGCGACTTCGGTCATCTCGGCCAGGGAGAGATTGTCGGCGGGCTTGTCGATGGCGTAGGGCATGGCTTTGGAGCCATCAATCGTGGGATTGATGCAGACCACCTTGTCCCTGGGATTGTTCTTGAGATCCACGATGGATTCCCGGGTGTTGCGCACTTCGTAGCCGTTGGCTGCCAGGAGACTCCAGACATCGTTGGCGGTATCCCCAGAACGTGCGGGTGCAAGGGGTGCCACGAGGCCTCCGCCGCCGAAGAACTCGTAGCCCGTGGCGGCCATCTGGGTGGCGATGCTGTTCATGAGGCCGCGGTTCGTCACGCTGGCGTAGTAGGAGGCCGGGGTGGCGTGATCCAGGGACACGCTGGTGATGATGCCGACCTTCCGGCCCTGCTCCCTGGCGAGCTGGGCGATGCTCTTGTAGCTCTTGGAGAGGTCACCGTCCATGCCGATGACGGAGCTCTTGGTCTTGATGCCGCAGGCGAAGGCCGTCCCCGCCGAAGCCGAGTCGGTCATCAGAGCGAAGGAATCGTAGGTCGTCTGCATGCCGGCCACCGGCATCTTGCTCATGTTCAGCCGGTTTTCAGGCTTCAGAAGGTCCTCGGCCACAGTAGCCTTACCGCCGTTGACAGTCGTCAGGTAAGCCTCGGCGGCCTGAATCTGGGTGCTCGACATGCCGTCGCCCAGGAAAAAGAACACGTACTTCGGTTGATTGGCATTGGCCGCCGTCGCGAACAAAATGAGCGCGGCCAGCACCAGGAGTGACAGATTTCTCTTCCTCATGGTCCTTTTCTCCTTTTCTCCATCCGTGCCTTCAAACATCCGTGTCTCCCCGCAAGACTCCATTGACATGCGCCGATCTTCCGGACTCCCAGGAAGAGCCGGGCTCCCACCTTTCCGTCTCGATGCTGAATCGAGGGATTCCGCCACTCCGGGCATTTCCCCCCCGACCCTCACTCGATGCCGAGCCCTCGAATCATCCAGGGGCTTGAAAAGTGAGGATTTCAGAGAAGCTTTTAGGGGAAAACCTTTACGATTCGGTGACAACGAGGTGACTTTTCGGGGAACAGACGGTTACCGAAGGGCGACCGGTGTGGAACGAAGGAGCACGAGGGACTGCGGAAAGCTTTTTTGGGATCGGCTGGCTCAATACCAGAGCTGGCAGGCCCAGGGGACCGGGTTGAGGTTGTTGGAGAAATAGGAAAAGGACCAGAGCACGGGCTTCCCCTGGGCTCCCGTGTAGGCCCGCCAGGGATCGTAGGCGAGGACCTTGCGGTCGTCCACGTCGACTCCGCCGATGACGACGATGTGCTTGGACTCGGTCCCGGGAAAGTAAAAGCCCGAGCACCAGAGGGGCCCCCATGAGCGGAGGGCATGCTCGAGAAGCGAAATGTCCTTGAAGTAGGTGTAGCGAATGCCCCCCAACCCAAGGGCCGAAGCGCACGCATAAAACTCTTGATCCATGATGCCCCGGGTCGCCATCTGCGGGGAGTTGGGCAGTCGGTGGGCCAGGGTCGGGTCTTTTCCCTTGTAGCGAAGCAGCATCTCATACCCGGCGCGCCAGCAGGTCTGAGCCGTGCTCTGGGCGGTGTAGTACACGTTGGGAACCGTATAAAGTCCCACGACGCTTCATCTCCTTTCATGTTCTCATCGAGTCCGGGGACGGCTGGACTGGACCTTCCACGTGTGGGGAGAATTCAGAACACCAAGTGCATGCGATCAACTGCATCACCGCATGGGATGGCAATAAGGCGGATAATTGCTCACCCGGTCTCCGTTGCAGTCGAAGCGCTGCTGCTCCCAGCCGGCGGCCCGATTGTAGTCTTTTGGTGTCTCGCATGATGCCATGCCCAATGTCAATACTGCCAGCAGCACTAATCTCCAGAAAATGTTCTTTTTCATTCTCGGGCTCCTCTCCTGGATCTCCAGGATACTGGAACAAAGCAATAATATGGTAATGGATTCAGATCAGATTCGCAGCCTGCCATTCCATTCCATTTCAATCTAATTTCGACTTCACTCAGTAAGCTAGGAACGAATACGGTCCATATCAATCCGCATACCGTGAGCTTCGTGACGGTGCCCCGCTGCTCCGGGATTCATGGCCCCCCCGAATGCCCTTTTCGAGCCACCGCACATGGTGCAGCGCGGATTCCTTGGAATTATCGCGGGATGATTGGCCACATTATTGCTTCTACCCCACATCACATGGGAATGCCTGAGTCCCGGCGGTTTTGGCCATCACACGGATCATGAAGGGAGAGCGCCATGAACTGGTTGTATTTTCTGGCTGGTCTATTTGTGGGGAATCTCGCGGCTTTCGTTGCCATTGCCCTGGCCCAGAGCATCCGCAGGGGCGAGGAGGCCATGGCTGCCCATGAAGCCTTTTTTCCCGCGAACGACAGCGCCCGGTGATCTTTGTGCTCCAGGAAATGCTGACCTTACATCGAGAGAGGATCTGAGGTCCGTCCCGCCCATCGGGGCGCGTCTTCCTCTCGCCCGGTGATGAGGCGATGCTCCGCAGGGCTTGGCCGCTCAGTCGCCGCGGTTTGGCTTCTCGGGCGGTTCAACCCGACCGCACTTCCAGGATCGCGGGTGCTCATCCACTCCGAAAACCCATTTCGGCGCCGCGAAACGCATCGGAAACCCTTGAGCCGGAATCTTGACGGGGTTCAGGAACCGGGGCCGATCAGCTCGCGTGGCGGCATACCTCGCTTTGCCCTTTCCATCCCTCTTTCTGTGTCAAAAAAGAAACACCCCAGTGACAAAGTGTGTCATAAACGCTACGGGATGCATCGGGGAATCATCGCTGGAATGCGATCCGGCGGATAATCTCGGGCGGATCATCTTGAAACGAGGACGACACGAAGGGAGACGAATGAGAATAACCTGCCTTGGCGCATCGCGCTGTGTGACGGGATCCTGTTTCCTTTTGGACAACGGGAGGCAATATCTCATCGACTGTGGTCTGTTCCAGGGAGGAAAAAAAATGGAGGCCCTGAACCGCAAGGAATGGGGCTTCTCTCCCAGACAGATTGCAGCGGTTTTTTTGACGCACGCCCACATCGATCACTGCGGGAGAATCCCCAAGCTCGTCAAGGACGGGTTCCGCGGCAAGATCTTCACCACCCTCCCCACAGCCGAGCTGGTCAAGATCCTGCTCCTCGATTCGGCCCATATCCAGGAAATGGAGGCCGAATGGGAATCACGAAAGAACCGAAGACGCGGCAGGCCCGACGTCGCTCCCCTTTACACGGTGAAGGAGGCGGAGGATTGCTTTCCGCTCCTGGAGCCGGTTGCCGTCGATGAGCGCGTGGACCTGGCTTCGGATCTCAGTGTTTGTTTTCGCAATGCCGGTCACATCCTCGGCTCCTCCATCCTGGAGATCTGGTGCGGTTCCGAGACGTCCCCTCACAAAGTGGTCTTCACCGGGGACTTGGGCCACAAGCACCAGCTCATCGTGAAGGATCCCTACCACGTGCACCGCGCCGACACGCTTTTCCTCGAGTCGACCTACGGCAACCGGAACCACAAATCAATCGAGGAAAGCCGCAAGGAGCTCATCGAAGCCATCCATTACAGTCATCAGCACGGTGAGAAGGTGATGATCCCGGCCTTCGCCGTGGCCAGGACGCAGGAGCTGCTCTTCCTGCTGGGCGAGTTCTTCCGAAAGGGGCTCATTCCCCGCATGCCCGTCTACCTGGACAGCCCACTGGCCATCGCGGCCACTTCCATTTTCCGGCGCATGCGCGAATTCTACGACGACGAAACCCTTGCCGTGGTCAACAAGGGCCATGATCCATTCGATTTCCCGCAGCTCGTGCTCTCCCGGACCGCCGAGGAGTCCATGGCTATCAACCTGACCGCGGGTCCGGCCATCGTGATCGCGGGAAACGGCATGTGCACCGCCGGCCGCATCAAACATCATCTGAAGCACAACCTCTGGCGGAAGGGGGCGTCGCTGGTGGTGGTGGGCTTCCAGGCGGCGGGAACCACCGGTCGGTCCATCGTGGAAGGAGCTTCCTCGGTCAGGATCTTCGGAGAAAACATCGTGGTGAGGGCCAAGGTGTTCACCATTGGAGGCTTTTCGGCCCATGCGGACCAGAAGGACCTCCTGGATTGGCTGTCCCACCTTGACAGCCCCCACGTGCGCATCAACGTGATCCACGGTGAGGAAGAGATATCGAGGCAGTTCGCCGCGGTGGTGCGTCAGCGGTTCGGTTATCGGACGTACGTGCCGGCCATCGGCGAGACCATCCATCTCGAAGCGGCGCCTCCGGATGTGGGAATCGAGCTCAAAGCGGCGGAGCGGGCAGGCCGTGAGCGGGTGTCCGCCCTCCTTCGCAAAGCCCGAGCCCTGGAGCATCTCCTGGAGAGCGCTCCGGAAAGCGTTCCCCCGGAGATGCTGGAAGCCGTGGAAGAGGGGATTTCCGAAATCGAGCGCCGCATCGATGCCCTGATTCAGTCCATCGGCTGAAGATAGGCGGAGATCGATGCGTGGGAGCCCTGAGGCGCCGCCAGCAGGTGATCCACGATCTGCTCCCCGTCCAGGTAATCGCTCAGGTGGAACTCGGTTCCATCCAGCTTGCAGATCTTCCCTCCGGCCGCCAGGAGGATGATCTGGGCCGCCGCCAGATCCTGAAAAGAGACATGAGCCAGCAACGCGCCTTCCGCCCGCCCGCGCGCCACGTAGCATATGTGGGCCCCCGTCGACCCGAGATTTCGGATCTTGCCGGGGAAGGTGGACCGGTAATGATTGTGGAATCGTGAATAGGTCAACAGAACACTCTCGTTGCTGATCTCATCCTGCTCGGGGATCTGGATCGCTTCCGACCCCCAGTAGGCCTTCCCGCCTGCCCTGGCGTGAAAGAGATCTCCCGTAACGGGCATGTAAAAGGCTCCGAAAATGGGCCAGAAATTCTCGAGCAGCGCCAGGGATATCCCCCAGATGGGAATGCCCGCCTGGAAGTTGGCCACTCCGTCCAGGGCATCGTAAATCCATAAATACCTCTTGGAACCGTGCTCATACTCCCTGGACGGCATCACATCGCCGAAGATCTCGTGCTCGGGGAAGCTCGCCGCCAGGGAATCCTTGAAATAATCGACCAGGTGCAGCTCGGCCGCGGTGACCAGGTCCGAGTCGAACTTGGTCCGCGGATTTCCCTTTCCATAGAATCGCAGAGCTTCCTTGCCGACATTGCGCACAGTGTCCAGTGCGAACTGCGTCAGCTCACCGATTTCCAGACTTCCCTGAGCGGCCATTTTTCCTCCTCACCGATCCAAGCAGTAAAGTTCCTCTTGCGATTCGCCCCGAAGTCCACGACAGGCACGGGATCAGCGATCCCTCACGTCCTCCCGGGACGCCCTGAGCGATGAAAAGCCCGAGCGCTGACGCGACTTCGCAACTTGACACATGAAGCCTCGATCCTGAGACTTTCTTTAGAGCAGGGCGCGGGCGGTCCGCAACTTCAAAAACGCCCCGCCAGGCCGTCACGGAGCCAGGGGAAAGGCGCCGCGGGTCTTCCCGGCGGGTCAAGCCTCCTCAGCCTGGCAACGGGAGCTGGACCAGGCAGAGGATTCCCTGTTCGGGTACCACGCGCAGGGTGACGTTGGCCAGGTTTTTCCTGGAGGCCAGGAGCGCGATGGGCAGCCCGAAACCGGTCCCGGTGGGCTTCGATGAGTAAAAGGGGGTAAAAAGCGAGCTGACCTCCTCGGGACGAGGGAAGGAGCCCGTGTTGAAAATCTCGACATTCAGAAAATGGGAAGCGAAGCTGTCGACGCTCGAACGAATGGAAACGGGTGGACTGTCGGGTCCCAGGGCTTCAAAGCTGTTTTCCAGGAGATAGTAAAACATGGCTTCGAGGTCGTCGGGATCGCCCTGAACATCGGAGAATCTGCTGTCCAGATCGATTTGGGCGGGTAGCTCCGCGCCCATTTTCTTCTTCAGGAGAGTCAGGGCGCCCTCGATCACCTCATGGACGGGACATATGACAAATCGAGAGTCCCTCTGGAAGACATCCATGTAGGCCCCGATGTCCACCACCAGCCGATTGAGCCGCTTGATCTCGTACATGATCTTTTCGCAGATCCCGTGGATCTCGCTTTCCACTCCCACCATTTTCTGCACCCTGAGGGCGCTGCCCCCTATAACGGTGATGGGATTTCTGAGCTGGTGGGATATCCCCTTGATGACCTCCTGATCGCAGCGGGTGTTGTAGGCGACGTAGGCGCTGGTTTCGATGAGCAGACAGAGGTCCAGAAGCTTGTCGATGGAAAGCAGCAGAGCAGCCCTGCTCGACATGGGAGCCTCGGAGCAGACGATGCGGTGACAGAACTGCCGAGCCAGGCAATAACCCAGGTTGACATACTGCTGGTCGAGGTTGAACTCCACATGCTTGAGGCCGCTCTTCCACATCTTGCTCAGGAGTGAATGAAATCCTTCGGGGCTGAACAGCGACTCGAACCAGCTGGACCATATGCGGCGGAGCTCACCCCGCATCTTTTCATGGTGCAGGATGACCCGGGTGCGGGGAATCTGGTAGAAATAGTTGTAAAAGAAGCCGGCGAATTCCTCCTTCTGATCGATGAAGGCCTGGCGGTAGGGAGTCAGCACCTCCAGCTCCTGAAGGCTCAACCCCAGCTGTTCCTGGAAGGCGATCAAATGGTCATAGGGCAGCTCAATGTTCTCCATAAGCGGGCTTCACCTCGTTGGGTTGAGCACTTCACTCGATTGACGCCGTTCCTGGGGAACCGGACTTATTTTATACAAGAAAGTCGGCTTTGTGTTAAAAACCGATGCTCGTGCTCTGATCATCGATTGTATGCAACTGGAAGTCGGAGCTTCGACATGACGACGGTTTCCCCGGTTCCTCGCAAAGGGTATTTCCTGGTGGCGCTCGCCGCCATCCTGTGGGCGGTTTCAGGGTCGTCCGCCAAGTATCTTTTCCTGAGCGGAATGACCCCGCTCCAGCTGACCCAGGCCCGGGTCACGCTTTCCGGCGCTCTCCTGCTGCTCTGGCTGGCTTTTCAAAATCGCGCCCTCATGATGATCGCCCCCCGCGACATACCGTACTTTGCGGCGCTGGGAATTGCCGGGCTCGCCATGGTGAACTTCACCTACCTCATCACCATCAGCAAGCTCAACGTGGCAGCGGCCATTCTTTTGCAGTACCTGGCCCCGGTGCTGATCGCCCTCCATTCCATCGTGTTCCTGAGGGAGCGTCTGAGCGCCGCGACCCTCGCGGCCGTTGTGGGGGCCACCGCCGGCTGCTATCTCGTGGTGGGGGGGTACAACCTGGACCTGCTGGCTCTGAACCGCCAGGGAGTTCTGTGGGGGCTTCTGGCGGCCGTTTCCTTCGCGGGTTATTCCATCTGCAGCGAACGGGGAATGCGCCGGTATAGTCCGTGGACCGTTCTATTCCATTCGATCCTCTTCGCCGCTCTCTTCTGGAACACACTGGGTTTGTTGTGGAAAGGGGCGCCGCCTCCGGTCGACCTGGCCAGGCACCACTACCAGCCGCTGGAGTGGTTCTTCATCGCCTATGTCGCCGTCCTGGGGACCCTCGTCCCGTTCGGTCTGTATTTCCAGGGCATCAATCTGATTCGCTCGACCCGGGCCAGCATCACCGCCACACTGGAGCCCATCAGCGCCGGAGTGATTTCGTTTTTCATGCTGGGTGAAATACTCGAGCCTCTCCAGATTGCCGGGGGGGCCCTCGTCATTGGCGCGATCATTCTGCTTCAGCTGCGAAAGGAGTACGATGATGCCACGCCGGAGCTCATCCGCCGGCAGCAGCGTGAGCGCGAGACCACCTGAAGCTGAGCGGTTCGAGACCCCCATCGTCACGCTGCTCAGCGATTTCGGGCTCGAGGATGGCTACGTGGCCGGCATGAAGGGAGTGATCCTCTCACGCTGCCCCGGGGCCCGCATCGTGGACGTGACGCACCAGGTGCCCCCTTACGACATCCGGTCGGGGAGCTACGTGCTCAAGACGGTCTTTGACGCATTTCCGCCGGGCACCATCCACCTGGCCGTGGTCGATCCGGGTGTGGGGACGGACCGGCGCGCCCTGGCGGTGAAGCTGGGATGCGGCCGCATCCTGATCGGGCCGGACAACGGGCTGCTCTCGTGGGTCCTCGGCATGCGATCCGACTGGGAGTCGCGCTCCCTGGAAAACCCGGAGTCCTGGCAGCCGGTCCTGAGTCACACGTTTCACGGCCGTGACCTCTTTGCTCCCGTGGCTGCCCACCTCGCCAGCGGCCTCCCCTTCGACCTTCTCGGTCCCAGGTGCTCTCCACAAACCGCTCCCTGGATTCGCGTCGAGCGGCGGGGTCGGGAACTGCTGGGAGAGGTGGTCCACGTCGACCATTTCGGCAACCTCATCACCAACATCACTCGGGAGGACCTGGGCGGTCCAGAAGAACTGGCCCGCTGGGGGATGACCGTACCCGGGATCGTGACCCTGCCGACCCTCCGCGTGACATACGGAGACTTGTCAGTGGGAGAGGCGGCCGCCATCATCGGAAGCAGCGGCCATCTTGAAATCGCCGTCAACCAGGGCAACGCCGCCAGAATCCTGTCGATGGCGACGGGCACGAAAGTCGCTGCCTTCAGGACGGGAGCGGATGAAGCAAGGAGCTGAGATGAAAAAGGAGCACGTCGCAACGGGAACCGAAGTCCAGGCAGGCACCTATCGATGCAATGCCTGCGCAAATGAGCATGTCTGCAGTGAAGACGGTGAGAAGCTCCCGCTCTGCTGCGTTTGTGACAGCGCCTCCTGGAGGCCTTATCGTGTCGGGGAAAAACCGCGGGAGAAAAAGAGCTGAGCTCCAACGGCCGGGATGATCACCGATCCGGCCCCCTTTGTTGCGGCCCGGAGCCTCCGGGGCTCAATCGGCTTTGTGTATTTGGGCCAGTCTGAGTGCCTCCTGGTATACCTTCCTGCGCGGAGCTCCGAACCGGGCGGCAACCTGGTCCACGGCATCCCGGGTGGAGGTCGAGCCCTGGGCCAGGAGCTTTTCAAGCTCCAGCTTCCAGGTCTCCTCCTCCGCTGCTGTGCCGGAAGGTCTTGCGTCGGCTCCGGCAACGACCAGGGTCACCTCGCCTTTCACCCCCTCACCGAGGCGATGCCGGGCTTCGGAGACGGAGCCGCGAAACACCTCCTCATGGAGCTTGGTGAGCTCTCTCGCCACGGCAATCCGACGATCTCCCCAGAAGGCTTCAATGTCTGAAAGCGTCCGGCCCAGTCTCCTGGCCGATTCATAGAGCACCAGGGTCATGGGAAACGGGGCCGCCTGCGTGAAAAACCGCCGGCGCGAGCCCCCCCGGGGCGGTGGAAAGCCGAGGAATGCGAAGGGCTGGGTGGGCAGGCCGGAAATCACGAGGGCGGCCACTGAAGCGGTGGGGCCGGGGACCATGCAAACATCGATTTCAAGCTCCAGCACCTGTTGAATCAAACGAGCGCCAGGATCCGAAATGCCGGGGGTGCCCGCATCGGTCACCAAGGCGATGTCTTCACCTCCCTGAAGCCTGCCCGCGATGACCGCGCCGCTTTCCTCCAGGTTGTGGCTGTGATAGCTGACGAGGGGCTTGCGAATCTGGTAATGGGTGAGCAGCTTGAGCGTATGGCGGGTGTCCTCGGCGGCCACGCGGTCCACCGATCTCAGGACCTCGACGGCCCTGAAGGTCATGTCTCCGAGATTGCCAATGGGAGTCGCCACCACGTAAAGCGTTCCGGCAGCCACTGGAAAGCCTCCCTCACTCGGAGGCTGGGAAGGCGTTGGCGATCCAGGTCACGACGGGCTCCCCTTCATGAAACTGGATGGCCACGACGTCGAACCGGGCGGGCTGCCTCAGCAGGCCGTGTTTTTTGAGGTACCATTGAGCCAGCCTGGTCAGACGCTTCTGCTTCAACTCCGAGACCATTTCCTGGGGCGTTCCGTATCCCCGGGTGAACCTGGACTTCACCTCCACGAAAACCACCGTCTTGCCGTGCCAGGCCACCAGATCGATCTCTCCCAGGAGACAGCGCACATTCCTCGCAACGACATCGAGACCCTGTTTGGCCAGAAAACCGGCCGCAAGCTCCTCCGCCTCCCGGCCCTTCTGCTGCCTCCCGCCGCTCATGGTGCTCAGCCCTCCGCCAGGGGACAGGTGCTCTTCACGCCCGCGAAAGTCCTCCGATGGATCGGACACGGGCCGAAGCGCCGGAGGGCCTCCCGATGCATGGCGGTGGGGTAGCCCCTGTTTCGGTCGAATCCATAGGCGGGGTAGAGGTCGTGGTAGCGGTCCATGACTCGATCACGGTGGACTTTGGCCACGATGGAGGCCGCCGCGATGGACACGCTCCTCCGGTCCCCACCCGGAATGCCGAGCTGCGGCGTGGGCAGGGGGAGCCTGTAGGGGCCGTCGATGAGCAGCAGGTCGGGGGCGGGATGCAGATTGAGGACAGCCAACTCCATGGCCTGAAAGGTGGCCCGGAGAATGTTGACGGAATCGATGACGGAGGCTTCCACGCACCCGATGCCAACGGCTGCGGCCCGGCCGAAAATCAGGGCCATGAGGCATTCCCTCTGATGGGCCGAGAGAGCCTTGGAGTCCCTGGCCGGCGGAGGCTCCGCACCCCGGGGGAACACCACGGCTGCCGCCACCACGGGACCCGCCAGAGGACCTCGTCCGGCCTCATCGATTCCCGAAACCCACAAAAAACCCCTGCCGTGGGCATCCTTCTCGAACTGCTGCATGTCCAGGGCAGGGGCTTCGAAATCCAGGCTCTTCACTAACGCTTCTCTCGAATGCGGGCAGCCTTGCCGACCCTCTGGCGCAGGTAGTACAGGCGCGCCCGGCGGATGCGGCCCCGCCGCAGGATTTCAATCCGGTCGATCTGCGGGGAGTGCACGGGGAAAATGCGCTCGACGCCGACTCCATAGGACACTTTTCTGACCGTGAAGGTGGCGTTCAGCCGACCTTTGTGGTGCCGGATCACGACACCCTCGAACACCTGGATGCGCTCCTTTTCCCCTTCCCGAATCTTCACGTGAACCTTGACCGTATCCCCGATTCGAAAGGCCGGGATGTCCTCCCGCATCTGCTCTCGTTCCAGAATCTCAACCATGCCCATGGCCATGACACATCCTCCCTAAACCATCATTCAAATCAAAAGGCCCCCAAAGGCTCCTGTCTTTCTTCACTACGCCATGCCTTATTCCCTGATCCAGGTATCGGACTCCATGAAAATTCCCGGAGTCCATCCCGGGATGGACTCTCATTTCGTTCCATCCTCGCCCAGCAAACGGTCCAGGATGATGGCCGCCGCACAGCGCACCGAAAGGTGATTGTACCCGTCGACTCCCCGGATGGGCTCCAGGATGGCGTCCGCTTCGTCCAGCACGCTCTCCGCCAAACCCCAGGCTGTCCCGAAAAGCACCAGGAAGGGTCCGTCCGTTTCCTTCAGGGCCAGGCGCGCGAGGCAGTGATCCAATCCTCCGGTTGTCTCTCGAGCCGAAGTTGCCCACGTCACGGGCGGCATTCCGACTTCCCGCCGGATATCCTCCCTTGCCGCATGGAGGCTTTGGACAATCCTCAAGTGCTTGAGGGCGCTTCCTCGCTCGGGGTGCAGCCTGAATCCCTCACCTTCACACCAGTGCCGGATGAGGTCTCCGGCAAGCTCCTGCTGATCCCTGAGCGGCGTCACGACATAGCAGGCCGCCACGTTGAACGTCCGGGCGGATCGGGCCATGTCGTGCAAATCCAGGTTGGTGATGGCCGAGGCGATGATCTCACCCCTGCGATTGACCACCGGATAATGAATCAGCGCCAGATAAAGCACCATGGCGGCTAGCCTGCTCCCTCGGGCTTGGAACGGCGAACCGCGCCAGCCTCTTCTTCCTCGGCCAGCCCGAGGCATTCACGATCCACGGCGGTCAATTCAAGCCGGGCGAACAGATCCGGTCGACGCTGCCTGGTTCTCAAGAGCGCGTACCCTCGACGCCATTTCTGGATAGCCGCATGATGCCCCGAGAGGAGAATCTCGGGAACCTTGTATCCTTGGAACTCCTGCGGCCTGGTGTACTGGGGATACTCGAGGATGGGCTCCACAAAGGATTCGGCTTCCGCCGAGAGATCGTTGCCCAGAACCCCGGGGATGAGGCGGGTGATGGCATCCACCATGACCATGGCCGCCAGCTCTCCTCCGGTGAGAACGTAATCGCCGATGGAGATCTCCTCGTCCACGAAGTGGCGCGCCACTCTCTCATCCACTCCCTCGTATCGGCCGCAAATCAGAATCAGCCGGGGGAGCCCGCTCAGTCTCCTGGCCGCCCTCTGGTCGAACAGCTTGCCCTGGGGGCTGAGCAGGATGATGCGGGGCCGTGGCTCCGGTCCGATGGCCCGCAGGGCGCTCACGATGGGCTCGGGCTTCATGACCATGCCCTCGCCCCCCCCAAACGGCCGATCGTCGGTCATCTGATGCTTGTCCCTGGCATAGCTCCGGATGTTGTGCACGCGGACGCTGATGAGGCCCCGTTCGACGGCCTTCCCCAGAATACTGTCGCTCAGCGGCGAAACGAACATTCCCGGAAAAAGGCTCAGGATGTCAAAGATCATCTATTCCAGCAAACCTTCCGGCGGATCAATGACCACCCGGCGACCAGCGAGGTCCACCTCCCGGATGACTTCATCGACGGCGGGGATCAGGAATTCCCTCTCCCGGTCCCTGACCACATAGACGTCGTGGCTCCCCGTTTCGATGATGCCCGCAATGGCTCCCACGGGAGTCCCGTCCATCTTCTCAACGGACAGCCCGATCAGCTGATAGTAGTAATACTCGCCATCTTCCAGGGGAGGGAGCCCGGATTCCGGCAGAAAGATCTCCAGGCCCGCAATGGACCTGGCGGCTCCCCTGTCCTTGATTTCCTCAAACTGGACCAGCCACATCCTGCCGTGGAGCTGGATCGCCTCGATGGTCAGCTCACGGACCGCGGAGCCCGCTCCCTCCGGCTTCCAGTAAAGCTTGGCCCCTCGCCCGAGACTCTGAAAACTCTCGCCCCGGGCGATGATCTTCACCGCGCCGTGGACTCCATGGGCGCTTCCCACCTTGCCCACCATCACCAGGGAGGGGTCAGCCATGAGCTATTCGATGATCTCCAGGACCGCCCTCTTTCGGATCTTCGTGGAAGCGGCGCTCAGAATGGTACGCATTGCTCGAGCGGTGCGACCCTGCTTTCCGATGACCTTCCCCAGGTCTTCCTTGGCCACACGCAACTCGATGACGGAGGTCTGCTCACCCTCGATCTCGGACACCTTCACTTTTTCGGGATTGTCCACCAAAGCTCGTGCCATGAACTCGATCAGTTCCTTCAACATGCTGACCTCCGGATTCTCATGCGCCGCAACGGCTTCTGCATCTGAGAAGCCTAGTTACCAGTTCCAACCCGGTGTTTTCTCATCAAGCTGCGTACCGTATCCGATGGCTTTGCGCCGTTGTCCATCCAGTACTTGAGACGCTCGGCATCCAGATGGACTTCAGCCGTTTCAGGCAATGGATTGTAAGTACCGATCCTTTCGATGAAACGACCGTCCCGTGGGGCCTCCGAATCGGCCACGACGATCTGGTAAAAAGGTCTCTTCTTTCTTCCTCGACGAGCTAATCGTATGCGTACCGCCATGATCTGTGGTTTACCTCCCCGTTGGTGATTCCGTGAATTTCAGAGGCCCGATGGGCCTTGCATCCTGTCAAAAGCGCAGAAAACCCCAATCCCTGTCGGAGCATCGAGGACCTTGCCGTCCCTCAATCCTCCCCCAGTTGTTCCTTACCGAAACGGGATTTTCATAAAAGCTTCCATATAGCTCAATCTGTCAGGATTAAAAAGGGAAAAATGCTTTCCGCTTCTTGCCCTTTCCCTTCTTCTTCTTGGTCGCTCCGCCTCCTCCCATCATCTGCCGCATCATCCGTCGAGCCTCGTCGTAGCTTTTCATGAGCCGGTTCACATCGGGGACGCTGGTGCCGCTTCCCGCCGCGATCCTTCGCCTGCGGCTGCCGTTCAAAATGTCCGCGTCCCTGCGCTCCTGGCGAGTCATGGAGTTGATGATGGCCTCCATTCGGACGAGCTCCTTTTCGTCCACCTGCATGTTCTTGAGCTCCTTCATCATCCCCATCCCGGGAAGGAGGCTCACGATCTGCTGCAGGGACCCGAGCTTCTTGACCTGGCGCAGCTGGTCGCGAAAATCCTCCAGGGTGAAGGTGTCCTCCTTGAACTTCCGGGCCAGCTCGAGGGCCTCCTTCTCGTCGAAAGCCTCCTGGGCCTTCTCGATGATGGAGAGCATGTCACCCATGCCCAGGATCCTGGAGGCCATGCGGTCGGGATGGAACACCTCGAGGGCATCAAGCTTTTCGCCCACGCCGATGAACTTGATGGGGCAGCCCGTGACCGACCTGATGCTGAGTGCGGCGCCGCCTCGCGCGTCGCCGTCCAGCTTCGACAGAATGACGCCGGTGAGCTGAATGGCTTCATGAAAGGCGGACGCGACCTGGACGGCATCCTGGCCCGTCATGGCGTCGGCCACGAGCAGGATCTCCGACGGGGAGAGGACTCCCTTGATCTTGGAAAGCTCCTCCATGAGGTCCGAGTCGATGTGCAGGCGGCCGGCCGTATCCACGAGCAGCGTGTCGCAATTCTGCTGCTTCGCAAAATCGATGGCCTGCCTGACGATGTCCTCGGGGCGCTGCTCCACCGTAGATGGATAGACCGGAAGGTTCAGCTGCTGGGCGAGGGTCGTCAACTGCTGGATGGCCGCCGGCCGGTAAACGTCCGCCGGAACCAGGCAGGGCCTGCGTTTCTCGCTGGTCAGCCTGCGGGCCAGCTTGGCGGTGGTCGTCGTCTTGCCCGAACCCTGAAGACCCACCAGGAGAATCCCGACGGGGGGCTTTCCGATGAGATCGACGGGCGCGGCCTTGCCTCCCATGAGGTCCGTCAGGCCCTCGTTGACGATCTTGATGACCTGCTGGCCCGGAGTCAGACTGTCCATGACCTCCTGACCCACGGCGCGCTCCGCTATGCCGGCCACGAAGTCCTTGGCCACCTTGTAGTGAACGTCGGCCTCCAGCAGAGCTACCCTCACCTCCCGGAGAGCCTCCCGGATATTGGCCTCGGTGAGCTTTCCCTGGCCTCGAAGGTGCTTGAAGACCTTTTGAAGCTTGCCTGACAGATTATCGAACATGATACACACACCGTCGGTAGAGTGAATTGGGTGAGCATTCACCCAATGAGCCAAACCTGGTCTCCAGCATCATCTAGCTGCAAAGGGATCGGGATGTCAACGGGTTAGCCCCGTGCGCAATCCGAAGATCAAGGATTGGACCAGGCGCCGGGCCACGCCCCTGTGCCGTTCGAGCAGTTCCCTGGCGCCTCGGGCGGCCTCATCATGCAGTTCGGGTTTGGTCAGGCAGTCACGCAAAAAACCCTCGAGCTCCCCTTCGGATTCCACTTTTCTAAAGCCCGCCAGTTTCAACAGCTCGGCCTCCAGCTCCCTGAAGTTGAACAGATGGGGACCCCAGCAGGCCGGTTTTCCCTGGGCCGCGGCCTCCAGGGGATTGTGCCCCCCGAAGGGAATCCAGCTTCCGCCCACGAAAGCGGCGTCGGCAACGGCATAAAACCGGCCCAGCTCACCGAGGGTATCCAGGATGAGCACGTCCCCGTCCCCGGCCGTTTCGCGCCGGGAGCGGAGGGCGGATTTCATTCCCTGTCGCCGGCAAAGATCGAGGATCTCCGCCGAGCGTGCCGGATGACGGGGAGCGAGAATGAAAAAAAGGTCTGGCAGGTCCCGCCGCAGAGTCCGATGGATTCGCAGGAGCAGGTCCTCCTCGCCTTCATGGGTGCTCCCCGCAATCCAGGCCGGTCGGCCTTCCGCAATCCCCATGGAATCCCTGAGCGACGACACTTCCGAAGGCGGCAGCTCGGCGGGCGCCGCGTCGAATTTGAGATTTCCGAGGACCTGCACCCGGGAGGCGTCCGCCCCCAGTCGCACGTATTGATCCCTGTCCGCCTCCGACTGGGCGAATATGGTTTGGAACCCCCTCAGAACGGGTCCCCACAAAGCCTTGAGCCGCAGCATGCGACGGAAGGACCGGGGGGACAGGCGACCGTTCACCAGGACCGAGGGTACTCCGTGGCGACCCAGCGCGCAGAGCAGCCCGGGCCAGAGGTCCGTCTCGACCAGGATGAAAAGGCGCGGCTGTATTCTTCGGATCAGCATTTCCGTCACCACGGGCAGATCA
The DNA here is from genome assembly GCA_025454175.1 of Syntrophobacteraceae bacterium. GTDB lineage: Bacteria > Desulfobacterota > Syntrophobacteria > Syntrophobacterales > Syntrophobacteraceae > JALOOX01. Next base: position 13,642 of record JALOOX010000034.1, on the reverse strand, counting down.
TGGGGCATGTAGAAGAGGGAGCCGACCCAGGGAGAGAGGCTTTTGCGAGCCTGTCTCTGCCCCGTTTCCGTGGCCGTGGAGAAGACGATATCCGCATCGGCCCACCCGGATTTGAGGGCCTCAATGAGGGGCGCCGACGAAATGGTCTCCCCGACGGAGAGGGCATGCACCCAGATTCTGGGTGCGCCTTGTCCCACCTCGGGCGGAAGAAGCCCGAGGCGCCTCAGCCCGCTTTCGGCATACTTGCCGTCGGTCCATGACCTGAGAAGGACATAGAGCAGCGCGTGGGGCCAGATCAGGCTCCATGTCAGTCCGTAGATCATCCTGACCCACCCCGGCAGAATCGCTCTCGTTCGGGTTGGAAAGCCGGAGGGCTGGATCCGGGAGACGCCCGCCTCCAATCGCTCCAGCACCAGCCGGGCGGTTCGATCGAAAGCTCCCGGCTCCCCGAGGCGCTCCCGCATGGCAGCAAGCTCGGTGCGCTGCCGGGCGAGCCTCCCGGGATCATACAGGTAGCCCAGCGCCTCCTCGGCAAGCCTCTCCGGAGTCGCTTCATGCTGCAGCAGCTCCGGGGCGATCATCCTTCCGGCAATGAGGTTGGGCAATCCCACCCGGTCAACCCGGATGAGGCGCCGCCCCGTGCGGTAGCTCAGGTTGGACACCCTGTAGGTGATGATCATCGGAGTCCCGAGAATGGCGGCCTCCAGGGTCACCGTGCCCGAAGCCGTGACGATGAGGTCGCACGCTCGGATGACCCCATGGGTATCACCGCTGACGACCCTCACCGGAACCGGCCATTTCCGCATGACCCCGTCAAGCATCCCCCCCTCGACGCTGGGGGCCAGGGGAACGACGAATTGAACATCAGGCCTCTGCTTCGCGATTCGCGCGGCGGTCTCCATCAGAACAGGCAGGAGAGTCCTGACCTCTCCCCGCCGGCTTCCAGGCAGCAGCCCCACCAGGGGACGGTCTCCATGGGGTCGATGGCGCCGGACGGCCTCCTCCCTGGACGGCGCGCCCTCGAGAACATCCAGCAGCGGGTGGCCCACGTAGTGAACCTGCATTCCATGCCGGCCATAGAAGTCCACCTCGAACGGCAGGATCACCGCCATGTCGTCCACCAGTCGCTTGAGAGTGCGGATACGTCCGGGCCTCCAGGCCCAGACCTGCGGGCTGATGAAGTAGAAGACCGGGATGCCCAGCCCTTTCGCCATGCGCATGAGAAGGAAGTTGAAGTCCGGGAAATCGATGAGAATGACGAGATCGGGACGCGCTTCGGCGAGATGGCGCCTGATTCGTATGAGTGCGGCGCCGATGGGCCGCGAGTGACGCAGGACTTCGAAAAGGCCGACCACGGCCAGCTCCCGGTTGTCCACCAGCACCGTCGCCCCCGCATCGGCCAGGGCGGGTCCCCCCATGCAGGTGAACCGCGCCGAGGGCAGTGAGACCTTCAGCCGTTGGACCAGAGCGGATCCGTGAAGGTCGCCGGAGGCCTCCCCCGCGCTCAGGAATATTTCGCGAACGTTCGGTCGGGAGCCATCCATTGGCTGTTCAGCTTTTCCTTGATCTGGCTGGAAATATCCAGAGCCACCGCCAGGGCGTCCCGTCCCTGAACGCCGTCCACCACCGGACTGCCGCCCTCGCGGATGCAATGGAGAAAGGATGCGATTTCCTCCTCGAGGGCGTCCATTTCATCGATCTCCAGCTCTTCGATGGAAATCTCGGGATAGCCGGCCTCGTCGGCCGTGCTCTCCTTGAAAACCGCATAGGCCCGCTTGTTGCCGTAATCCGCGGAAAAATAGCAGTTCTCCTGAAAGATCCTGAGCTTTCGCATGTTCTTAATGGAAATGCGGCTGGCCGCGAGGTTGGCCATGGCGCCGTTTTCGAACTCGAGCCGCGCGTTGGCGATGTCGGGAAGCTGGGTGAGCACGGCCACGCCAGCCGCGCTGATCTTCCTGAGGGGGGATTTCACCACGTGAAGCACGATATCGATATCATGGATCATCAGGTCCAGGATGACGTCCACCTCGAGCCCTCGCTCGTTGAACAGGGCAAGACGGTCGGCTGTCAGGAACATGGGGTTGCGCAGCCTCGGATAGATGGCCCTGAACGCCGAGTTGAAGCGCTCGAGGTGCCCCACCTGCAGGACAAGATTGCGCTCCGAGGCCAGCCGGTTCAGCTCGTCGGCCTCCTCGACGGTCTGGGTCATGGGCTTTTCCACCAGGACATGGACTCCCGCATCGAGGAAATCCCTGGCGATGGCGTGGTGGTGGAGCGTCGGAGTCACGATGCTCACGGCGTCCACCCTGCCGATGAGCCTCCGGTAGTCGCCCAGGGGCTCGGTCTCGACCTCTCCGGCCACACGCCTGGCCTGCTCGGCGTTCACGTCCACGACACCCACCAGCTCCGCCTCGGGCAGCCGCGCGTATTTGTGGGCGTGAAAGCGTCCCAGGTATCCGACGCCCACCACGCCCACGCGCAGGGCGTCCGACCCGGCCTTGCGCACGAGGGCAGCCGCAGCGGGAACCGCATCGACCTTTGCTCTGGCGGCTGCGGGCTTCAAGGGGTCGGGCGTGGCCATTTCGATCAGTCTTTCGGCCTCGGAAGGATCCCGGGTGTCCCTCATGGCCAGGATCGTGATCCGGGCCGCGTTGGCGGCGTCGATCATCTTCTCGCGGTCGAACATGAGGGTCTTGCCGGCCTCCACCACCAGTACCCTGGCCGAAACGCGCTTCATGGTCTCGATGGTGTCATAGCCCACCGCGGGCACATCGAAGCGCAGGTCCTGGTCGGGCTTGCTGATCTTGACGACGATGGCCCCCTGCCCGCACAGATGCCCCCCCCTCAAGATGGTGGCATCGGTGCCGTCGATCCCCTCGAGAGCCAGCACGGCCTGGTTCTTCAGAACCAGGCACTGCCCCACATCCAGGTATCCCATGGCCTTGGCCGTCTGCCAGCCGAAGGCGATGTCCAGCTGTTCGCGCCGGTTGGGCTTCCTGCGCGTGAGAATGCCCTCGGGGGCCAGAAGGTCCGGCAGAAACATGGTGGAGGGCTCAATGCGTATGCCTTCGGATTCGAGCTCCTCGGCCAGGGCCCGAAGCAGGAAATCGTCCTTCTTGTGGCGCAGCCGGTTGAGGAATTTGACCGCCCTCCAGTCGGGACGGATGCGCGCGTAGAGCTTCGTCTTGTTGATGGCTCCCGCCATGGCCGCCCGCGAAATCCCCGCATCCTTGAAGGTGCGGATCAGTGCGTTGAGCTTGCCAAGCTTGAGCATATGAAATTCGCTGACATACTTGGCCAGGGCCGGGTCCGTTTCTCCCTGGAACCCGACGGCCAGGACCTCGACGCCCGACTGCCTGGCCGCATGAGCAAAAAGGAGCGGAAACTGTCCGCCCCCCGCAATCAAACCCACCCGCGCCTCGGAGTCGTGATGCTTGGATTTCGGCTCCATCATGGAAACCTACTTGGTTACTCCCCGTTTGGAATGATCGATCATGAACTGAACGAGGGTCTGCACTTCGGGGCAGGGCTGGACCTCCCGGTGCACCCTCTCCAGGGCTTCCCTGAGATTGAGACTGGAACGGAAGATGATCTTGTAGGCCCGCTTGAGGGCGAGGATCGCCTCCGACGAAAGCCCAAACCGCTTGAGACCCACGGAGTTCGGGCCGTAGAGTTTGGCGGGCGCTCCGAAGCCGAGCATGTAGGGCGGCATGTCCATTCTCAGGCCCGACATGCCCCCGAGGAAGGCATGGGTTCCGATCTTGACGAACTGATGAATGGCCACGTGGCCGCCCAGGCTGGCGTGGTCGTCGATCTGCACGTGGCCGCCCAGAGTGGCGCCGTTGGCCATGATCACGTGATCTCCCAACAGGCAGTCGTGGGCCACGTGGGCTCCAACCATCAGATAGCAGTGGCAGCCGATGGTTGTCCTCGCCCTCCCGCGCACCGTCCCCCGGTGGATGGTGACGTGCTCCCGAAAGGAGTTGTCGTCACCGATCAACACCTCGGTGTCTTCCCCGGCGTAGCTGAAATCCTGCGGAGGCTGCCCAATGGAAACGAAAGGGCCGATGTGGTTGCGGCTGCCGATGGTGGTCCGTCCGTCGATGACGGCGTGGGGCCCGATGGCGCAGCCCGCTCCGATGCTCACCTTCGGCCCTATGACCGCGAAGGCCCCGATGACGGCATCGTCGGCGATTTCAGCCCCGGGGGCCACGACGGCGCTGGGATGGATTTCCGCCAATGTCCTCGCTCTCCTTCCTCAAGGAATCGCCGGCCGCTCAGCCGTTGGATTCCTGGCCTCCGGGATCCGTGGTGGCCATCAGCTCGCCTTCGGCCACCAACTGGCCGTCCACGAAAGCCTCTCCTCTCATCTTGAAAATCGGCCCCCGCTGCTTCATCAACTTGATCTTGAAAAGGAGCTGGTCTCCGGGACGCACCGGCTTTCGGAAGCGCACCTTGTCCATGCCCATGAAGTAAACGTTGTTGCCGGCCGTGTCCGGGGCCAGGCTGAAGGCCAGCAGCCCTCCCGCCTGGGCCATGGCCTCGATGATCAGGACGCCCGGCATGATGGGATGGCCGGGAAAATGACCCTGGAAGTAAGGCTCGTTGATGGTCACGTTCTTGAGCCCGACGATCTCCTGGGGGCCGAGCTCCAGGACCCGGTCCAGCAGGATGAAGGGGTATCGATGGGGCAGCTTTTCGAGGATATTCTGTATGTCGAGCATCATGGTTCTTCCCTGTTGAGTCTGGCTTCAAGCATCTTCACCCGCTCCTGCAACTCCTTGATTTCCTCTCGATACCGCGAAAGCCGCTGGATATGGACCATGTTCTTGAAAAACTCCTTCTTGGGCACGGCGGGGATCCCGATCATTTCCTGGCCTGCCCTGATGGAGTGTGCCACTCCGGATTTGGCGCCTATCCGCGTGCCGTCCCCGATCTCCACATGGTCGGACAGACCGACCTGGCCCCCCAGCATGACATGCCTGCCAAGCCGCGTGCTCCCTGAAATCCCCACCTGCCCGGCCAGAATGCAGTGCTCCCCGATGACGACGTTGTGGGCGATCTGGACCAGGTTGTCGATCTTGGTGCCCTTCCGGATCCGGGTGCGGTCGAACATGGCGCGGTCGATGGCGCAGTTGGAGCCGATTTCCACGTCGTCGTCGATTTGAACGATGCCCGTCTGAGGTATCTTGAAGTGACGGCCTTTTTCATCCTGGGCGTATCCGAAGCCGTCGCTGCCGATGACCGTGCCGCTGTGGATGACGACCCGGTCACCCAGCAGGCAGCGGTCCAGGATGGTCGCGCCTGGATAGATCAGGCAGTCTCGCCCGATCCGAACGCCGGCCCCGATGTAGGCGGTTCCGAAGATGGACGTGCCCGAGCCGATCCGGCTTCCGGGGCCAACGTGGGCCAGGGGGCCGATGCGCACCCCTGGAGCGATGTGGGCTTCCTCTGAAACATGGGCCGTCGGATGGGTCCCCTCGTTCAGCCGGGGAGGCTCCTGAAACAGCTGCGAGATGCGGGCGAAGAGCAGGTAAGGATTGGCGTGGACGAGCAGCGGAAAAGGCAGGTCATCGAGCGAAGGGGGAACGATGAGAGCCGATGCGCCGCTGGCCAGGGCCTCCCCCCGGTGGCGAGACCCCGCCACGAAGCTCAGCTGCCCGGCGCCGGCCTCCTTCAGCGATTCGACTCCTCCGATTCGCACCTCGGAATCACCCTCGACGGTGGCTCCGAAACGGTCTGCCAGCTCCATCAAAGTATAGATCGGTTGAAAAGAGCTCACTTCCATGGCGCACATGGGCTCCGCTTTCATCCATTGCGGCTAGATCGCCGGAAAACGTCGGGAAACGCGCGGTAAAAAATCGATGGGCGCTGGGTGCAAACCCGAAAACGATCATCCCGGGTGCACCCGCGCCCATCTCTGGACCATCGTCCGACTGTGTGAAGAAGGGGCTCCCCAGACTATCTCTTGCTCGGAATGGATGACTTGTCGAGCTCCTGCAGAACCTTCTTCGTCAGGTCGTCCTTGTCCTGCGCCCAGACAATCCCTCCCTTTCCAACCTCGATGATATAGTCGTACTTTTCGCTCTTTCCAATGTTTCTCACGATTTCCAGGGTCCGGTCCACGATGGGCGCCATGAGATCATTGGACAGCTTGCCCAGCTTGTTCTGGGACTCCATGGCGTACTTCTGAGCTTCCATCTCCAGCTCGGCCAGCTTCCGGTTCTTGGCCGCATCGTCCATGGCGGACTTCTTCTTGTCGAGCTCCTCCCTGGCGCTCTTGAACTGCCTGCCCTTGTCGTCCATTTCAGCCTTCATGCGGTCCTTCTCGCGCTTGAACTCCTCCTTGGCATTCTGACCGGCCTTGGACTGGTCCAGAACCGTCTGCAGGTCGAAGTATCCGATCTTGGCTGCCGCAGCCAGGCCGGCTCCCCCAAAAACAAAAACCGTCAAAACCAAAAGCACCAATCTGAAATGTTTCACCGTCCTCAATCCTTTCTCTCTAGAAAAACGCTCCCGCTGAAAACTGCCACTGGTATGGCTCTTCACCTTTCCGTCGGTCAAGATTGTACCCCCATTCCAGGCGGAGAGGCCCAAGGGGAGAGTTCCATCGCAACCCTAGCCCCGTATTATACCTCCAATCGATGTCCCATCCGCTCTCTGAAGCATTTCCAATATCGAAAAACACCACGCCGCGCACACCCAGCTTCTCGTAAACCGGAAAGAGGAGCTCGGCATTGGCTTCCACGTACTGCAGACCACCCACCACGTCGTTACCCTTCGTGGGCCCCACATCTCCCCATTTGAAGCCGCGAAGGGAGTTGATGCCGCCCAGGAAGAAACGTTCGTAAATGGGCACGGCCGAATCATCGGGCCTGCCCTCGAGCTCCCAGATCTGGCCCACTTCGCCGCGGACATAGCCGACGAATTTCCAGAATATGGGGAAAAACCACCCCGAATGAAACTCCGCCCTGATGAAGTCGCTCTCACTGCCCAGGAAGCCCGCCGAGGTCTCCATGTTCACCGTGTTGACACTGCCGCGCGTGGGGAGGAACGGGTGGTCGGTGGTATCCCTCTCGACACCCAGGGTGATGCTGCTCTTGAGGAATTTACCCTCCTGACTCTGCAGATAGGCCGTGGAACTGGACTGAATGTCCGAGACCTCGGCGTTCTCCAGGGTATAGTAGGCTGTGAACTTGCTGTAATTGCCGAAGAGGAATCCCGACCGAATCCGGCCGCCCACGGCATCCTTGTCGAAGTCCGTGTACTCGCGCCTCCAGTTGTACAGGTCAATGCCGAGACTGATGGGCCTGTCGAAGATCCAGGGCTCCGTGAAGCTCCCCACATACCTCGAGGACTCCTGCCCCAGGTGACCCTTGAACGCCAGGTACTGCCCGCGTCCCTGGAAATTCCGCTGAGTGATCTCACCGCTGGCAAAGAACCCGTCATCGGAGGAGAACCCGCCGCCCACGCTAATGGTCCCGGTGAACTTTTCCTTCACCCTGACCAGGAGATTCATCACCCCTTTCTGCTCGCTTTCCGACGGCACGATCTCCACCTGCTCGAAAAAATCCAGCCGTTTCAGCTTGTTCAGGCTCTTTTCCAGGTTGGTGGAGCTGAAGATGTCGCCTTCGTTGAGCTGCATCTCTCGACGGATCACCTTGTCCCGCGTCTTGGTGTTGCCGGTGATGGTGATGGTGCCGATGCGGGTCAGCTCGCCTTTCCTGACGAAGTAATCCACCTCGGCGGACTTGGCCGACGGGTCCCTCTGGACCTTGGGATCCACTTCGGTGTAGGCATATCCTTCATCCATGTAAGCCCTGGACAGGTAGTCGAGGTCCTTCCTCAAACCTTCCCGGCTGAAATATCCCGAAGGCTCCATCTCAAGCTTTTTGGTCAGGTCCTCTTTTCCCTCGTAGGCGTCGCCGCTGAGGCTCACGCTCTTGACCTTGTACCGGTCTCCTTCCTGAAGCGGAACCTGGATGTGAAAACCGTCTTCCTCACGGGTCACTTCGGGCGTCCCGATCTTTGCGTCCATGAAGCCCTTGTCATGGTAAAATACCGTCAGGCGGTCCACGTCGGCTTCCAGAATGTCCCTCTGGAGAACCCCTCGCTCCGTGAACAGCGAGAAGATCCAGTCCTTCTCCTTGGTCTGCATGACTCCCCTCAGTTTTCTGTCAGAGAAGTTCTCGTTCCCGGAGAAGCTGATCTTCCTGATGTAGATCTTTTTGTTTTCGTCGATCTGGTAGGTCACCAGGGCCTTGCGTGGATCCTGGGGAAACGTGATGCTGCTTTTCACGTCGGCCGCGAAATAACCTTTCTGCTGATAGAGCTTGAGTATCTTCTGGACGTCGTCGTTCACCTGGCTTCGGGAGAGGATGGCGAAAGCCTTGGTGGACAGGGCGGCCATGATATCCTTGTCCTTGATCTTCTTGTTGCCTGTCACCTTGACCTCGGACACCGTCGGGTTCTCCTGGACCACGAACGTGAGAACCTTGCCGGCGGGCCCATCGGTCATCTGAGCATCGACGCTTTCAAAATAGCCCATGGCGTAGATGCTCTTGATGTCCTCGCTCACCACTTCCGAGCGAAGCAGCTCTCCGGGCTTGCTCTTGACGTTGAGCTTGATGGCTTCGGCCTCGATGCGGTCGTTGCCGCGCACCTGGATCTCTCCAATGACGCCCTTGGCCATGACCTGGACCGACATCTGCTGGACGAGCAGCTTGGTGGCCGAAGCGAGATTCTCGACTCCCGCCTGCTCCACGAAGAGATTCTGCGTGCGCCTGGCGCCGAGCACATCCACCAGCTTGGCGTCCAGGCTGATGATGTTTCCAATCTGATTGAAGCTTCCGAACAGGGCGTACTGAGCGTTGAGCCTGGCCGCGATGGATCGCGCCTGCCCCTCGGATTGAACGGGCGATGTGCGCAAACCCCGGTCAATGGCCTGGGAATCCACCGTTCGCACGCCCTCTTCATTCATCTGGGCGGTCAACAGCTCCTGGATGGAGCCCTGTATGTTGGCCCGGTCTTCCGGAGTGTTGATCAAAAAGGGCAGAACGGCAACCTTCGGAGCCTGATCCTGGGCATACGCCCCGGAGACCATGATAAAACAAAGCAACCAAGCCCATTTACGCATGAACTCACTCCCCATCACTCGCTGCCTGTTTACGGTTGGTTCTGGCCACTGGTCGGGAAAGTCTCAAGTTTGAGGTTTCAAGTTTCAAGTTCAAAATCTATCGCGGCCGACGGCCTTTTCACTGTTCAGAGTGCAGCCACGGGGTATCACGAGCTCCTGGACAGCCTCCCAGTCCTCAGGAAACTGCCGGCGGTGTCTCGTCTTCGCGAGCGGATTCCCGGCTTTGCGCGAAAGCGGCGTCTTCATGGGATTCCTCGCGAAGCTGACCGTCCACCAGTCTCAGGGTGCGATGCATCATGGAGGCGAGCTCGTGGTTATGGGTCACGATCACCATGGTCAAATCGAGCTCCTCGTTCAAGCCCACCAGGATCTCGTGGAGCTTTCTCCCGGTTCGACTGTCGAGGTTGCCGCTGGGCTCGTCCGCCAGGAAGAGACTCGGGCGCAGCGATAAAGCCCGGGCCACGGCCACCCGCTGCTGCTCGCCCCCCGAAAGCTCCCCGATGCGATGATGGACCCGATTGGCCAGCCCCAGCCTCTCCAGAAGATGCAACGCCCCCTCCCGAACCTCCTTGAGGGGCTCTCCCGCGATGAGGCCGGGCATCATCACGTTCTCCAGGGCATCGAACTCCGGAAGGAGGTAATGGAACTGGAACACGAAGCCGATACGCCGGTTCCTGAAATTGGCGAGCTCCTTTTCCTCCCAGAGGAAAACGTCGCGGCCGCCGTAGAGCACCTTCCCGGCGGTCGGGCGCTCGAGGGTCCCCAGGATGTTGAGCAAGGTCGTCTTTCCCGCTCCCGAAGCCCCCACGATGGCCACGCGCTCCCCGCCCCGGATCAAGAGGTCCAGGTCCTTGAAGAGCTCGATGGATTGTGGCCCGCTTCCGAAAACCTTTGCCAGGCCCAAGGTCTGCACTTCAACCCGATGGTTCCGGTCACTCATAGCGAAGCGCTTCCGCAGGGTCCAGCTTCGCCGCCTGCCTCGAGGGGTAAATGGTCGCCAGGAGGCTGATGAAAATGGCCGAGAGAGCGATCAGCCACACATCCACCGCATTCACCTGAACCGGAAGCGTGGGGATGTAATAGACTTCCGGCGGCAATTCGATGAACTTGTACTTCTTCAGAAGGGCACACAGGGAAAAACCCCCGAAGAGCCCGAGGATGGTTCCCGAAACCCCGATCATCAGGCCTTCCATGATGAAAATCTTTCGAATCCTGGCCGTGGTGGCCCCCATGGCCTTGAGAATCGCGATGTCCCGCGTCTTCTCCATGACCATCATGATGAGCGAGCTCACGATGTTGAAGGCGGCCACCAGGATGATCAAGGTCAGGATGATGAACATGACCACTTTCTCAAGCTTGAGGGCCGAAAACAGGCTGTGATTCATCTGCATCCAGTCCCGAACGTAGTAGGGATGAGTCAGTTGGGCGCGCAGCCGTTCGGCGACCTTTTGGGCATCATAGATGTCGGCGAGCTTCATTTCAATACCGGTGACCGCATCGCCGATGCCCAGGAACTGCTGCGCCGTGGTCAGATCCACGTAGGCCAGCGTGTTGTCGAATTCGTACATGCCGGACTGAAAGATCCCGACCACCTGGAACAGCCTGCTCTTGGGGACCTGGCCCACGGGGGTCACGCGGCCCACGGGCGAAATGATCGTCAGCCACTCGCCCTGACGCACTCCCAGATGATTGGCGAGCTCCTGGCCGAGGATGATGCCCGGATGAACCTCGACCTCGGGCTCCTGCCCCGGAGGGGGCCTGCGGACCAGGTCCTCGATGTTGCCGCGCTTCATGTTCTTCTGCAGATTCAGGACGCTCGAAGCCGTCTCGGGGTCGATCCCCCGGAGCACGGCCCCGGAAAAGCTCTTTCCCGAGCTGATCATGACCTGGGTGTAAATGAACGGGGTTGCCGCCACCACCCCCTGGGCGGCTCGGGCCTTCTCGGCCACCTCATCGTAGTCGGAGATGGTCCCGCCGAAGCTTCCGATCACCATGTGGGAGGTGATCCCCAGGATGCGGGTTCGAAGGTCCTCCTGGAAGCCGTTCATGACCGCCAGGACCACGATGAGGGCCATGACGCCCACGCCCACCCCGGCAATGGATATGAACGTGATGAGCGAGATGAACGTCTGACGCCGCTTGGCAAGAAGGTATCTCAGGCTGACGAATAACTCGAAGTTCATCGGGATCAGTTCTTCTTCTCGGGCCGCTGGTGGGGAAAGGGGATCACCTCCCGGATGGAGGCCGAATCCGTGAAGAGCATCACCACCCGGTCGACCCCGATTCCCTCGCCGGCGGCGGGAGGCATCCCGTATTCCAGCGCCCGGATGTAATCCTCGTCCATGAAGTGGGCTTCCTCGTCGCCGGCCTGGCGGGCCTCGATCTGGTGCTGAAACCGCTCCCTCTGGTCCCGGGGATCGTTCAATTCGGAAAAGGCGTTGGCCATCTCACGCCCCGCAATGAAAAGCTCGAACCGGTCCGTCACGGATGGGTCGGCCTCGTTCCGGCGCGACAGCGGCGAAACCTCCAGGGGATAGTGGCTGATGAACGTGGGCTGGATGAGCTTGGGCTCGACCAGGTGGTCGAAGATCTTGGTCAGTAGCTTTCCGTGACCTTCGAACCTCTCCGCCCCCAGCCCCAGGGACCTGGCGATCCGCACCGTCTGCTCCGCGTCCATCAAGGCGGCCAGGGGAAGGCCCCCCACCTCCACCAGGGCCTCCACGAGCCGGTACCTCCGCCATGGGGGCGCCAGGTTGATGCTTTGCCCCTGGTACTCCACCTCATGGCTTCCGCCGTTCACGGCCATGGCGAGCTCCCCGAAAAGCTCCTCGGTCAGCCGCATGAGATCCTCGTAGGTGGCGTAGGCCTGGTAGAACTCCAGCATGGTGAACTCGGGGTTGTGCTGGGTCGAGATGCCTTCGTTCCTGAAATTCCGGTTGAGCTCGAAAACCCGCTCGAATCCCCCCACGAGCAGCCGCTTGAGGTAGAGCTCGGGGGCGATCCGGAGGTACAGGTCGATTCCCAGGGCGTTGTGGAACGTCTTGAACGGCTTGGCCGTGGCGCCTCCCGGAATGGGCTGCATCATGGGGGTTTCCACCTCCAGGAATCCCTTCCCCGCCAGGAAATCGCGTATGACCTGGATGATCCGTGCCCTTTTTCGGAAAACCTCCCGCACGGACTCGTTGACGATGAGATCCACGTAGCGCTGGCGCAGCCGAATCTCAACGTCCCTCAGCCCATGGTATTTCTCGGGGAGGGGCCGGAGACTCTTGGTGAGGAGGGCGAGCTCCTTCACCAGGAGGGTGAGCTCGTTGGTCTTGGTGCGAAACAGCGCCCCCGAGACGGACAGGATGTCCCCAATGTCCAGCCGCTTGGCCACAGCGTAGCGCTCCTTGCCGACCTCGTTCTGCTGGATGTAGATCTGGAGCTTCCCGCCCGAGTCCAGAAGGTGCATGAAGGTGGACTTGCCGAATGAGCGCACGGCCATAACGCGCCCGGCGATGGTGAAGGATCGCGGCTCGGATTCCAGCTCCTCCGCCGACCTGGGCTCATAAGCCTGGATGATGTCCGAAATGCGGTCCGGAACCGGGAATCCGTTGGGGTAGAGTGGAATGCCGTCCCGTTCGAGTTGTTCAGCTTTCTGCAGGCGCTCGCGCAGCACGAGGTTGAGATCTTCCATGCCGGGGTGAATCCTCTCCTGAAACTCCTGTTTTCCTGGGTAAAATGGTCAGAATCCCAAGTGGATGAACGTTAGTTGATTTGCCTGGCAACGTCAAGACCATTCACCCCGGCTCATCGGCCGGCACGCGGCGCGCCGGCGGACCATGGTATTTTGGGTCGCCGGCGGTCGTCAAGACTCGGGCTTGTTCTTGGACATGCTCGAAAGGGTAAAGGCGATGATCAACGCGGCCAGCACCACGAGAACCCATTCTCCGGCCGTGTACAGTTTGGAGATCCCCACAAGCAGGAGGCATATCCCTGCAATCAGACTCAACCACTGGGTGGATCGGCTCATGATGCTCCCCTCCTCGAAGGTGAAATGGCAGGCCTGCACCGGCTGTATTCAGAGGTCATCTCTAACGGTCTCCCCGCCAAAAGGCAAAGACAAACACGCATGGAGACGCCAAAAACCCCGGCCAGATGGCTATTGACAATCAGGAACGAAAGCGACTATCTAATCGGCGTCTGCCATTCGAAGCGGCGCGAACCGACCGCATCTTCTCTCGCGCGCCTGTAGCTCAGTTGGATAGAGCAACGGACTTCTAATCCGTAGGTCAGGGGTTCGAATCCCTTCAGGCGCGCCAATATTTTCAGTAACTTGCAAGAAAAAGGAGAGTCCGCCTCTGTGGTTTGGATGTGCTTTTTGCCATAAATTTGCCAAAACGGCGGCTACTCGTGATTACTCATTACCTCCTCTAATTGCGTGTCAGAGCTGCGTTCAAATGGCCTCCGTCCGCAATCCCGCAAGCCCTCTCGATGTACTTACTGTAGACCCGCATTTGCATC
>JALOOX010000092.1 GCA_025454175.1 Syntrophobacteraceae bacterium | reverse complement strand
AGGTAATATTCCCGGCTCTCTTTCAGGATGTCATCGATCACCATGGCATCTCCCCGCTGAATGAGAGTATCTCACAGGAATTTTACCCCACGCAACTGACAAAAATCGGATTTGTGGGGTAAGGTGATGCGCCCCATGACCATCAGGGCCTTCTGGAGCCCCGTCACCCTGTCCCCCTTCCGCAGCGTCCGCATGAGATTGTCGGGCTGCAGGTGACCGAGTTTCAGGGATCCAGCCAGGCGAAGTGCGTCATCCCATTTCCCATGGGCCGTCTCCACATGGACTCTGTTGCGAGCCAGATCATTGAGAGGTCCGTGATCGGCGTTTTTGTCGATGCGCCAGAACCGAGCATCTCCCATGTCCGCCGGATGAGGGCAGAACTGATACCCGAGGAGTCAGAAGATACCGAAGAGAATGTCCGTGTAGGACCCGTTGTCCGTCATGATCTCGGTGGGCTCCAGATGTGAGTGATCTCATCGGCAAAGCCGGTGAAGAGATGAGTTTCCAGAAGAAGCTCCGGAAGGCCGACGCGGGGCAACATCGATGCGATCTTCCTGCGCAACGCATGACAGCTGTGCGGTTCCTCCAGCTTATCGAGAGGGGTGATGACCAACTGATCAGTGCCTTCGACCTTTTCAATTCTCACATGGACGTTCTCGGGCAGATTCCCGGCCACCTTGCGGTAGGCTGCATCAAGCTGAGCGGTGAGCGCCTCGATCTCCTTATCCGGTATCGGTGAGCGGCAAAGGGCGCGGCATACCTGAAGTCGGCTTGCATTCCAGGCATCATCGTCGAGAAGCCCGATTCGAGGATCGCTGTAACGGGAACTGGCGGGGACAAAGATCTCACGGCGGCTCAGAGCATCTTGAAATCGATCCAGGACGCAAGACGTATAGGCTTGTCGGTCTATAGAACCATCTTCGGGACGAATGTGGCGCTGCCATGATTGGTTCACGACCCCCATCGGCAAGGCGATCGTCATAACCCTACAACGCCACTTCAGCCTATTCAGTCATTTCGACCGGAGGGAGAAATCTCGAGATCCCTCGCATTCGCTCGGGATGACAGAGTTGCGATCGCGATCTTGCGTTGTAGGGATATTTTCGTGCTCGCGTTTTCGAAAGCCTGCAGCGGAAGTCCTTCCAAGAAGCGGGTTTGAGGTGCCACCGGGAATTGCCGCCCCTTACTGCATGTGGTTCCACGGTGTTCCGATACACGGAGGTAACACCGGGTCCCCATTCAGACACTTCCCCGAGAGAGCCGGCCCCTCTTCACCGCGGTTCAGCCTGTCAGAACATTTCTTGAAAATCGTGAAAATCCAAACAGTGGCAAGCTGTTCATCACTTCCGAGACAATACAATGAACAGCTCAAGGGCTCCGAAGGTTATCAAGGCAATGAGAGACTGTATTTAAGGGCTCGATCAATCCGGGCCATGGTCGCTTCGGGAAAACCTGTAACCTTGGGCAAAATCAATCGGCGCTTATCAATTGTTCTGATCTGAGCAAGGTTCACCATGGAGTCTTTCTTTAATCCTTGGTCAATGCCGACAGCCACGCAAATGGGATACGAAGCCTTCCTTTCTGAATACTCGGTGATGATTGCGACTATGGTTGTTGGCGAGTATATGTTGCCAATATCATTTTGAATAATGACAACAGGCCTGGTCTTGCCCGTCTCACTTCCCAGGACCGGTTCCAGACTGGCATAATAGACTTCGCCACGCTTCACCTGCAAGACGCTCAGAGATTATCCTCCGCTCCTAAAGGTTCTCCGCATCTGCATACTTAAACTCTTCAATAGTGCTGAGATTTTCCTCGGCCATCTCAAGATAGGCGTCGCGCATCTTCTCCTCGAAAAGTTCTCGCTCGATCTGGGCAAGTTTCTCCTCGATAGACTCGCGCACAAGCGCTGAAACCTTTTTCCCTTGTCCCGCGGCCGTCTTGACGAGCTTTCTCTTGAGCTCAATCGGAACAAGCAAATTGAGTCTGGCATCTTTTACTGATGAATTATGTGCCATTTCAATCTCCTAAACCGCGCAACTCTATGGTGTAAAAATTCAATTTCACGATCGGAATCTCCAGACAAGGTGAAGATGTCCGTGATCAAGCCATCTCTCCAGACCCTCAACATCCTGATCACTGGAAAAGACAACATATCCAGATCATTCTCGTTGTGCCGCTGATATCTTGGGGCTCACCGTAATGCGTTCCAGAATTGTCTCTTCGTCCATTGCTTCACGCATGTCATGAGGTCAGAAGAGCTCCGTATTTCCTCACTCGCTCACAATACATGCGGGTACACCCAAAACGCTGTTGGTGTTTCGCGATGCCGCGGTTCACGGCGTCAGGCGCTCCGGTCCTTCCCCCGAAGCGGCTCCCCGGGGCGCTTCGCTCTCCAATCGCGAACCGGTCCGGTCCGTCAGGGCCAGGGCGACGAAGCCCGAGGCGCCCAGCGCAATCGCGTCGAGGAGCCGCAGGACTCCCTGACCGAGGGGTTTGCCGATTCCTGGGAGCATGACGGCCAGGAACTGGCTGCCCACGAGTCCCATGAGGGTCCACTCCAGGAGCCTGTTTGGCGGTCGTCCGGCCCCGAGGTCCCCTTCCTGTCGGCGGCACGGGATGCCGTAGAGGATCTGGTTGATGGAAGCGCCCTGCATGAACAGCCGCCCCGCTTCCCGGCCCGGGCCGTATCTCAGCGCTCCCCAGGCCGCGGGAACCATGGCCGCGCCCATGAGCTTCGCCGCGTCCAGGAGGGTCTCCTCCGTGTCGCCGGGCCGAAGCAGCGCCTCCTCGGGGGAGACGGGCCCCACGTCCGTGCGGCAGAGCCGGGGCGGGTCCACGGCCAGGGAGAGGCACATCAGGTTGCTCCACAGGGCCTGGGCCATCCCATGCCCGTTGCCGAGGCCCAGGCCCTTGTCGGAAATCCCCATGATGAGGTCCAGGTGCGTGGCGGTGAGGAGAAACCGGACGCTCCGGTGCATGTTCCGGTAGAACCCCCGACCGGTGGCCACGGCGAACATGACGGAATCCAGGCTGTCGTCCTCCAGGACGAGATCCGCGCTGCGCCGGGCCAGGGCCGAGCCCTCCCCGCCCATGGCGATGCCGACGTTGGCCACCTTCAGCGCCAGCACGTCATTGACGCCGTCGCCCACCATGGCCACGCTCATGCCCGCATTCTGAAAGGCCTGGACCACCTGGAGCTTCTGGGTGGGGTTCAGGCGGGCAAAGACATGAGCCCTGGTGGCGATGGTGCGGGTCCCCGCGCCATCCATGCTCCTCAGGTCCGATGAATCCAGGATTCTCAGGGGCTCGTCCCCGCTCAGCCCCAGCTCGCTCCCGATGTGCTGAGCCGTGAAGGTCTGATCGCCGGTGATCACCACCGTCCGGACCCCCGCCCTCTGGAGGGCCCCAATGAGCGGTTTGGCCTCTTCCCTCAAGGGATCCTCGAGCCCCACCAGCCCGACCCAGGTGTAGGCCGTCGATTCCGCCGGACTTCCATGCCCCCCGACGTTCGATTCCATGCTGCAGGCCACTCCCAGGACCCGCAGCCCGGCTCCCGACATTCTCAGGTTTTCCAGCTCGATACCATCCCGCTCGTCTTCGCCCAGGGGCAGCGCCGCCCCATTGTCCAGGTATCGGGAGCATCGATCCAGGACGTCCTGCGGGCTGCCCTTCACGGCTCTCAGGATCTCCGTTTCCCCCCACTGGTGGATCGTCACCATGTAAGGGTGCTCGTCCGATCGATGCTCGACCTCCAGGATGGGGTGCTCCGTTCGGAGGCTGAAAACGTCCAGCCCGGCGCGCTCGGCCAGCTCGATGAGCGAATTCTCCGTGGCCGAGCGCTCTATGGATCTTTGATCCTTGACGCCCGCGGTGTGAGCCAGGTTGCAGAGGGCCGACAGCTGGATGAGCCACGTGATGTCCGAGGGGATGGCCGCGGCGCATTGCCCGTCCTCGGCAAGGAGTCCATCCCTCCCTACCTGGAATCGCCTGCCTCCTCCGCGGAGCTCCTTCACGGTCATCCGGTTGTGCGTGAGAGTCCCCGTCTTGTCGAAGCACATGACCTGGATGGAGGCGAGATTGCCGAGGGCCCGAAGGCGGCGCACCAGGATTCGGTTCTGCCGAAGTTCGCGGTGTCCCAGGGCGAATGCGCCGACGGCGAGGGTCGAAAGCCCCGTCGGGATGGAGCCCGTGAAAAGGGAGACAGCGTCAGCCAGGGCCCTGAGGAGCCCGTTTCCGCGCAGCAGCGAAACCATGGCGAGGACGCCGCATCCCGCCGCGGCCGTCCGGATGATCTGCAGTCCGATCCTTCTCAGGTCCCGGGCCATGAGGGCTTCCGGCGGGAAGACCTCCCAGAGGAAACGCTGCAGCCTTCCCAGCACCGTCTCCGGCCCGATGGCCACCACCACGGCCCGGCCCGTCCCCTCGACCACGAGGGTTCCACGGTAAACCATGTTGAACCGTTCCGTGACGGGAACGTCCTCCAGGCCCATTACGGCCGGGGTCTTGTTGACCGGCATGCTCTCGCCCGTGAGGGACGCCTCGTCCAGGGCCAGGGACCTGGCCCGAATCACCCGCGCGTCGGCGGGAATCCGCGTCCCGGGCTGCAGGGAGAGCACATCTCCCTTGACCACCTCGTCGAGCTCGATATCCTCGATGCGCCCGTCCCTGACGACCCGGGCGCGGAGATCGACGCTCCGCCGGGCGGTCTCGATCTCGCCCTCGGCCCGATGCTCGGTGACGGCTCCGACACCCAGGTTGACGGCCGCCACACCCAGGATGACGAGGCCTTCCAGCAGGCCGCCGGTCAGGATCGTCAGTCCGGCCGCCACGCCCGTGAGGGCCACGGGCAGGGAGGATGCCTGGTTTTTCAAGACCTCCGTGAAGGAGCGGGATTCCATGCCCGGCAGCGCATTGGATCCGAAACGGGCCCGGTGCTCCCGGACGGAAGCCGCGGAGAGCCCCTCGGAAAAGGAGGTTCCCAGATGGCCCGCCACCGACTCGGGATCCATGACGTGCCAGGCCGGCCCGGCCTCGAGACGGCGGGCCGCCCACCGCTCCCATTGCCCGGGACTGTGCGCCTCGCGGCCACGGCCCCCATCGAAGGGGCCTGGCCGCTCCGAAACCTCGGCATCGTCCCGGAGATCCTCGTGAAAACCGGCTTCCGAGAATGTTTTCTGGATTTCCTGGATCAGTGAGGCGACGCTCTCAGCGGTTTCGTGCTCCGCGTAAAAGACCAGGACCCTGCCCGTGACCGGACTGGCCGAGGCCCGAGTGATCCCGGGAGCCCGCAGGAGCCCACGCTCGAGGTGACGGGCATGGAGCGCGCTGCGGCGCAATCCCGCGACTTCAAACCTGGCTCGTCCTCTCAAATGATGAACCAGTCGTATCATGGCATATCGCGTCGGGGGTGTTGACCGAAAGATGCCCGCCGAAGTTGAGTGGCTTCAATGAACACCGCAAAGTCGCAAAGAGCGCGAAGGAAGCTGCCCTTCTGCATCCCTTGCATCCCTGGCGCCTTGGCGGTGAGCTTTCGGCGGCCTATCCGGCCTTCAGCACATCCGCCTTGTCGGTTCTCTCCCAGGGGAGCTCCATGTCCATCCGACCCACCTGTCCGTAGACCGCCAGTCTGCGGTAGAAGCCGCCCTTGCTCCGGGCAGGGAGGTTTCTCAGGTCGAACTCCTTGATGATGGCGGCAAGGCGGAAGTCGAAGACATCCTTCACCAGGGCCAGGAGCTTGGTATCCGGAATCGTCCCCGTTTCGAAAGTCTCCACCTGGATGCTCACGGGCCGTGAAAGACCGATGGAATAGCTCAACTGGACCTCGCACTCCTCCGCAAGGCCGGCGGCCACCACGTTCTTGGCGGCATAGCGGGCCGCATAATTCCCCACCCGGTCGATTCGCAGGGGATCCTTTCCACTGAGGGCGGAGCCGCTGTACCGCGAATACTCGCCGTAGAGGTCCGAGGCGTTCTTGCGCCCGGTGAGTCCCGAATGCACCGCGGGCCCCCCCACCATGAGCACCCCCTCGGGATTCAAAAAGAACCTGGTCTTGTCGTCCGGGCGCACGACCTCGTCCTTGAAAGCCGGCTCGATGACCGCCTCCCGGATGTCCCCCTTGAGGGTGAGCAGGGCCCGAACGCGCTCGGGCTGAATGAGGGTGGTGCAGATGCTGATGGTGTGGATCCGGCTGGGCTTGCGGTTGATGTACTCCACGCTCACCTGGGTCTTGCCGTCCGGAGCCAGGTAGGGCAGGGTCTTCTGCTGCCTCACCGTGTCGATGCGCATGGCGAGCTTGTGGGCCAGCCAGATGGGAAGCGGCATCAGGGAAGCAGCCTGGCTGCAGGCATAGCCGAAAAAAGTCCCCTGCTGCTTCACGTGGAGGCCCTCGATCTCGTCTTCGGTGAGATCCTCCGCGTCGAAAACGGCCGAGGCGTCCGGGGCGAGCTCCTTGATGCTGGTGAGGATGCTGCACGTCCGGCTGTTGAAGTCCTCCCGGTCATAGCCCACCCTGCTGATCATTTTTCGGGCCACCTGAGCCACATCCACCGTGGCCTTGGATGAAAACCTCGAGGCCAGGAAGAGCACCCCCGAGGCCACGGCGCATTCGGCCCGGATCACCGAGTAAGGATCCTGCTCCAGGAATCGATCCACGATGGCGTCGCTGATCTGGTCGCACAGCTTGTCCGGGTGGCCGGCGGTCGCCGATTCGGAAGTGAAAATGGAGTGCTTCTTCATCCATGTGCCCCTTTCGTCTTCATCAGAGATGTGCCGGGGTGAAACGAGGAGAGCGCCGCCTTCGGTACCGGGAGGAAACCGGAGCGTGATCCAATGATCCATCTATCTTTAGAAGAATCCGGTCGCCGCGTCAACCATCAGCACCGACAGCCTTGGTTGACTCGTTGACGAGGAGCGGCAGCGCGGCCGTGGCAGCTATGACGGCGCCGTCCATGAGGCCGATGGGAGTCAGACCGAGGAGACCCCGGAGGCCGGGCACGAATACCGTCAGCAGCTGGAGAGCGAAAGAGCCTCCGAGGGCCATGCCGAGGTAAGGATTGGAGGGGAGCCTGTCGCCCCGCAGGAAGCTGTGCTTCTCCGAGCGGCAGCTCAGGGCATGGAGCAGCTGGGCGGAGGTCAGGCTGTGAAAAGCCAGGGTGCCGGCATTGACCCCCGTCCCGTAGCGCATGATCCCGTACCCGTAGGCGGCCATGGCCCCGAGGCTCAGGGTCGATGCCTCGAAGGTGAGCCGCTTGAAATCCGACCCCTTGACGATGGGCTCCTCGGGAGGGCGCGGCGGCCGATCCAGGATGTCCTTTTCCGGCTCCTCCATGGCCAGGGCCAGGCCGGGAAAAATGTCCGAAAGCAGGTTGATCCACAGCAGCTGCATGGCACTCATGGGAGAGGGCAGCCCCGCCGCCACGGTGAGAAACATCACCATGATCTCGCTGAAATTGGTGGCCAGGAGGAAATGAAGTGATTTCCGTATGTTGTTGTATATGGTCCTTCCGTCTCGAACGGCCACGATGACGGTCTCGAGGTTGTCCTCCTCGAGGACCACGTCGGCCACCTCGCGGGCGATGTCCGTGCCCCCCTGGCCCATGGCGATGCCGATGTCCGCCGCCTTCAGGGCCGGCCCGTCGTTGATCCCGTCCCCGGTCATGGCCACCACCCGGCCCCTGGCCTGAAGGGCCTGGACGATCTGAAGCTTGAAGGCGGGGGTCACCCTGGCGAACACGTGGACCCTTTCGGAGAGGGCCTCGAGCATTCCCGCATCCATGCTGGCCAGGTGCGTGGAGTCCATGATCTCGAGGGGCTCGCCCCGGCTGAGATCCAGCTCCTTGCCGATGGCGTAGGCCGTGGGGCTCTGGTCCCCCGTGATCATGATGGTGTCGATGCCCGCCCGGTGAAACTCCCTGATGAGCCCGGAAACGCCGGGCCTCACCGGGTCCGCCATGCCGATGAGGCCGAGCCACACCAGGCAGCCCGTCACCCCGAAATCCTCGTCGCTCTCGACGATGAGGCAGGCCAGGCCGAGGACCCGCAAGGCATCGGCCGCCATGCGGTCGTTCTCGAGCTCGATCCGTGCGCGATCGTCCTCGGTCAGGTGCGCGTGAATGCCGTCCTGGATGTGGCAGTCGCACATGGAGAGCACCTCGACGGGGCTTCCCTTGACGGCGATGAACCGCCCGTGGCGGTTTTCACCGGTGAGCTCGTGGAGGGTCCCCATGAAGAGCCGGTTCTCGGAACGGTAGTTCACCTTGCGCAGGGGGTACCGGCCCCTGAGATCCAGCACATCGATTCCCGTCTGGATGGCCATGGTGATGAGGGCGCTTTCGGTGGGCGATCCCCTCAGAACGTATTCCTCGCCGTCCCGGCCTCCCTCGATCTCCGTCTCGTTGCAGAGGACCGACACCTCGATGAGACTTCTCAGCTCCTCGATGCGGAGCGCATCCACCGGGGTCCCGTCGTAACGGAAGCTCCCGTTCACCACCCGGATGTCCTTCATGCCGGCGAAAAGGCGCACGACGGCCATCCGGTTCATGGTGATGGTCCCCGTCTTGTCGAAGCAGATGGTCTGGATGCACCCGAGGGTCTCGATGGCGTTGAGCTGCCGGATGAGCACGCGGTGGCGCTTCATGTTGCGGATGCCGAGGGAGAGGGTGGTCGTGGCCACCGCCGGGAGCCCCTCGGGGACCGCCGCGACGGCCAGCGAGATGGCGGTCTTGAACATGACCAGGAAGCCGTAGCCGCGAAGGAGGCCGATGCCGAAGACCACGGCGCAGGCGGCCCCCGAGATGAGCACCAGCTGATCCCCGAGCTGGTCGAGCTGCCTCTCCATGGGGGTCTCGGGGGATTTGGCCTCGCCCACCAGGGCCTGCAGCCGCCCGACCTCCGTGAAGGCGCCCGTGGCCACCACGACGGCCAGGCCCTGGCCCCCGGTGACGAGGGTCCCCATGTAGACCATGTTGACGCGATCGCCCAGGGTGACTTCCTGGCGGGCGAGCACCTCCGCCGTTTTCACCACCGGCATGCTCTCCCCCGTCAGGACCGACTCGTCCAGGCTCAGATGGCTGCACTCCAATAGCCTCGCGTCCGCCGCCACGTAAGCTCCGGGCCGAAGCACCAGGACGTCCCCCGGGACCACGACCTCGGCCGGAAGGGTCGTCACGGCGCCGTCCCTCAGCACGTCGGCGGTCGGCTTCACCAGTTGCTTGAGGGAGTGAATGGTCTTCTCGGCCTCGCTCTCGGTCACGTAACCAATGACCCCGTTGATCCCCACCACGGCAAGGATCACAATGGCGTCGGCCAGACCCCCCGTGACCACCGATACCCCGGCGGCCGCTCCGAGAAGCGCCACGGGCAGGGACTTGAACTGATCGAAGAGGATGGACCATCCCGACCGGGCATCGGCCTCCGGGAGTGCATTGGGACCGTATTGCGCCAGTCGATCCGCGGCCTCCTGAACGGTGAGGCCTGACCTGGCCGAACTGGCGAGGAGCTCGAGGATCCGCTGGACGGTGAGCGTGTGCCAGGATTCGTCGGGCTGCGGCTCCCCGCCGCCCTGAAAGAAGCGGGCGGTCTCTCCGCCCTCGGTCTTCTTCAACTGCAGGGCCGGCTTGGGGGAGGAGACCCGCCTGCCCGCCTCGGGCGTCGGTCCCGGCAGTCTCGAGGGCAGCGCTGCTCGGCAGCAGGCCGCCCCCTGGTATTCCTGGACCAGGGACTCGATGAGAGCCAGGATCTCCTTGAGATCGCTCCCGGAATTGTAGCGCACCAGGACGTTGCCCGTCAGCGAGCTGGGAGACGCCTCGGTGATCCTCTCGTGAGCCGACAGCCTCGACTGGAGGTGATCTCGCAGGGGGGAGCAGCCGTGCAGTCCCTGGACCTTGAACCTTGCCCTGCCCTTCACGGCCGTGTGAATGGGCCGAACCATCGCATCCTCGGGCATTTCGCCATCTCTGGTTTTTGAGGTTTCGAGTTTCGGTCTTCGAGCCATACTCGTTGAGGTTAAGAAGTGGCGTTTCTGTAAACACCCCGGATGCCGGCTCCCGGCTTGAAAAAAGCCGGGACAAGCTTCGCCGGCATGACGAGCGTGGATGTCGCCTCACACGTCATTCCGGCAGTCTTCAAGCCGGAATCCAGAAGACCTTCACAATACGCAAGATCTCATCCTCAAGGGGTATACAAACCGGTGCCGTCGAACGGGCCGGGCCGGGCCGCGCTCGCCTGGACCCGCCCGGGTCGCCCGGAAAGAAGAAAGCTATACTAAAACGGGTGGAGCCGGGATGAATCTTTCATTACCTGCCTCTTGCACGCCTTGCTCCGGCGCTCCCGGGCGCGGGCGCCTCCCGGTGGCCCCTGGAACGGGTCTCCGTGCCGGCGGCACGCGGGCACAGCTCAACACCACGGCGCCACCGGCGATCCAGCACGCCGCGGCGTGATCGCCCCGGCGATTCACGGAGACGAGGATTTCCATCCTTAACGAGATATGATGAAATATGAATGCTTCTTGAGGCCTGTCGGAATGACGCAAGGCATTGCCCGCCCCCGCGTCATCCCGGCCGGGCTGGCACGGGCGTGTGCTTCACGCCGGAAGCCGGCTTCGAGAAGTGGGCTCGAGAACGCCGATTCCCGACGTCGGCAAGCACCAATGAAATGGCCGTGAGCGGACCTCACTGGGCCGATTTGGGCATGGCCGCCGAAATGACGTCCTTGACGCCGCTCACCGCTCCCACCAGAACGTCGCGGACGGTCTTCACGGCCGCCCCCCCGACCTCGCCGACTCCGCCGACGATGCCGCCCAGGGTGTCCCTGGCGGCCGAGGTGACGTTCAGAGCGATTTCCCGGACGGCGGAGACGGTGCCGTTGGCCGCCTTCCTGGCCACTCCGGCCACGTCGCTTCCAAGGTTCGAAACGGACTGGACGGTTCCCGAAGCGGCTTTCTGAGCCGTCGAGAGCACCTCGCCGCCGACCTCGGTGACGCCGCCCACGACGCCCCTGGCCATGCGCGCTGCGCTTCCCACCAGGCCCGTGCCCACGTCCTCGACGGCGCTCACGGTGCCCTTCACGACGCTCTGGGCCACCCCCACGGCGTCGGACGCGACGGCGCCCGTGGCTTTGAGCGTATCCACGATGGTGTTTCTGGCAAGGTTCACAATCTCGGCCTCAATCTCGCCGGTGGCCTTCAAGGTGCCCACGATGCCGTCCTTGATCCCGCGGCCCGCGCTCTCGATGCCGTTCATGATGCCGCGGCCCGCGCTCTCGGTGCCCGACATGACTCCGCTGCCTTGGGTGGTTTCCTCAGGTGTCATGGTGACCTCCTCCCCTGGACTTTCCTCAATGATGTCTTCCTTCGCCGGTGCGGGCTTCCTCACCGGCCGCTTCCTGCTCTCGGTCCCTTCCCGGGCTCCCTCGACACTCGGTCCCTTCCTGGGCGACATGGTGACCTCCTTCGACAATTCTCATGGTTCAAGGGTTCGGATCGGTCTCGGCTCCGGGGTCGTCGGCGGAGGGAGCGTGCAAGCTCGGGATCGAAACCCATGGGAACCCTTCGGGCGTCTCGCCCCTGGTCGCTGGAGCCCCAAACGCTGCTCTTTGATTGATCAGCCTGCGCCATTCATCTGAAGGCAAGCCGCGCGATATGTCTATAAAATAATTCATGCCTTACCTACATGTCACACAAATTCCTCTCGTTCGTCATGCTATTGTAACATTCATGACAACGAGGTGTTCTCGAACGGTCTTCCGGCTGGAATCCACGGAAAAGAACTGCATGCCGGCTTCAGAAATGCCCGCATGACGAATGATGAAATGGCCATCTTGTTCCGTGGGGAATTGCCGGGAGCCGCCGAGCGCCTTCGGAGCCCGGGGGAGCAGGAAGATGAGTGCCTTGAAGGAGGAGGTCGCCGCCGCGTGGGGGAAGCGTCAGGAATTGCAGGGCGCCATTCCCAGGACCGCCAGGAGCTCCCGGGCGAGCTCGCGGTAGGCGCGGGCGCCGGGCGCCCCCGGCCTCACCTGGAAGATGGTCCGGCCCGAGTATTCGGCCCTTTGAAAATCCGTGTTCATGGGAATGACGGTCCTGAAAACCCAGTCCTCACCCATCTCGGCCGTCTTCTCCTCGATGATGGTCTTCCACACCGATGTTCTCCGGTCGACCCTGGTCACCAGTCCCTTGAGGAATCTCAGGTCCGGGTTGCCGTTCTCGCGGATTTCCTCGATGAAGTCGAGGGCGTTGGAGAAACCCCGGAGGCTGGCCAGGCTCCCCGCATCGCACGGGACGATGGCGTAGTCCGAGGCCAGGAGGGCGCCGGCCACGAAAGTGCCGAGATTGGGCGGGTTGTCGATGAGGGTCAGGTCGTAGGCGGCGCGGAGAAAGGCCTGCAGCCGCTCTCGAAACAGGCGGAACCCCTCGGGGCCCATGGCGATGAGCCCGGGCTCGAGGTAAATGGAGTCGTGGCGATTGGGCAGGCAGTCCAGCCCGGGGATGTCCGTCGGCTGCACGCAGTCCTCGGGCCGCAGCTCCCCCTGCGCCGGGTTCAGGACGTCGAAGGCCGAGAGCGCGAAAGCTCTTCCGGGCAGCAGCATGTCGGTGGCGTTGCACTGGGAATCGAGGTCCACCACGAGGACGCGAAGGCCTTCCCGGGCGAGGGCCTCCCCGAGGCTGACCGCCGTGGTGGTCTTGCCCACCCCGCCCTTGTGATTGATGATGCTGATGATTCTCCCGGCGGTCATGCGGCCTCCTTGCTCGTCTCCCCTCTTCATCAATTCATTTCCGCGTGTCAAGTAAAAACGGATCATCGTTGATTAGCGTGAGGGTGACTCCCTAGCATGAGGGTGACTCCCTCTCCACCCTTCGGGGGGAGAGGGTTGGGGTGAGGGGGGGGCAGAATCAAGATCTCCCCCTCACCCTAGCATCTTCCCTGAGGGAGAGGGAACAATCTTCACACTGATCTTCGATGAACCGTAAAAACTTTGGGAGTGACTTTGGAGGACCAATCTCGTAATAGTGATGAAACCTGAAACCTTAAACCACCCCTCCAGTCCACCAGCCGAGGGAGGCCGTCATGAGCTCTTTCCAGGACCAGCAGA
>JALOOX010000091.1 GCA_025454175.1 Syntrophobacteraceae bacterium | reverse complement strand
TGCCGCGGACAGGATGCCGCGTTTTCAATCCAGCACGGTCAATCCCTCGAAGTGCAACGTCAGTAACCGGCGAAGAGCTGAACACAGAGGGTCCCGTAACAGCCGATGCCCACCAGCTGGTACTCCGGATTGAGCAGGTTCTCCCGGTGCGTTCGACTGTCCATGAGGGCCCGGTGCATCTCGCGGGGGGTTGCGGCACCCCGGACCAGGTTTTCCCCCGCCGCTCGATAGCGGTTGCATTCCCAGACCAGGTCCCACACCGGGTTTCTTCCCGTCCTGGGATCCCTGTGGTCGAAGCGGCCGCTCAGCGCCATCTCCCGGGCGCGCCGGTGAGCCACTCGAGCGAGGCATTCGTCCCATTGGAGCCTTTGATTCTCACGCCGCACCAACTGAAAAAGCTCGCGCGCCCGTTCAGGACGGGTGGGCTCGATCCCCTCATGGACTCTCGGCGGTGGAGGTGGCGGGACCCAGCTTCGCCCGTGGTCGACCACTGCACACGAAGAAGCCAGTGCGGAGCCCAGCAAGACCAGTAAAAGGCGCCGCCCTGCCACCCATCGACATTTCATGGGAACCCTCGTTGCTTCGATTGGCGTTCTCTGGTAGTAGTGTCAAGCCTCCCTAGATTAAACTCAAAAGGCCGCACGGACAATACCCAGGGTTCCGGAGGCCACCACTGATTGAAGGACCGGGATTCCACCCGGTGAACCTCAGAGGGATTCCAGATGAGCTCATTCATCCATCTTCATGTCCACACCCAGTACAGTCTCCTGGATGGCGCCATTCGGCTGAAGGATCTCATTCAGACGGCGCGAAGCTATGAAATGCCCGCCATCACCATCACCGACCACGGCAACATGTTCGGGGCCCTCGAATTTTACGAGATGGCCAAAAACGCCGGCATCAAGCCTATCATCGGCTGCGAGGTCTACCTGGCGCCTCGAAGCCGATTCGACCGGCAGACGAAGGGCGATGCCGGGGGCTCCTCCGAGGAGGACCGCAGCTACCACTTGCTGCTCCTGGCCCGGGACGCGACCGGTTATCAGAATCTTCTGAAACTGGTCTCCGCCGCCTATATCGAGGGCTTTTACTACCGGCCCCGCATCGACAAGGAGATCCTGCGGCGGCATTCCCAAGGACTCATTGCCCTTTCCGCCTGCCTCAAGGGGGAAGTCGCCTCCCACCTGCTGAAAGGCCAGGGGGAGCACGCCCGAAAGGCTGCCCGCGAGTATTCGGAAATCTTCGGCCCCGACGGCTTCTACCTCGAGCTCCAGGCCAACGGCATCCCCGAGCAGGCCGTGGTCAACGACGGTCTCATCGCCCTCGGCCGCGAGATGGGGCTTCCCCTCGTCGCGACCAACGACTGCCACTACCTTCGCCGCAGCGACGCCCGGGCCCACGAGATCCTTCTGTGCATCCAGACGGGAAAAACCATCCTGGACGACAAGCGGATGAAGTTCCAAACGGACCACCTCTATTTCAAATCGCCCGACGAGATGGCCCGCGAATTCGCCCATGTTCCGGATGCCCTCGAAAACACCCACCGCATCGCCGAGCAGTGCAACCTCAAGCTGGAGCTCGGTCAATATCACTTCCCGGTCTTTCCCCTCGAGCCGGGCGAGACGGTCGAGGAGCGCTTCGAGAAGTCCGCGTGGGAGGGATTTCGGGACCGACTGCAGATCATCCGGAAAAGGCGTCCGGAGCTCACGGACCAGGACGAAAAAGAGTACGAGGCACGCCTGCGCTACGAGCTCGACGTCATCGAGGAGATGGGCTTTTCCGCCTACTTCCTCATCGTGGCCGATTTCATCAACTACGCCAAAAACCGAAAAATCCCCGTGGGACCGGGTCGAGGATCGGCGGCGGGCAGTCTCGTGGCCTACGTCATGAGGATCACGGACCTGGATCCCATCGAGCACGGCCTCATCTTCGAGCGCTTTCTCAACCGGGAGCGCGTCAGCATGCCGGACA
This sequence comes from Syntrophobacteraceae bacterium, assembly GCA_025454175.1. Lineage (GTDB taxonomy): Bacteria > Desulfobacterota > Syntrophobacteria > Syntrophobacterales > Syntrophobacteraceae > JALOOX01. The sequence continues at coordinate 15,472 of JALOOX010000091.1, read as the reverse complement.
TCGACGTGGACTTCTGCGTTCACGGCCGCGAGGAGGTGCTCAGGTATGTCGCCGAGAAGTACGGAAAAGACAGGGTGGCCCAAATCATCACCTTCGGGACCATGCAGGCGCGGGCCGTCATTCGCGACGTGGGGCGGGCCCTGGCCATGCCGTACAACGAAGTCGACCGCATTGCCAAGCTGATCCCCTCGGCCCTCGGCATGACCCTGGAGAAGGCGCTTCAAATCGAGTCCCGCCTTGCGGAGATCCAGCGTGACGACCCCCAGATCCGGGAGCTCTTCGAGATCGCCCTGGCCCTGGAAGGGCTCACCCGGCATGCCTCCACCCACGCAGCCGGGGTGGTCATGGCCGACAAGCCCATCGTCGAGTACATGCCGCTCTACCGGGGCCAGGACGACGAAGTCGTGACCCAGTACGCCATGAAGTACGTTGAGAAGGCCGGCCTCATCAAATTCGATTTCCTGGGTCTCAGGAACCTCACGGTCATCAACAACGCGGTTCAGCTCATTCGAGAGAACCACGGCATCGACCTGGTGATGGACGAGCTCACCCTGGACGACCCGGACACTTATGCGCTCCTGAGCCGGGCGGACACCACGGGAGTCTTCCAGCTGGAAAGCTCGGGCATGCGGGATATCCTGGTGCGGCTGCGGCCCGAGAACTTCGCCGACATCGTGGCCCTGGTGGCGCTCTACCGGCCGGGCCCCCTGGAGAGCGGCATGGTGGAAAACTACATCCAGGGCAAGCACGGGCAGGTCGAGGTGACCTACGACCTCGAGGAGCTGCGGTCCATCCTGGAGCCCACTTACGGCGTCATCCTCTACCAGGAGCAGGTCATGAACGTGGCCAGCGTCCTGGCCAACTACACCCTCGGGGAGGCCGACATTCTGCGCCGCGCCATGGGAAAGAAGAAGCCCGAGGAAATGGCGGCCCAGCGTGACCGGTTCCTGGCGGGAACCGAGCAGAAGCACATCGACAGGGCCAAGGCGAACCACATCTTCGATCTCATGGAGAAGTTCGCGGGATACGGGTTCAACAAGTCCCACAGCGCCGCCTACGCGCTCATCGCCTACCAGACGGCCCATCTCAAGGCCCACTACCCGGTGGAATTCATGGCGGCTCTTCTGAACAGCTTCCTCAGCAGCGCCGACCAGGTCGTGAAGTTGATCAACGAGTGCGGAGAGAAGAAAATCGAGATCCTGCCGCCGGACGTCAATGCGAGCAACAAGGACTTCTCGGTGGTGGGGGGCAGGATCCGGTTCGGCATGGGCGCGGTCAAGAACGTGGGGGAAGCGGCCGTGGAGGTGATCCTCCAGAGCCGGAACGCGGAGGGGGCCTTCCGCTCCGTCCACGACTTCTGCCAGCGCGTGGACAGCCAGAAGGTCAACCGACGCGTCATCGAGCAGCTCATCCGCTGCGGGGCCTTCGACTCCCTGCATCCCAGTCGCTCCCAGGTCCTTGCCGCCCTCGACGACGCCCTGGACCGCGCCCAGGTTTATCAGCGCGATCGAGCGTCCGGGCAGATGAACATCTTCGACCTGCTCAAGGCCAAAAAGAACGTCGCCCCGGCCCCGGTGCGGCTACCCGACGTGCCCGAGTGGGATTCCCGCACCAAGCTGCAGTATGAGAAGGAATCGCTCGGTTTCTACATCTCCGGCCACCCCCTCGATTTTTACGCCGACCAGATCGCCAAGCTCTGCGCCACGCAGACCTCCGGTGCCCAGGAGCACCGGGAAGGCGCCGAGGTCATTCTCTGCGGTGTCCTGAGCGTGATCAAGGAGCTCACCACCAAGAAAGGCGACCGCATGGCCTTCCTCTCCCTCGAGGACAAGGAGGGGAGCATCGAAGTGGTTTCGTTCTCGGACACTTACCAGCAGGTCAAGGATCTGCTGGAGACCGATGTTCCCGTGGTGGTGATCGGCAAGGTACAGCACGATGAAAAGAGCACCAAGGTCATTGCGGGCAGGGTCCTGAACCTGGACGACGCCCAGGTCCAGACCGTGGATTCGGTTCACATCCACCTGCAGGCCGAGAGCACGGACCACGATGTCCTCACGCGCCTGAGACATCTGCTCATGACTCACCCGGGCGAGTGCAAGACCGTGCTGCACCTCAACGTGGACGGGAAGGCCGAAGCCGTCATCGCCCTCAGCCCGAAGCTCAAGGTCAGCCCCACCACCGGCTTCTTCGAGGAGATGGCCCGGCATTTCGGCAGGGACTGCCTCCAGACGGTCCTCAAGACCTGCCATATCCCGAGCCATTGAGACTCAATGCGAGAGATGGACTGTCCCGGTTGCCGGCCCTTCATCGCCGCCTCATGGCACACCTCGACGTCCAGGAGTGATCAGGAATCCCCTGACGTTTGTCGAACCGCAGGAAGAGGCTGGCGGCCGATGCAGCCATCATCAGCCCTCCGAGGAGCATGAAACCCTGCGGGAACCGCTCCTGCTCGGCCAGAAGCCCGAGAAGGCTGGGGACGGCTCCCGCCCCGGCCAGCACCGCAACGGGGATGCATAGCGAGACAACGACGGATCGTCTTGCGGGCTCGACAATCCGGGACAGGATCGCGAATCCCGCCGGAAAAAAGCATACCGAGAGCACCGACTGGAGCACCACGACCACCGCGATCCACGACTCCCCCGACCATGCCAGCAGGGCGGTGAAGACCCCCGTGGACATGGAAAACAGGAAGACGGCGGATCGAACCCCGAGACGGTCGGCCAGCACGCCCGAGGCCAGGGCCATGACGACACCGGGCACCCGGGCCACGGCCAGCAAAGCGTTGGCGGCCTCGGGGTCAAAACCCTTGGTCGTCACCAGATACAATGGAGTCATGGTGTAAACCCCGATGCTCCCCCCCACCCCGAGCCCAAAGAGGATCACCATCATCCAGAAGGCGGGGAGGGCCGCAATCTCCCTGAGCGCATCGAAGCCGGGGAATTCGCCGCGAAAATCCCCGGCCCTGCCCTTCCACCAGTACATCATCGCCATCCCGTAGCAGAACAATCCCATGAAGGTGAAAAGAGACCTCCAGGAGGAGCCGTCTCCAAGCAAATCCGCCACGACCGGAGCCGCCACAAACGCCACATTCGGAGCCAGCTCATGGATGGCCAGGGCCTTTCCCCAGCGCTCGGGCGCCACCAGTGACGTGATGGCGGCAATGCCTGACGGAAAATAGAGGCCGCCCCCCAGCCCCATGAAAAAAAGACAGGACTTGAGGAGCAGAACGGACCCGGTGTGGGAAAGGACCAGGGAAGCTGTCCCCACCATGAGACAGGACCACAGGATGACCGTTCTGTGTGAGAGCCTGGAGCTGGCGATGCCCGAAAGCAGGAGTCCCAGGGAGACGCCCGCGGAAATCAGGAGAAAGAGCCGGCTGGCCTCGGCATGACCTATCCGCAGGGTCTCCTCAATGGCCAGGAGAAGGGGGGCCAGGATGACCCGCGGGAGAAAGCTGGAAAAGAAAATCCCCGCCAATAGCAGAAGCAGGGGAATCTGGGAGCTGAAAGGCGGGCCGCTGCCGGCGGAGCGATGGAATGCCATGGGCGCGAAGAGTCTCTGGTTTCCAGTTTCTGGTTGCTGGTTTCTGGTTGCTGGCTCAAGGGACTGAAGGGAGTCCAGTCAAGATGGTCCAGCACTCATTGGAGGGTCTGTCCCTCAGCGGCCGATGGTCCGGCGAAGGCCCTCGCGGAGGCCAACCCCGGGACTCCAGTGGGAATGGCCTTGAATGGCCTCGATGGATGCCAGGGAGTGTCGAATATCGCCTGCCCGCTCGGGCAGGAAACGGTGGGGAAGGACGTTGCCCGTCAAATCCCGGATGGCATCGGCGAGCTCGAGGATCGAGGTGCCGACGCCCGTTCCGACATTGTAAACGCCGGTCGGCAGGGGAGCCTCAAATTCTCCGAGACCCGCCGCCGCAAGATAGGCCGAAACCACATCCCCCACGTAGATGAAGTCACGGGTCTGCCCACCGTCTCCGAAAATGTTGAGAGGCTCTCGAGCCAGGGCAAAATCGATGAAGCGCGAGATGACGCCGCTGTATGGGCTTTTCGGGTCCTGGCGTGGCCCGTAAATGTTGAAAAACCTCAGTGCAACGCCGATGGGGCTCGACGCGACCCGCTGGGTGCTCAGATGCTTGGCGCGCCCGTAGGGGCTGACATGGATCGTTTCTTGCCCCACATAGCTTTCCAGAAGGGGCAGTCGATCATCTTCACCATACTCCGCGGCAGACCCCGCGAAAACGAAACGGCTGCAGCCCAGGTCCTCGGCGTCGGCCAGCAGCCGCTCCGTGGCCTCCCAGTTCACCCGCATGGTCTCGGCTTCATGCTCCACCGAATACGGCACGCTCACGATGGCCGCCAAATGAAAACAGGCATCGATGCCCGGATGCTCCCTTCCGATCCGCCCGAGGAGGCCGGGCTCCTCCACCGAGCATTCATGGAAGCTGAAATCCGGGTGGCTCTCGAAGGATGTCATGTTCTCACGGTAGCCCGAAAAGAAGTTGTCCACGCCAATCACCTTATGGTTCAGAGCGAGCAGAGCTTCAGCGAGGTGACTGCCGACGAACCCCGCAACACCCGTGATCAAGCATTCCTTCTTCATACCTGCTCCCACCTTCAAGATGTTCATGCCATCGCACGGTCTTCCCGTGACGACCATCCATGCTCTCCAGGGCAATCCCGGGGCCGTCTCCAGGCTCGAGCCGATTCTTCTGGAGGTCCGGCGCGATGTGTATTAAGCTTCGCCCTGCTCTCGTGCAGGGAAGCACAAAATGATCTGCTTCAAAGGAGTGAAAACCCCGCTCATGCTCGCGCGTCAAACCTGGATCGCTCTCATCATCGGCTGCACATTGCTTTCAGGGTGCATGCCCAGAAAAATGATCCCCACCCCCGAGGGGCCGACCCCGGAATCCGGGTGGACGGAAAGAAAGATCACCAAAACGGAGCTCAACCGGATTTCCGGCAACGATGCCGAGCTCGACCACCGCACGCTTCTGGACATCCTTGCCCGCCTCAATGCCCGGGACCGGGACTACATCGAGGAGGACATCAAAAAGGGAAGAAAGCTCAAGGTACCCAAGAATTTCAAATACTACAGGAACTGGACTCCCCTTCCCAGGCAAATCAACGAGGTGAGCCATCTGCCGAAGTTCGTCCTCGTCGTGAAATCTCAGCCCTTCATCGGATGGTACGAGAAAGGGCACCTCATGGAGGACTCATACATCTGCATCGGGAAGAAGGGAGAATGGACCAAGGCAGGACTCTACAAGATTCTCAAGAAGGACGAAAACCACGTTTCGGCCAGCTACCGCAATGCCTACGGCCAGCCGGCCCTCATGCCCTGGGCCCTCCGCATCTATGGGCACGTCTGGATCCACGCCGGGGACATCGAGGGACCTTACTGCTCCCGCGGCTGCATCAACCTGCCCATTGCCCACGCTGCGCGGCTTTTCGACTGGGCGGATGCGGGCACGACGGTCCTGGTGGTCGAATCCCTGAAGGACCTGAACAAGCGACTGCCCAGAAAACCGGTCAAGTCGACACCGGAAAAACCCGACCCGGCCAGGAAGCCCGCCATCAAGCCGGCCCCGGCCAGACCGGCCCCCGCTAAACCAACGCCGGCCAGGACTGCTCCAGCGAAAGCCTCTCCCGCCAAACCCGCTCCGGCTGCACCGGCGGTGGCCGACCCGTCGGCCCCGAAGAACTGAGCTCCGTTGTCACCCCGCTGCCGCATGGGTCGTCCGGGGGGAGCCGAAGGCTTTCAAACAGCATCGGGGAGGCTGTCCGAGAGCACTTGAATGTCATTTCGAACGGCATTCAATGGTCCGGCACTGTCCGAGAGACTGGAGGATGCACGCCCGCCTGACCTGTCTTTCCGGCCAGGACCGCTTTGATTCGTTCATCAACGTACTCTTCGAAAGCTCTTTCAACGGCAGCCCTGGCCTTTTCCAGCCGTTCCCCTCGGCCGGCGTCCGCGTATGAATCCTCGAATTCCCCGGCCAGCCCGCAGTCCCAGTCGGACGTGGTCGGAGCAGACTTCGGAATCTTCTCATTCTTCACAACGATGTAGCTCTCGATGAACGAGAGCAGCGCTTCAAAGCCCATGGCTCATCCTTGATCAGCTCCAGGTGACTCCCGCATCCAACGGCTCAGGTCATTGCTTCATCTGGAACAGCTTCCTATCGATGAACTGTGCCACCAGGGATTCATATTCCTTTCCCACGTGGCCCCGGTAAGAGAAGAGCTCGAGCTTGATTCGGTTCCAGAAAGCCACAAGCTCCCCCTCGGTCTCGAGACTCCGGATTTCGCGGTGAACGGCATCAAGATAAGATTCCCGCAACCGCGACCGATGGTACTCGAACATTTCCTTCAGCAGCATTCTCTGGTCGTCGGACAGGTTCACGGAGCTCAGCTGGGAAGAGACGGCTTCATGGAGCTCCTGCAGCTCCGAGAAGTGCTCGACTCCATCCAGGCTCGCCTGTATGGACTTCAGGACATGATCGTTGATTCGGAGCAGCTGATTCTCGTAAACCTGCTGAAGCTCCTCTTCAAGGTACCGGGTGTCATAGGGGAGCTTCACCTTCAAATCGGCAACCTGCCGCTCGAACCGTCGTGAGAGCTCCTCATGGCTCCAACTGTCCGTCAGTGCCTCCGCCATTTGATGGTATTCGCCGGCATCCCGGTAAACCACCTGGATGGCGGGCTCCCCCGGATTCATCTGGAAGATGATCTCGCCGAAGCTCTCGGAGAGGGACCGGTGATTCACCGCGTCGAAGCAGCTCGCCGGGAAGGCCATATCCGTCAGAATGCTGCTCACCACCTGATGTCTCCGATCCACGACCTGCCCGAGTTTTCTGAAGCTGATCAGCCCACCCCGCGCCCGGGAGCCATAATGCCTGTGGAAGGTCTGAAAGGCCAGGAGCAGGAGCTTCAGGCAGTTCTCAGGCTCCAGAAAGCGGCCGAGGGGTGCAAAATGGTAGACTCTCATGCCCCCTCCCAGGTGGTCCAGGCAGTAGAGCAGGTAGTAGCGAACTTCCACATCCAGCTGTGAAAGGATCTGCAGGAGTCTTTCCGCCGACCTGAGCTGCTTTTCGAAGGTTTCCAGCCCCACGCTCTTGAGCTTCTTCTTGTGGTAGATGAAATTCACCGGCATTTTCAAGAGGTGCATCTGGAGATCCTGGTAATCGATCCAGGGAAGAGACATGAGCTTCAGAAGCCTCTCCAGGGCGGCACACTGTCTGCCGTGCCAGAGGGATTCGTCCTCCAAATCCTCGTCGGTGAACCCGCAGTAGACTTTCCCGCTGTCGGGCAGCATTTGATCAGCGCCGCCGTTCAGGCGGAAATCGGCCATGACGGCACCGCCCTTCTCACGGAGGATTTCACGCAGCTTGAGGCTCCAGTCCGCCGAGCAGGACAACATCTGCAGCACCAGGGATCGGTGAGACAGGAAGTGGTCCAGCAGGTCGGTGACCATGAGCCCCTCCTCCACCGCGGCAGCGGCGAGGATGCCGTGAAGAATGAAGACATCGATGAGACGGTCGTCCCTCTCCCGCGTGTAGCTCTCGAGAGCCGTCAGCGGTTCCTCGCCCAGCAGGATGTGTCCGCTCAAACCGTGGTTGAGCACCAGCAGGATGACCAGTTCCTCCACATGAGGATCCAGCTCATATCTTTTGAGAATACCTGCTTTTTTGAGGATCTCGGCTCCGCGGGCCGCGTGAGTCCAGTGAAGGTCCACCTCGGGGTGTACCGCCCCGTACGATTCGATCTTGCCGATGTCCTGAAACAGCAGTGCCAGGGTCAGGGCCTGGTAATAGTGGGGGCGCTGCTGTATTCGGTCCACAAGGTACTCGAGGATGTCGAGCTGCGCGTGACTTGCCCCGATCCCCGCCTCGGCCAGGGGACCGAATTCATGCTTGGCCAGCTGGTAGAACGTGTTGGGGTCCTGGAACGCCCCGCGATCCCTGGTGATGAGCGCCTGGAACTTCTCGAGGCAGTGCATGATATAGTGTCCCAGAGGCTGCTTCTGCCGAGTCGGCCAGTGCTCGACCAGGCTTCCGAAGACGTGAAACTCCGGCAGCACGACCCTGAGGACCTGGGGACAGTATCGAGCCAGTACGCTGATGGTCTCGTAGATCTCCTCGGGTATGAAAATCTGGCTCCTGAAGATCCCCTTGAGCCAGGTCTCCATGGCGCCAATGGTCTTCCCTTTCGCCTCGAGAATCTCGGACCTCTGAAACGGGTCGCACCTCAGATAGCACTGCTCCTGCCCAAGATAGTCCCGGTAGCTGGCGAGCTCCGAGAACAGCCGCTCCATGTCCTGAAAGCTCTTGAGAGAAATGCCCCGGAGTCTCTGGGACTCGAAGTGGGCGAGGAGACCTTCGATCTGGGCAAGGTTCTCGTCCACGTCGACGTATGAGACGTCCAGGGCGCGTGTCTCCGGGTTCAATACCATGCGCAGGCCACTGTCGAAGACGAAAGCCGAATGCCCCGCGGACAACGTCTCACGAACCTCCTGGAAGAAGGCGGTGTGAAGCCGCTCGATGTCGATCTGGAGCAGCGTCTCACGGATCTGGGTCGATCGCTCCTCGATGCGGTCTTCCGCGACTCCGGCCAGCATGGGGTTGAAGTTGACGATGCGCTTCTCGGCCGAGTGGACGGCGATCCAGAGGAGCACGAACCCGGCGTGAGCCCCCAGCTTGGGCAGCAGGTGTCCCGTTCCGTGGAACTCGGTTTCCAGAAACTGCCGAAACAAGAAGGATTCCCCAAAGAGATAATCCCCGAGGAACTGCTCCTTGAAGCGCTCCGCCGTTCGCGCCAGTTGCAGGGCCTCCTCCAGTCGCTGGAGCTTGTCCGGCTGATGATCACAGATGACCTCCTTTTCGAAGGTCCCCTTGTCAAGAAACTCCTGCCAGTCATCGAGGAGCTCGAAGAGATTGAAAAGCTTCATGATCTCCCGAATGGCCTTGTTGCGCACGCCACCCAGGGCGCTCACCTTGAGGTCGTGGAGCTTTTCCCAGTCAATCTTCGGGTTTGTGGCCACGTTGATGGCGTCGTCGTAGAGGCGGTAGAGCTCCCTGGCCTGATCACCGGTGAAATCGTCTCCGAGGGCCGCGGCGATCTCGGCCATGCTCATGAGCCGAAACACCCTCAGTTGTTCGAGGATCTCGGGGTAGTTGCCCTCTCTGCCCCGATCCGTGATGGGCTTGAGACTCTTGGCGGGGAGCTTCCCGAACACGATGCGGCCCAAGGTGCTGTGGCCCACCACGATGAGCAGAATCTCGCGGAGCTGAGCCGGAGTGAGCCCATGCAGCGAAAGCTTTATAATGTTCTCCAGAATCGGTGTAGTCGGACCCTCGATGCGGTCGGGATTCAAGACTTCCCTGATCTTTTCGATCCTCGACCTCTGTGACAGCAGGCGGTGGATCGCCTGGAAGCTCTCGGTGTGGCTCCGGAATGGGTTGCTGAGGCGCGAGCGCTCCAGCTCCGAGAGCTTGTGGAACTCCTGGTCCCGAATCTGCGTGACGATCCTGAGGACATCCAGCACGTAACGAAATGTGTTGCGATACTGGGCCACAAGGGGCAGGCTGCAGCCTTGGGTCCCCGATCTCTTGACCTCGTCCTCCAAATCCGAAAGGCTGATCTCCGGCTGCCTGGGCCGCCCGACATAGACGAGCAGGTTCTCGGGAAGCTCGCAGTCCACTTCCAGGCGCTCCTCCCAGTACTGACTCTGGTGCTTGGGGGACTTTCTCCTGAGCTGCACGGTCGTGAAATAGGGCTCGAAGGCAACCTTCCAGGACTTCTCGGGATTCTTCATGTAGGATTCCGGAAGCTTCAGGTTGAGCCGGGGAAGCTCGTTGATTTCCTCGATGCTGAGATCCTCGGGTCGCTGTTCGTTGAAAAGCTGCCTCAGATGCGGCTCCGAGTAGGCAAAACGCCCCAGGTAGTAGTGGAGGTCCGCCAGGTGAATATCCATTTCGATTTGCGGGGCGGACCTTGTATAGTCTCGACGGGTGTTGAAAATGTGGGAAAAGACCAGGAAGGACTTGAGATCCTCCTGACTCTTGAACCGAGCTCGACAGAGGTGATCCTCCCTCGGCGCCGGGGCATGGGCGAGCACCAGAAATCGTCCGTTCCGATCCAGGAGATCGAAAATCTTTCCGGCAAGATACATGGCATACTGCAGCAGTCGCCGGCGGCTCAACGATCTCTTGGAAACCCGCGGCAGCTTCTGCCCCAGAAGGTACTCGAACACGTCGTTGGGAATGATGACGATATCGAGGGGAATGCGCCAGGAGCTCAGCTTTTCCAGCGAATCGAACAGCACGATGCGGTGGCTTGACAGTCGGGCGGCCAGCTCATGCACGATGAGGTCGCGATCGGTGGTGAAGAGGCCTATCTCCAGCTGCTCGGAGCGGGTCTCCCAGATGTGCCGGATGATCTGCTCTTCGATTTCATCGGCCTTGCCGTTGATTTCCCGAAGGGAATGGGCCACCAGGTTGATGGGAATCAGGAAATAGCGCTTGCCCGAAGTGCTGAAGCGGATCAGCAGGCCGAGCTTCTGATAAATGGCGTTGAGGCTGCGGGCATGTCGGGCGATTTCGCTCGGGTCCTCGAAGTCGATGCTTTCGAGGAAGTCGGTGTCCGCATCGGTGAGCACGCTCTGCTCGATGAGGCCCAGCCCGTAAGCGTTTCCTCCGAACCGGCTGGGGAGATAGCTCGGGTGATCCTCGGAGGCAAAGGTCCCCATGGGCACATCCTGGGCATCAATGCCGAAGTGAGGGTAGTCTTCGGGACTGATCAGGCGGAAGAAACTGCCCTGAGCATCCATGCCGTCCGCTGAGAGCCTGTAGCCTTCGGACTTCATCGGGATTTCCATCGAAGCAGTGCCGTGGAGGGCGTTGCGCTCCGGATGGAGCGCTTCCTCAAAGATTCACGCATAACACGTCCCCGGAACGAAAGCAAACCCGCACTTGGCGAGGACAGCACCAAGGAAGGAGCCGCCACTGACCATGAACCGTATTCTCCTCAATTTTGCGATGCTGGGCGGGATTGGGAAGGCCCCTTTCGCCGCCGGGACCGTGGCAACGCTGCTGGTCGGAGTCCCCGCGGCCCTGCTCCTGGCCAACCTGCCCGATGCGCTCTCCCTGGCCGTCATTCTGCTCGTCTGCATCCTCGGGACCCTCGGAGCGGAGCTCGCCATCCGCGATCTCGGCCGCCAGGACCCCGGCGAAGTGGTTGTGGACGAGCTTGCCGGCTATCTGCTGACCATGCTGTGGCTCCCGGCCACATGGCTCTCACTGTCGGCGGGCTTCGTTCTTTTCCGCCTCTTCGACATCTGGAAGCCGTGGCCCGTCCGGTGGGCGGACGCCAATGTGAAGGGGGGCTGGGGAGCCATGCTCGATGACCTCCTTGCAGGCCTCATGGCCCACGTTGTCCTGAGACTTCTGCCGGTCGTCTCAGGCTAGAGACCCTGCCTTTCCCTGCCCAAATCTCCCAGGGGTCCCGCCGGCAGGACCTTCTCCAAACCCCGTGCCGCCGTCGGCTGCCCCATGGATACGGGATCCCCCATTCTCACAGCCAGGGTTCCATGCAGCCATCTGCCGAGGAGATAGATGCCGCAGCCGATGATCACGCCCACCGCATCGTAGAGCACATCCCAGGCACTGGGATCCCTGCCGGGAACGAAGGACTGGTGGAATTCATCCGCAACCCCGCAGAGGACGCCGAAAGCAAAGACGCAGGCGAAGAGCCTCAGCGGTTTGCCGCGCCTCAGAATGGGCTCCCAGAAGCAGCACAAGAACAGACCGAGGGTGCTGAACTCGACCAGATGAAAATAATCGGCCTTGAAGGAGATCTCCGCGCCGCTGAATGATCGGCTGGAGAGGGAGAATATGAACAGCGCGTAAAGGAGCAGCGGGAGCCAGCACAGGGAGCGGGTCATGGTCTTATGCCGGTCCCTTGAGCCCATGACGGCCGAGGCCAGCGCTCCGAAGGCGAGAAGTGCAATGGGAAGCCAGGTTTGGTGGGCCTTGACCTTGAAGAAGAACGTAACGAATATGGCACCCAGCGTCTGAGCCCCATAGATCGCCGCAACCCAGTACCATGGACTCATGTGAACCAGGACCCCGAGGATTCGGTCCGCATCGAAGGTCCGGCTCGACATCTTGCTGGTCGTTTCAGCCATTCCCTTTGCAGAGCTCCTCTTTGATGTTTAATGAATCTGATGGTATGTTCGGTCCACCGGAACCTTGATCCGCCGCACTTGGAAGACCGCGCGGATCATCGTTTCGGCGGAAGGTTGTTTCCGCTGCATTCCGCCGGTTCGGAAACGCCGCCGGCCGACTCGCGGACCAAAATTCATTATGGCCAATGCCGAGGGAATATGTCAAATGCACTCCCCACAAAAGCGGCTGGGAGCCGCCACCTCTTGACCGCCGCCCTCATCCTCACGGCCCTGATGTTCGGTGCCGGGGCGGTCGCCGGCGATTTCATCGAGGAGGAGCTGAACACGATGGAGGTGTACGAACGCATGGCTCAATCCATCGTGAACATCACCACCGAAGCCTGCGAGCCGGATTATTTCATGTGCCCCGTTCCTCCAACAGGATCCGGTTCTGGGATTATCCTGAGGGAAGATGGCATTATCGTGACAAACCACCACGTGATCTCCGGGGCGGCCGCGGTTCGGGTCTCCCTGGGTGACGGGAGGCAGTTCGAAGCCGAAGTGATCGGGTCGACTCCCCATCACGACATTTCGGTTCTGCGCATCGAGCCGGGAGAAACGTCCCTCCAGCCTGCCGTCCTCGGAGATTCGGACACCATTCAGGTGGGGGAAAAGGTCCTGGCCATCGGAAACCCTTTCGGTCTGGGCCAGACCCTCACCGTGGGCGTCGTCAGCATGACGGGGCGCGATGTGCGCAACAATGGCGCTGTCCTCCGGGGCCTGATCCAGACGGATGCATCCATCAATCCCGGGAATTCGGGTGGAGCCCTTTTCAACTCGAGGGGCGAGTTGATCGGCATGAACACAATGATCCTGAGCCCAACGGGCTCGAACATCGGGATCGGCTTTGCCATTCCCGTAAACCAGATCAAGAGAGTCACTCCCGGGATCATTCATGCCTGGGGACGCTGGCTGGGCTGGGCCCTGGCGATCCTCATCGTCGCCTGGATACTCCGGAGGATCACCTCACCGCGTCTGGAAGGGCGGAAGGCGGCATGAGCACGATCCGGCTGAAGACCGGCGAGCCATGGGGAAACCACCGGTGCCGCCACGCAGCCTTGAGCTCATTTGACATCCAATGAGAAGCTAATTCAAAGGACGATGCGAACCATGAGAATGCCTATCCGTGCTCCCCTGTGGTCCATGATCGTGTTGATGGCAATCTTCGTGCTGGGGGCTCCCCGGGCGGCCTTTTGTCTGACCGAGGACGAAAGGAACAACATCGAGCTCTACCAGAGGCTCGCGCCCGGCGTGGTCAACATCACCAGCACGGTCCTCGAACAGGACTTCTTCTTCAACGTGATCCCGAGACAAGGTGCGGGGTCCGGCGCCATCATCGATCCCCGGGGCTACATCCTGACCAACCACCACGTGATCGAGGACGCCCGGAAGCTCGAGGTCACCCTGGCCAACGGCAAGAAATACACGGCAAAGCTGGTGGGGTCCGACCCCGACAGCGACCTCGCCGTCGTGAAAATCGAAGCGCGGCGGGAAGACCTCACCGTGATTCCCATGGGAACTTCGGGAGCCCTCAAAGTGGGCCAGAAGGTGCTCGCCATCGGCAACCCCTTCGGGCTTGGGCAGACCCTGACCACCGGGGTCATCAGCTCCGTGGGCCGCATGCTCCGGGCCTCCAGCGGGCTGCCGGTCGAGGACATCATTCAGACCGACGCATCCATCAATCCCGGCAACTCCGGGGGGCCCCTCATCGACTCCTCGGGAAGGATGATCGGCATCAACACGGCCATCTTCAGCCCCACGGGCTCGAATATCGGCATCGGGTTCGCCATCCCCATCGACACGGCAAAAATGGTGCTGGACGATCTCATCGAGAAGGGCTACTACGCCTATCCCTGGATTGGAGCGTCTCTCATGACCCTGACGCCCGACCTGGCCGAAGACCTGAAGCTCCCCGTCACGTCGGGAGCCATGCTGGTGGAGGTGGCTGCCAATGGTCCGGCCGCGCTGGCCGGCCTGCGAGGCGGCCGCGAGCGGGCCCAGATCGGCAACAAGATCGTCATCGTGGGCGGCGACACCATCGTGCGCATCGAGGGCGAGCCCATCAACGACGCGGACTCGGCCATCCGCAAGGTGCGAAGGTACAGGCCGGGGGATCGCATCCGCGTCGACGTGGTGCAGTGGAGTGGTGACAGGAGGACCTTTACCGTGACGCTCACCGAGAAGCCTCAGCGAACCCGATCGCGCTGACAGCAATGTAACGGCAATGAATAAGAAAGGCGGCAGAATAATGACCCTCAAGAAAGCTGAGAGACGCGGCACGTCGGGTCCCCTCACGATGGTTGTCATGGACGGGATCGGATTCCGAAGGGAAGCCGAGGGAAACGCCGTGGCCAACGCCCACACACCGCACCTGGACTGGCTGCTGGCCAACTGTCCGTGGACCCTCCTCAAGGCCCACGGCACGGCCGTGGGCCTGCCCTCGGACGAGGACATGGGAAACTCCGAAGTCGGCCACAACGCGTTCGGCGCCGGCCGCCTCTACCCCCAGGGAGCCCGCCTGGTCAACGAGGCCCTCGAGTCGGGCAGGCTGTTCGAGAGTCGCGCCTGGGGACACCTCATCCGATACTGCGGCGACAGCCGGGGGGTGCTGCACTTCATCGGCCTGTTCTCCGACGGCAATGTGCACAGTCACATCGACCACCTGAAGCTCATGGTCCGCCGCGCCGCCTTCGAGGAAAAGCTCCCCCGGGTGCGAGTCCATATTCTCCTGGACGGCAGGGATGTGGGGGAAACCTCCGCCCTCGACTACGTGATCCCCTTCGAAGCCTTCCTGAAGGAGGTGAACGAGCAGGCCGGGGTGGATTATCGCATCGCCAGTGGCGGGGGTCGCATGAAGGTGACCATGGACCGCTACGAGGCCGACTGGGGGATGGTGGCCCTCGGATGGAAAACCCACGTCGCCGGGGAGGGGCGGACCTTCCGCTCAGCCGAGGAAGCCATCCTCACCTATCGCACCGAAAAGCCCGGTGTCATCGACCAGGATCTCCCCGCCTTCGTCATCGCGGATGGAGACGGCCCCGTGGGTCCCATTCGCGACGGGGATTCGGTCATCTACTTCAACTACCGGGGAGACCGCGCCATCGAGATCTGTCGGGCGTTCGAAGAGGATCCCTTCGACAAGTTCGAACGATCCCCGCGCCCCGGGGTGGCTTTCGCTGGAATGATGGAATACGACACCGAAGCCCATATTCCGTCCAATTACCTGGTGGAGCCCCCTTGCATCGAGCAC
>JALOOX010000090.1 GCA_025454175.1 Syntrophobacteraceae bacterium | reverse complement strand
CAAGCCATTGCTGGTCAAAAAGCGGTCGACGCCCAGAATACGGGCGCTGATCGACAGCACCAGCATCACCGCAATGTTGGTCAACAAGAAAAGAACCACTCGTTTCATCTAAATCCTCCTGCTCATTGTCTTCATTGATCATCATGTACTATTTGGCCTCAGGCGCTTCCTCATCACTTTTCGGGCCGACCTCGATAAGCACCTTGTCGATGCGGTTGCCGTCCATATCGACGACCTCGAACCGTGCGCTCCCATGCATGAAGCTTGCACCGGCTTTGGGTATGCGTCCCAGATGGTCCAGCACGAAACCCGCCAGCATCTCCACGTTCTCTCCCATATGGATGCCGGTTATGGCTTCGACCTCGTCGGTGGGAACCGTCCCGTCCGCCAGCCACGACCCGTCGTCTCTTTGCACAATCCGGGGGCCGTTGTCCTCCCCTCGTTCCGGAAGATCCCCGGCGACGGCCTCGATCACGTCCGTGAGGGTCACCAGACCTTCCGTATCTCCGTATTCATCCACCACGACGGCCAGGTGGACTTTTTCCTTCTTGAATCGATTCAGAAGGTTGAGGACTGTTGCGCGGTCCGGGACGTACAACATCGGAGTGACCAGGTCGGATAGAGTGACCTCTCCACAACTGAGTGCTTCGGGAAGAAGGATCTTGGCATGGATGAAACCGACCGGGTGGTCCAGCGTTCCGTCGCAAACCAGCAGGCGCGAAAACCGATGGGCCTTGACCATCTCGATAATCGCGTTCCGGTCGGATTTCACGTCCACCCAGACGATCCTCTTGCGCGGCGTCATGATGACCCGCACGGAACGATCCGCCAGGCGGAGAACGCCTTCGATCATTTCCTGCTCCTGGGGAGCAAAAATGCCCGCTTGCGTCCCCTCGGCGATCAGCGACTTGACCTCGTCCTCGGTGACGGTCGTCTCACGGATACCGGCCAAACCCAAAAGGCGCAGGATCCTCTCGGTTGAGACATGCAGTACCCATACGGCCGGAGCCGCAACCAGGGAAAGCCCGCGCATCAGTCCGGCCACCAGGGAGGCGACCCGTTCGGGTTGCGCCAACGCGATCCGCTTTGGCACCAGTTCACCGACGATCAACGACAGATACGTTATGCCGACAACCGTGATGCCGATGCCGACAGAATAGCCGTAAGGTGAAATCAACGGAAATGCGTTGAGCCAGCCTCCGAGTCGCTGGCCCAAAGTCGCTCCGCTGAATGCCCCTGCGATGATGCCGACCAGCGTAATGCCGATCTGAACCGTCGACAGGAACCGGCTTGGGTCGTCAATGAGACGCAGGGCGGCGCGCGCGCCGCGGTTGCCCTGATTGGCCAAATGCTCGAGACGGCTCTTGCGCGATGAAACGACAGCCAGCTCGGACATGGCGAGCAGGCCGTTCATCAAGGTAAGGAACAAGACTGTGAGCAGTTCAAGATAAAGCATGACGGCCTCTCCTAAAGGATGCGCGGGAAGAGGCAATGCCGGGTCTGGTGGATTCCAATTTCGTTCAGGAAGGACCGCACGCGTGTGGGCCGCTCTGCAGTCAGGAAATCAACCCATGGCCGGTCCGCGCCGTGCTCGGCTTTTCCATATCTTATGAGGCGAGTATTTTGGCAGGCCGGAGGCAACCAGGCTGTCAAACCAGGCTGCTCGAAAAATGGAGAATGGGAGAATTCGGAAGGAATATTTGCGGAAAGCGAGTGCAACCCCCACGGTTTCTCCCGCGCGGCAGATTCTCGCTTTCGAATGGAAGAATCATCATCGGTTTCCAAATAACGTATAACCCCCCAACAAATCAGGGGAAACAGGGAGCACGACGTCTCCTGCCTCCCCTGATTCCATCGCTGACCACGAACCTTGAAAGGTTTGTGGATTCCATTTCTGGCTCCCCGGGACGGACTCGAACCATCAACCTAGTGGTTAACAGCCACCCGCTCTGCCGGTTGAGCTACCGGGGACCATGTGTGAAACGAAGGCCTTCTCTAACAGAAGGCCCCATGGTTGTCAACAGAAAGGTTCAGGCCGATGAGGGCTTAATCCGGTCAGCCACGGTCGGTCTTCCGAACTTCTGGAAGACCCGGCGACATGCCACGGGATGGATTTGGGAGCCCCCTCTGTCCGCACCGACCCCAAACTACCTCAAGCCGCAGCGATCGAGCAGCGCCTCGTACTCCTCGTCCACGCGCTTCTGGATCTTCTGGACCTCCACTTCCGTGAGGTGGCGGAAACGGCGCTGCTTCTTGAAATAGTCGGCCACCGTGACGCGGTCCTCGCCTCCGGTGACGCCGCAGTGGAGGCAGCACCGGGCCTCTTGCACCGCCTGCTGCTCGCTGAACCCGATGAGGACTTCATCCTGGGTGCGCTTGCGCTCCTCCCCGGAAAGCCGGGGCATGGCGGCCCGACGCCCCTTGAGGGCCGAGGCTTCGGGCGGCAGGTCCTTCCTGGCGCTGGTCGCCGCCCGGCCCTTGGCCAGATCCTTGCGGCTCAGGTAACGGTCGATGGAAATCGCGACTTCTTTCCCGGCCTCGATGGCCCCCACCACCGTGGCGGCCCCCGTCACCACATCGCCCCCGGCAAAGAGCCCCGGTATGGACGTGGCGTAGGTCACGGGATCCGCTTCGATGGTCCCCCAGTCCGTCAGCGTCGGCTGCCAGGCCGAAGCACCGTTTCCAAAAATGGCGAGGTCGGTCCCCAGCCCGATGGCCGCGATGACGGTATCCACCTCGATGTCGACCTCCGAGCCGGCCACGGGCTCCGGCCGGCAGCGCCCGCTCTCGTCGGGCTCGCAGAGCTGCATCCGGATGCAACGCATGGATTTGACCTTCCCGCCGGCGTCTCCGAGGATCTCGACGGGCGCCGTCAGGAACCGGAACTGGATGCCCTCCTCCTCGGCCTCCACGATCTCCTCCTCGCCGGCCGGCATCTCCTGGCGGCTGCGGCGATAAACCACGTGGACCTCCTTGGCTCCCAGCCGCAAAGCCACGCGGGCCGAATCCATGGCCACGTTCCCGCCTCCGACGATGGCCACCCGGCTCCCCCAGAGACCGGCAACCTCTCCCTTGTTGGCCTGCTTCAGGAAATCCCCGCCCGCGAAAACCCCCTCCAGCTCCTCGCCCGGGATCCTGAGATTGAGACTTCGCTGGGTCCCCACGGCGACGAAGAAGGCATGGTAGCCCTCGTTCCGGAGATCCTCGAGGGTCACATCCCTGCCGACCTCGACACCCATGCGGAGCTCGACACCCAGCTTGCGGATGACGTCGATCTCGGCTTTCATGATGTCTCTGGGCAGCCTGAACTCGGGAATCCCGTAGACCAGCCAGCCGCCAGGCTCCGGCATGTTGTCGAAGATCGTCACCGGGTAGCCCTCGATGGCCAGGTAGTAAGCCGCGGTCAGCCCGGCGGGCCCGGCGCCGATGACGGCCACCCTGTCCTTCTTCTCCCCCTTCTTTTCGGGGATGAACACGGTCTCGCTCTTGAGGTCCAGGTCCGCCACGAAACGCTTGAGGTACTCGATGGCCACCGCCCCGTCGGCGTGGGAGCGCCCGCAAACCAGCTCGCAGGGATGATGGCACACGCGTCCGCAGATGGCCGGAAGCGGATTGTCCCGCTTGATGACTTTCAGGGCGTCCATGAACCTTCCGCCGGCGATGAGGCCCACAAATCCCTGGATGTCGATCCCCGCCGGGCAGGCCGCCCCGCAGGCCGCCTTTTCGGGCTGGGAAAGGATCCACTTGCCGTCGATCACCTCGTAGAGCGGAAAGACCCGGCTCAGCACCGCCAGCCTCGCCAGCTCGATGCTGGTCTCCGGGCTCGCCCTCCACCCCGTGGGACACGGCGAAAAAATGTGAACATACGCCGGACCCGGCATCATGGCCGCCTTGCGCACCTTGTTCATGAGGTCCACCGGAAAGGCCGGCGAGG
Source organism: Syntrophobacteraceae bacterium (assembly GCA_025454175.1). Taxonomy (GTDB): domain Bacteria; phylum Desulfobacterota; class Syntrophobacteria; order Syntrophobacterales; family Syntrophobacteraceae; genus JALOOX01. The sequence goes on along the minus strand of JALOOX010000090.1, from coordinate 19,187 downwards.
CCGTGGCCACGTAGGGAATGCCGTGGGCCGCCACGATGGCCGGCATGTTCTTCTTCCACGTGGACTGGCCGATGCTCTTCTTGCCGGGAGGGCTCGTCGTGGTCATGGCCCCGTAAGGGGTGGACGACGACCGCTGGATGCCCGTATTCATGTACGCTTCATTGTCGAGGCAGACGTAGACGAAGTTGTGCCCACGCTCGAGGGCCCCGCTCAGCGACTGGAGGCCGATGTCCGCCGTGGCCCCGTCGCCGCCGTAGGCCAGGAAAACCGTATCCTCATCCTGGATCTTTCCCTTGCGGATCATGGCCTTGTAGGCCGACTCGACACCGCTCACCACTGCCGATGCGTTTTCGAAGGCCACGTGGAGCCACGGCACATTCCAGGCCGTCTGGGGGTACGGAGAGGTCACGATCTCCATGCACCCCGTGGCGCTCACCACGACAACGTTGCTCCCGATGGCCTTCATGACCATCCGCAGGGCGGCGATCTCTCCACAGCCCTGGCACGCCCGGTGCCCGGGGGAGAGCGGTTCGTCGGCCGGCAGGTGAGTCAGCCGGAAGCCCTTGAATCCTTGAAGCTTTTCAACTGTTTCCTTGCCCATGTCGCGTCCTCGTCTGAACAGGGGATTATTCCTTGAGGTTGATGAGCTCATAGCCCATGGGATCGCCACGCCGGGCCGAGAGCTCCGCTCCTTCCACCATCTCGGTGAAATTCTGAACGGTGACGTCCCGCCCACCCAGTCCGGCAATGTAATTCTTGACGTACGGAGCATGATGGCGGTCGAACAGCACCGACTTGATCTCGCCGCAGACGGGGCCGCAAATCGAGTTCAGGTTCATGGCGCGATCCACCACCACGAGCTGCCTGGCGCCCTTGACGGCATCGAAGAGGTCCTGGGCCGGGAAAGGACGCCACAGCCGGATGCGCGTCAGCCCGACCTTCCTTCCCTGCTCCCTCAGGGCATCGACGGCCGTCATGGCCGTCTCCGAAATGCTCCCCATGGTGATGAGCATCGTTTCGGCATCTTCGGCCCGGTAGGTCTCCACGGCCCGGTAGCGTCGCCCGAATTTGGCCTCGAAGTCGTCCCAGGCCTCCTCGATGACAAGCCTCGAGCCCTTCAGCACCTCGTCATGGACCTTCTTGGCTTCGGTGTAAACGTCGGGCATGCCCACCGGCCCTATGGACACAGGGCTCTTCGGATCGAGGCGCAGCCTGGGCACATAGGGAGGCAGGTAAGCGTCCACCTCTCCCTTGTCCGGCAACAGAATGGGCTCGATGACATGGCTCAGGATGAAGCCGTCCAGGTTCACCATGACGGGCAGCAGCACCCGGTGATCCTCGGCCACCCGAAAGGCGTGGAAGATGAGATCCACCACCTCCTGCCCGTTTTCGGCCACGGTCTGGATCCAGCCCGTGTCCCGGGCCATCATCAGGTCCGCGTGGTCGTTCCAGATGCTGATGGGAGCGCTCAGGGCACGGTTGGCCGTCACCATGACGATGGGCAACCGCAGGCTGGCCGCGATGTAGCAGATTTCGGACATGAGGGCGTACCCCTGGGAGCTCGTCGAGGTGAACGTCCGCGCACCGGCCGCCGATGAGCCCACGCAGGTGCTCATGGCGCTGTGCTCGGACTCCACCGGCACGAACTCGGCATCCAGGTGCCCGCTCGCCACCAGCTCGGAGAGATGCTCCACAATATGGGTCTGAGGCGTGATGGGATAGGCGGCGATGACGTCCACATCCGTCAATCCCACGGCTTCCGCCGCCGCAATGGAAACCTCCATTCCAACTCGCTTGGCCATGCTAGTCGCCCTCCTGAACCATCGTGATGGCGTCCACGGGACACTCGTTGGCGCAGATCCCGCACCCCTTGCAGTAATAGTAATTCTGCTCGTAGTAGCCCTTGTCATTTCGGGAATAGACCAGGTCCGGGCAGAAGATGTAGCAGCGACCGCACTTGATGCACTTGTCGAAATCCGTCACCGCCCGCGACGAACGCCAATCCCCGGTCCTGAGCTCACCGGCCGATCCGGGCCTGTGGATCGAAATTCCCAGTTCCAGATCCTTCCAACTGACAATCCCCGTTTCCTTTGCCACGGATCATCCCTCCACTGTGGTTTCTTCAAAGGCCCGCATGCAGGCCTTCAGATTCTTCTCGGCAATGGGGCCGAAACGCTCCTGGATCGGGCCCCGCAGGGCCTCGACACTCATGATCCCCGTCCCCTTGAGCAAAGCCCCCAGCATCGTGGTGTTGGTGATGGGGACCCGCATGGTCTCCATGGCGATGGTGGAAGCGTCCACCAGGGCAAGACGGGCCTTGAGCCCGGTCTCTCTCCGGATCTCGTCGGCGCTCTTCTTGGTGTTCAAGATGACGAGTCCCCCTTCCTTGAGACCCGTCTCCACGTTGACGATCCGCATCAGTGAAGGGTCCAGCACCACAACGATGTCGGGCGTATACACCTTCTCACGGGTGCGGATCGGAGCCTCACTCACCCGCACGAACGCCATGACGGGGGCTCCTCGGCGCTCGGGCCCGAAGCTCGGGAACGCCTGGGCGTACTTTCCCTCTTCGATGGCGGCCAAAGCCGTGAGCTCCGCCGATGTCACGGCGCCCTGCCCACCTCGACCATGAAATCGAATCTCAACCATTGCTCATCACTCCAGTTTCATGGATTCCGTTCAACACAGTCCTGTGGATGGTGCTCTGCCTCTGCCCGAGGCAGAGTTGAATTTTTCAATGATAACAAACGATTCCTGCCTGGAGATCCCTTGAATATCGCGGTAATCTAACAAGAGCGTGCAAAGAAGGTCAAGGTTAATTCCATCGAAGCCGCGGGAGGGAAGAGGAAGTCGGAAAAGCGGGAGCCGAAAGCCCCGGCACAACCGAGGCCGGGCCGCCCTCAGTCGAAAGGCTGACGACCCTTGAGGGCCCGCTCGATGGTCACCCGGTCGATGTATTTCAGATCGCTTCCCATGGGAATGCCGTACGCAATGCGCGAAATGCGCAGCGACCGGTTCCTCAGCAGGCTCGAGAGATAATGGGCCGTGGCCTCGCCTTCGCCGCTGGGATTCGTGGCGATGATGACTTCCCTTATGGATTCTTCGTCCAGTCTTTTCAGAAGCTCGCGAATGCGGATGTCCTCGGGCCCCATGGCATCCAACGGGGCCAGCACCCCCTGCAGCACATGATAACGACCCTTGAACGCACCCGATTGCTCGATGGCAAGCAGGTCGGCCGTGCTTTCAACCACGCAGAGCACGCCGGTGTCCCGGTTCGGATCCCGGCAGAGATCGCAGGTCTCCGCGTCGGTGAAATGAAAGCACCGACTGCAGGTTCGAATCTCGCTCCGCACCCGGTGAATGAGGGCGGCCAGCCCCCGCACTTCCTCCCTGGGCATGCGGAGCAGGTGCATCACGATGCGCGTGGCGCTCTTCTCCCCCAATCCCGGAAGGCGGCTCAACCTTCGAATGAGATCGTACAAAATGGATGGGTAAACGCCCATGCTGGAGATGCCCCGAAACCGAGGGATTCGCCCGGAAACGCTCTAAAACAACCCGGGAATCTTCAAGCCCGGGATGTTCAGCCCACCGGTGATCTTCGCCAGCTCCCGGGAGGAAAGCTCCATGGACTTGCGCAAACCGTCATTGACCGCCGCCACGATGAGATCCTGGAGCATCTCGATCTCCCCGGGATCGATCACCTGGGGCTCGATCCGCATGCCCAGGACCTCCTGCCGGCCGCTGACCGTCACCGTCACCATCCCGCCGCCGGCACTGCCCTCGACGCTCATGGTGGCCAGCTCCTCCTGCATCCTCTGCATCTTCTCCTGAATATCCTTGATCTGCTGCAAGGGATTGAAGCCCTTCATCAAATTAGTTCCTCCCCGCTCTGAGAAGTTCCTGGTTTCTGGTTCCTGGTTCCTGGTTGAAAGCCAGCCCTTCGCGGGCCTTCCTATTATTTAGGGTACCCTCGCGCTCGGGAATCGCCCCCTGGATGGACCACCATCACTCCGACGGCTTGGAGCCCCGCCCCTTCCCCCTGGATGGCGCCCCACGGTCCAGAGGGCGGACTTCGATGAGCTCGCCCCCGAGGATCTCGATGGCCTGCTGAACTGCCCTGCTCTCCATGACCACGCGCCGCGGGTTGGCCCCCGACGCACCTTTCTTGACCGCCCGCTCCGACTTCTCCCCCCGGACAGAGGACTTCGTGGATATGCGCCACTCCAGGCTCACCCCGAAATACCCCGCCGCATGGGCGGCCAGGGCGGCCGTATTCTCGCCGTTCTGGAACAGGTTCTCGTAGATTTCCAGGATTTCGAGCTCCGCTGTCGATTCGCTCACGCTTTTCAGGGAGCTCCGGCCGAGCTTGGCCGCAAGCCTGGGATCCTTTCCGTGAAGCCACTGAACGAAAACAGGCCACCTCGAGACCATGTCCTCCGGCGACGCAGGCGGGCGGAGCCCTAAGTCCTCGCCACCGGGTCCGGCGCCATGGGAACGATTGAAGCCTGCTTCGGCTTCATCGGCAAACCGTGGCCGAACCGCGGGATCACTTTCCCGCCGCTCGACCCGGGTCCCCGGAGCCTCGACGGACCGGATCGGATCCCCTCCCGGCCGCGGCTGATCCGGCATGCCGGAGAGCACCTGTTCGAGCCGCTCCAATTCGTCCACCACACGGTTCATATCCTCCAACCGGGGCAGCTGGCTCAACCGAAGCAGCACCATCTCGAGGTTGAGCCGCGGCGACGACGAGCGCCTGATCTCCTCTTCCCCTTTCACAAGGCACTGAAGGCAGAGATAGAGCGACTCGGCGCTGGTCCCCCCGAGCCTCTCGTTCAGAAACTCCTTTTCCGTCTCCGGCAAATCCAGGACCGCGTCAGCCTTTTCCCGGCTCACGGCAAGCCAGAGCAGGTTTCTGAAAAAATCGCACAGCTGCTGGCAGAACCGCCGGCTGTCGATACCGCGGCGGTAGATGTCGTCCACAACCTGGAGGCAGGTCAACGCGTCTCCCTCAAGGACAGCCGCACCGGCTCGATGAACGCTTCGCCTGTCGACCACCCCCAGCACATCCAGTATCTCCTCGTCGCTCAACCCGTCCCCCGAAAACGCCAGGAGCTGTTCCAGCAGGCTCTGAGCATCCCGCATGCTTCCGTCAGCCTCCCGGGCGATGGCGTACAGGACCGGCTCCGAAAGATCGACCTGCTCCCCCGTCACAATGGTCTTGAGGTGATCGAGCAGCCTCGGAGTGTCGATGCGGCGGAAGTCAAATCTCTGGCAGCGGCTCAGGATGGTTGCGGGAATCTTATGGGGCTCCGTGGTGGCGAGGATGAACCGCACGTGATCCGGCGGCTCCTCCAGGGTCTTGAGAAGCGCGTTGAAGGCCTCGGTGGTGAGCATGTGCACTTCGTCGATGATGTAGATCTTGTGGCGGCTTTTGGACGGTCGGTATCGCACCGTCTCCCTCAGCTCGCGGATGCTGTCGATTCCGCGGTTGGACGCCCCGTCGATCTCGGGTACATCCACCGAATGCCCCTGAGTGATCTCCCTGCAGTTCGAACAGACATTGCAGGGCGAGACGCTGAGGGCGGGCTCGCAGTTGAGGCTCTTGGCCAGGATGCGGGCCACGGAAGTCTTGCCCACGCCGCGCGCCCCCGTGAAGAGATAGGCATGGGCCACGCGCCCCGCGCGTATGGCATTCCGCAGGGTGCGCGTCACATGCGCCTGGCCCACGACCTCCTCGAAGGTCTGGGGGCGCCATTTTCTGGCCAGCACAAGGTAGGACATCGAGTTACCGACTGTTCAGAGCCCGGGAAGCATTGATGAAATGTTCGGCGGCAACAGAGGGACAGGCTCAGGAGAGAGAGGGATTCGAACCCTCGGTACACCTTTTGGGCATACACACGATTTCCAGTCGTGCTCCTTCAGCCAGCTCGGACATCTCTCCGCATGAAAAAGGCTTCTCGCAGATAAAACCCGCTAAATGCAAACAAAATCGTTGGCGGAGAGGGTGGGATTCGAACCCACGTGCCCTGCTCTTCACAGGACAAGTCGATTTCGAGTCGACCCCGTTACGGCCACTTCGGTACCTCTCCCCGTTCTTCCATCGAGTTGGAGCCGCCGGCGTCTGAAGAAATCCTGAATGACCCGTGCGCAGGATTCCTCCTCCACACCGCCGACAACCTCAATAGTATGATTGAAAGTGGACACCGTTGTCAAGTCCACAACGCTGCCCGCCGCGCCGGATTTCGGGTCACGCGCTCCGAAAACCAGGGTACTCACCCTCGCGTGGAGCATCGCCCCCACGCACATGGCGCAGGGCTCGATGGTCACGTAGAGAACGGTTCCCGGCAGCCGGTAGTTGCCGATTCGACGCGCCCCCTCCCTCAAAACGAGGATTTCGGCATGGGCCGTGGGATCGCATTGGCTGATCGGCATATTATGGGCCTTTGCGATCAAGTCCCCGAACCCGTCGACCAATACAGCCCCCACGGGCACCTCCCCTCCCTCGGCGCCCTGGACAGCCTCCTGGAGGGCGAGCCGCATCATGGCGCCATGCACTTCCATTTCCTCCGCCATTTCCCGAATCCCGAAACATTTCGTCGATGGCTCGAAGACCAGCTGCGGTCTCCTTCCCCGGGCGGGCAGCAGTCGTCTGAAACCCGCGACGAATTCTCGAAAGCCCCTTGCGCCGCATCATGCCATGGTCTAATGTATGCATGAACAAATCCGGTGTCGCCAGCGGAATCAGGCATGTGACGCCGGTGCACGGGCTTACCTCTAAATGTATTTGAAAGCATGATTCTCAAGTGTGATCTTATCGTTTACGCCTTTTCGCCCATTTGCGAAAGCCTCTTTTGAACGGCTGAACGGCAGCGAGGAGGACATCACATGAAACCATCGGATTCCGGGTGCAATGAAAGCTTCCAGTCCGTGGCGGGGCTCGGCAGGGTTTTCGATCCGGCCTGTCTGCGGTCGGGGGTGCACAAGAAGCACCAGTGTCCTGACTGCCATTTCTGTCAGGGCTGCTCCGAATCCAGGTGCCAGGCCTGTCGGGGCTGCAGGGCCGGAGATCCGGGACCGTCGGGGCGAAAACTGAGCGTGCGCGAGCAAATCTGTCTTTATGAAGCTATCAACAGGGGAATGGAGTAGCATGGAGGGAGTGGAAAGATCTCTTTTGAAGGGGACGGGCCGCGAGAGCGGCATCCAGCATCGGAGCGGGCACTGGGCTTCCGTTTTGCTTTTCTCAACGGTCATCGTGCTCGCCACATCGGTGGCCAGCCCGGCCCAGTCTCTCGCGGTGGTCAAGAACCCGCCCCAGGGCAAGCCGGACATCCCGGTGGAGGATCAGGCCAGGGTCTCAGCCGACGCCACCTCTCCCCTCTGGCGGGCGTTCATCTGGGAGGCCATGCCCACCGAATGGCTGACGGACTCAAGAAGGCACTCGATTCTTGAGGCTTACCAGCTCAACGACTGGAAGCCCTTTTTCATCAACGGGCGCTTCGAGCTCACCGAGCGCGCGAGCCAGCTCAAGGCCAGGCTGAATCAGGCGGGTGAGCACGCCCTGGATCCTCGGACTTTCGGCATCGAAAGGCTCGGGAGCCTCACTCAGCGCCTGGAGCAATCGCGGGTTGCCCTCCACCTTGTGGAGCCGCATGCGGTGGACCGGCTGGCTCATCTCCCGGAGAACGGTGTGATGGACTTCGAGGAAGGACCCCATAACCCGGTACTTCCGGTTCAGGTCGCCATGGACCCATCCCAGCCGCTTCCTCAGGCACGGGGTGGGAGCCGCCAGGCCGACCAGAAGTATCGCGAGACCTTCCGCGCGGCCAGCCAGCTGGACATCGCGCTGACGCAAAGCTACCTTCGCTATTGCAGTGAAATGAATCCCTTCACCAACGAGGAGCGGCTTCGGACCCTGGAGGGTCAAAACCCCGTGGATAGCTTTCTGCAGAGTCTCGTGCCCGCGACTCCCCAGTACAAAGCACTTCAGGTCGCTCTCCAGAAATATCGCAAACTGGCGCAGGATCATCCGCGTCAGCCCAGAGTGGCGGCCGCGGCCGTTCGGGCGGGCGATACCGGAGCCCACGTTCGTGACCTGCAGCTGCGACTGCATCAGGAGGGCTTCTACGACGGCAAGCTCAGTGGGAGCTTTGACACCCAGACTCAGAAAGGCGTCCAGGCCTTCCAGCGATCTCATCTGTTGGCCGTCGACGGCGTCGTGGGCAAATCCACCATCGAATGGCTCAACGTGCCCTATGCCCGCAAGGCCGAGATGATCTCAACGAGCATGAAGTCTCTCCGCGAAAGCCAGACGCGCCGTTACGACAAATACGTTCGCATCAACATTCCCCAGTTCACCCTCGAGTACGTCAAGGACGGCAGGGTCAAGGACGTCCACCGGGTCATCGTGGGCAAGGCCTCCGGAAAGAAGGTGAAAGTGCAGGGGCGCGTCATGGGGGAGAATCAGACACCGCCCCTGGCCAGCTCCATCGAGCAGGTGGTGGTCAACCCGCGCTGGTACGTCACGGATCGCATCTGGAGGGAGATCGCCGGGGATGCGGCGTTTGACCCGGAATTCTTCGCCCGGCACGGGTATGTGCAAATGTCCTCGGCCTATTCGTCGGGAGCTCCCCGGGTCTTTCAGGAGCCCGGTCCTTCAAATCCCCTCGGTCAGGTCAAGTTCGAGTTCCCGAATGCCTATGCCGTTTTTCTGCACGACACACCCAAGAAGTATCTTTTCGACCGGACCAGGCGCGATTTTTCACATGGCTGTATCCGCGTGGAAAATGCCAAGAAGCTGGCCCAGACGCTTCTCGCCGATGATGCAAATCCAGCGTCGGGAAGGTTCGACGACCTTTTCAAGGGCAAACGTCCCACTCACATCAGGCTGAACGAGCCGGTTCCCATTGTGGTGGAGTACGTGCCCGTCTCTTCACCGGACGGAAACGAGGTTCTTTTCTTGAATGACCTGTACGGCATGCTCGGCGTTGGGGGGCCGGCCAAGGGTTGAAGTGTCTGCCGGGGCTGGCCCCGCTTTCCAGCCCCGGCATCTTGGATGAAGGGCTCCCGCAGTATTTATTCAATTCCGCACAACTGATTGCAACTTTTACGAATATCTCTTGTCTTCACCAGAAGCTCACAGAATCAATCGAGCGTTACGAGACTAAATTGCTAATTTTTAACAACGAAGTCATTACAGATGCAATCCGGAGGACCTATATAATAAACAAATATATTTAAAACTTATCGTTAAGACTATTTCAATAATTCTTCTCCACCGATCAGAGGAAAAATCTTTTGACACCGGCTTCTTTTTGAGCTAGTGAAAATCAGCCCATGAGCCCCCCCGCCTGGACCAGCATGCATCGGGGGATCATGCCTTTCCCTGACAATTTGGAGGAGAATCATGAGGCAGGTTCTACGCTGGCCGAAGAGCATTATAGTGTTTTCCATCCCCCTCATCCTTCTCAGCATCCCCCTCACACCCGACCCCAGCCAGGCCATCACCGCATCCATCGGACAACCCTATCACGGCCGCCTCGTGAACGGCATTCCGTTTCCGAGGCAGTTCAGCGGCTATCAATTGCGGGAGGATGACAGGACATACGCCACTCCAGAGGTGATTGGCGCCATGCTGGACGCCATTGACACGGTGCAAAAGCAGTTTCCCGGCATCCAGAGCCTCTATTTTGGAGATTTTTCGCTGCCGAACGGTGGCGCCATGGGTGGCCATCGCTCCCATCAGAACGGGCGCGATGTGGACGTGGGGATGTACGCCAAGGGAAATCGCACCCTGGACAGGTTCCTCCATATGAACGAGGAGAACCTGGACGTTCCCAGAACGTGGGCATTCATCGAGAGCCTTCTTTGTTCACAGCGGGTGCAGTACATCTTTGTGGACCGGAGGATACAGGATCTTCTCCACGATTACGCCAGGAGCCGGGGGATGGACACGAGTCATCTCGACCGGCTTTTCGCCAACAATCGTGGGGCCGTCATTCAGCATGTCCGCAATCATTCGGATCACATCCACATCCGGTTTTATACTCCCTGGTCCACCATGGCGGCGCGGGTGAGCGAGCTCGACGATCAGAAGCGGGCCGTCATTGAAATGGCCCAGCAGTCCTACCTTCCCAAGAAGGTCTTCTACTACGCCAATGGCAACGAAAAGAGCCTGGACGCCCTGGCCCGGAGCTTTGGAGTGCAGCGAAGCGATCTGTGCCGCTGGAACGAGCTGCGCGGAAACGAGATCCTGAGTCCGGGTAAGAGCCTGGTTTTCTACAAGCGCGGCTTCGAGTTTGAGCCCGTTCACCTGGCCCAGTCCCTCCAGCCCGATTCCGTCCCGGAGACCTCGACCTACCATTACGCCGCTTTGAGACCCGCCTCCTCGACGGTGACAGACGCCGTCTCGACGCCGCGTGAGCCTTCGCGTGAGCGCGCACGGCAGAGGCGTGACAAGCCATCCAGCGAGTCAGTGACATTCACCACCAAGGCCAAGCGGGGAGATACCATCGAGAAGATCGCCCGCCGCAACGGCATCGATGCCGCCGCCCTGGCCCGGGCCAACGGCGTGAAGGTTGGCCGTGCCCTGAAGCCAGGACAGAAGATCAAGCTTGTCGGCATGAAGCTGCCTGCGGGAGCCGCTTCCTGTGAAGTGACCGGGAGCAGAAAGGGAGCCGGAGGCTCGTCGACCACGGCGGTGGCCAAGGTGAGCCCCAAATCCTCCACGGCGCGTTCCGTCGCCGGATCGGCATCTTCCAGGAGCACGGCTTCCAAAAGCGTCAATGTGTCGTCGCCGTCCCGGGGTTCCTCCGCTTCCAGCGCCAGGCAGTCGGTGACCAAAGGAGGCAGGAACGCCACCTCGGCCGGAAGCGATTCAGGGAAATCCGCCGCCAGAAAAGCCGTCGCCGGCAAAACCAGCGGAGCAGCCCCCTCGAAGGCCCCAGCACCTTCCATTTCTTCACACCATTCCAAACAGGCCCCCGCAAAGGCAAGCACCGCACCGAAACCGGAAAAGGCAGCTCCGACCAAGGCATCCTCCACCGGCTCGAAAGCGGTCGAGGCCCGCAAGGATGCTCCAAGGAGCACACCGACCGTCAAGGCCGCCGCGCCCGCGGGAATAGCGAAGAACCCCAGGGCATCGGACAAAAAGGTCAATTAGGGCCTGATTTACTCTTTTCTTTTCTCCAGGCTTCTGTTAGAAGAACGTCCTCCAACGGGCACCCCAAGGTGTGCCCGTTTTCGTTTTTTCATGGGTCGGGATGCGTCAGGCGTTCTGGGGTCGGGAGCCGTGCTCGCCAGGGCTTCCTGGGGGTTCCCCTCTGGTGCGGGAATGATGATGATCATTGAATCTTAGCAATTCCGAGACGAAATCGTCACAGATCCATGGGATGATCCGTGCTCTTCCGGCCTCGGCAGCCGTCCCGCAAAGGCTGCCCATCGCTCTCAGCAAGACAGGAGACAGACAGGAAACATGACTGCCAATCCCCAGACGAAGCTCAGAAACATTGGAATCAGCGCTCACATCGACTCGGGCAAGACCACGCTCACCGAGCGGATACTTTTCTACACACAGAGAATCCATGCCATCCACGACGTCAAGGGCAAGGATGGAGTGGGCGCCACCATGGATTTCATGGAACTGGAAAAGGAGCGCGGCATCACCATCCAGTCCGCGGCCACCACCTGCGATTGGAACGACCACTCCATCAACATCATCGACACCCCCGGCCACGTGGACTTCACCATCGAGGTGGAAAGGGCGCTCCGGGTGCTCGACGGGGCCATCCTGGTCCTTTGCTCGGTGGGAGGCGTCCAGTCCCAGTCGGTCACCGTGGATCGCCAGATGACTCGATACCAAGTGCCAAGGGTCGCCTTCATCAACAAGTGCGACCGCACCGGGGCCGACCCGTTCCGGGTGATCCGGCAGCTGCGTGAGCGGTTGAGCCACAACGCGGTCGCCCTCCAGATCCCCATCGGGCTCGAGGCTGATCACCAGGGCGTCATCGACCTCGTCACCATGCGTGCCATCCATTTCGAGGGAAGTCACGGTGAGCAGGTCACTGACGGCCCGATACCCGAAGCACTGATGGAGATGGCTCAGCAGAAGCGTGAAGAGATGCTCGATGCCGTCTCCCTTTTTTCGGACGACCTCACCGAGGCCATCCTCGAGGACACCGTCACCGAGGAGCTCATCCACGACGCCGTTCGAAAGGGGACTCTCGCCCTGCGGCTCATCCCCGTCTTCATGGGCTCAGCCTACAAGAACCGGGGCGTCCAGCCTCTGCTGGATGCCGTTTGCCGCTACCTTCCCAACCCGCTGGAAATCCAGAGCGAAGCCCTCGATCTGGATCGGGACGAAGCCCCCGTGGTCATGGACAATGACCCGGACAAACCCCTGGTCATGCTGGCTTTCAAGCTCGAAGTCAGTCGATACGGCCAGCTGACCTATGTGCGGGTGTACCAGGGAACCCTCGGGAAGGGCGACACCATCATCAATATACGGTCAGGGAGGAAATCCAAGGTGGGGCGCCTCATCCGGATGCACGCCAACGAAATGCAGGATATCGACGAGGCGAGGGCCGGAGACATCGTCGCGCTTTTCGGCATTGACTGCGCCTCCGGGGACACTTTCACCGACGGCCAGGTCAATTATGCCATGACGTCCATGCACGTTCCGGCTCCGGTGATCTCCCTCGCCCTGAAGCCCAGGGACAAGAAGGCCGAGATGAACGTGGGCAAGGCCCTCACCCGCTTCACCCGGGAGGATCCCACCTTCAGGACCTACCTGGATGAAGAGACCGGCGAGACCATCGTCTGCGGCATGGGCGAGCTCCATCTGGACGTTTACGTCGAGCGGATGCGGCGCGAATATCAGGCGGACGTCGAGGTCGGCATGCCCAAGGTGGCCTACCGTGAAACCATCAAGCGTCGGGCGGAGTTCAACTACACGCACAAGAAGCAAACCGGCGGCTCCGGCCAGTACGGCCGCGTAGCCGGGTTCATGGAGCCCAACCCCGAAGGCGAATATGAATTCGTCAACGAGATCTCCGGCGGCGTCATCCCGACGGAATTCATCCCCTCCTGCGACAAGGGCTTTCAGGCCTGTCTCCAGAAGGGCTCCCTTGCCGGTTTTCCCATCGTCGGAGTCAAGGTCACCATCAACGACGGGGCAGCGCATTCGGTGGATTCATCCGACATGGCCTTCCAGCAGGCGGCCATCGGGGCTTTTCGCGAAGCCTACGCAAAGGCGGAGCCCATCATTCTCGAGCCGCTCATGCGCGTTGCGGTGGAGACCCCTTCCGAGTTCCAGGGGGGGGTATTGGGCACCCTGAATCAGAGGCGGGGGATCATCGTCAGCACCTCGGAGGACGGAGCCTTCTCCGTTGTGGAATCCGAGGTTCCCCTGGCCGAGATGTTCGGTTATTCCACCGTCCTCAGGTCGTCCACCCAGGGGAAAGCCGAGTTCACCATGGAGTTTTCGCGCTACAGCCCGGTGCCCCGGAGCATCGCCGAAGAGGTGATCAAGGCCCAGAAGGAAGAACAGAAGACATCGAAGAAGTAGCTTCCCCGCCATCTTATGGCGTTTTCTTGTCACCTGACTTCGTGTATATTGGCTCACGATAGCATCCGCCATTCGGTCACGCTCCCGGGGATGCATTTCCAAGGAGAATATTTTTATGGATAACGTCGTCTCACCCGGCGATCTCGCAAAAATTCAGATGATCGAGCGCACCCTGGGCTCACCGCTCCCGCCGGGAAAGCTCGGAGCACTCATGGCTCGCACCGGTGTCGGAAAAACGGGATGCCTGACTCACATCGCCCTCGAGGAGATCCTGAAGGGAGCGAGAGTCCTCCACGTGTGCATCGACGACCCGCCCGACAAGGTCAAGGCCTGGTACCACGAATTCTTCAAGCATGTCTTTGCGCAAAAGAGCGGTGAAGAGATGACGGAGCTTCAGTATCGCATGGAGCCCTGCCGTTTCATCCTGGCTTTCCTCAACAAATCGTTCAGTACCCAGAAGCTGGAGCAGAGCATCGCCAACCTCAGGGATCAGGCAGGTTTTTCCCCATCCCTGATCATCGTCGACGGGATCGATTTCGACTCCGAGCCGGGCGGCACCGTGGAGGCCCTTGCCTCCCTGGCGGAGCGGCATGGGGTCTCCATGTGGCTCTCGGCGAGGACCCACAGTCACATCCCCACGGTCAACGAACGGGGCATTCCCTACCCTTGCCACGCCCTGGATCACTTCTTTCATTCGATTCTCTTACTGGAGCCCACGCCTGGCGCCGTTCGAGTCAAGGCTCTGAAGAACAGTGACCTTTACCATCCCGAGCATGCTCCCGTGACCCTGGACCTTCAGACTTTGCTGGTTCTCCAGGAATGAGACGTCACGCCGAATCCGGCCCTCGAATCGCAAGGAATTGACCATGGAAGATGACTTGATTTGCAGTCTCACGCGCCAGGTGAAAGAAGAGGTCATCGAGAATTACCTCACCGAACGATGCATTGTGGGACTGCAGATCGAGGAAATCCAGAGTCGGGCCGACGCCTTGAAAGCCAAAGCGGCGCAAACGGGCGTGAGGCTCAGCCGCCTGGCCTACCTCATGACACATCCCGACATGACCCAGAAGCTGGTGCAGCTTCTCGGGATTCCGCCGGATTCCCTCTGGATGACCACCGCCGATCGGCGGTTCAACCGCGGCGCCCAGTACATTCGGGTGCGGGCCTTCACGGACAAGGGGAGGTTCAGGAAGCTGGTCCTGGAGGCTTATGAGCGGTTCCATTCTTGGATGGAGGAATACCGCAAGGCCTATGAGGATCTCATGCAGGAATGCAGGGCGGTCAACACCAACATCTCCAGGTTCCAGAAGAACTTCGATTTATTGACCATTCTGAGCTTTCTCAAGAGCATGGATACTCGTGAGCTGGAGCGCAAGCAGTACCTGGGGGACAATTTCACCGCCGACGAAATGGCGTCCATAGACCAGAAGCTTTACCTTCCCCCCATCGCATTCGAGCGTTTTGACATCCCCGAACCCCTGTCCCTCCCGGCCCCGGCCGCCATCGAAAATGCCCTCGGGATTCTGTCTTCGGAAGTTTACCGCAAGTACGAGGCTTACGTGCGGAGCCTCCTCATGTGAATTGAGATGGAAGGTTCATTCCGGCCCGCCGACGGCTCGAACGAAAAAGAGTGACGACAGATCACCCCAGGAAGCAAAACCCAGCTCCACGTCCACGTACCAGGCCGACACGAAAGAGCGCAGGTCACAGCTCCAAAGGCAGGTCTTCCCCCGGTCAAACGAGGGCTCTTCACAGTGGGAGCTGTTGAGAAGCGGCGGATCGAGGCATGTGAACAGCTCGTCCACCGTCGGCAGACGCCACGCTCCAATGCCGGCATGGGAGGTGGTGCTCAGACGCTTTACATAAGCCTGTGCATCGCGCCAGCTCATGGGGTCAGGTGGTCCCGGGCTCTGCCATGTGAGGCCGGTCCATGCATCACGCAGGGCTCCCGGATGCGTCCGGTGCAGCCGGCTGCTGGGGGAACGGAATCGAATGGGCCTCCACAGGCGGTCACAAGGGAAGACCTCGGGGGCGTTCTCGGGCGTTACCTTGACGGGGGACCTCCGCAACCGCGCCGCCCCATCGCTGCCTTCATCCCCTCCACCACGCTCCCCGCTCGATGCGAACTGCCCGCAGAAGCTCGACTTCCTCTCGTTCCAGTGAGCTGCCAGGGCTTCCAGGGCTTCGAGCATTTCCTCCGCTTCGGAGAATCGTCCCTCGGGCTCCGCATGCACCGCCCTGGAAAGGAAGGCGTCCCAGGCCGGGGCCGCATCGGGGTGAAACCGGCTGGGCTTTCCCCCCTTCACATCTTCTGGAAATCGTCCCGTGATCAGGCGATGAATGACCACCCCCGCGGAATGGAGGTCCGCCCTGAAATCCACGCCTTCGGCATCCCTCACCTGTTCGGGCGCCGCATAGAAGGGCGAGCCCACGATGAGGCCTGGGGGGGTCATGGCCGAGACCTCCCCTCTCAGCTTCGAAAGGCCCAGGTCGCTGATCTTGAGACGCCCTTCGTCATCCAGGAGCAGGTTGTGGGGCTTGACGTCCCGATGCACCCATCCGGCCCTGTGCAGCCGCCCCAGGCCCAGCAGGAGCTCGCGCCCGCGGCGCATGGCGTGCTCAATGGGCAGGAGCCGGCACTCGGCCTCGGTCCGAAGACCCTCGCCGATCAGCATGCCGAGGCTTCGGGGATAGTGCTCCATGGTGAAAAAAGGGCGTCCCTCCGCGAAGTCGAAATCGAGGATCTCCACCAGGTGAGGATGCCGAATGGATCCCATGAGGGCGGCCTCGGCCATGAACCTGCCCCGAACCTCCTCCTCGCCCCAGAGGTCCACCAGTGTCGGGTGCGGACTCAGGACCTTGAGCGCCACGATCTTCTCCACCACCGGAAGCAGCGCCTTGTAAACGACGCTCATTCCCCCCCTGCCGAGTAGCCCTCGGATGACGTATTTCCCGATGGTTTTCATGGAACGGACCATACCTTCATAACAGTCCCTCATGCTCCCCCCGGGACACCCGAATCAATGCAAAGGACCAGCGCCGGGCTGTCTTTCAACCAGAAACCAGAAACTAGAAACTAGAAACTTTTCAGAGCAGCCGCCTCGCATTGATCCGTGGAAAGCCCAGGTCGAGGATTTTTTTCACCGTCTTTTCAACGTCGTAGGTCAGGCATCGGACCTCGATGGTCTGGTCCTCGTCGTCCCAGATGACATACTTGGCCCTCCGGTCTCCGTCCCTCGGCTGCCCAACGCTCCCGGCATTGACGACATACCGCCGGTCGGCCTTCAGCCGATGGACCCCACATCCCAGGATGTGCTGCGCGATTTCGGCATCATCATATTCGACCATCGCCAGCTCATGGGTATGGCCCACAAAGCAGATGGACTCGGCCATCCGCTGGAAAAGTCTTCTCCACTCCGAATCGTAAACTTCGAAAAAGTAGCGGGTGACCGAGTCGGGTGGGCAGCCGTGGACGAAGAGAGCGGAACCCACCGAATACCTTCGATCGAATGCTCGGAGCCTTTGGATGGACTCCGGAGCGAGGAGTCCGTGGGTGATGGCCAGGGACTTGCGCGCCGTGGGATTGAACCAGGAAAGAAAGGAGACATCCACCAGGCCCAGCTCGTGGTTTCCCAGTACCGAGGGGACCTGACGCTCGTCCAGGGTATGGAGCACTCTCTCGGGGTCGGGTCCATATCCGACGTTGTCTCCCAGCGACACCATCCGGTCGATGGCCATTCCCTCGACGTCCTCGAGGACAGCCTCGAGCGCCTCATGGTTTCCATGGATGTCGGAAATGATTGCCGTGCGCATGGAGCCACTCCCGGCGAAGCCGGCCTGTCCAAACCTTTGAGACATGAAGTCACAAGAGATGAGCCCGTGCAGACTCCGGCCCGCACGGGCTCATATTTCATTCATGGCCGCAGCGACCTTCCGCCGCCGGCGGCAGGATCGGCCACGGAGAGAGCTTTCCGAGTCGAAAACGGAGACCCGGTGCTCTTCAACGCATGCGTTCAGCCTTCCCGGCCCACGCCCGTGATCAGGACCGATTTGCGCGGGACGTCGCTGTGAGGACCGAAGGTGCCGGTTTCAACGGACCGGATCTTGTCCACCACGTCCATTCCCTCCACCACTTCTCCGAAAACCGCATAGCCGAACCCTGCCGGGGTCTTGTTCTTCTGGTTGAGGAACTCGTTGTCCACGACGTTGATGAAAAACTGGGAGGTTGCGCTGTGGATGAGGCCGGTTCGGGCCATGGCGATGGTTCCCCTGTTGTTCTTGAGATCGGGAGTCGCCTCATTGCGAATGGGGTCTCGAGTCTTTTTCTCCTTCATATCCGGAGTCAGCCCGCCCCCCTGGATCATGAAATCGGCTATGATCCGGTGAAAGATGGTGCCGTTGTAAAAACCGTCGTCGACGTAGCGCAGGAAATTGGCGACGGTGCCGGGAGCCTTGTCCTTCCAGAGCTCAATCTTGATCGTACCTTCGGAGGTTTCCATGATCACAACGGGATTCTTCTCTTCGGCCATGAGCATCCTTTCAGTGGGTTTCGGGTTTTCACAACGTCGAGTCCAGGTCAATCCCGTTCAACAAAAACCAAAACGTGCCGATTGGCAAGACCTTTTCCTGAACACGGAGCAGACCTCAACCGCCACCGAATGCGCCGACAACAAAAGCGGGGGAGTGGCTCCGCCCGCCTTCGCTCTCGACTCACCGGGTGGCTCACGCGTGCCCCAGCCATCTCATGCGCTCGTGGGCGGCAGCCAGTCGCTCGTCCTCGAGAGCGGCCCGCTCCAGTCGGAGACGCTCCAGCTCATCCAGCGCGCTCTTCTTCAGCGTGAGGCTTTCCGAGTGGCCATTCACCCGCTCGATCCGCATCCTGAGATCCTTGGCGCGCTCACCATGCTCCCGTATCCTTCGGAGAACATCCAGCTCCCGCTCGGTGAAGATTCTGCTCCGCGCCGAGCAGGAATCCTCCACTGTCACATCGGTATTCATGTGGCAGCATCCGCACTCGGATGCGCCGGCCATTTTAAGCTCCATTCCTGTTTCCATGAGGACCCTCCCTCCATAATCATATGGCGTTCAAGACCCGTCGACTCGCAAAGCCTTTCGAGCCACTTCGATCCGTGATCCAAACGTTCTTGATCTCTGAAATTAATACTGAGGAAGCGAGATTTGAAGGGTGTGGCGGAAATAATCCTTGCAGGAAAAACCTGGACGAGCACCTCGGGAAGCCAGACCAGGAAGGCGCGCTTCAAAACACCGGACAAGGAGATGTCAGCAAATGCAGGATGTCGTCCCGACGCGATCCACGCAGATCTCCCGGTACTTGCAGGCTGCCTGGTCGCAATAGCCCGAGGAACGGGCGAAGCAGTCGAAGTTGCCCTCCTCGATCTGTCGTCTACGGTAAAGGGGAGCCAGGGCCTCCTTGACACAGATGAGACACAGTCCATGCGAATACCCGTCTTTTTCGGGATTCCCCTCACCCCACGTCACATGGCATTTGATGCATTGATATTTCATGTCCCCTGTCGTCCTTGCCTGTGAACGCTGGCACCTCGGGGCCGCCCCTCCCGTGATCCACCCCGTTCAAGACCGAATGCCAGTGAACCGTTCGAGTCAA
>JALOOX010000089.1 GCA_025454175.1 Syntrophobacteraceae bacterium | reverse complement strand
CAGCCTGCTGCGGCTCGGCCCTCGCCTGCGCCCCGCGTCACGAGGCCCCCCGCCCGTGCGAAAAAATTGCGCCGCGCACGCTTGCCGAAAGGACACATTTCATCGTACTCGAGGTAGTCGATTACCCTTGAGCCGGTTCTTTTGAACGGAATGCCAAGTAAGGTTCCGTTGAGCCTGCTCGAGACGGTCCGGATGCTGTGCGGCAACGAATCGCCGGCCCATGGTAACAGATCGCTAAAGGAGGGCTGAAATGAAGGATCGCCGCAAGAGCTTCACAGCGGAGTTCAAGACAAAAGTTGCCCTGGAGGCCATCAAGGGCCATCGGACTTTTTCAGAGATCGCAAGCGACCTCGGGGTTCATCCCCATCAGATTACCCAATGGAAAAAGCATGCTATCGAGGGGTTGCCCGACATCGTCTCGGATAGGAGGCAAAAACGCACCAAAGATCAGGAAGAGCTCGTCTCACAGCTTTACCAATAGATCGGGCAGCTGAAGGTGGAGTTGGATTGGCTTAAAAAAAGTCTGGACTTTCCTCTTGAGAGGAAGCGCGAGCTCATAGAATCTGACCATCCGGTTCTCTGTGTCGCCAAGCACTCAACCCCCTGCAGGCAACAATACTCTCTCTGCTTGAGCTTTCGCCGAAGATTTATGATCTGTCTGCCACTCAACCAAATTTCATCGACTCCAGCTGAAATGAGCGAAATGAGAGTTGGTGGGCATGGCCTATGGATTCTATGCTCATTTGGGTCGAACTGTACTTGGGCTAGCCATGTGGCGCATGTACCACATCTGAAAAACGAGTGGGAACCAGAGGTTCCCGGCCCCTTTCTTCTCCTTCAGGACCCTGTCCTTGAGCGAACGAACATAGGTGACGTCGAACAGGTCGTGGCGCGAGAGATTTTCGGTGCTGAAGTAATGCTCGACGACATCCCTCAGGTCGTGGGTCAGCCAGGACTCGAGAGGGATGGTAAATCCTTTCTTTTTTCCGATCAGCTTGTCTAAGGGAATGTGCCTGCCCAGGATTTTCTTGAGCAGGATCTTCTTACGTCCATCCTGATACTTGAAGTGCACGGGCAGCCTTGAAACGAGCTCGATGATTCGGTGGTCCAGCAAGGGCTCACGGCCTTCGAGACTGACGCTCATGGTGGCCCTATCCACCTTGGTGAGGACGTCGTCTACCATGTACACCTTGTAATCATAGGCCATCAACTGGTGGAGGAGATCCATGTCGGAGCCGGAGATGCCCGAAACCTCCCCCCTGAGGCTTGAATCGTCGAAAGAACGCGGGAGGAGACGGTTTATCTTGTAATCATAAAACAATAAATGGATGAGCGAGTACACATGATCTTCCTCTAGCATTCGGGCATTCTGGAGGAGGGCCAGCAGGTGGATGACGCGGGAATTACACCCTTTGTAAGAACTGAGCAGGAAAAGGGCGGGCAGTACCCTGGCCAGCCGCCGCCTGAGCAGGGGGGGAATTCCCTCGATCCGTCGATGGAGGTAAAGATACCTGTCGTAATTGTTGTAGCCGGCGAAAGTCTCGTCGCCGCCGTCCGCCGAAAGAGCGACGGTGACGCTTTGTCGCGCGTGTCGGCTGACCAGCATGGTCGGTATGGCGGAGCTGTCCGCGTAGGGCTCGTCATAGAAAAAGGGGATCTGGGGGATGAGTTCCTGAGCTTCCCGCGCCGTACAGTAATGCTCATGATGGTCAGTGCCGAGATATCGGGCGATTTGCTGCGCTTCTCGAGCTTCGTTGTACGCGTCCTCGTGAAAACCTATAGTGAACGTCTTGAGCCGGGATGTCATGTTCTTCTGGAGCAGGGCCACCACGGTGGTGCTGTCGTATCCACCGCTCAGGAAGACGCCGACAGGAACATCGGCCACCATTCGGTATTGAAATGCGCTGACGAGCAGTCTTTCGACCTCTTCTTCCGCCTCCGGAAGGGAGGCATTCAGGCGCGGGGCGCCGTAGTGGTCCATGACGTCCCAGTACTTGAAGGACTCGTACCGCCCGGTCATCAGGTCGATCTCGATGTAATGCCCGGGCTTCACCTTGTGGGTTGATTCGAATATGGTGAGGGGGGCCGGGATGTAACCGTATCTGAAGTAGAGTCCCAGTGCATTCCGGTCGATGTTCCTGGCAAAGGCATTGTGCTCATAAAAACTCTTGAGCTCGGATGCGAACATGAAGAGGTCTGGCCTGGCATGGTAATAGAGCGGCTTGACACCCGCCCGGTCGCGAAAAAGGACTATTTTTTGATTTTGGCTGTCGTAGATGGCGAAGGCGAACATTCCGATGAACTTATGAACAGCCCGCGCTCCCCATTCCTTGTATGATTTAAGGATGACCTCGGTGTCGGAGGTGGAGAGGAAGGAGTGGCCGCACGCTTCCAGCTCAACCCTGATCTCACGGTAGTTGTAGACCTCGCCGTTGAACACGATCCAGTGAGACCCGTCTTCGGTTTTCATGGGTTGATGGCCGCCAGGGCTCAGGTCGATGATGGAAAGACGCCGATGTCCCAGGCCGATCGCAGCGTGCGGTTCCTCGAAAACTTCGTAGCCGGCGTCGTCGGGGCCCCGGTGCCGCAGGACATCGGTCATCCTGATCAAGGTGCGTCGGTCCGTCTGAAAGCGATGGTCAATGTAACCAGTTATGCCGCACATGCGCTCAAATCCAGTCAGCCGGGACGGGCACCCGTGCCCGGTATACACAGCGTGAAGGGAAAGGCTACTCTCGGATGGGCGGAGCCTCACCCGCCACCCGGCTCCGCACGACTCGGGCCGGACTCCCGAAGGCGATGGACAGGGCGGGAATGTCTCGTGTGACGAGGGAGCCCGCCCCGACGATGGAGCCGCGGCCGATGCGGACCCCATCCATCACCAGACTGCCGGCGCCGATCCAGACGTCATCCTCGATGGTCACTCCCCCTTTTGACACGTTGCTCTGAAGGGCCATGGGGATGTCGGTTCGGTCGCTGCCATGGGCACCGCCGCCGATGTAGCAGTAGGCCGCTATCATGACATAGCGCCCGATGCGCGTGGCTCCGCCGTCGCAGCCCAGCCGACAGGTCGCTCCCACGCTGGTGTCGTCCCCGATCTCCGCGCTGCCGTTCCGGATGTCCAGCACGCTGTGCCTGCCGATCAGGACCCGGTCTCCGAGGGCAATGCGGGCGCCTTCGCCCCGCACACCGAGGCTGGCATAGTCATCGATGATACAGCGGTTTCCCAGCGTGATCTTGCGGGGCTGTCGGAAAGTGACACCCACGCCGAAGACCGTTCCGCGCCCGCAGAAGGAGAACAAGGTCGGATAGCAGGTCCGACGCAGAAGCAGCCCCAGGGCTCCGGGCAGGAAGGTCAAAAGGAAAGTCAGGCATTCGTAGCCGATCAGGGCGGAGAGACGCCTGCTTCCAATGACCAAGTCCTGGTAAGATCCCGCCGCCGAGCCCCTTTCGATCCGGGTCCACTGGTGAAGCCAGTGAAGCCCCTTGCTGTCCCCACCCTCGCTTCCGCTGGACCTTCTCGAGTGCACTAATTTGCCTCCCCATTCGGCATCAGGAGCTTTAGGCTTCCTGGGAAAAACTGCGGATCATCCAAAGGAGCGCCCCCGCTAGGGCAAGCAGGATGTTCTTGGCCCTGAAGACCAAGCCCACCGACAGGGCGTCGGTGGCCGCCATGCCGGACAGCGCCAAAAAGTAGACAAAAGCTCCCTCCATGATTCCCAGGGCATTGAGTGAGACCGGGATGCTGCCCACCAGGAGAATCAGCGGAACCGCCACCGCGAGGTCGAGCATGCGGAAAGGCAGGCCAAGGGCCCAGCAGGCTGCGGCCACGTTCACCACGGTGAGCAGGTGGAAGAGTACCGACAAGCCCATTCCTGCCCAGAGGACTGCCGGAAGCTTTTGAAAACAGAACACCACGTTGAAAAATCGATCACCCACACGCTTCCAACGTTCGCTGTGCGTCAGATCCAGGAGGCTGCGCATGAGGGCCTGCAGGGCAGGGGAGACCAGGAAGAGGACCATTCCGATGAGCAGGATCCCGGCCAGGGCGACAAAGAGCAGGATGTGTGGGTTGGCAACCAGGCTGGGGTTGGCGGCGGCCGCAAGGATAGCCAGGGCCATGAGAGCGATCATCCCCGTGAACCGCTCTAGGAAGACCGTGCCCATGGAATCGGATTGACTACCGATGCAGCG
This sequence comes from Syntrophobacteraceae bacterium, assembly GCA_025454175.1. Classification (GTDB taxonomy): domain Bacteria; phylum Desulfobacterota; class Syntrophobacteria; order Syntrophobacterales; family Syntrophobacteraceae; genus JALOOX01. Next base: position 9,155 of record JALOOX010000089.1, on the reverse strand, counting down.
CCCCAGGGCGTATCCTCGTGCGACGTCGCCGCCCAGGGTTCCTGGACCGAAATTGTTGAAGAAATAACCGATGATGTACAGTTGCACCAAGGCGTTGAGCCGCACACGGGATCCGCGGGATCGCAGGAAAAGCTGCCACTTGATACAGCTGAGGACTGTGAGCACGTAGGCCAGGATGACGAGGACCCCGACTCCGGAGGGGGATATGCCTGTCATCGCCCTGAGAGCTTCCTTCCAGTCGACCCAGTACCCAATCCCGACCAGGAGTCCGATGGCGACCAGTATCTTGAGGACCAGGAGCTTGCCGGATTTCGTCATCTTGGGCGGCCATCAGCCAGGTGTGGGGTCAAGGATCGGGCGCTCCGACGGGCCTTTCCCTTCTCGCGGGCGGCGATGGGGGCCAGTCTTTCCCGAAGAACCGCGCGATCCTTCCATGCCTTTTCCACCACCTCGACCAGGTGATCCGTCGTGAGATCGGGAAATTCAATCATCAGATCGTCTTGGTCGATGGATCGCATGAAGCCGCGGTTCTTGGGCGTGGCGATGATCCCGATCGCCGGGGTGCCGACAGCCGTGGGCAGGATCAGGGAGTGGGTCCGCATTCCCAGGTGGAGCTCGGCGGCGGCAAAGACCGCAGCCAGATCTCGGTAGCTGTGGCGGACGTTGCTGACCATGCCGACCCGGTCCCGACGGCGAATCCTGGCCATCACCTCACGCGTGAGCTTGAGATCCATGGGCTGTGTCACGACGAAAGACATTCGCAGCCCCAGGTCGTCCACCAGTCGATCGACGGTGCGGGCGATGCAGCTTGCGAAATCGGAAACGTCGACGGTCCGGGCGCCTCCCCCCAAAAACACGTTGAGATAGCTGTTCACATTGATGGTCATCAGGGGCCCGTCCTCTGGCACTCCTCCTTCCTTCAGCATGGCAAGCGCGGTGTGCCGTGGGGAAGGCCTGACATTCAGCGCGCAGTCCGCTCCCATCTGGGCTCTGTCGCGGGGAAAACCCAGGCGGTCCATGAGCTCGAGGGATTCAGCGTCCCTCACGATGATGGCCGAGGAGACGTCGAGCACCCTCTTCAGGCACCAAGCTCCGGCGGTGGATTTAACAGGACCCAGGCTGACGTTGTACAGGATGATGGGAATCCCGGCGCGCCGGGCCAAAGGAAGCACGAGCGCCATGGTGGACAGGTAGTTGAACAGCGGGTTGAAAAGGTTCAGGTCGAAAAGGATGGCGTCGGTGAGCAGCACTAGGTCGGACCGAAGCACCGACCGCACGATCGGCAGGCCGAAAATCTTGATGCTCAGATTCCACGGCAGCAAACCGACGGGGTTGACGCGGTAATCCCGGTAGGTCCGCGCCACGAACCCCGGATTGATGGTCGGCACATCGAAGACCACATTCGGAAAGAGGTCCGTGACGTCTTCCAGCAATCCCCCGAGTATGGCGGCATCGCCTGCATTGCGTCCCGAAAAATTTCCGATTACGCCGATTCGCTTCATGAGGACTTCCTCGTGTTCATGGGTCCTGTCTACAAAGGCTCCACCCAGCCTTCGTGTGCCGGATGGCTCGGTCTCAGGGACGAAACCGTCTGGCTTTCAGTTGCTGTCTCACCCAAATGATCGGTTCTCCCAGGGGAGAAACCAGCCCCTTCAGCAGAAGATACCTCAGCCCGGGCCACATCTCGATCGAGTGAATCGCAGATTTCAGGCGTTCCCGCCTCCGATCCGCCGGTGCTCCGGAGGCCGCCGTCCTGTCATAGGAAGGAGCACTGAGACCGGCCTTTTGCCGGCGTTCCACCCTCAGCCTGTTGGTGACCTGCTTGGGGTAAACGTGTTTCCGGTGTGTGCGAAAGACCGGGTCTGAGGTGACGTCCCGCGCCTCCAACACTCCCGAGATCAGCGCGTTTTCCAAGGCCGTTCGACCCGCAGCCGTTCGGACCAGCAGCCTGGACTCGCCTTCGCAACGATATCCACCGGTGCTTTCCCTTTGCCAGACGTCGCTAACGGAAACATCGGCAAATTCGGCACTTCCGTCGATACACATGAGGCATCGTTGCGGAGAGTAGAAGGAAAAGAGGTAATTGATGGCGCCGTCCTTGAAATTGGAGCGATGCAGCTCGTGGCGCCTTCCATCCGCTCCGATGGCGCAGATGCGGCCCGGCCAGGGGCCTTCTCGAAACCGCACGTCCACGACGGCTCTCGTGCGCCCGATGCCCCCGCACCGGAGCAGGTCCCGAACTCCAGGGGGGGCGACGCTGCTCGAGCAGAACAGTCCGACGATCAAGGCTATTTTCTGCCGCAGACCGCGGTCTTCGGCCAGAAGCATTCTCAGGCCGTGGACATGGCACGGCAGGGCGACGACGGCGAAACGCCCCGCTGTGCTCCGCAGACCTTTAAGTGCGGCGTTGACGGAAATGACACCATATCGCGACTGGCTGGCTGCGCACAGTTCGGCTTCGGTTCGGGCCACAAAGGCCTCGCCCCGCCAGGGCTCCTCGGGTACCATCCGTGTCACCAAGCAGCCGCTGACCTCTCCCGCTCGCAGCAGGTGAAGCAGCAGCGCAGTGACAGCTCCCCCGCTGGCCGCTCGCATCCGGACGGATATATCTCGGGCATGCCCAATCCACACTGAATCAACCCGGCCATCGAAGTGATCTGCGTCCCTGTCGTCACCGAAGGTCAGACGGGTCAGTTGTGCATACGAAAGACCTCCTCCGGGACAGTGGCGGCCGCAGCGCCCGCAGGCGACACAACGGTTCAAGTCAATGGCTGGATACCCATCGGATCCTATGGACAGGGCTTCGACCGGGCATCCACCGATGCAGGTCCCACAGCGCGTGCAGAGGGTGCGGTCCGAGAACGCTATGCTCAAAAATGAGCCAAGATTTTCGATCATGATGACTTGCCTGAATGCCTCCCGAGTGTGGCTTTACCCCATGTCATTTCCCGGGGGGCCATGGGTTGGATTGGGGCCCCGAAGGGGGGTGCGGGAGCCGGAGTTTTTCCATCGATATGGATGGGTCCGTCGAGGTCGAGATCTTGTGATCTGATGGCTCGCCGGGCTGCCCCTGGTGTCCCTTTTTGACGCCCGGCGGGGCCGGTCGGAGCACTTGCGCCAACGAAGCGTTTCGCCCTCAAGCGACAGAGAAGGGTCTGACCGCGCCCCCTGATGGTCTGGATTTGGAGGGAGCCGCCCGGGTCGGCGGATCGGACCACAAGCAATAGTGGCCTTCCAGTATCACGAAATGCCGAGGAACGTCAAGCTGGAGGCACCGCGATGACAGGGGAAAGCTGCGCATCAAGAATATTATTCTAGTTGTCACCAAGCATTCAAATTGGCTGACTTAATAATCGATTGATGGTACTCTTTATTACCCATGATCCGGGTGCGTATTCACCTTTGCGGATCTGTCGCGGGCTGATAAGTTGGAGGGCCAATGGCAGGCAGCTCGATGGCATTGCTCCCCCAGGCTCCCAAGCTGGTGCCTGCTCCCGGCCTCAAAAGCAGTGCTCATGGTCTGAATGGGGCGAAAGGGATACCGTCTGTGAGTGGTCGATTCTGTAAGGGGATCCTGATACTGGTGCTTGGCTGCTGTGGCCTGGGGCTCCATGCGACGGGCCCGGAAGCACTTGTGGCTTGGTGGAACGGCATAGGGGCCAGGACGGTTGCTGGAAGTCCGGCTTCGCCCGCCTTGGGGTCGCGTCTGGATAGGCTGGAGGGGCCGGGTTCGGGAAACTGGGAGCCGACCGTCGATGATGCAGGCCCGGGGGCGGTTGGTGGGGGCGGTGGGCATAGACTTGGCCAGGGGCGCCGAATGTCCTATCTGGAATGGGAGATCGAGAACGCAAGCTTCGCTGGAAACCCGTTCGACCTGGAAGCCTTCGTCACGTTCTGCCGGAAGGACACCGGCGAATGCCAACGAACCTCCATGTTTTATGACGGAGGAGTCACCTGGAGATTTCGCTTCCCTGACCTCTTCCCGGGCGAATGGCGCTTCAGGACCCGCAGCGAGGATCCCGACCTCGACGGCCATGAGGGCGACTTTCGCATCGAGCCGCGGGAAGAGACCAAGGCTTCCGGATTCATTGCCTCGGAAGGCTCGAAGTGGATCAAGAACGTTGAGGGTCGACGGGCCTTCGTTCCGCAGTATGTCATGTATGCACGCCCGGATCGGTATTACCAGAATCTGCGGAAAATCGACGCTGACATCCAGGAAATGCTGGATGGACATGGATTCAGCGGATTTCACACCAGCGTTGCGTGCCAGTGGTTTGACCTGGAAAGACCGAGCTGCAGGGATATCCAAAGTCCAGACCCGGATCCCGACCGTCGCACTTTCGAGGCCCTTGAGCTATTGATCACCAATGTTCAGGCCGCAGGAGGTGTCGTCCACATCTGGGCGTGGGGTGACGACGAAAGGGGAATGAGCCCCCGGCGCTGGGGCATCAACGGGCCCCAGGACAGGCGCCTTCAGCGCTACATAGCAGCCCGTCTCGGCCCCATCCCCGGCTGGACCATGGGCTACGGCTTCGACCTGAACGAATGGGTTACCGGCGAGGAACTGACGGAGTGGTATCGAAATCTGAGCCAGTCCATGGCATGGAGCCACATGCTTGGGGCGCGCTCGTTTAAAAACAGCCTCCTCCAGATGTCCGAACCCATGGATTACTCGTCCTACGAGCAGCATAAACCCGATTATGCAGCCTATGTGCAAACCATCGAGAATCGTCCGGCCAAGGCGTCTTTCTCGGAGGACCGCTTCCGTGTTCGAGCGGAGGGAAAGGCCAAGGACTATTCGCTCGAAGAGACCCGCCGCGGTCTGTGGCGGTCAGCGATGGCCGGCGGAGTCGCTAACATCTGGGGATACCTCCTAAGGGGAGGCTCTAATGATGGCGGGTCTGGGCCTTATCCCAACAAAGACCAGATCAAGACGTATGCTCGTTTTTTCGATGAGCGTTTTTTCGCGGATCTTCACAGATGCAACGAACTGACCGATGGGGTCTGCCTTCAGCGACCTGGCGGAACGCATTTCCTTTTCTACCGGGAAGATGCCTCGGGCATCACCATGAATCTCGGTTCCAAGCGGGGAGGACGGGAAGCCGTGGCCGTCGATGCCAAAAGACCCTATGTCGAGTTGGGACTGGGAACGCTGCATGCCGGGAAGCAAACATGGAAAGCGCCCTACCCATCGGATTGGGCGGTGGCCGTCGGTTCATTCGATTAGATAATGGGTTTTGTCAAAGTGTTTCGCTTGTGGAGTGATGGATTTTTGATCTGTTGGGATGTGGGATCATGGGAGTGGGCATGAGATGGGAGGAGTATTCGAGATGAAGAAACTATGGTTTTTCCTGCTGTTCATCTTCATTTTTTATCCTTTTGAAGCCTCGGCATTGATCGATGATTTTTCGGTGGACACTCGAATCGATTACACGGTGACACACACTATGACTCAGGGGGGGACAGGCCAGTTTCTCTATGATTCGACGGGAAAGCGCCTCCGGGTGCTGACGGGCGATGACGTGGGACTTCAGTTCTCGCGGGATGTCCCGGTCCAGCAGAGTGGCGGGTTCCAGATCGACTTTCTGCCGACCAAGAAGTACCCCAGCGGGGGCAAAATCTATGTGCGCCTGGTGCAGGACGGGTCCAACTATTACGAGATGATGAATTCCGACGGCTACGGGCCGGGCTGGGTCAGGAAGGTCGTGAACGGCCAGGAGGTGGAAAGGCAGGTCTTTCAGAGCGGCTACGTCCAGGGGGTGAGCACCACGCTGGGTCTGGCCTTCAGCCCTGGCACGGCCCAGGTCGAGGCTTTCGGCCAGACGCTGGTCCTGGGCTCCACGGCCGTGCCCATTTCCGTGAGCAGTTTCGAAGTCCAGCTCGCTCAGCAGGATGCGTATTTCGATAACCTCCTTCACGCCGGCTCTTTCTTCCTGGATGATTTCAGCACCGACACACGAAGCCAGTACTTGGTGACTCACACATGGACCCAGGGTGGGACGGGGCAGTTCCTCTATGATTCGACGGGAAAACGTCTGCGGGTGCTGACGGGCGACAACGTAGGACTGAAGTTCTCCCGGAGAGTCACCGTCCAGGATAACGGCGCCTTCCACGTTGATTTCCTTCCGACCAGGAAGTATCCCAACGGCGGAAAGATCTATGTGCGCCTTGTTCAGGATGCATCGAGATATTACGAGATGGTGAGCTCCGACGGTTATGATCCCGGCTGGATCAGGAAGGTGGTGAACGGCCAGGAAGTTGAAAAGCAGGTCTTTCAGAACGGTTATGTGCAGAATACGGGTTACTCTGTGGCGCTAGCCTTCAGTCCGGCCTTGACGCAGGTGGAGGCATTTGGCCAGACGCTGGTTCTCGGATCGACAGTCAGCCCCATATCCGTCAGTCTGTTCGAGGTCGAGCTTTCCCAGCAGGATGGCTACTTCGACAACATCACCTACGCGGAGGGCTCCGAAGGGAACCGAGCCCCCTTGGCGGTCAATGATAAGGCCGAAACCGTTGCGGGGACCCCCGTGGTGGTTCCGGTCCTCTCGAACGACACGGACGGCGATGGGACCATCAATCCCCTGACTATGACAGTGGTGGTGAGTCCCTCGCGAGGAACGGCGACCGTCAACGCCGACGGCACCGTCCTTTACAGCCCCAGCCCCGGATTCATCGGGACCGATGAGTTCAGGTATTCGGTGAAGGACGATGTGGGGGCTACGTCCAATGTGGCGACAGTGACGGTGACGGTTCGTTCGTCAAGCGCTCTATTCCAGGACGATTTCAGTACGAACACCCTCGGCGGGTACACCGTGACACACACCTGGACAACGGGCGGAACGGGAAGGCTGGTCTACGATCCGACCGGGAAGCGGTTACAGGTTCTGACGGGCAACGATATTGGGCTTAAGCTCGGGCGCTCTTTGAGCGCAAGGACATCGGGAAGGTTTCAGCTGGATTTCCTTCCAACCAAAAAATATCCCAATGGAGGGAAAATTTATCTCCGGTTGATGGAGAGCGCCTCGAGTTATTACGAGATGGTCCATTCCGACGGTTATGGCGCCGGCTGGCTCAGGAAGGTGGTAAACGGGCAGGAGGTGGAAAAGAAGCTCTTTCAGAGCATGTATGTTCAGGGGGTGAGTTATCCGCTGGTGCTGAGCTTCAGTCCCGGCACGACTCAGGTTCAGGTCTTCGGTCAAACGCTGGTTTTAGGCTCGACCCTCAGCCCGGTAGCCGTCAACAGGTTCGAAGTGGAGCTTTCCCAGCAGGATGCTTACATCGACAACATCGTGTACGCGGATATGGGTGGGGTCAATAGTGCGCCCGTGGCCGCAAACGACTCGGCTGAGACCGTGGAAGAGACCGCCGTGGTAGTCCAGGTCCTTTCCAACGACACGGACAGCGATGGGAGCCTGGATCCGTCGACCGTGTCTGTGGTGGTGGGGCCAGTCCATGGGACGGCGACCGTGAACGGCAACGGCACCATCTCATACTCGCCCGATCCTGGTTATGCCGGGACGGATGTGCTCAGCTACACGGTTAGAGACAATGCGGGAGCCGCGTCCAACACGGCGACGGTATCGGTGACAGTCCTGGTGTCGGGGCCGTCGTTTCTGGATGATTTCAGCGCGGACACCCGCTCCAGCTACACGGTGACCCAGATATGGACGGCGGGCGGCGCGGGGCGACTCGTTTACGATTCTACCGCCAAACGGCTGCAGGCCCTGACAGGCAATGACGTGGGGATGAAGTTTGCTCGATCCCTGGCTGCTCCAAGGGCCACCGGCATCTTCCAGCTGGATTTCCTGCCCACCGTTAAGTATCCGAGTGGCGGCAAGTTTTACCTGCGCTTGGTGCAGGATGCTTCAAACTACTATGAAGTGATGAATTCAGACGGCTACGGTCCTGGGTATATGCGGAAGCTGGTGAACGGTCAGGAAGTCGAGAAGAAGGTCTTCCAGAGCGGCTATGTCCAGGGTGTCAACACCATGGTGGTGCTCAACTTCAGTCCCGAGAGGACGCAGGTTCAGGCCTTCGGCCAGACGCTGGTCCTCGACCTGACGGTTACTCCCATCACGGTGAGCCGCTTCGAGGTGGAACTCTCGCAGCAGGATGCTTACATCGACAACATCAAGTGCCTGTCGATCTGGTCCATGGGGGGTGTAGTGTTCACCAACATCACCAACGCCAGCAATCGGGGCTCGCTGCAGGGTGGACATGGAGCGGTGTGGGGTGATATCGACCAGGATGGCGACCCTGACGTGTATGTGACTCGAAACTTCTCCAACCAGACGATGTCCGACCTCCTGTTCATGAATGTTGACGGGTCGAGCTATCTCGAGCAGGGCCTGCCGCGGGGCGTGGCCGATGTCGACACGGGCACTCACGGTGGGGTTTGGGCCGACTTGGACAATGACGGGGACTTTGACCTTTGGAATGGTGCCTACACTCTGAACAACCTCTATTCCAATGACGGCACGGGCAGCTTCACCGACGTGACGGCTCAGGCCGGCATCGTCAAGGCGGATGGGCAGACCCGGGGCGTGATCGCGTTCGACATGGACAACGACGGGGACCTGGACCTGTTCGCCAATAACTGGGGGAGTACGGTGGGCCAGGAGAACGAATTGTATCGCAATGAAGGCGGCATGTATTTCACCAGGCTCACGGGGATTCCTGGAGATGACCTCGGCAAGGCGCTGGGCAGCCAGGGGGGCACGGCGGGGGACATCGACGGCGATGGAGACACCGACTTTATCCTGGCAGATTACTTCGCTTTGCACAACGTGTACGCTTTTCTGAACAACGGTTCGGGCGTTTTCACCCTGCAGAGCAATGCCCAACGAGGGCTTCCCACCACGGGAAGGGCCGATGGAGTCACCCTGGCCGATCTGGACAACGATGCGGACTTGGATCTCATCATCGCATCCCCAACGACCAAGTCGATCTATCTCAATAATGGCTCTGGCGTCTTTTCTCTCAGAACCACGCTCAATGGCCCCGGTTTCATGACGGCCGCCGCAGATTTCGACAATGACGGCGACCTGGATCTCTACAACCCCGGAGAGAGCACCCTGTGGCTCAACAATGGCCTTGGGGAATTCGTCATGGCTGCGGGGAACATTGGGATTCCGAACACGTCAGGCAACGATCCT
>JALOOX010000146.1 GCA_025454175.1 Syntrophobacteraceae bacterium | reverse complement strand
GTGGATGCGCGGCGATCCGAGCAGGGCAAAGACCAGGCTCTCCCGATCGTTCCGGTCCCCGAAGAAGGTGGCGCGCCCGACACAGGTCGTGACACAGGCCGGGAGCATCCCCACGGCCAGTCGGTGGAGACAGAAGTGGCACTTTCTGGCGTTGCCGATGGGAGACCCGCTGCCGCGCTCGGGCCATTTCTTCCCGTATTCCGCCGCGGGCTTGCTTTCATAGCCCTCGGCCGCGGCCTTCCGCCCCAGGATCTTCCCCGGAATGTCAGGGGTCTTTGCGGTGTAATACTCGCCGAAGTCCGACGTGCGGGCGGAATAGGGGCAGGCCACCAGGCAGTAGCGGCATCCGATGCAGCGGTCGTAGTTGACCACAACCACTCCCTGCCCGTCGATGTGTGTCGCAGAGACAGGGCAGACTTTGGTGCATGGGGGGTTCTGGCAGTGCATGCACGGCCTGGGCAGGAAGCGGCGCCGTACGCTCGGATACCTGCCGATCTCCTCCTCGATCACCGGGCGGTACACGACGCCGGGAGGAAGCTTGTTCTCGGCCACGCAGCCCAGGGTACAGGCGTGGCAGCCGATGCACTTGGCCACGTCGATCACCATGGTCCATCTGATGTCCAACGGGTTCCTGGTCGCCGCCCGCTTGAGATCGCGCTGCATGCGAACCAGATGGTCCTCGAGAGGCAAATTCATGCTCATAGCTCGTGTCCTTTCACGTTTGTGAAGACCCGTGAATCACTGAATGGGGCCGTCGGTGAATCGCTCATCCAGCAGACGGCGAGGCTCTCGATCTTGGGTCTGCCCCGCACAGACTTCTCAGCCAGAAGAGCAGCACATCCTCGTTGACCGGTTTGCCGAGGCAGGCCGTAATATGCATCCTCGAGGCTTCTTCAAGCTCCGGATGAAAATTTCGAATGGAAATGCAGATGAGACACAGCGCAGGATGCTCCTTGCCGAGTGTGCAGATGAAACGGTTGTCCACCGGGAGGCGGCCCAGGTCCAGAAGGAGTGCATTGCAGCGGGTATCTGTCAAACAGCTCGCGAGCTCGGTCAGAGTCTCCAAAGGGACGGCAAGATAGTGGCTCCGCTCCAGGAGCCGGCACAACTCAGGGCGCTCATCAGGATCTGCATTCAAGACGACGATCGTCTTTTGCATCTGGAATTCCTCAAAGGCAGCTCACTCATGATATGCCTTCCGACGGCAGACAAGTCGGGCATACAAAGAGGAAGGCTCACACCCTTCCATCACGGCCTAAATAGGATTCCCTCAAAATCTCGATGGGGTGAAGAACCTGATAAGGGAGCAGCTGATTGAACTGGATCCGGCAGCTCAGGCAGTCGGTCACAAGCTTTTGGGGTGCAATGGCCTTGATATGATCCATCAGGCGGCTCCCCATGGCGATGGAGATCTCGTGAAAATCCTGCTTGAATCCCATGATCCCCGCGATGCCGCAGCAATGGAAGACCCCTTGGATCGGCTCGATGGAGATCCCCGGGATCAGGGTCAGCAGCTCCATGTAAGGTGCGCCGATCTTCTGCTCCCTCAGATGGCAGGGTGGATAATAAACCATATGCCCAGAGACCGGACCTAGCCTGGTGCTCAGCTCGCCGGAGCGGTGAAGAGTCAGAAGGTATTCCCCAAGATCGTGGGTGTGATTTGCGATCTTCAGGCGCTTTTGAGGATCAAGGGATGCAAAATACCCTTCATCCCTGAAAAGTCCCTTGAAGACGGTTCTCTTCTCTTCGACAGCCTGCGCCGGGGTTGTCCCGAAAACCGATGGTTGTCTGCTCACATCATCGGAGAGAGAACCGCAGGTTGCACGATGCTCAAGTGAATGACAGGCTCCTTCGCTCAGCACCTGCTTCAGCAGGTAACCGCAGGTGGGGCATGAGCAGACGATGTCGCAGCCCGCATCCACCGCTTTGGAGAGCTTGTCCGCGTTGAAGGCGGCAAACTCCAGGGTGAGCTCACGGTCCCCCTCGAGCAGACTCGGCATGCCGCAACATTTTTGCTCGGGAACGTAGACTTCAATGCTGTTGTGCTCCAGAACCTCTACCGCGGCGCGGGGCACGTCAGGGAAGAGATGCTGCCCGGTGCAGCCCGCAAAGAACGCGACTTTTCGGCGGCTCTTTTCCTTCAGCAGGTGTAACCCTCGCGCCCTGGCCCACGCTGGAAAGCTCTCCTCCGGGAAGCTCGGGACCTTCCGATCCGCATGGATCCCCGCAACGCCTTTCACCAGGGGGGCAGCCCATTTGGATTGAAGGAGCAGGTTGGCAAGCCGCGGGTAGGCGCCGCAGATTTTCGCCACACGCTCGACGTCCTCCAGCAGCCGGATGGACGGCTTCAACCCTTCGCGCTGGATGAAGGCGTGCTTGGCCTTCATGATGTCCGCCCGGATGTTGGGACATGGACACAGTGCGCAGAAGTTGCACAGCTCCACCAGTCTTCTCAGCTCCTCTGGTGTGATGCCGCCCTTCTTCTCGACCTCCTTGTCGTACAGTCGATACAGCTCCGGGAAGACCAGGCAGGGTGTGTCCTCCATGAGATATCTACAGATGTCGCAATCGGCACAGGCCTCCAGGACTGCCCTGGCCATGCCCTCTGGGGTGTTGCTCACTATTCGCTACTCCAATTCAAGTGAAAACCATCCACGTGGGACGCGAAGGATTCTTCGCTGGGGAGCGGCAAGGGGCCTTCCCTCAGCGAACGAACCGATCCTTCTGACGAGGCCCGTAACTGGCCTCGAATACCGGAACTCAATGGGACTGCAGGCATTGCTTGACCTGGCTCGCCAGATGCTCCTTGATGAAGGCGAGGGCCCGCTCCGCGTCGTCGTCCAGGTCGATGGCCAGAACTTCCTGGACCTCCCGCACATTCAGCTCGAGATTGACTCTCTTGAGATTCATCGATCATCTCCTTTCCCAAATGCTCCGCCAGCTCGTCTGCACATCATCGAGGCAGGAGTAGAGGGCCGGCGTCGCCACCATGGTCATGATGGTCCCGACCAGGAGTCCGAGCCCCGCGGCGCTGGCGAGAGGCGACATGCGCTCGAGCCCGATGGCCGTCTCGAGGACGATGGGAAGCATCCCCACGAACGTCGAGACGGTGGTCATGAGCACCGGCCTCAGCCGCACCGCCTGGATGAGGGCTTCCTCCCGCTCCATCCCCTCGGCCCGGGCCTGTTTGATGAAGACGATGAGAAAGATCGAGTTGTTGATGACGATCCCCGCCAGGAAGAGTGTGAAGCCCCAGCTCGAATGCCAAGAGCTCGGCGGCCCGCAATCCCCCTCGCAAAATCCAGCCCATTTCCATGGTCACCCGCAGCGCGGAATATCCCTGGCAGAGAGCCAGCCGCTGCTCCGTTTCCAACCATGCCGACATCCCGTCGAGTCCGGACTCACCGGGTTTCACCGTTTCTTCAATGGGGGCAAAGCTCAACTGACCGCTCAGCCTTTGAGCCTCCAGACCCGCATCCTGAAAGCTCAAAGCGTCCAGCCAAGCGTCCGGACACCCCTTGTCGGCGACACAGCGCACCTTTTCGCCTCTCTCCAGGCCCTCACGCGGGCATGAGGAAAGCACCCCGATGCGCTCTTCCGCGGTGTCGCACGGGCAGGCCGCATGATCGCCCCTAGCCAGCCCGGAGAGATGGGGTTTAGATTCCGCGCTCATCGCCATGATATCGTCCCTCCGCTGCTCACTGCATGCTCTTTCGAGGGATGAGCAGCACGGGACATGGAGCCAGCCGGGAGATATTGTAGGCCACGCTGCCCAGCAGGATTTCGGAGAGCAGGCTTTTGCCCTGGGTGCCCATGACGACCAAAGAAAAGTCTCCGGTTTGGAGAAGCTCCACAATCGCCGGCGTGGGATGCCCCCGAACAACCTCGCCGTTGACCCTTGGAATGCCCGATGCCTTGAAACGAGTCACCAGGGTATCCATGT
>JALOOX010000145.1 GCA_025454175.1 Syntrophobacteraceae bacterium | reverse complement strand
TCCACGCACCCTGTGAGGAGGAGCGGGAGTAAAGCGGCGATGAGCAGGAATCTAACTCGTTTCATGACGCACGGGCCTCTCCAGTCTGGGGATTTATCTCATAATTGATGCAAGGGATGTGCCCACGAGGTACGCTCCTGCACCGCCTATGGAAAAATCTTGGAAAATAGCAAAGAAATACAAGTGATTACCTGCTTGTTCTGACAGCATCTATTCCCATGCCGGCGGTAGTTGTGAACTCATTGGATTGTGCTTTTTTGGATAAAATGCGTCACGAAATCGTCGGAAAAGGCATGGAAGATTGAGGTGACAACAACTGGATTCAACTTCGCGGGAGCTTAGGGCAATCCGCCTGCCCTCATGGCTCAATGCGCAAGGCTTTCAGCACGATGGTCGAGATGCTCAAGGGGGGCAGGGCGATCGTGAAGGCATTCTTGAGTGTGATGGGAATATCGGCTTGGCGCGTCGGGCCGGTGCAGCTTCCCACGCCGCCTGTGATCTGGTAAACCTCGGCCTTATCGAAGCGGACCGTGTGAGCCACCTGGAACCCCGTGTTGATGGCCGTAGTCTGGCTTTTGTTGATGACGACGACGACGATCAGTCGCTTCGGGTCGCTCTGGTCGATCGAAGCATAGGCCGTCATGCGCTCAATCGGTGTCGCCAAAGCCTTGACCTGCGCCGTCGTAGTTCAAATAGGCTCGGAAGGCCGCCATGACGGCCTTCATGGCGGCGGTGCGGCTGCCGCCGTAGGAGGGCGCGTTCGGGTCGGAAAGGTTCCACATCGTCGCCGCGTAAACGCCCTCGCGAGCGAAGATGCCTAAAACATCGGCTACAGCAATTCCACCTGAGATGTCGCCGCCACGGCCGTACCACCACTCGGTGACGGCGATCCGGGTCCCGGGATTCCAAGTGGTAATGGAATCCTTGATCCGGCCGAGGACCCGGATCGGGCCGCTTCCGGTGTCCCTCGTGATCCAGCTCGACTCGGAATACTGAGGATCCCAGAGCGATCGCGGCGCCTGCATGCGTGCGTCCTGGGTCTGCGCATCCTGAGGGGCGTACTCTCCGGCGCTGGGGTCCCAGGTTCCGATGATCCGGCGATACCCCGATCCCTCCGCTTCCGGGTACCAGTGGAAGTCGAAAATATCGAGGAGCCTGCGGGACTGCGCGTCGGAGGCCTGCTTCATCTTGTCGAGGTAGACGTCCACGTACCAATTGTAGGTTCCTCCGCCGGGACGGGTGTAAGGGGGCGGGGGATTGTTCTGGAGGGTGCAGAGGCCCCACCAGCCATAGCTGACAAAGCCCATGGTCTGGATTCCCGGATTGACGTCCTTTGCAGCCGCTGCGCTGGCGATGCTCTTGCTGACGAGTTCGTCCTTCCCGCTGAGGTTGAGCGCGATGTACACTTCCTTGTTGCCTGGGGCGCGGCCGCGGATCTCCTGATGGGTCGAGCCCCAGAGGTCAGGCTCGTTGTCAAGGCTCAGGAGCACCGGTGACGTCGGGTGGGTCGGCCGGCCCGGATACCTGGTGTCGAACCATTTCACGAAGTCATCGGCGTAAAGAGTGCCCTGATTGCCATGGGGGACGCCGCTTCCCGCACCGGCAGGGTTCTTGGCCTGCATCGGCTGAAAGTAGGTCGCGCTCGGTGTGGCCGGCGTGGTTTGGTTCGGGGCGGTCGGCGCCGGCAGGTTGATGCCCGAAACCGATTTGGACACCCAGCCGATAATGGGCATGGTGACGATGAGACCTGTGTTTGCCGCGAATGCCGCGTCGGCCTCCGGCCTCACGGCTGCACCGGGGGTTGTGTTCGTCGTTAGGTACTGGTCGTTGGAATAATACCAGTCGGACCCCGCGTTGGACCAACCGTTTTCCCAGTTCCAGGCTGTCCAGCGGTTGCCCCCGAGGCGGGTCAGCGTAATCTGGGGCGGCAGCTCCGGACCCCAGCCGGATGCATCCGAGTACTTGGCGTTGACTCCAAAAATGAGGCGTGAGATGGGATGGCTCACCGTTGAATCCAGGGTCACCCGCACATCCGCAGGCCCGGGGTCATCGGGAGAAATAATCGCTCCTGCGGCGCTGCACGTGTCCGGTCTGAATGAAGCAATGCTGAACGACAAACCCAGGAGCAGCGCGACTGAAAAGAGGACAAGTACGGACTTCTTGCTATGCATGGACTATCCTCCCTCTAGGAGAAGCAGCTGTTGCTGTGCAAATGCATTATTGGTGCCAGCGGTTGATCTTTGTGTATCGGGGAACTGATTGAAAAGAAATCGATTGGCGGCAAGGAGTTGCAACAGGAGGGGCTTCTTTTGCAGTCAGCAGGGACAAGGGGTGCAGAGGGGAGAAGCTTTATCTGTATGCTTGTGGGCACGCCCCTGTATCGATTGGCCTAAGAACTCGATCCAGTGAACTGTCAGCGTAATGGCCGTGAAATCCTGCTCCACCTTCCCCTTCAGAAGATAGGGCCGCATCTCGTTCAGTGCTTCGATTCGCCAATCCGGTGACGTGTTTTCGAAACCAAACCCGGTCGGGGCTCCCTCAGCACTGAGTCCCGAAGGAATGCATTCGGCCCCGGCTTGATGAGGCGATGGACTCAGCATGTGGCAGAACCGGTTGTACACTTTCGGAAACAAAACCGTCTCATAGATGCCTGTGGTGTCCTCGAAGGAGACAAACTTCATGGGATCGCCGTCCTTTGTTTGAACCGTCTTGCCGGTGACCAACCAGCCTACCATGGTGACATGCTCACCCACGTGGAGATGAAGATCGCATGCCTTCACGTAATGCAATCTTCTTAAGGTATCTCTGTAACGGACCAGGGGATGGATGGAGAGGTAGAAGCCAAGGGTGTCGAGTTCGTGCTTGAGCATGAGAGAAGGTGGATAGGCAGAAGGAGAAATCCCCCCCGACCCCCCTTTACCAAAGGGGGGAGGAAGGGGGGATTTAAAGAGATCGAGGGAGGAATGTGACGCGGGGGTTTCAAAGAAGCGAAGAGCCTTCCACAAAAGGGCGGGCCTGGTTTCCCCTTGGGCAATCGAATCAAAGCAGCCTGCCTTGATGAGAACACGCACATCCTGGAGATGGACGTGTCCTGATGTGCGAAGGAGAAACTGGTCGAGGCTGGTAAAGGGCAAGTGTTTCGATCGTTCGCGGACAATAAACTCGACTCCCTCCTTCGAGAGTTCCTTGATCTGCATCAGGCCCACTCTGATTTCTTTTTCCTTTCCCGTGTACTTGATTTCGCTTTCATTGATGTCCGGGGGCAGAACCTTGAGCCCCATGCGCCGTGCTTCCGAGAGGTAGCCGAAGGTGGAGTAGTAGCCTCCGCCGTTGGAGATGACCGCTGCCATGAACTCGGCAGGGTAGTGGGCCCTGAGATAAGCGGACTTGTAGGCTACCAGAGTGTAGCTGGCGGAGTGGGGCTTGCAGAAGCTGTAGCCTTCAAACCCCATCATCATCTGCCACACCTCCTCGATCTTTTCCTGGTTCACCCCTCGCTCGCTTGCTCCTTTCACAAAGCGGGAATAGAAGTCCCGGAGCTTTTTCTCCCTGTGCTTCTTGCTCACCACCTTGCGGAGGGTGTCGGCCTCTGCCGCGTCAAACCCGGCCATGGCCATGGCCGACTGGCTGAGCTGCTCTTGAAAAACCATGACCCCGAGGGTCTCTTCCAGCACCGGCCGCAAGAAAGGATGAGGAGGTTCCCAGGGTTCGCCGTGGAGCCTGGCCACCCACTCCCTGATGCTCTGGTTCGATGCGGGCCGGATGATGGATGTCACGATCACGTTGAGAAGGAAGTGATCGAGACGAGAATACTCCTCAAAGGTAAATCCCGAGCTCACCTTCTTGAGGGTCTGCCTGGTGGCTGGGCTTTCAAAATAAAAGACACCGAAAGTGTTTCCGTCATAAAAGATTCTCACCGCCTCCGGATCATCCGTCGGATCCCAGCTTGCATAATCGATCTTCCGGCCGCAATTCTTCTCCACCAGGGCAAGGGCATCCCGGATGACCGCAAGGCTTCGGTTCCCCAGAAGGTCGATTTTGACAAGCCCTGCTTCCTCCACAGCATCCTTCTCCCACTGAAGCACCTGGAGGCCGCTTGCGGAAATTTCCACCGGGCAGTAGCGGCGGATCTCGTCAGGTACAATGACCATGCCTCCACAGTGGACCGAGAGGTGATTGAGGTGGTCCTCGAGCTGAACGGCAGCGCTCAGGATCTCATCCCAGGGTTTCTTGAACTCAACACCCCTCATCTTGGGATGGTCGGCCAGCTCCTTCCAGACGCGCTTCAGGTGCCAGCCATAACCGATTTTGCCGGTCACCCGGCTGATCTCTGCATCGGTGAGACCGAAGACCTTGGCCACCTCCCGGAGGCTGGACCTGGCGCCGTAGGTGTTGTGATTGGACACCATGGCGGCTCTTCGGTTCCCATACCGTGCAAAGACATAGTCCACGATCTGTTCCCTCTCATCCCAGGCGAAGTCGACTCAAAGAAGAGGCGGTGCCTGATAGGATCCACGTGGGTGATTCCCAGAGCATAGGAGACAATGGAGGCTGCCGCACTTCCTCTCCCGCAGGAGCGGCCCGCCTTCCTGGTGATGTCCGCCACGACGAGGAAGTAGTGGGCGAAGTTTTTCGCACGGATGATGTTCATTTCGTGCTCGATGCGATCCGATATCTCCTTGGTGATCTCGCCGTAGCGCCATCGGCACCCTTCGAGGGTGGCCTGGTACAGGGTGTCATACGCTTCTTTGTCGGTCATATCGTTGAAACAGGGAAAGATGATGCGGCTGAAATCCCAGTCGGTAAGGCATTGTTCGGAAACTGCGACGGCGTTGCGGATCGCTCCGGGAGCATGGGGGAACTGGTCTATCATGGACCGGGGGGAGTTCAGGAAATTGTGTTCCCGACAGGTGTCCCCGTACTTGA
>JALOOX010000088.1 GCA_025454175.1 Syntrophobacteraceae bacterium | reverse complement strand
CTCATCACGCCAGTCGCTCTCGAAAAGGAGCTGCGCTTCGCCATCCGAGAGGGCGGACGCACCGTCGGCGCCGGCGTCGTCACCGATGTCATTGAATAGGCCCTGAAACACCCACGGGGAATGGAATCATGAGAGTTTTGGTCACTTTGGCGTGTGCGGAGTGCAAGCGCCGCAACTATACGACGACGAAGAACAAGCGGACCACTCCCGAGAAGCTGAGCTTCAAGAAGTATTGCAGGTTTTGCAATGCTCACACCGAGCATAAGGAAACCAAGTAGGGCTCAGCGCTCTTAACGATCAACCTTGGAGGGATGGCGCTGCGGTAGGAGCGTGCTGAAAGCATGTATCGTTCGGCGATCGGCATGAGCTCGGGGCGCTTCCAGCCACACGGATCCAGATGGCTCGATGACGAACATGGCCAAGGAAGTTCAGAATAGAGACAAGGGTGAAGCCGATGCCTCCCTCAAGGCAGCGAAGGCAAAACCCCAGAAGAAGCCTGGACAGCAGCCTGCGGGAAAGAAGCCCGAAGCGGCGAGGAAGTCGGTCAAACGCAGTGATGAGCGCCGGTTTGCCTGGGTAGAGCAGCTTCGCCAGTACTTGAGGGAAGTCGCTTACGAGCTCCGGAAGGTGGTCTGGCCGTCCCGCAAGGAGACGATCGGAACCACGTCGGTGGTCTTGATCATCGTCTTCATTTGCGGACTTTATCTGGGAATGATTGACTACCTCCTGAGCATGCTGGTTGGGACTCTGCTGGGCTGAAGCTCATCGGGTCCCCGTTGGCGAGCTATCCGGTGAATGAATCGGCTTATCCTGATCGGTCGGACGCAGCTCGTCTCGCCCCTTGCGGCTGGGTGAGGACGCTGTATCCTCCGCGACGGCTGGAGCTTTTGCACCTTTCATCGATAATCGGGTATTCGCGTGGCTAAGCAATGGTACATCGTACACACCTATTCGGGCTTCGAGCACAAGGTGAAGTCGGCGCTGGAGGAGCGCATCAAGGCTGAGGGCAAGGAACTGCTCTTCGGACAGATCCTTGTTCCAACCGAAAAGGTCATCGAGATGGTCAAGGGACAGCGCAAGGCTTCGTCCCGGAAGTTCTATCCCGGCTATATTATTGTGCAAATGGAGCTCAACGACGAAACCTGGCATCTCGTTCGCCACACTCCCAAGGTCACCGGGTTCATTGGCAGCCAGGAGCGCCCCATCTCTCTGTCCGAGGAGGAAGCCCAGGGTATCATCCAGCAGATGGAGGAGGGCACTCAGAAGCCCAAGCCCAAGTTCCGCTTCGAAAAAGGTGATGAGGTGCGAGTCGTTGAAGGACCATTTGCCACGTTCAGTGGGATCATTGACGAAGTGATGCCGGAAAAAGGCAAGGTTCGCGTTCTTGTGAGCATTTTCGGTCGGTCCACACCCGTCGAGCTGGATTTTGTTCAGGTCAACCGGGTCTGATTCCGCTGTTCTTATGATTCGGGCGATATCGAGGAGTTGAACCAGGAATGGCAAAGAAAGTTGTTGCAAACATCAAGTTACAGGTTCCCGCAGGCCAGGCGAACCCATCCCCGCCCATTGGACCTGCGCTGGGTCAGCATGGCGTCAACATCATGGAGTTCTGCAAGACTTTCAACGCCAGGACTCAGGGACAGGAAGGCATGATCATCCCCGTGGTGATCACGGTGTACGCCGATCGGTCCTTCACCTTCATCACCAAAACCCCTCCAGCGCCCATTCTTCTCAAGAAGGCCGCGCAGATCGCCAAGGGATCGAGTGAGCCCAACCGGAACAAGGTCGCCAAGCTCCCCAAGGCTCAAGTGATCGAGATCGCCAAGCTCAAGATGCCGGACCTGAACGCCCGGGACCTTGATGCTGCCATCAAGACCATAGAGGGAACAGCTCGAAGCATGGGCATCGATATTGAGTGAGTTTTTTTGGAGACCTGAAGATGGCGAAACGTGGAAAGAAGTATATCGAAGCGCGCGCGAAGATCGACTCGACCCGGCGGTACTCCTTTCAGGAGGCGCTCGATCTGGCTACGGAATGTGCATTTGCCAGGTATGACGAAACACTCGACATTGCAGTCCGGCTCGGCGTCGATCCAAGACACGCCGACCAGATGGTCCGGGGCACGGTGGTACTTCCCAACGGCTTGGGAAAGACGGTTCGCATCCTTGTGTTTGCCAAGGGCGAGAAGGTGAAGGAAGCCCTCGACGCAGGTGCGGATCATGCTGGCGGGGATGAGCTTGTCGAGCAGATAAAGGGTGGCTGGCTCGAGTTCGACAAGACCGTGGCCACACCCGACATGATGGGCTCCGTCGGCAAGATCGGCAAGGTGCTTGGGCCTCGCGGTCTCATGCCCAATGCCAAGCTGGGAACCGTGACCTTCGATATTCAAAAGGTCATCAAGGAGATCAAGGCCGGCAAGGTGGACTTTCGCGTGGAAAAGACGGGCATCGTCCACGCGCCCATGGGCAAGATTTCGTTCGGACAGGAGAAGCTGATTCAGAATATTTCAGCGTTCATTGAAACGTTGATCAGGCTGAAGCCTACCGCAGCCAAGGGAACGTATCTGCGCGGGATTGCCATCGCCACATCCATGGGACCCGGCATCCAGATCGATCCGTTGCTGGTCAAGGGCATTTTGGCCTAGTTGTGATAACCCATCAGACCTGCCGCATGGTGCTTTCAGCAGTCGGAGACCGTAGGGACACTGCTCGTGAGGCGTGTTTAAACCCCGAGGCAAAGGGGAGATCCTACCGAGATTTCTGGAAGAGCCAGAAGGATAAAGGGCACCGGCCGGAGTGAAGCCCTGGTTCAGGGCTTCCGGCCTGCAGTGTTGAGCCTCTGTTCAATGAAGGAAGAAAGCGCGCCGGCAGAGGAAAGGAGGACTGGGATACTTTGGATAGAACCGAGAAAGAGCAAGTGGTGGCTGAGCTGCGCGAGAAGCTGGAACAGGCCACGGCAGCCATTCTGACGGACTACAAGGGGATGACCGTGGCGGAGATGACGGAGCTGCGCAATGCCCTGGCTGCGGAGCAGGTCGAGTGTCGAGTGATCAAGAACACTCTCATGCGGCTTGCGAGTCAGGACTCCAATTACGTCGCTCTCCAAGAAGAGCTCAAGGGCACCTGTGCACTGGTGCTCGGCTACAGCGACCCGTCCATTCCTGCGAAGATTCTCAAGAAATTCAACAAGACCAATGAGAAGCTGCGGGTCAAGGCCGGAGTCCTTGGGAGTCGTCTCCTGAAACCCGAGCAAGTGGCTGCGTTGGCGGATCTGCCCTCGCGCGAGGAACTGCTGGCGAAGCTTCTGGGAACTCTTAACGCCGTTCCCACGGGCTTGGTCTCGGTTTTGAGCGGTGTACCAAGAGCCTTTGTAGGCGTGCTGGCGGCTATTCAGCGACAGAGAGAGAGTGCTTAATATCCCGGGAGGAAATGGATTATGTCGAGTATTTCCAAGGAAGATGTTGTCAAATTCATTGAAAACATGACGGTACTGGAGCTGAGCGAGCTGGTCAAGGAGCTCGAGGAGCGATTCGGCGTCAGCGCGGCGGCACCCATGGCTTTTGCTGCCATGCCTGTGGGAGCGGCCGCGGAGGCGGCTCCGGTGGAGGAGCAGACGGAGTTTTCCGTGCTCATCACCGGGGTTGGGGACAAGAAGATAAACGTGATCAAGGAGGTCAGGGCCATCACCGCCCTGGGGCTCAAGGAGGCCAAGGATCTCGTTGAAGGTGTGCCGGGCCTTGTGAAGGAGGGCATCCCCAAGGAAGAGGCCGAGGCTATTGCCAAACAGCTGACCGAAGCGGGTGCCACCGTCGAGATCAAATAGAACCTCAGCGAATCTCAATTTCATATCGGAAACCGGTCGGAGTGTGCGGTATCGACCGGTTTCCGATTTTCGATTTTTTGCACCCCGCCCGGTGCAGGACCTCCGTCACCGACCATGACGGTGCTTCAACAACGCCGCGCGTCAGTTCCATCATTCCTTCGAAGTTGCAGGAGAGACCATGGCAACTGCTCTGTCCCATGATTATCGGGCTCGAAAAAACTTCGGCAAGATTCAGAGGATTGTAGACATCCCCAACCTGATTCAGATGCAAAAGGAGAGCTACGATCAGTTTCTGCAGAAGGATGCTCGACCGGAGACCCGCGCCAACCGCGGTCTTCAGGAAGTGTTCAGAAGTGTCTTTCCCATCGAGGATTTCAGTGGGACTGCCTCCCTGGAGTTCGTTCAGTACAGCTTTGGTGAGGTGAAATACGATGTCGAGGAATGTCTCGCGAGGGGCATGACCTATGAAGCACCAGTCAAGATCGTCGTGCGCCTGGTGGTGTATGACGTGGATAAAGAGGCTGAAGTCCGCTCCATCAGAGACATCAAGGAGCAGGAGATCTATTTCGGCACGCTGCCCCTCATGACTGAAAACGGCACCTTCATCGTGAACGGAACGGAGCGGGTGGTGGTCAGCCAGTTGCATCGATCACCCGGCATTTTCTTCGATCATGACCGTGGCAAGACGCACTCGAGCGGCAAGATCCTCTATTCGGCCAGGATCATCCCACTGCGTGGCTCCTGGCTGGATCTGGAGTTTGACCCCAAGGATATTCTGTACGTCAGGATTGATCGTCGGCGGAAATTCCCGGTGACGGTGCTGCTCAAAGCTCTCGGATACAGCACCGAGGAGCTCCTCAACTATTTCTATCCCAGCGAGCGGATCTACATGAATCCCGACGATCCGCTGCAGTCGGAAAAGGAGCTCAACCCTGAGATTCTTCTTGGAAGCCGGGTTGCCGAGGACATTCTCCATCCCCAGACGGGTGAGGTGCTGGTCAAAAAGAACAGAAAGCTTGGAAAGCAGACGATGAAGCGACTGCAGGAGCTTGGCATCTCCCGTCTTCCCGTCAAGACGGCGGACCTCATCGGCCAGGTTCTGGCTCAGGACATCATCGATTACGCCACTGGCGAGATCATCGCCGAGTGCAACGACACCGTCACCGACAAGCTGCTGGAGGAAGTTGATGCTCGAAAGGTGAGCAGCATCGAGCTGCTCCACCTTGAAGGTCACGACATCAGTCCTTCGTTCCGCAATACGCTGCTGATGGACAAGGTCAATGCCAGGGAAGATGCTCTCATCGAGATTTATCGGCGGCTTCGCCCCAGCAACCCGCCGACGCTCGAGGTGGCCACCGAGTTCTTCAAGAACCTCTTTTTCAGCGCCGACCACTATGACCTCTCGGAGGTCGGGCGTCTGAAGCTCAACCTGCAGCTGGGCCTCGATATTCCGCTGGATTACCGGACTCTGCGGAAGGAAGACATCCTGGTGGCCGTGCGGCATTTGATCCGGCTCAAGGACTCCCAGGGACCGGTGGACGATATCGACAATCTGGGCAACCGTCGCGTCCGGGCCGTGGGCGAGCTCCTCGAGAACCAGTACCGCATTGGACTGGTCAGGATGGAGCGGGCCATCAAGGAGCGTATGACGCTCCAGGAAGTCGATGCTCTCATGCCCCACGATCTGATCAATGCGAAGCCCGTATCGGCGGTGGTGAAGGAGTTTTTCGGCACGAGCCAGCTGTCGCAGTTCATGGATCAGACCAATCCCTTGTCCGAGATCACCCATAAGCGCCGATTGAGCGCCCTGGGGCCCGGGGGGTTGACGCGCGAGCGCGCCGGATTTGAGGTCCGGGACGTTCATCCGACTCATTACGGCAGGATTTGTCCCATCGAAACGCCGGAAGGTCCAAACATCGGGCTCATCGTGTCGCTTTCCACTTACGCGAGGGTCAATCCCTACGGGTTTGTGGAGACTCCTTACCGCAGGGTGGAGAATGCCAAGGTCAGGACCGACGTGGTCTACCTGACGGCCATGGACGAGAAGGACTATCCCATCGCCCAGGCCAACGCCCCCCTGGATGAAAAGGGCAGCTTCCTGCGAGCTCAGGTCTCGGCGCGAAAGGCGGGCGAGTTTGTCATGGCTCCACCCGAGGAGATGCGTTACATGGACGTATCTCCGAACCAGCTGGTCAGCGTCTCCGCGTCCCTGATCCCCTTCCTCGAGCACGACGACGCCAACCGCGCCCTCATGGGCTCCAACATGCAGCGCCAGGCGGTTCCTCTCATCCAGACCCGCGCTCCTCTGGTGGGAACGGGCATCGAGCGGATCGTCGCCAAGGACAGCGGGGTCACCATCGTGGCCCGGAGGGCCGGCATCGTCGAGTATGTGGACGCCACCCGAATCGTGGTCCGTCCCACGGAGGACGAGGCTCGCGACGGCAGGGCCGTGGACATCTACAAGCTCATCAAGTTTCAGCGATCCAACCAGAACACCTGCATCAATCAGAAGCCCCTGGTGAATCAGGGTGATTTCGTCAAGAAGGCACAGATCCTCGCCGACGGACCTTCCACCGACCATGGCGAGCTGGCCCTTGGCAGAAATGTCATGGTCGCTTTCATGAGCTGGGGAGGCTATAACTTCGAAGACTCCATCCTGGTGAGCGAGCGCATTGTCAAGGAGGATGTGTTCACGTCCATTCACATCGAGGAGTTCGAGGTGGTGGCGAGGGACACGAAGCTCGGGAAGGAAGAGATTTCAAGAGACATCCCCAATGTGGGGGACGAGGCTCTCAAGAACCTGGATGACAGCGGTATCATCCGGGTCGGCGCCTATATTCGGCCCAACGATATTCTCGTCGGCAAGGTCACTCCCAAGGGCGAATCGCAGCTGACCCCCGAGGAAAAGCTTCTGCGCGCCATTTTCGGGGAAAAGGCGAGTGACGTGAAGGACACTTCGTTGCGGGTTCCGCCGGGGGTGGAGGGCATCGTCATCGATGCCAAGGTCTTTTCGAGAAAGGGAGTGGAGAAGGACGAACGAACCCTGATGATCGAGGAGCAGGAGATTTCGCGCCTGATGAAGGATCAGCGGGATGAGCTCGACATCATCCGCAAGGGCACCGTCAAGCGACTGGCACAGCTCCTGAGCGGAAAGACCAGCGACTTCACCGTCAAGGATGGCCGAAAGGTTTATCTCAAAAAGGGCGACGTCATCACGGAAGAGGCTCTGCACGAGATCCCCAGCGGGCTCTGGGACCAGCTCAGCGTCGCCAAGGCACCGGCGATTTCGTCCGAGGTCGCCGGCATCGTGGACAACTACAGGAACCACATCGAGCTCGTCAAAAACCTCTTCGAGGAGAAGGCCAACAAGCTCAAGCGTGGGGATGAGCTGCCCCCCGGGGTCATCAAGATGGTGAAGGTTTATGTGGCGGTAAAGCGCAAGCTCCAGGTGGGCGACAAGATGGCGGGCCGTCACGGCAACAAGGGTGTTGTGTCCCGCATCATGCCCATTGAGGACATGCCGTACTTCCCGGACGGCACCCCCATGGACGTGGTTTTGAATCCGCTGGGCGTGCCCTCGCGCATGAACGTGGGCCAGGTCCTGGAAACGCACCTGGGCTGGGCGGCCAAGGGAATCGGCCTCCAGCTGGCCGCCATGATCGAGGAGGTCAAGGAAACGGAGACCATCAAGGAGAAGCTCCAGAGGGTTTACAACAACCTGGAGTTCGACAGCTATTTCAAGGATGCGTCCGACGAGGATCTGAAGCGTCTGGCAGTGGATTTTCGTGAAGGGGTGCACGTGGCCTCTCCCGTCTTCGACGGGGCCGAGGAGCCTGAGATCAGGTCTTTTCTCAGCGAAGCCGGTGTTTCACCCACCGGGCAGACCATACTCTACGACGGGCGCACCGGGGAGCCTTTCCAGCAGCCCGTCACCGTTGGAGTCATGTATATTCTGAAACTGCATCACCTGGTCGATGACAAGATACATGCCCGGTCCATTGGACCCTACTCCCTGGTTACTCAGCAGCCCCTGGGTGGAAAGGCCCAGTTCGGTGGCCAGCGACTGGGTGAAATGGAAGTCTGGACCATGGAGGCCTACGGCGCTGCCTATGCGCTGCAGGAGTTCCTGACCGTGAAGTCCGACGACGTGGCCGGTCGGACTCGCATGTACGAAAAGATCGTGAAAGGGGATAACACCCTGGAGGCAGGGCTCCCGGAATCGTTCAATGTTCTCGTCAAGGAACTGCAGGCCCTAGCCCTCGACATCCGTTTGCTGGAGGATGGAGAGGAAGAGAACGAATAGGCATCAGGCCCACAGGGCTTTAGGTTCGATGGCATCGGAGACGGCCCGGCGCAAGGGCGGTGACGAGGCGCCCGGCCGTTCCGGTCACGAGCTGCAAGGAGGATCCCTTGAAAGAGCTTTACAGCCTTTTCATGAAGCCGAAGGACCCGCTTCATTTCAACGCGGTGAAAATCATGATCTCCTCGCCGGAGCGTATTCGTGAATGGTCCTACGGCGAGGTCAAAAAACCGGAAACCATCAACTACCGCACATTCAAGCCCGAGCGCGAGGGTTTGTTCTGTGCCAGGATATTTGGTCCCATCAAGGATTACGAGTGCAATTGCGGCAAGTACAAGCGCATGAAGCATCGAGGCGTGGTTTGCGAAAAGTGCGGCGTCGAAGTGATTCAGTCCAAGGTCCGCCGCGAGCGCATGGGGCACATCGAGCTTGCCGCGCCGGTGGCGCACATCTGGTTTCTGCGCAGCCTTCCCAGCAAGATCGGGAACCTCTTGGACCTGACCCTTCGCGAGTTGGAAAAGGTCCTTTATTTCGACTCCTACATCGTGCTGGATGCCGGCGAGACGCCACTGACGCGAGGTGAGCTGCTCACCGAGGAGAAGTACCGGCAGACGGTCCAGGAATACGGGAGCGGCTTCGTCGCGGGGATCGGCGCCGAGGCCATCAAGCAGCTGCTCATGACGCTGGACCTCGAAAAACTGGCCACGGAGCTTCGCGAGGAGAT
Organism: Syntrophobacteraceae bacterium; assembly: GCA_025454175.1. Classification (GTDB taxonomy): domain Bacteria; phylum Desulfobacterota; class Syntrophobacteria; order Syntrophobacterales; family Syntrophobacteraceae; genus JALOOX01. The sequence continues at coordinate 4,718 of JALOOX010000088.1, read as the reverse complement.
GATGAAGACGAACTCCATGGCCAAGCGCAAGAAGTTGGCCAAGCGGCTCAAGATCATCGATGCATTCCGGGAGTCCGACAATCGGCCCGAATGGATGATCATGGACGTGATCCCGGTGCTGCCGCCGGATTTGAGGCCCCTCGTTCCTCTGGACGGCGGGCGGTTTGCCACGAGCGACCTCAATGATCTGTACCGCAGGGTGATCAACCGCAACAACCGGCTCAAGCGCCTCCAGGAGCTCAACGCCCCCGACATCATCATCCGCAACGAAAAGCGGATGCTCCAGGAGGCGGTGGATGTGCTTTTCGACAATGGGCGCCGGGGAAAGACCATCACGGGAGCGAGCAAGCGACCCCTGAAATCCCTGAGCGACATGCTGAAGGGCAAGCAGGGCCGATTCCGTCAGAACCTGCTCGGCAAGCGCGTGGATTACTCGGGCCGAACCGTCATCGTCACCGGGCCGAACCTGCGCCTGCATCAGTGCGGTCTGCCCAAGAAAATGGCCCTCGAGCTGTTCAAGCCTTTCATCTACAACAGGCTGGAGGAAAAAGGGTACGTCAGTACCATCAAAGCTGCTAAGAAGATGGTCGAAAAGGAGACCCCGGAGGTCTGGGATACCCTGGACGAGGTGGTGCGGGAATTTCCCGTCATGCTGAACCGGGCCCCTACCCTGCACCGTCTGGGCATTCAGGCTTTCGAGCCCATCCTGATCGAGGGAAAGGCCATCCAGCTGCATCCGCTCGTTTGCACGGCCTTCAACGCCGACTTCGACGGCGACCAGATGGCGGTGCACATTCCGCTGTCCATCGAGGCTCAGACGGAAGCCCGGGTGCTGATGATGTCCACAAACAACATCCTGAGCCCTGCCCACGGGGACCCCATCATCGTGCCTTCCCAGGACATCGTGCTGGGGATTTATTTCATGACGCGCGACAGAACCGGAGCCAGAGGCGAGGGCCGGGTTTTTTCGAACCGCGAAGAGGTGCGTTGTGCCTATGACGCAGGTGAGGCGGAGCTTCATGCGCGCATCAAGGTGCGGATGGAAGGCGAACTGGTGGACACCGCGGTGGGCCGCATCCTCCTGTCGGAAATCCTTCCCGAGGGCATTCCCTTCTCCGCCGTCAACAAGGTCATGAACAAGAAGAGTCTGGCGCAGCTCATCGATCTCTGCTACCGCGGCGCCGGCGTCAAGGCCACCGTGCTGCTGGCCGACCGGCTCAAGGACATGGGCTATGAGTTCGCCACCCGTTCGGGGATTTCCATTTCGATCAACGACATGGTCATTCCCAGCCGCAAGTCGCAGATCCTGGAGCAGGCCTTCGATCAGGTTACCGAAATCGAACGGCAGTACAATGAAGGCTTGATCACCGAGGGCGAGAAGTACAACAAGGCCGTGGACATCTGGGCCAAGGCGACGGAGGACGTGGCCTCCGAAATGATGAAGGAGATCGCGTCCAAGGAGGGGGGAGACGGCCACAAGGCCGAGGCGTTCAATCCCATCTACATGATGGCGGATTCAGGCGCCCGCGGCAGCAAGGATCAGATGCGCCAGCTGGCGGGCATGCGCGGCCTCATGGCCAAGCCGTCCGGCGAGATCATCGAGACTCCCATCACCGCCAATTTCAGAGAGGGACTTACCGTTCTTCAGTACTTCATATCGACTCACGGCGCCCGCAAGGGTCTCGCGGACACGGCTTTGAAGACGGCGAACTCCGGCTACCTCACTCGCCGTCTGGTGGATGTCTCCCAGGACGTCATCATCGGCGAGCACGACTGTGGGACCATAGACGGCATCCAGGTGGAAGCCCTGCTCGAGGCGGGCGAGATCATTCAGAGGCTGGGAGAGCGCATCCTGGGACGGACCGCCCACGAGGACATCTCGGACCCGGTCACGGCCGAGGTGCTGATTCCGGCGGGAACGGAGATCGACGAGCAAGGGGTCAAGAAGATCGAGGATGCCGGAATCGAACGGGTGCTGATTCGATCGGTGCTCACGTGCCGGAGCCGTCGCGGGGTGTGCGCCATGTGTTACGGGCGCGATCTCGCCCAGGGGAAGCTGGCCCAGATGGGGGAAGCGGTCGGCATCATCGCCGCCCAGTCCATCGGCGAGCCGGGCACGCAGCTGACCATGCGGACCTTCCATATCGGTGGCACGGCCAGCAAGTCCATTGAGAGGACCTCCATCAACAACCGTTATCCAGGAACCGTTCGATTCCTCAACCTCAACACCGTGCGCAACAGGGACGGCGATCTCGTCGCCATGAACCGCAATGGAGAAATCTGCATTGTGAGCGAGGCCGGCCGCGAGAGGGAGCGATACGTTATCAACTACGGAGCCAAGCTGAAAGTGGAGGACGCACAGACCGTCGAGCCCGAGAACCTGCTGGCCGAGTGGGACCCGTTCACCATGCCGATTTTGACTGAAATCGCGGGAACGGTCAAATTCGGTGACATCACCGAAGGGCAGACGATGCAGGAGAAGCTGGATCCCGTGACGGGAAAATCCAGCAAGGTGGTCGTCGAGTATCGTGACAGCGACGTCAGGCCCCGTATTTCCATCAAGGATGAAAAGGGACGCACGGCGCGGGTGGGCGAGGGAGGTTTTGCCCGCTACTTCATGCCCGTTGGCGCCATTCTCATGGTCAACGAGGGGGATCCCATCTTCCCCGGTGACGTCCTCGCGAGGATACCCCGCGAGACCACCAAGACCAAGGACATCACCGGCGGTCTCCCCAGGGTGGCCGAGCTTTTCGAAGTGCGCAAGCCCAAGGAGAATGCGGTCATCACGGAAATCGACGGGGTGGTGAGCTTCGGCAAGGACACCAAGGGAAAGCGCAAGGTAACGGTGACGCCCCAGGTCGGAGATCCCCGGGACTACCTGATTCCCAAGGGAAAGCATATCAGCGTTCACGAGGGCGATTACGTGCGCGCGGGCGAGCCTCTCATGGATGGCTCCCCGAACCCTCACGACATTCTGACGGTTCTTGGCGAGAAAGAGGTGGCCAAGTACCTGGTGGATGAGGTGCAGCAGGTCTATCGCCTTCAGGGTGTCAAGATCAACGACAAGCACATCGAGGTCATCGTCAGGCAGATGCTGAAGCGGGTCCGTATCACGGACCCGGGAGATTCGGAGTTTCTGATGGGCGAGCACGTTGAGAAGCCCGTCTTCGAGCAGCTCAATGAGGACCTTGAGCACGAAGGCAAGAGGCCCGCCATGGCCGAGCCCCTTCTGCTCGGAATCACCAAGGCATCCTTGAGCACTCAGAGCTTCATCTCGGCGGCGTCCTTCCAGGAGACGACCAAGGTGCTCACGGACGCGGCGACGGCCGGCAAGGTGGATTATCTGCTCGGGCTCAAGGAGAACGTCATCATGGGACGCCTCATTCCGGCGGGCACCGGAGTGCGCACCTATCGCGAGCTAAGCGAATAGGAGAAGGCTGCTCACGAAGCCTCGGCCCAAAAAGCCCTTGACATGCCGCCGGCTGGCTAGTAAATAAAGCGGATTTGCAAGCTACGGCTAATGAAGTGCCCTCTTTGTGGGGAAATGAACGGATTTACCGACGAACGGAGAAATTGGAAATGCCGACAATCAACCAATTGGTGAGGAAGCGCCGCGAGGAGATACGGAAGAAATCCAGCACGCCGGCCCTTCAGAGCTGCCCCCAGAAGCGTGGAGTCTGCGTCCGGGTCTACACGACGACTCCTAAGAAGCCCAATTCGGCTCTGCGCAAGATTGCACGCGTCCGCCTCACCAATGGAATCGAAGTGACTTCCTATATTCCGGGCATTGGACACAATCTTCAGGAGCACTCGGTCGTTCTCATACGTGGAGGCCGCGTGAAGGACCTTCCCGGTGTGCGCTACCACATCATCCGGGGGACCCTGGATGCTCTGGGAGTGGCCAATCGCAAGCAGGGGCGATCCAAATACGGAGCCAAGAAACCCAAATAGGGCCAAATCCGTCGATGTGGCCATGGCTGCGAGCACACGCCATGGCCACTTTTGTCCCCATCATTTGAAGATCGAGGAAGAGGATGCCAAGGAGAAGAGAAGTTCCCAAGCGTGAAATCCTGCCGGACCCGAAGTACAATAGCAGGCTGGTTGCCAAATTCATGAACAACGTCATGCAGAAGGGAAAGAAGAGCCTGGCCGAGCGCATCTTTTACGGAGCCCTCGAGATCATCGAGCAGAGAAGCAAGCAGGATCCCATGGAGGTCTTTCACAAGGCCATGGATCATGTTCGTCCCGTCATTGAAGTGAAGTCGCGGCGTGTCGGCGGCGCCACCTACCAGGTTCCCGTCGAGGTGAGGCATGAAAGGCGAGATGCTCTGGCCATGCGCTGGATCATCAATTATGCCAACCAGCGCTCCGAAAAAACCATGGTCCAGCGGCTGGCGGGTGAGCTTCAGGATGCGGCTCAAAACAGGGGGGCAGCCGTCAAGAAGCGTGAGGACACTCACCGGATGGCCGAAGCCAACAAGGCTTTCGCCCACTACCGTTGGTAGAGGCGAAGATGTGATGCCGCTGCTTGAGTGAATCGCGGAACCGGGCAATTGGCGAGCATAGGTCAGGGAGGAAAGACGATGGGCAAGAAGAAGTTTGAGCGGACGAAGCCGCATGTGAACGTGGGGACGATCGGTCACATCGATCATGGGAAGACGACGTTGACGGCGGCCATCACCAAGCAGCTGTCGAAGAAGGGCAAGGCGGAGTTCATC
>JALOOX010000087.1 GCA_025454175.1 Syntrophobacteraceae bacterium | reverse complement strand
GTCAAGGTCGTCTTTCCATGATCGATATGTCCGATCGTCCCCACGTTCACGTGCGGCTTCGTCCGCTCAAACTTCTTCTTGCCCATCGTCTTTCCTCCTCAAGCGTGGTTCACATCAAAGAGATCAGAACCCAAGGTCGATCTGTTCAATCCCGGTCTGTCGAGTCAAGCGGGAAAATCCGCAGCACAAAGAGCGAGGCACTGCTTATGGCGAATGAGCCAATCCTCTTCGGATGATGTTGATCGAGTAAGAAGTGGAGCCCACGACCGGGATCGAACCGGTGAACCTCTTCCTTACCAAGGAAGTGCTCTACCTACTGAGCTACGTGGGCATGAGAGATGCGGCCATGTGGCTGGGAGAGGTTTCGTCGCAATGCAGGACGCTCACTTCGGTTCTGGAAGCCACCCAAAGCGTCTAACGCTAGGCACGTTATCATATTCCCTGCATGTAGTCCCAGCGATAATGGCCAGCTCCACGAGTGGCCCTATCTCCTACATCTGGAGTCAGGGTTGGTGGAGAGGGGAGGATTCGAACCTCCGAAGGCTTCGCCGGCAGATTTACAGTCTGCTCCCTTTGGCCGCTCGGGAACCTCTCCACTTCTGAGCACATCCTGATGCATTTCTGCCCAGGAAAGCGTCACCTCCTAACACGGCAGGCGAGGGAGCGCAACAAAAAAATGAGCATCTGTTGGCGGCAAATGGAAATGCCCGCACGCTTCCTGCCATTCGCCGGTCTTGAAATGCGGCATGCACGGGCATGAAGCATCGCATGCCCGGCGGGACTGGGCCGACCCGGGGGCCGTGGCACGAGGTGGCGCTTGGAAACGGGGTACCAGCTATCACGTTTCTGCTGGGAAAAGCAATGTGAATCTTGGAAGGGGACCCTTGGGTCCGATTGGCGGGATCGTCAGCGAGGCATGCCCGAATCCTGGCTCTCTGCCTCTGGGCTTTGGACAGCGTTCTTTCTGGGTATCACGAATCGAATGGTGGCTCCATGACCTTCCCCCTCACTCTCCGCCCAGATGCGGCCTCCATGCAGCTGTACGAAGCTCCGGCATAGGGAAAGCCCAAGTCCCGTGCCCTGGAAATGCCGCATCGAGGATGATTCCACCCGCTCGAAGGGGTGGAAGATCCTCTGGAGATCCTCCGGCTTGATTCCCATGCCCGTGTCGGCCACGGAGAACTGGACGCATGGTCCGGAGTCTTCGGCGGTGAGCGTCACTTCGCCTCCGTCGGGAGTGAATTTGACGGCATTGGAGAGCAGGTTGAAAAGGATCTGCTTCATTTTCTTTTCATCGAGGAAGACGAAGTCGGGCTCAGCCGTTGCTCTGGCCTTGACCCTGATGCGGTGCCTCAAGGCCTTCTCCTTGACCACGATCAGGCTGTGGTGCAGGAGCGTGCTGACCGAGGCTTCAGACAGCTCGAGCTCCAGCTTTCCCGCTTCGACCTTGCTCAAGTCCAGGATATCATTGATGACCGCCAGCAGGTGATGGGCGCTGTCGCTGACGTCGATCAAATACTCTTCCTGAGCGGCGTTCAAATCTCCGTAACTTCTGTCGAGGAGAAGGTCCGTGAATCCCATGATGGTGTTCAGTGGGGTCCGCAGCTCGTGACTCATGTTGGCGAGGAATTCACTCTTGGCTCGGTTCAAGGCATCGGCTTCGAGCTTCTCTTTCCTCAACCGTTCCTCGATCCGGCCATGGCTTTCGGCCTCCGCTTCGAGCGACTGGACGACTCGGCTGAGCTTCACCGTCCGCAGCCTCACAGCCTCGTCGAAGGATGCCCTGCACTCCCGAAGCGCCATTTCCGAGGCCGCCAGTTTTGCAGCCTTGTCTTCCAGCACCCTTTGAGCCTCGCTCAGCTCCCGCCTGTATCGGGCTGTGGTGTCCAGGAGGACGTTCATGGCGCTTCCGAGCTCGTCGAATTCGTTCTGGCTTCCGGGGTGGTATCGGACAAGGGTGTCGCCTCCCTCCACCCGCTTCAGAAGATCGCGGAGATCCCGAAGAGGCTTGGCGATCCTCGAATCGAGAAGTCGAATCGCGCAGAGGAGGATGACCAGGGCCAAACAGGTGGGAAGGACGTGGGGCTGAAGGCCTCCCGCGGGGAGCCGGTAAGTCTTGTGGATGTCTTCGCGGGAGGAATCCTCCGGATGGGCCCCATCAGCCCGATGGGCGAGCCGGGAGGCACCGGGGCCGTGGCGCTCCATCACCACCATGACCCAGACGGAGTGACCGGCAAGGGTGAAGAGGAGCAGGGCCGCCAGGAGGCGGAGCTTTTGATGAAGAGTATTGAGCATGGGCATCGGCGGTTGTCGGCATACCCGCGGCTGATGGAGCTGCCAGCGGGCTGCGAAGGCTAGTGCGATCCGTTCTCGCGCAGGACTTCATCCAGCACGGCACCGAGCTCGTTGAGCTTGTAGGGTTTGTCCAGGGCTGCCACAAAGCCGTACTCCCGGTAGCGTGACATGATCGGATCGGTGGAATAGCCGCTGGATACGATGGCCTTGACCTCCGGGTCCAGCTGAAGGAGCCTTTCGATGGTCTCGCGACCTCCCATGCCGTCGATGATGGTCAGATCCATGAGGATGGTGTCAAACGGCTTGCCCTCGCTTTTGGCCTGCTGGTAGAGCTTGATGGCCTCGAGGCCGTCCCGGGCGTAGGCGACAGAGTAGCCCAGGTACTTCAGCAATGCGCCCACGACTTCGCGTATGATCTCCTCATCGTCCATGACCAGAATTCTGCCCCGGGCTCGCGAGGTCTTGGAAGCCTTGACGGACTCCCGCTGGGGCTTGGACTCCGCGGCGGGGAGGTAGATGTGGAACGTGGTCCCCAGTCCCTCCTCCGATTCCACCACGATCTCACCCCCATGCTTCTTGACGATGGAATAGGCCGTCACCAGCTCCAGCCCGTTCTGGGTCTCATCGCTGGTGAAATAGGGATCGAAGATCCTGGACAGGCTGTCCTCTGGCAGCCCCCCCCCCTCATCCTGAATCGTGATGGTCACGTACCGCCCGGGCTTGAACGGAAAGACGCGGTTGCTTTCGATGAGAATGTTGGATGTCCGGACGCTGACCGTGCCCGAGCGCCTGTTGGCCTTATCCGCATTGGCCATCATATTCTGAAGCACGATGCGGATCTGCTGGGCATCGGCGTCGACCGGCCACATGTCCTCGGACAGGCTCACCTCGCAACGGGTGCCCCTGTCCTTGAAAACCAGTCCGCTGATGTCCTTGATGATCGACTGGAGCTGGATGGTCCTCTTGATGGGAGCCCCGCACTTGGAGAAGGGCAGGAGCTGCTGCGTGAGGCTCTTGGCCCGCAATGCAGCCTGCTCGGCGGCATCCAGCTTGGCGTAGGCCTTTTCCTCGGGGGAGAGGTAGATCTTGGCCAGCGAGATGTTACCCATGATGGCCGTGAGGATGTTGTTGAAGTCGTGGGCGATGCCACCGGCCAGCTTCCCCACGGCCTCGAGCTTCTGTGCCTGCTGAAGCTGAATCTCGATCTTTCGCTGCTCGGTGATGTCGTTCAAAATGATGATGAAGGTGATGGTGTCGCCCGTGACCGGCAAAGCCTTGAGATGCACCTGTCTGCCGTTGATGCTGAATGTCGAGCTGTCGTGTCCGTTGCTGGAAAATGGCTCCTGGGATTTCAGTATCTCCCTGATCGTCTCTCGATCCGCGCCTTCGAAGATCTCTTCCAGCGAGGATGCAAGGAGCTTCTCCTCCGAGGTCCCCACCAGTGAGACCGCCACGGGGTTGGCGTAAACGATGCGGCCCTTGGATGTCACCTCCACGATACCTTCGGCCATGCTTCCGAGCACCAGCTCGAAATGACGCTTCACCGCAAGGAGCTCCTTGGTGATCTCCCTTGGGTGCACCACTTCCAGGCCGTAGGTGACGTCAACGGGACGGGAAGCCGTGGAGCGGTCGACCAGCTCCAGAGCCTTGATGACATTGGCCGCCAAATGATTCATGGGGCCCTTGGCAATGCAGGCATCGGCTCCGATCTCCCTGAAATCGAGGTTTTGATCCGCGGCGATGGCCGAGAGGATGATGATGTAGACGTCATCGAGCTCGGGCGTCTTCCGGATGATTCGGCACAGTTTGTCGCCGCTGATATTGGGCATGATGAGATCGATGAAGATGACATCGGGAGTGTAGCTCTTGAGGACATCCAGAGCCGAGAGCCCGTCCACAGCCGTGACGACCTGGTGTCCCGCCTCGGCCAGCAGGTTGGCCATGAAGCTAACGATCATGGGATGATTATCGACGACCAGGATTTTCTTCTGCATGGACCTGCCCTCTTGCTCTCGAATGGTGTTCAGGAAGTCTCACCCAGCTGCCGACCATGAGACAGCCCGAGGGAGCCGCTGGTCATTCCCAGCGGAGTGTCACGAAAGGTGAAGCTCTTGAGAGCCCGGCGGCTACGAAGGCCAGGGTCTCGCGCCATCGGTCGAAACGACGGTGTTGGGACGACCTTCTAGACAGCGATCTCCCTGATGTGCTGGAGCGCCTCGGCAATGGCGCCCAGCTCTGTCTCGATGCGGTCGACGGCCTCCGGCATGGAGTCCAGGGTGTTCTCCCTCGCCTGTCTTTCTACCGTCAAGGCCGCTTCGTGCATCTGCTCGAACCCGAAAGTCAGGGCCGCCCCTTTGATGGAATGAGCCGTTGCGCTGATCTGCTCGGGCAGGCTGGCCCGGATGGCCGCCCTGAGCTGCAGCAGGTCCGAATGTGTTGCTTCGATGAAGCCATGAGCGATCTCAACGAACTCATCGACCGATAGTCCGACGTTTTCCGCCATTTCGCTGAAGTTCATGTCAGAATCTCCACTCCATGGGTGACCCATTTCCTGATCATTTCGTATACGTTTTCCCTGCGAACCGGTTTGGCGATGTAATCGTTCATTCCGGATTCCATGCATTTCTCGCGATCGCCCCTCATGGCATTGGCCGTCATGGCCACGATGGGGATGTCCTCGAACCCCCGCTTTCGGATGGTGCGGGTCGCTCGAAGTCCATCCATCACCGGCATCTGGACGTCCATGAGGATCATATCGTAGCCGTCGGGCGAGGAGCAGAACTTCTCGACGGCTTCCCGACCGTTGCCCGCCGCCTCCACCTGATACCCTGCCTTGGTCAGAATGAGCTGAGCCAGTTTCTGATTGGCGGGGTTATCTTCGACAAGCAATATGCGTACCGATTTCTTAATTTCTTCCCCCGAGGATCGAGGACCTCCGTTTCCATTGGATTCTTCCTCCATGACCCCCTGCTGACTCCCGAGGATGCGGGAGAGCATCTCCACCAGCTTTTCGGGTCTGGCCGGCTTGGGCAGGAAGCCGTTGAACCCCGCCTGGTGAAAATGGCTGCTGTTCTGACTGGTGGACGATGAAAAAGCCAGGAGGGGAATCTGGCCAATGGATCCCGGCTGAAGGCGAATGGCCCGAGCGACTTCGAATCCGCTCATATCGGGCATTTGAATGTCGAGGATGCAAAGATCGAAGGGCTTTCCCTCCCCATGAGCCGACGCCAGCAGGCCGGCCGCTGCCTGTCCTTCCAAAAGGGTTTGGACCTCCACGCCGTGGCGTGCCAGCAGGTGCTCCATGATGTCGAGGTTCAGCCGGTTGTCATCGACCACAAGGAATCTTCTCCCTTCCAGGGAGATGGGCCTGGCAGCGGTTCTCGGCGTTTCGACTCCTTTTCCCAGCCATGCGGTGAAGTGGAAGGTGGCGCCCCTGCCCGGATGACTCTCGACCCAGACATTGCCATCCATGAGGTGGGCGAGCTGGCGGCAGATGGCAAGACCCAGGCCGGTTCCGCCGTACTTCCTCGTGATGAAGCTTCCCGACTGCTGGAAGGCTTCGAAGATGCTCCCCTGCTTCTCCTGGGCGATCCCGATCCCCGTGTCGCGAACGGTGGTATGAATGAGAACCCGCTGCCCGTCGTCGTCTTCCTGGCTCAGGCTCAGCTCGATCTCGCCCTGATCGGTGAACTTCGCGGCATTCCCCATCAGATTGACCAGGACCTGTCGAAAGCGGGACGGGTCTCCCATCACCCCCGACGGCAGCCCATCGGATACGCGGCAGAGCATCTCGATGGGCTTGCCGTTGATCCTGGGCCGTATGAGGTCACAGACATCGTAGGCGATCATTTCCAGGTCGAAGTCCACGGACTCCAGCTCCATCTGGCCCGCCTCGATCTTGGAGAAGTCGAGGATCTCGTCGATGAGGGTGAGGAGGGTCTCGCCACTCTTTTTGATGATCTGGGCATAATCGATCTGCTCATCATCCAGGGAGGACATGAGGAGCATATCGGTGAATCCGATGATGCCGTTCATGGGAGTTCGGATTTCATGGCTCATGCGGGCCAGGAACTCGCTCTTGGCCACATTGGCGATTTGGGCTTCCATGGCGAGGCGCTGGGCGTGCCGGATGGTGAGCTCGAGCTGCTCGTTCATGCCCTGGAGCTCCTCGTTGGCGAGACCTATCTTCTCCTCGGCCGCCTTCCGGTCGGTGATGTCCACCTGCATGCCGTAAACCTCGGATACCTCGCCGTCCTTCAATATGGGAAAAAGGGAAGCGTAGACCCACTGCGCGGGACGATCTCCCGCTTTGACGCGCCATTCGCGGGGCGAGGCAGCCTGGCCGGTGGCCCAAACCTCCGCAAGCTCCGTTATGAAGGTCTGGGCGCTTTCGTGGTCGAGGAGGAGATCCGGAAGGCGGCAGCCCAGTGCCTCGGAGGGGGACAGGCCATACAGCCTGGCGGATGCGCCGTTCCAGCTCTTGAGAGCTCCGTTCTTGCTCATTTCCTGGATCGCCAGCAACGGGGTGTTGTCGAGTAGGGACTGGAAGCGCGTCACGGATTCCCGTCGAGTCTGCAGACAGCGGTCCATGATTTCGTAAAGTCGGGAAACGGCATCACCCAGCTCGCCGCAGCCCCTCCCGGGACTCCAGCGGGAGGCCGTCGCCTCCGCATCTTCTCCGACGCTCTCCTGGATCGTCCGGACCAGGCGCCCGATGGGAGCAGAGATCGTCCGGTCGAGGAAGAGCAGGCCGCCGAGGGTGAATAGCAGGCCAACGGCAATGAAGGCCGCCCCGTGCCCTGGCCACCCTCCGTGCACGCCCGACCGCAGGGGGGGATTGGTGATCTGAAGGCTGGCCGTCCCTCTGCCCAGGGGGTCGAGGAGGAGCACGGAAGCTCCCTCGGGTGTTTCCTGGATGCTGAAGTCAGCCTCGGTCGGCATGGCGGGTGGTTCAGCGCCTACCCGGCTTTCTGTCTCGGCGGTCGAGGTGCTGACGGGGAGGATGCGGAGCTCCATTTCCGCCGCATCGAGGATTTGGGCCAGGTCTTCGCTTTTGAGCACCCTGACCATGATGACGGTCTCCCCGGGTGCCCGGCGCTCCGAAGCCGGATGGCCGCGGACGGCGGCCAGCATGAGCAGGCGGTCACCCAGGGCCAGGAATCCCGTGAATTTTGCCGCGCCCTCCGTCGGTCCGACGGCGGCCAGCCGCAGGGAGAAACGCTCCACATCGTCTCGAAGATTCGGAGACGGCTCGAACCGTCCGTCCGGCCGCGTCTGGAAAGGCTCGATGAAATCCATCCCATTGGCGTCCCGCACCCGGAGCATGAGGTCAAACGGGTATGGCCCGGGTGACTCACGGATGAGGCCTTGACGAATATCCGAGACCTCCGTGGGGGGAGGCTGGCCCCACCACGCTCGGGAGCGGACCCAACGGTCGGACTGCTCCGAGAAGATCCGGAGCTCGCGGGCGAGGCGATGGGCTGCGATCTCCAGCCGGTGGCGACTGGAGCGGGATTGCTCCCGGTGCAGCGCGGTTCTCATTTCATGACGCGAGGCCATAAAGAGAGCCGCACAGAGGCCCGTCATGGTGACGGCCAGAAGCAGTGCCGATTTATGGCGGATAGTCACTGGCTTTGCCCTTCCCGTTGAGGCAATGACGAGTCGAAGGCGCCCCCCGGTGAGACCTCCTCGGGGTCTGGGGGACTCCAGGGCAGCGAGACGATGAGCTCGGCGCCGCTAGCGCCCGGCTCCGCCAGGGTCAGGGATCCCCGGTGATCCTCGATGATCTGGCGCGAGATGAAAAGGCCGAGGCCGGTGCCTTCCTCGGGTGGCTTGGTGGTGAAGAAGGGATCGAAGATGGATGACTTGGCTTCGGCGGGGACACCCGGTCCGCTGTCCGTCAGCCGGATCTCCACCGAGCCGCTCATTCTGTGAGACTGGATGCGGATTTTTCCTGGACCGCCATGCATGGCGTCCACCGCGTTGCTGATGAGGTTCACGAAGACCTGAGTGATCTTCCGGGGGCTGCAGGAGATCTGGATGACGGGGTCCACCTCCAGCTCTACCTGGATGCTCCGCTTAAGCCTCTGGCGGAGTAGCCTCAGAGACTCTCTGATGGGCTCGATGATCGGGCGCCTTTCCATAAGCGAGTCGTCCCGTCGAGTGTAGGCCCTGAGACCCTCCATGATCTCCCGGATCCTCGCGCTCCCCTGCTGAGCCCCCATCAGATAGCCCTCGGTCCTGGACAGGCGGGCAGCCAGGAGAGGATTGGGGCCGCAGTGACGACAATGCTCTTCCAGCGCGGGCCTGGCGGATTCCCAGAAGCTTGCCAGCAGCTCGATGTTTCCACCGATGAAGGTGAGAGGACTGCTGATCTCATGCAGCACGGCGGCCGCAAGGGTTCCGATGGTGGCCAGACGGTCGGCGTGAATCAACTGGCTGGTGCGCTCCTCGACCATCTGCTCGAGATGCTTTGCATACTGGCTCAGCTGACGCTCCTGCTGTCTGAGGGCGATCTGGGCTCTGACCCTGGCTCTGAGCTCGGCGCCGTCGAAGGGCTTGTTGATGTAGTCCACCGCTCCCAATGAAAGCCCGGCGACCCTGGTTCTCGAGTCCTGGAGGGCCGACAGGAAGATAACGGGTATTTCTCGAGTGGCCTCCATTTCCTTCAAACGCCTACAGGTCTCCAGGCCATCCATCTCGGGCATCAGTACGTCGAGGAGGATGAGATCCGGTCCCAGAGCCGATTTCTCCAGCGCTTCCAGGCCCGACAACGCCTCGACGAGAGCATAGCCTTCAGGTTTCAGGTACGCCTTCAGCAATCGCAGATTGGAACGCTCGTCATCGACCACCAGGATTTGTGGTGCCGTCTCTTCTTTCCGCATGACCATGAATTCGCTCAAATCAGGGGAGGCCTTGCCCGGATGGCGAGCGGAGCCGGGGCCCCCAGGGTGATCACGATGGTTTTGGACCCAAGGTTGACGCTGAATGCGGGAGTGCGTCCCCGGGGACCGTGACCGCTCGATCCCCCCAAGACACCTGATCTATCGGAAGATACTCCGGCGGGTATGAGGTGGTTTTGGCACAAACCTGGATTTTGATGTGCGCTGGAGAGCCCTGTATGCCCCAGGGGGTGAAGGTCGACGCGGCCGGGTCGTCACGAAGCCTGATGGAATCCTTTCTCCGCCTGGGAATCCAGGATCTTGCGCACGGTTCTCGACAGCTCTCCCACCACGTAGGGCTTCATGAGAAAGGCGAGGATTCCCGTCTGACGAGCCTGCTGCTCGGAAACGGCCTCCATGAGGCCGGTGCAGAGGATGATGGGAATGTCCTCCCTGTGCTTCTTGACTTCCCGGGCAAAGGTGCAGCCTGTCATGGCGGGCATCGTCTGGTCGGTGATGATGAGGTCGTATCCTTCGGGGCTCTGGCTGAAAAGCTCCAGCGCCCTGACGCTGTCCGAGACCCCCGTGACCTGGTACCCGAGATTCTCGAGCAGGGCCTGAGCCATTTCCACCAGGGTCTCCTCGTCATCGACCAGAAGAATCCTTTCGTGACCCGTCGGGATGCGCTCGGCTATCTCGGTCTCGATGACGCATTCGGATTCCACTCGCGGCAGATAGATCTCGAACGTCGTCCCTTCTCCGGGCTTGCTCGAAGCCTTGATCCCACCATCGAGGCTCTTGATGATGCCGTAGACTACCGAGAGTCCCAGTCCGGTCCCTTCTCCCTTTCCCTTTGTCGTGAAGAAGGGATCGAAAACGCGCTCCATGATCTCCGGCGTCATGCCGTGTCCCGTGTCCCGGACTGTCAGACGGATGTATGGGCCCGGCTTCAGGTCGGGGGCCCCTCCCTCGGATCCGGTCCCGACGGTCAGCCTGGACAGCGTGACCTCGAGGATCCCACCGTTCTCGCGCATGGCGTAAGCCGCGTTGGTACAAAGGTTCATGACCACCTGATGGATCTGGATGGGGTCCGCATGGATCATGGCCAGGGGATCGAGGATCTCCTGACGGATGTCGACGGTCGTGGGGAGCGAGGCCCTGAGAAACTTCAAGGTTTCCTTCAGAATGGGGGCAATCTGGACATGCTTTCTCTCCTGCTCCCGCTTGCGGCTGAAGGTGAGGATCTGGTTCACGAGGTCCTTGGCCCGGAATCCCGCCTGAAGGACCTTGTTCAGTTGACGATGCAGCTTCGAGGTGCTCTCGACTTCATGGAGGGCGAGCTCGGTATAACCGATGATGGCCGCGAGAATGTTGTTGAAATCGTGGGCTACGCCTCCGGCGAGGGTGCCGATGGCTTCCATCTTCTGAGCTTGCCTGAGCTGGGCCTCCATGCGCTCATGCTCCGCGGCGGCAAGCTTCCGCTCGGAGATGTCCCTGATGATGCCCATGGCGTGCCACGAGTCTTTGAGGTTGATGGCGGAGGTGGATAGCTCCACAGGGAAATGCGCGCCATCCTTCCTCACAGCCGTGAGCTCGATGGTCACGCCCATGAACGAGCCTTTACCGGTCGTCTTGAAGTTTTCCAGGCCCATTTCAACGGCTTCGTGGTAGTGGGAAGGCGCGATGATTTTGTGCAGCACCTGTCCCATCACTTCATGGCTGGAATAGCCGAACATCTTCTCCGCGGCGGGATTCCAGTAGGATATCTCACCCCTGTCGTTCATCAGAATGATGGCGTTGGCGGCCGTCGTTGTGATGGCGCGGAACCGCTCCTCGCTCTCCCTCAGGGCCTGCTCGGAAAGGTTGCGCTCGGTGATGTCCCGGCTGACCATGACGGAGCCGATGATCCGACCCTCTTCGTCCATGAGCGGGGTGCCCGTCACCTCGAAAACCCTGCCGCTGACGATATCGACGATCTCCCTGGTGGAGGCTCTCTCCTCCCAGCCTGCCGAGGCCTCCCAGCACACGAAGGGAAAGGGATGGCCCGAAGCTTCGAAGTCCCTGCAGTCCCGTCCAATGACGGATTCCCCGTTCACGCCCATGAGGCCTGCTGCGAAGCGGTTCAAGCGGAGGATCCGGTTTTCCCGGTCCAGGATGCATATGGCATCGGGAACCGAGTCGAAGGTACGCTCCCATGCCCTGGCGGCACCCACGAGGAAGGCCAGGGTGTTGTCCAGCTTGCCATACATTTCCCTGAAGGCCCTGGCCAGGTCGCCAACCTCGTCGCCGCCCGGAATCTGGTTCAGTTGACTGCTGAGGCTGGCTTCCAGCCGGAACTTGTAATCGATGTCGCTGCCCATTCCCGCCGTGAGCTGCTTGGCTGCATCCCGAAGCTGCGTCATGGGGTGGGTGATGCGACGAATCGCCGTGGAGCCGATGAGAGTGGCCAGGCCCAGGCAGCACAGGATGCCCCAGAAGATGCGCCTCCGGGCGGTTTCAATGGGTGCAAAGGCTTCCGCGGTGGATTGCCGGGCGGAAACGAGCCAGTCCACCGCGGGGATGATCCTGGTCGCCACGATGAAGGAGCCGTCGGCGCCCGCGCCCGGTACTTCGCCGCGATCGATCCCCCGAAGTATGCGCTCGCTTTCCGGATGGAGGAGGACCAGGTTGGACCGGGTTTGGACCTGGACAAAGCCGGTCTGGCCGATTCTGGTCTTCTGGACCCCCCCCAGGGCGCTCGATTGGAGCAGCTTGATGGAGCATCCCAGGATGGCGACGAGCTCTCCCGAGTTGTTGAATACGGGGGAAGTCAAGGTGATGACCGGCTCCCCCGTCCTGCGGGACCGGTAGGGTGTGCTGACCACCCCCCGCTTCTCCTGAACCGTTCTCTGGTAATACTCTCGAAATGCAAAGGAGCTTCCCCGAATGCCCGGATGGGGCGGAAAGTCCGCCCAGAGAGATCCGTTGGCGTCCAGCAGGAACATGCCGTTGGCGAAGTCGGAGTGCATTTCCATCAACTTCCTCATCTGGGCTTCGATGGCTGGAGCGTTGCGCTGCTCCACGTCCTTCAGGGGAAGAGTCGAGGACATGAGCTGGACGGTGCCCAGGGACTGGTCTATAAATCTGGAGATGACCTCTGCGCTGGTGCTGGCAATGGTCTCCAGGCCGGATGAGATGGAGTCCCGCAGCGAGATTTCCAGAAACCGCAGGTAAAGCAAGCCCATCACGCTCAGAGAGATCACCGTCGTGGATATCAAAAGCGTCAGCAAACGTTTCCGAAGCGTCATGCACGCACTCCAGCATATGTTCTTGAGACGGATCCAGGCCGTGGGAAGGATCTTTTCCATGGACAGGCATGAGGCATGCCATGTACGGGGGGCATACTATCCGTTGTGCGGACGAAGTCTATTCCAAAAAGTATCTTTCTGCTCATCAGTCCGGTCTCACGGGGAGGATTTCCCCTTGACCATACCGCTTGGGTGCTCTTTAATCCGGGCATTTGAGGATGGATTGACATTTCAAGACGTTAGATGGAGAGGACGATGCCTCCTGGTGGAGCGCAAAAGACTTGGGGTCCACTCATCGGGATCCTCGAAGGGGCCCTGGAGAAGCTGAGATCGCGGAGTGTTGATGGAAGCGGGTCCCTGCTGGTGGAGCTTGGTCACCAGAGCTCCGAGGCGGGCTTCATGGCGCTTTCCCGCTTGGCGGAGCGGTTGACGGGGTGTCTCGAGGGATGCGCCCGTCCAGGATGGGATGGGCAGGGCGCGGCGAGCCTCGATCATGCCATGGGTGCTCTGTTGGAAAAGATGCGGCGGGAATCCCCCGGGCCGGATTTCGATGCGAGTCTGAATGAAATCCTTTCCTTTCCGTTGGTATCCCAAAGCTCGCACGACGAGGGCTCCACGGCCGGGTACGCCTCACCGATGCGGGAGCCCCTATCCGAGACCGCCCGCGATTATGTCATGGACCGGCTGGACTGGTACAGGGAGGTGCTCAGGGAAGACCCTTCCTCGGCCTTCTTTGCCGAGCTGGCGGAGGAGCTTTGCGCCGAGGGGCGCTGGCAGGAGGCCGTTCAGACCTTGCGGGATGGACTCCGCTACCATCCAGGGCATATGCGCGGCCACGCCTTGCTCGGCTGGGCGCTCTGGGAGTACGGGGCCGCGGAGCAGGCAGAAAGAGCCCTCGAGCTGGTGAGGACTGAGCTGGTCCGCTGCGCGGTCGTGTACAGGGTTTTGGGGGAGATCCGTACTCATCATGGCGACCTGGAGGAAGCCGGCCGCCTGAAGACGATCCACGATCTGATGCGAATGGGGATGGATGATCGGGTTGCCGGCGAGGGGGCCGTCCCTGTCGCTCCGCCCCAGGAGGCCATCAAGCCGGGGGATGAGCCCACGGCTGCGGGCCTTGGGGATTCCAGGGTCATGGGTTTT
>JALOOX010000033.1 GCA_025454175.1 Syntrophobacteraceae bacterium | reverse complement strand
GTTTCAAGTTTCAAGTTTCAAGTCTCAAGTTCCTGGTCTCTGGTTTCGAGTGCCTGAGTTCCAGTATGATGTAACCAGGGTTTTCTCGGCGTTTGGCGGCTTTGGGCCGGCGAACCCCTTTCCCTCGTCACAGTTTGAGGATTCGCGCCAGGATCTCGCCTGGGGTGATGAGGCTCCCGTCCAACCGATTCAGGGTCTCGATGCGCGCTGCGCCCTGATTGACGCGCTTCACCTCGCGGGACATCTGGCCCATGTTCAACTCCGGCACCAGGACCGCCTTCACGTTGCGAACAAGCGGCTCCACCATCTGGCGCGGGAAGGGCCAGAGCGTGATGAGCTGCACCAGGCCGCACCGGTCTCCGCGCTGGCGGGCTTCGCGCACGGCCCGCCGCGCCGAGCGAGCCACGGAGCCGTAAGCGATGACCAGCTTCTCGGCATCCTCGGTGAATTCCTCCTGCACCATCTGGATGTCGAAGAAGTGCTGGTTGATCTTGCGGAACAGGCGATTCATGAACGGTACGATTTCGTCGGCGCGCTGCGTCGGGAATCCGCGGACATCATGGACCAGGCCCGTCACGTGATACCGGTAGCCGTCCCCGAAGATCCCCATGGGAGGCACCCCGCGGCTGTTGTCCTCGTACGGGATGTACCAGTCGGGGGGCATGGTGGGGCGGATGCGGTCGATGATTTCGATCTCCGCCGGGTGCGGAAGGACGAACTTCTCGCGGGTGTGAGCCACCACCTCGTCGGACAGGATGATGACCGGGGTCCTGTACTTCTCGGAAAGGTTGAAGGCCTTCAGGGTCAGCCAGAAACAGTCTTCAGTCGTCGAGACCGCCAGCACGATGATGGGATGGTCGCCGTGGGTTCCCCAGCGGGCCTGCATCACGTCTCCCTGGCTGACATGGGTGGGAAGCCCGGTGCTGGGGCCCCCGCGCATGACATTGGCAATGACGCAGGGGACTTCGGCGATGCATGCAAAACCCAGGTTCTCCTGCATGAGCGAGAACCCCGGCCCGCTGGTGGCCGTCATGGACTTCACTCCGGCCAGGGATGCCCCGATGACCGCCCCGAGGCTGGCGATTTCATCCTCCATCTGGATGAAGGTACCCCCCAGGGCCGGGAGGCGGGAAGACATGACTTCACTGATCTCCGTGGCCGGAGTGATGGGGTAGCCGGCGAAAAAACGGCATCCGGCGGCCAGAGCCCCTTCCACCATGGCTTCGTTGCCCTGCAGCAGCAGGGGACGCCCTCGGGTCCTTGCTGGCGCCAAGGGTTCATCTCCAGTTTCAAGTGTTTCAGTCAGTCTCCTGGCGGCTTTGGGGCTTTTTCCGACGCACGCTTATGGCGAAATCGGGGCAATGGAGCTCACACCAGCCGCACCCGGTGCATCGGTCGGCATCCACAACA
Organism: Syntrophobacteraceae bacterium; assembly: GCA_025454175.1. Taxonomy (GTDB): domain Bacteria; phylum Desulfobacterota; class Syntrophobacteria; order Syntrophobacterales; family Syntrophobacteraceae; genus JALOOX01. The sequence continues at coordinate 38,912 of JALOOX010000033.1, read as the reverse complement.
ACAGGAGCCCCCTCGTCGTCGAGAGCCAGACACTCCCGCGGGCAGAAGGCCGCACAAATCCCGCACGCCTTGCACCAGGCTCGAAAGATGTCGATTTCAAAAGACTTTCTCTCTTCTTCCGAAGCCGATGCATTCCCCATCTTCCGGGAAGAATCCATCGGTTCCATGGCCGTTGGCTCTGTCACGCGATCCTCTCTTCAGCTCATCTCCATGGGCTCGATGATATTTCCGCATCATCTTAACACTATTGATCCCCGAGCCCAAGGCAAGAACCTCGCGAGATTCGGAAAACGGAGATCGGAGATCGGAAGCCAGAAACTCGAAACCAGGAGCCGGAAACTAGGAATTAAGAACCAGAAGCCCGGGGTCGCCTCCCATGAGCAGGACGGCCAGGGCGGCCACCAGCTCGTTGAGCGGATAGGGACCTCGGGGGCCTCCGAGATCCACGGTACCATTTTCGAGGGAGACCTTGATACGGCCGTTTTCAAGCCATGCGCCGCGCTCCACCGGCCCTCTCAACGACACGTGGATGGTCTCCCCCCAGTGCTTTTCCGCCAGCCGCGAAACCAGGGGGTCGTCCCGGTTCAGAATGAGGGTGTCGGCGGGCCCCTGGTTCATGAAAATACGGCTTTTTATGCGGGCTGTCTCCACCAGGTCTCCGTGACGGTCCAGGTGCTCCTCCCGAACGTTCAGGATGGCCGCGATGCGGGGCCGGAAATGGACGATGTGCTCCAGTTGGAAGCTGGACAGGGAAAGCGCCACCCAGCGGCCGGGGGATTCGATGAGCAGGGCCGAAAGGGGCAGCCCCTTGTTGCCGCCCACCGGGACGTGAAGTCCGCACCTGTTCGCCAGGAGCCCGATATTCTCGACGGTGTCGCGCTTCCCGAAGCTTCCCGTAACCGCCACCAGGCTGGGGTGCTCGAGCTGGTAGGCCACCTCAACCTCGCTCAGGACCGGAATCCCCTTTTCACGAATCGACAGGACCAGCGGCATGTCCGAGGGGATTCCAGGGCTCTTGACCACCATGCCAACATCCTCGAAAAACTCCAGGGTGTGAGCGCCGAATTGCTGTGGAAGGGCGGAAAGATCGGGGGGTAGCTCCACCCGGGCGGAATCGGAGAGCCGCACGCAGGCTCCGTGCCGCAGGAGCATGCGTGCGGCCGCCCGACCGCTTTCGCCAACCCCGAGGACCGCTGCCGACAGGTCCCACACCTGGTCGAGGGGCGATGGACGCAGCTGCCAGCGGATCTCCTGGAGAACGGCCAGGCTCCGGCTGAGCGGCAGTCCATCGACACTCGGCTCCCGCAGGCCGCTCACCCCGTCCACGGCGCCCGCCCGGACGGCCGAGATCACGGACAGGGCAAACTCCTCGGGTGTGGGCAGGAGATCGCGGCCGGCCACCACCGACATGGCGCCGACCAGTCCATAAGCCCCCCAGTTGGAGACGCCGGCCACGATGACGTAATCCGTCAAAACCGTTGAGGCGATGCGCCTTCCGTGGGTGATGGACTTGGAGACGCCCACGAAAACCTTTCCCATCCCCACCTCGTTGCCCCCGTCCCCGATGCCGATGGTGACGATCCCGAGCTCCTCGGCCTGCAGGAACAATTGATCGAGGGGGGAGACGAGAGGAGTGATGTCCTCGCCCAGCATGTTGTAGTACCGTCCATCCCTGGCCCTGCCGGGGCGCTCCACCGCTACCAGGTGTGAATACGCCCCCCGGGTCAGCAGGTCCGGAGTCCACGTCAGGAGCGGCGTGGCTCCCACAGCCTGGAGCAGCGGCTCGTTGAGGCTGTCGGTCACATAAGCCACGGGGATCCCGAGCTTCTCGAGGGCACAGCCCAGGGCGTACGCTCCCGGGGGGCCGTCGGTTTCGCCGGCTCCGGCCTTCTTGATGGGAAAACCCGTGACGATGAGCACCCGCTCCGCCCTGAGGAGGCTCATGGCGGCCAGCCTCAGGTGATCGCGCTTCACGAGGGGAAGAATATTCCGGTGAGCCGGATCCTGGCTGATGGTGTTTTCAATGGAGGCAATCCGTGTCCGCATGTTTCTCGAGAATCTTCACTTTATGTTGTAAGCCGTTCCAAAGGGCTTGAATCTCACAGCCAGGACGCCGCCGCCTGAGAGAAAGCCTGCAGGTCTCCCAGGTCCCGAGCGATGATGTCATAAACCTGCCCGAAGTCCACATCCCAATATAAGTGCACCAGGCGATTACGGAACCGCGCCATTGCGGCAAGCCTCTCGGCCAGATCGGCAGGGAGCAGACCGGACTCACCGAGCAAAACGAAACACTGGGCGTATTCCTCGGGGACACGCCGCAGTTTCCTGGCAGTGACGTGATAGCAGATATTGAGCGCAGCCTCGATGGCGGTGAGGAGCCGGGATCGGGCAATGTCCTGACTGTCCTCGTCCGCCAGAAAGGCCGTCCGCTCCATGGTCTGAAAGCGTCTGAGACGGCCGATGGATCGGGAGATGTCGTCCAGCTTCGAGCGGGTCCGCTCAGGGTCGATGGTCATCGCCGAAGGCCTCCCTGGTGTGATGCTCGAGAATGGGCTTCAAGTCGAGATAGCGGGCCACCGCGTAGGCAAGCCTTTCCAGGCGCGCGTCCCGGTCCCGGTCGACGAGCAGGCACCCGCGGAATACACGGTATTGAAAAGCTATGCTGCTATCGTTCAAAATCCTCACGTCGAGAGGGAAGGTGAGGGTCAGTTGGCTCAGCATCTCCTGGGCGAGACGATCTTCATAATGAAAACGGGACGGTGGCAGACCGGTCGGCTCCAGGTAGACCGCCACGTCAAGATCTCTGAAGGGACCATCCTCCAGAAATGACCCGTGGGCGTAGGCGAAAATAATCTCCGAGCGGCTCTCCAGCACTCTCGAGAGTCTATCGAGAAGAGTCGCCTTCTCCTTCGGGGGAAGGGTATGCGCCTGGATCCGTTCGGTCATGGCCGTGCCCTTGAGAGAACGTCGATTCAACTGAGGGATTCCCGTGTCATCGAACCCAACATATCCCTGTCATTCCCGCCTGGCAACGAACTTCAACAGCCCACACGAACTTCACCGCCGGGGACGAATGGCCGGCGCGGTTGCCGAACCTGGCTCCTTTGTGCCATATTGTGCGGGGTGCTCATTCAAATTCAATCCGGATCTGATGAAGGGAAAGCGGGGATGAAAGATACCTGTGATCGACACGAGGGGGTCAATGCTGTCGGGACGTGCCATTCGTGCGGCAAGCCATTCTGTGCGGATTGTCTTTCCGAGGGATTGGAGGATCTTTACTGCTCGAGTGCGGAATGTCAGGCCCGAATGGCCCGGGACGATGGCATCATTGAAGAGAGAAACGGGCGGGTGGATGCGGAGATCAGCGAGATGACCAGGGCTTTCGACTCCAGGATGATAAACTTCCTGGTGGGCCTCTGGATTGTGGCCGCGCCCCTGTTCGTTTACCTCGGGTCCAATGGCTGGACGACCAACGTCGGCCTTGCGTCGGTCATGGGGGTCCTCGGGGCCCTGGTGTTGTGCCTGCAGTTGAGGACCTTCATCAACATGTACAAGCGAAGGACCATGAACCGGCGCCGAGTCGAGTTGATCAGCGAGCGGGGAAAGCATTGAGGACTGCTTCACCCTGGAAAAACCACAATCCACGGGCTCAGTCGGCATCCTGAAAGTACCAGCTGAAGCTCTCGGCGGGGTGGCCAAGCTCCGCCAGGAGCTCCACCGTCTTATTGAGCATCCTGGTGGCCTCCCCGGGGCTCCTCTCGTGATCGTAACCTCCCAGGTGGAGAACGCCGTGGACGAGGAGCAGGTCCAGAACCGATGAAAGGGGGCATCCATGCTCCCCGGCCATGAACGCGGCCATGGGAGCCGAAATCACCACGTCGCCCAGCAGCTCGGGCGCAACATCCCCGAATTCTCCCTCGTGCATGGGAAAGGAAAGGACGTCCGTCGAGGCGTCCACGTCGCGGTACTCCCTGTTGATGCGCCGCATCTCTTCGTCATCCACCACCAGGATGGAAAGCTCGCTGTCAGTGTATCCCAAGACGCTTAAGATCTTTGCGGCCGCCTTCTCGATTGGAACAGGGTCCATCTCGATCTGATTTTGCTTCACGGTGATTCGGATCAGCGGCATCCGTCTTTCCTTTTGCGTCGGAGCTGCCCGCGGCGGGGTACTCGATGCGCTTGTGATGAACCGTGGCAAGAATCTGGTTGAAATGCTTCGCAATGGAATGGAGATCCTTCAGAGTGAGCTCGCACTCGTCCAGTTGTCCGTCGATGAATATGTTGTTGATCAGCCGGTTCACCATTCCCTGAATCCGCGCCGGCGTCGGGTCCGTGAGCGAGCGGCATGCCGCTTCTACCACGTCGGCAAGCATGACCAGCCCCGCCTCCCTGGTCTGGGGTTTGGGACCGGGGTACCGGTAGTCATCCATGTTGATGGGAGGCAGGTCCGTTCCCCTGGTATTCCTGGCTTTTTCCCGGGCTTCGACGGCCTTGTTGTAAAAAAACGAGATGAAGCTCTTCCCGTGGTGCTGGGTGATGATGTCGGTGATCCGACGTCCCAGCCGATGCTGTCGGGCCAGCTCGATCCCGTCCTTCACATGGGAAATGAGGATGAGGCTGCTCATGGAAGGGGCCAGCTTCTCGTGCCGGTTTTCGCACTCGAACTGGTTCTCGATGAAATAGAGCGGCTTCTTGGTCTTGCCGATGTCGTGGTAATAAGCGGCCACTTTGGCGAGAAGCGCATTGGCTCCAATGGATTTGGCCGCCGCCTCCACCATGTTTCCCACGATGATGCTGTGATGGTAGGTTCCGGGCGCCTGCACCATGAGCTCCTGGAGCAGGGGCTGGTCCATGGTGGCCAGCTCGAGGAGCTTGGTGTCCGTCGTGTAGGAAAAGGCCATCTCGATGAGGGGAATGAGGCCGATGACCAGAACCCCGGCAAACACGCCGCCGCAAAAGCCGAAGAACGTATTGAGGACCACCCTGAAAAACACGAGCTGCTCATTGAGCAGGGCGCTCAAAATGATGAGCACGACGTTGGTGCAGCCCACCAGCAGACCCGCCCGGATGGGAATCATCCGGTTGCGGCACGGCGTCACGGCATGGGCGGCCACGAGGGAGCCGATGAGAAAGTAGAAAAAGAGAACAAAGTCTCTCCCGAAAAGGATGCCGGCGAAGGTTGTGGTCAGCAGCGAAAAAATAAGAGATACCGTCACCCCGAAGAAAATGCTCACCAACATGGCCCCGGCCGTGAGAGGCACCGCGTAAACGAGGCATTTCCCCGACATGGCGGCCGTGTTGTCTCCCACAATGTCCGCCATCCACATGCCCGAACGGGCGATGGTCATGAGGAAGACCACCAGAATGGCCAGGAACAGCATGTCCTGGACTTCCATCCGGAAGCCGGGCAGGTGCTCCCTGGAGACTTGAATGACGACCCATGTACAGATCATGCAAAACGCAAACATGGTCGCGAAAACCAAAAAGATCCGGCGATTGGCGTGTCCCTCGCTGTTGGCCTTGAGCCTGAGCAGCTCCTCTCGATCAATTCTTTGCCCCTCCCGGACCAGCATTTCATTCTTCAGGACCTGAATCCTGACGGGCTTGACGGCTGCAAGCGCTTCCTGGCGAAGCCGCTCGGTTTCATCCAGTGAGAAGACGAGATTGGGCTGAAGCAGTTGAGAGGCAAGAAAGGCAAGGGCCCTGATCTCCCTGGTGTCGGACCCCACTTCAAAGGCCTGGGCGACAGCCAGTTTTCGAGCCTCCTCGATGTCGAGGTGAGAATGCCCGGCCGTGCTACCGGAAGATTGATCAGAGGTTCTGCGGATCAGGATATTCTGGTGGCGCGTGTCACCGAGATGGTTGTGCCGGGTCGGAGCCACCCCGCGCTCGAAGATCGGCCTGATGAGCTGGACGATCTTGTCCTGGATCTCCACGCTGAAACTACGCTCCGAGAGGTCGGAGAGCACTTCTTCCGGCACCTGGATGCCGAGGGGCTGAGCGAAGGTCCTCTTTCGATCCTGCAGCTGCCTGAGGAGCTCGGGAACCTCCCGTGCGAGGTCATCGTCATCGCCGGTGGTGGCGGCATGACTGGGAGAGGCCGGAGAACCGACCGGCGCCTCCGTTCCGTCGCCATCCCGGAGAAGCTCTCTCATGGAGAAGAATGCCGTGGCGAGCCGCTGGATCACCTGTTGATGAACGTTCTCGTCCAGCACGAAGACGAGGGGGGAGCTCCGGACGGCTTCCTCGCGGAGCCGGGCCGTAGCCTGCTCGTCCACGATCCTGAAGTCGCGCTGAGCTTTGATGTTGCGGTCGGCGATGTCCCCGAGCTCGAAGGTGGGGACGCCGGTCGAAAATGAAGGGGTCAGGAGAAAGGCGAGGGCCAGGCTCATGACCGCGAGTATGGCCGCCTTTTCCGTCCGGATTATCTGCGGCATGTTCAGGAGAAGACTGATTCCCCGGGGCTTGCGGCCCTTGAGACGGGACTTCTCGACTTCCACTTTTTCCTTTTCCATGTCAGGTCGTCACCAATCTGGGGTGAGTCACTTTCTCGGGTGCTCGGCCTGCTCGTAGGCCAGGATAATCTCCTGGACCAGCCGATGCCGAACAACGTCCTTGTTACTGAAATAGACGAAACGAATTCCCTCGATACCCTCCAGCAAACGGATCGCTTCAACCAGCCCCGAGGTCTTGTTCTCCGGCAGATCGATCTGAGTGATGTCGCCCGTGATGACGGCTTTGGATCCCAGTCCGAGCCTGGTCAGAAACATCTTCATCTGCTCTGATGTGGTGTTCTGAGCCTCATCCAGGATCACGAAGGCGTCGTTCAGGGTTCGACCTCTCATGAATGCCAGAGGCGCCACCTCGATGGCCCCTCGCTGAAGCAAATTGGATGCCTTTTCGTAGTCCATCATGTCGTGGAGCGCATCGTAGAGGGGACGCAAATACGGGTTCACTTTCTCGGCCAGATCCCCGGGAAGGAAACCGAGCTTCTCGCCGGCTTCCACCGCAGGACGCACCAGAACGATGCGGCGCACCTGCTCCTTGGCCATGGCTGCAACGGCCATGGCCATGGCGAGATAGGTCTTGCCGGTTCCCGCCGGCCCGATGCCGAAGGCGATGTCGTAGCGGCGGATGGCGTCGATGTACTCCTTCTGCCGGACGCTCTTGGGCGTGATGATGCGCTTGTTCGAGGCGATGAAGACCTCGTCGAGGAAGATTTCCTTGAGACTCCTGTGGATATTTTGACTGAGGATTCCGATGGCGAAGAGAATGTCGCTCTGGTAGAGGGGATACCCTTTGGCGATGAGCTCGGCAAGCTGGTTCAGCAGGTTTCCGGTGAGCTCCACCTGGGGCCTGTCGCCGTTGACCGTGAACTGGTTTCCACGGAGATGAATGCGGACGCCAAGCTGTTTTTCCATGAGCTTGATATGGCTGTTCTGCTCCCCCGCGAGCTGCTGAATGAGGGTGTAGTCCTCAAACGCAACCTGAAGGGAAAACGTCTGACCTGGCTCTGGAGCGGCAGCGCGACGCAAAGTTTCAGGCCCTCTTTTGTGGTGCGATCACCGCAACTGATTCGGGATCATGATCAAATTCCTCAATATCACGCCTCCATGAGGCTGACAACTCATTACTTTTGTCGGAAAACGGGTCTGCCTGAAGGTATAAACGGTTGGAATTCATGCGGATGCAGGCGGGGGCACCGAGGAGGGGCGGTCGTCAGAGGGCTGACTGGAAACCGGCGTTGGATTCTTGACAGGTGATGGGCCGACGGAGAAACCGATCGGCCGGCCGGCCTCAGCGCTCTTGCGGAACATCCGGACCGGCAAGGGCCTCCGAAATCAGATCTTTTTTGAAACCGACGATCACCTTGTCACCGATGACGACGGTGGGAAAAGTGACCTCCGGGTTGATGCGCCGGACCTCGCGGAGGGTCTCGCTCCTTTCATCTCCAGTGAGGAGGTCCACGAAGATGCACTCGAAGGGAACCTGCCGATCCATGAGGAGCTCACGCACCTCCTTGCAGTGGGCGCAGGACATCAGGCCGTAAAGAACGATGGGAGGGGGCATCCGGGCATTGCTCCATGGGACCGTATCGAGGCCGCGGGCGAAGGCAGTGGTGCGGAGCCATCGCCCGCGGAGCTCATGATACAGGACTGCTACCAGTTGAAGACCTGGTCCAGGTCTTCGTCGCTGACGTCGAAAGTCACGTTGTGGGGCGCCAGAAGCTCGTTCTTGAAGAACATCGGCAGGCGGTCGTGCTGAGCCGTGAAGCCGGCGCGCGCGTTGAAGTCCCGCTCGGTCTTGAGGATGGACTTGCCGAGCGCGGTCACGTCGTCCCCCGTGAGGTTCAGGCCGTGGAACGAATTGAGCAAATCCAGGAGGGCCTGGAACGTGTCGGGCTGGTCCAGCAGGGCGAAGGCGATGAAAAGGCACATCCCCGTCGAATCCACCGCCGCCGTGGCGATCTGGAGGTTTCGGGAGAGCTCGATCTGGCCTCCGGGCTTCAGCGGATCCACGTCGCCGCCCACCTTGAGGATGTTGGTGGCCACGGCATAACCGGCCGTGTGGTCAGCCCCCATGGTGCTCGTGGCATAGGTCACCCCGATGCCCTTGACGGCCCTGGGGTCGTAAGCCGGGAGTCCCTGGCCCTTGACCACCGGTACCCGCTCGACTCCGAATACCTTGCCCGTCACCGCGGCCCCGTTGCCAAGGATCCGTCCCAGGGGAGTTCCCTGGCCCACTTCCTTGATGAGCCGGATGGCGCCCTCGGCGTCCCCGAATCTGATGAGCCCCGCCTCCATGGCGACCCCCAGGGTGACGCCCATCTCGATGGTGTCCAGCCCGTAGTTGTCATCGAGGAAGTCCAGCATGGCGATGGCATCCAGGTCGCAAATGCCGCAGTTGCCACCGTGGGCCCACACCGTCTCGTACTCCGGCTGCTTGGTCAGGAAGTGGCCGTCCTTGTCGTTGTAAATGCCCGAGCAGCGTATGACGCAGCCGCGATGGCATCCGTGGGTCGCCAGGCCCCCGCGGGCCGTCTCGGTTTCAGCCTGCGTCTCCCCGCTGATCTTGTGGGCGTCGGCGTAGCGGCCTTCCTTGAAGTTGTATGTGGGGTAACCGCCCGCCTCGCTCAGGATGTTCGTGAGGACGTTGGTCCCATAGGCCGGAAGAGCCTGGCCCGTCACCGGATGCTTGCGAAGACCCTCCACGAAGCGCTTGTTGGCCTCCTTGAACTTCTCGGGATCCCTGGGGGGGCGCATCTTCTTGCCCGTGTCGTCCAGGACGACGACCTTGACCCGCTTGGAGCCCATCACCGCTCCGACACCGCCGCGCCCTGCATGACGGGTGGGCCGAAGCTCCATGTCCGTGCAAGCGATGGAAGCCGCCGACATCTTCATCTCGCCCGCCGGTCCGATGGAAATGCACGCGATGTCCTCGCCGTACTGCTTCTTCATCTCTTCGACGAGGTCGTAATTGGGGAGCATCTTGAGGGTGTTGTCCACCTCGATCCGTGCACCGTCCTTGTTGATGATCACCTTGTAGAGATCATCCGTGGCGGGCTTTCCCTCGAGGACGATGGCCGCGTAACCGAGACGGGCCAGAACCTGCGAGGCCTGGCCGCCGGAGTTGGACTCCTTGATTCCACCCGTCAGCGGACTCTTGCAGCCCACCGAAAGCCGCCCGGACATGGCGCTGGTTGTGCCGCTCAGCAGGCCCGGGGCGATGACCAGCTTGTTTTCCGCTCCCAGGGGATGGCAGAGAGGAGGAACCTCCTTCGCCACCAGCGTTGAGGTCAGTGCACGCCCTCCCATGCCTGCATACTCTCCGACGGGAGTCTCCGTCAGCCGGGGCCCTCCTTCGGCGCTCATGTCGATGCGCAAGATTTTGTCCATTCTCATTCACCTTGATTTGGGGTTCGTCATCCGGTCTCTGCCGTCACTGAGCCTTTGGAGCAGCATAATATACTTCTCCCGGCGGACTCTCAAGCCCGCCGGAAGACAGCGCGGTATCACATGGCCCAGCGATAGATCTGAATGACGTCATCCAGGGTCGGACAACGGGGGTTCGTGAGACCGCAGGCGTCCTTCTGGGCATTCTCGGCCATGATCTTGAGATCCTCGTCCTTGACGCCCAGCTCCTTCAGGCCACTGGGAATCCCCACATCCTTGGACAGAACCTTGATGGCTTCCAGCGCCTTTTCGGCGGCGGCGCGCTGGGAAAGGCCCTTCACCGGCTCACCCATGGCCCTGGCGATGTCCACGAAACGATCCACCTTGGCGATGAGATTGAACCGCTCGACGGCCGGCAGCAGAATGGCGTTGCAGACACCGTGGGGCAGATCGTAGAACCCGCCCAGCTGATGCGCCATGGCATGCACATGGCCCAGGCTGGCGTTGTTGAAAGCCATGCCCGCCAGGTACTCGGCGTAAGCCATGGCGTCCCTGGCCACCATGTCGGCGCCATTGGCCACCGCGGCCCGCAGGTTCTTGGAGATGAGCGAAATGGCCTGAAGCGCGCAGGCGTCGGTAACGGGCGTTGCGATAATGGAAACATAGGCCTCGACCGCATGGGTGAGGGCGTCCATGCCCGTTGCGGCCGTCAGCGCCGGCGGCATTCCGGCCATGAGCAGCGGGTCGTTGATGGCGATGTCCGGGGTCACCCGCCAGTCGACGATGGCCATCTTCACCTTGCGGCTCGTGTCCGTGATGATGCAGAAGCGCGTCATTTCGCTCGCCGTCCCCGCGGTGGTGTTCACGGCGATGAAGGGGGGCATCGCCTTGGTGGACTTGTCGATTCCCTCGTAGTCGTGAATCCTGCCGCCATTGGTGGCCAGAATGCCGATGCCCTTGCCGCAGTCGTGGGAGCTGCCGCCGCCGAGCGAGATGATGAGGTCGCACTTGTTGTCCTGGTAAACCTTCAATCCGGCATGAACGTTGTTGTCGGTGGGATTGGGGATCGTGTCGTCGAAGATCACGCAATCCAGGTCCGCGTCCTTCTTGATGATCTTGGCGATCTGGTCGGCGATGCCCGCCTTGGTGATGCCCTTGTCCGTGCAGATGAATGGCTTGGTCCCGCCCAGCACCTTGACCCGGGTGCCGATTTCCTTGTGAGCCCCGATGCCCATCAGCGTGACCGTGGGAATGAAGAATCCGAATACCTGCTCTTGTACCGCCATGTTTGCCTCCTCGAATGGTTGTGAATGTTTGTGCCGTCTCGATGTCTCTGCCTCCCGCACAAGGCAGGGATGGAGCCAAATCCAAAACCTCCATGAAAACAGCAAGTTGAATCGAGAAGGGACTGGGCGCCTGAGTCAGTCTGACCGATGCAGAACCGTCATGATCGAGGAGCAGGCGGTCGAAGGAGAGGTTGAGGTTCATTTATGCTGTTAATAGATGGGGATGGTGAGATCGTGTAGAAATGACTCTCTGCCGACGGAAGATCGTGTCATCGGGATACAGACGATTTCCACCTCAACTTCTGAAAAGCTAATTCGTCTCGGGAATCAGTCAAGGTGGTATTCCTTCAGTTTGCGATAGAGAGTCTTGCGGCTGATGCCCAGGGTTTGAGCCGCCTGGGTCCGGTTGCCTTCGAAGTGCTGGAGAACACTCCGGATATGTCGTTTTTCCATTTCATCGAGGGAGATGAAGGGGGTTTCCACACCGGATTATGGCTCGGCCCCCTCCTCGATCTGGTGGTCCCGGGGATTGGAGACGACGTTCGAGTAGTGGACCCAGCGAAGGTTCTCGCTTTCGAGGATTTCCTTCACCCTCGACACCCAGCCCACCTGCTCGAGGCCCGAATCACTGACGAGCAATGCGGTCTCCGGCCCGAGCCTCCGTGCGCAAAGCCCGGCAACCTGGAGGCTGCCCCTTCCAAATATGATCTCGGGTATGGCGAACTTCTTGATTTCCACTCGTTTTCGCTCGCTCCCGGTGAGAGGGGTCCTGTCCACTTCGACAGCATACCATTAACTTGCGGAGCCGGTCTTTTTCAACTCTGACCAGCGTGTGTTTTGGGGTCGCCGCGAACTTCCTCTCTGCCCTCAAGCGGTGTATTTTACGGCGTGCGCCAAATCTTAACTGGCTCAAGAAGAGCAGAGGGCCTATTTTAGAACAAAGTAAGCGATTCCCGCATGAATCGGGGACGGGCTCCGCGAGTCCAAGGGGTCTCTCACGGAGTTGGATGAACTGGGAAGACAACAGCTGAAAAGTTCAACGTGGATCAGGAGGGAAGACCAATGAAGTCAAAGCTGTTCCGGGGTATTTTCATGGTTTCAATGCTGATTTTCGCTCCCCTGGTGTTCGGGGCCGAGCAGCCGGGGACCGTTTCTTACAAGATTGACGGAAAAGCTTTCAGTTTCAAGGATGCCAGGCTGGAGTATTCCGCTGGAGACGGCTACATCACCATCACTCGCGACGGCACGGAGGAAGTGGCGGATCCCGCCGAGCCCAGCCGAAAGATCGAAGTCAATCTTGGATTGTCCATCGAGCTGGCCGTCGAGGAGAAAGCACTGGTAGGGACCCATGAGGCTAAAACCGGCGACGCCATGCCCGTCTACTTTTCGTGGTACGAAATCGACACGGATAAGGACACCAAGGAGAAAACCCTCAAGGATATCCTGGCCAGCCTCGACAGTGGCGACGAGAAACAGCAGAGCTTCCGCCTGAAAATCGACAACTTCGGCCCCGCGGGAACCGTCATCAAGGGCTCATTCAGCGGAAAGCTTTTCGATGAGGACGGGAAGCTGCATGAAATCGCGGATGGCGTGTTCGCCATTCCCAGGGAGGATGTGAAGGAACATTAAGATATCGGCGGGCGAGCCTTCACCCGGCGGTGACTTCCAGGTGAAGGCTCCGCGGCGTTCCGGTCTTTGGTGGTGGAGCGCCGGTGTGCCCGGCAAGCTCCCATGCGCGTCAGCCGCCGAAGGGGCACTTGGGGAAGGTGCAGGTCTTGCACCCAAGGCAAAAGGAGCCATGCCCCATCCTGGCCAGGTCCCGCCGTGAAATCCTTGTGCCGGCCAGCACCCGGGGCAGCAGCAGGTCGAATCCGGTGGTCTTGAAATACAGGGCGCACGCGGGGACGCCCATGACCCTGGCGCTCCCGATGCGGGCGAGGAGAATCATGGCGCCGGGGACGATGGGCGTGCCGTACAGCACTTCGGTCGCCCCGGCATCCACCAGCCCCTGGCGGGTCAGGTCATCGGGATCCACCGAAAGGCCGGCTGTCGTCACCACCAGGTCGGCCCCCGCGTCCAACAGCTCCTGAACCCCCCTGCGGATGGCCTCGCGGTCGTCGGGGGCGATGAGCGACTTGACCACCTCGCATCCGTATCGCTCGACCTTGGCACTGATGATGGGGATGAATCGGTCCTCCACCAGCCCGTGGAAAACCTCGCTCCCAGTAACGAGGATCCCGACCCGGGCTCGACGCATGGGAAGGACCCTGAACAGGGGAGCTTCCCGGAGAATGGTCATGGCCCTCTCGAAGTCCCCCCGGGGGAGCAGGAGAGGAATGGCCCGGGTGGCGGCCACATGGCGCCCCCGTGTCGCCAGGGTGCAGGTTTTGCGACTGGCGCACATGACCCCCGGCACCATGTTGAAGGTCTCCAACCGCTCGACGTCCACCACCAGAAGCCCGTCGCGGTCGGCTTTGAGGTTGATCCTGCCCTCCCGCGGAGGCTCCTCGAAGGTGATTCCCTCCCCGGCCATGGCTTTGGCAAAGGCCACGGCGGCCACGTCTTCGTGGACCCAGTCCGGGGAAATCTCGTTCATCTCCTGCACGTAGACCGTCTGGCGTCCCATCTGCTGCAGGCGGCAGACATCCCCGGGGGTGATCCGCTGGCCGCGTTTGAACGCAGGGCCCTTGGCGACGCCCGGCTCGATGATCGTCATGTCGTGGAGCACCGTGTGTCCGACGGCGTCCTCCGCTGCAACGGCCTTCATGCCTGGTGACGGCTGCCCGGACACTTCACCCGCGGGCTGGATCACGTAGGGCGCTTCGCCCCGGCACCCCCGGCAGACGGGTCCGTCCCGCCGGGGATAAGCTTCTCCGCACAGGACACATTGAGTGATCTGTCCCTTGCTTCGCTTCCTCAACAGGTGAGGCTGAATCCTCACCGAGTGAACACTGTAGAGGCTCCGTCCCGCCTCCCTGAGCTGCGATCTGAGCAGCTCGCTGTCCTGCTCCCTTTTGGGCTTGAGCTTGAAGAGCCAGGTCTTGATCTCGGACCAGGCATCGAGTTGTCCGGGATCCAGATACACTCGAACCCCCTCACCTTCGTATTTCTCGTGAAGGGTCAGGGCGAATCGCCCCAGGTTGAAGACCTTGAGCCATCCGTTTCCCACCGTGCAGGGCGTGAGGATCTGAATGGCGTCGGGCAGACACTGGGTCGTCTCGCTGACGGCATCGAACAGCGTGCCTTCGGGTAGCCTGCCCAAAGCCAGATCCACCATGAAGCCGCCCATGATCAGTCCCGGCGCTGCATACCCGTGAAAGGACTTCACCAGGTCCAGATACTCGTCAAAGGAATACCTGCCTATTCGTTCCATGGAGACAGCCTCGAATCCCTGCTGTTGAATCCATCCAAACCTCGAAATCCGAAACTTCTCAGAGCAACTGAGAGCTTCTGCCCATTCGAAAGCACCAGAGAGCGCACCCCACCGACGGGCAATTCTGGACTTCCGAGCGCGATCCGGCAACGCAGTCGAGGCACTTCCTCCGGATGACGGCATGGAGGTCGTCGCCTCCGCGGCCGGCTTCCCCGAAACGAAAGGGGAAAAGCGGACACCGCTCGGAAGAGCACGTGGCGACTTCCATCCTTCGGTTCTCGCAGCACCAGAGACAGTGGTCTCGTATCGCGCGTCGGGGAAGCCAGGTGAGCTGTCTCGGGACTGTCTTTTTCATGGCCGACTGCTTACCAGCTTCCGGGCACCTTTTCAAGGAGGATGCACGGCCGAATGGGACAAGCACATTCAGCGGCACTGCCGTCAAGGTAACCCTGAAGCTTGCCGAGATCTATTGGAACGAGAAGGGGAGACGCATCTCTGATGTGCTCATCGGGGGCAATGAGGTCGTCAGCAACCTGGACCTCTTCGCCAGGGTGGGCAGGTACGCCGCTTATGATCACGTCCAGCTGGTCAACGTGAAGGACGGCATGCTGAACATCACGCTTCGCACGGATAAGAACAACGCCAAGGTGAACGCCATGCTCGTGCAGCCGGCAAACTGAGAAATGCTCATCTACTCCAGGTTTTTGAAGCTGGCGGGATCCATGGCGTGCTTTCGGAGGAGCTTGTAGATTTCCGCTCGGTATCTCCCGGCCATCTCCGCGGCCCGCGATATGTTGCCCCTGCTGGCCGTGAGAATCTGGGCCAGGTATGCCCGCTCGAACTCGTGGCGGGCTTCCGAGAGGGGCTGGACGCCGGCCTGGGGACGAGAGGACTCCTCCCTTCCCAGCAGGAGATCGGCCGGAGTGATGGTCGCGCCCGAGGCCAGCGCCACAGCCCTTTCCAGAGCATTGGACAGCTCTCGGACGTTCCCCGGCCAGGAATGGAGCATCAGCCGCTGCATCGCCTCGGGGGAGATGGCCTGGATGTCCCTGTTCATATCGCGTTTGAACTGCTCGAAAAAATGACGGGCCAGCAGGGGTATGTCCTCCGGCCTCTCCCTCAGAGGGGGGATTTCGATGGGTATCACGTGGATGCGGTAGTAGAGGTCCTCCCGGAACCTTCCCTCCTTGACGGCCTTTCCCAAGTCCTGGTTGGTGGCCGCGACATAGCGGATGTTCACCCTGGAGGGCCGAACGGCCCCGAGGGGACAGAACTCGCTTTCCTGAAGAACGCGCAGGAGCTTGACCTGCAGGGCCAAGGGCAGTTCGCTGATCTCGTCCAGGAAAAGAGTGCCTCCATCGGCCTGCTGGAGAATCCCCAGCTTGCTTTGGGTGGCGCCCGTGAAGGCCCCCCTCACGTGGCCGAAGAGCTCGTTTTCGAGAAGACCCTCGGGAATCGCCCCGCAGTTGACGGCCACGAAAGGCATCCGGGCACGCCCGCTGCTCACGTGAAGGGCCTTGGCCATGAGCTCCTTGCCGGTGCCGCTCTCGCCGTAGAGGCAGACCGTGGAATCGGTGACGGAGATTTGAGTGATCTGTTTGAGGATCTGCTGCATCTTGTCGCTGGTGGTGATGATGGAGTCGAAGTGGAACCGCTCCTTGACCAGCGTGCGGAGCCGCCCGACTTCCTCCTTCAGCTTGCCCAGCTCGAGGGCCTTCTGCAGCCGATAAAGAAGATCTTTGGCGTCGAACGGCTTGGTCAGGAAGTCATAGGCGCCTTTCTTGGTCGCCTCCACCGCGTCTGAGATGCTTCCGTACGCAGTCAGAATGATGGTGGGCAGAAAGGGCTGAACCCGGAGCAGCTCCTCCATGACCTGAATGCCGTTGAGCCCTTCCATCTTGAGATCCAGGATGGCGAGGGCAAAAATCTCCCCCTGGGCCAGGGCGATGGCCTCGTCCCCAGTTGCCGCCAGCGTCGGGCGGTATCCCGCTCCCTCGAGGCGGGCTTTCATCAGCTTCAACAGCCCGGGATCGTCATCCACGACGAGTATCTTCTCTTCGGACATTTCTAAGCCTTAACGTACAAGTTCACGCTCCTTGCGCTCTATCTCCACATCGATCGCCCGGGATTGATCCAGCTTCTTCAGTATTTCCTTCTCCACGCGATCAATTTGCGCCTCAACGTCTTTCGAGCTCTCCATGCTTTCGGTCTTTTGCTCCAGCTGTTCCAACCTGTATTCCTCGCGTTTTTCCTCCACCTGCTCGGTCTTTTCCTCCACTTTCTTCTGGAGCTCCTTGATGGTGACTTCCCTGGACTTGAGCTTGCCCGTCAGCTGGACCTTGAGGTTTTCCGCGGCGATGCACCGGTTGATCAGGTCGGTCCATATCTTTGCCAGGGAGGCGAATGAATGATGAGGATATTGCTCTATCAAGGTTTTGAAGTAATAGATACCCTTCTGATGATTGTAGTAGGGACTCCTGGGATATAAATAAACGAATCCCAGGTTGAAGAGGGAAACGGCGCATCGAGCCTCCTCCGAGCATTGGAGCAGCGCTTCCTGGTTCTTAACGAGGAAGGCACTGTACAATTGCGACTCCATCACCTCGTGGGGAGGAAAGACGGGCTCGACGATCTTGACGGAGGGCGCATCCACCCTCGAGGCTGTCGAGGCGCACCCGGCGAAAGCCAGGAGAGCCAGCAACGGCCATAGGCGGAGAGTTTTGATCAGGGTTCCCGCTTGCATGGTTCAAGTCACCTGGTACGAGAAGTTTCGAGTTTCGAGTTTCGAGTTGAAAACCGGCCCCGGCGATCGGGCCATTCCATTCTTTCATCGTTCAGAGGATCCCAGAGGGGCATGAGGGCCGGCGCTGAATCCAACACGGGCCAAAGTGCATGCCCAGCGGCGATGCCTTTCCACGATCTGCTGTTTCTCAAAACCAACCTCGATCCCGTGGATCAACCCCGTGCAGGATCGGCGGCGGCTCAAGGATTTACCGGCAGGGAAAAGATAAACGTCGACCCTTTTCCCACCCGGCTCTCCACCCGGATCTCTCCCCCGTGGGCTTGAACGACGTGATGAGCGATGGCCAGCCCAAGCCCGGTCCCCCGGGATTTCTGAACCCCGTGCTGATGACTCTGGTAGAATTTCGTGAAAACCTTCTCCAGGTCGGATTCCGGTATTCCTCCCCCGTTGTCCGACACCCTGACCTCGACCTGCCTTGCCTTTCCCGACGCCGAGGGCAGGGGATTTGCCTGCACGCGGATCCTGCCTCCCTCCGGAGTGAACTTCAGCGCGTTGCTCAGGAGGTTGTCCAGCACCTGCTGTATTCGCCGTTCATCGGCGTGAATGATGGGGAGCTTCCGGGAACAGGCCGCGTCCACATTAACCCTTCTCTTTTCCGCGATCAACCCGATGTTTTCGAGGCTCTTCCGGATCACCGTCGACAGGTCGCACGGTGCGAAGTCGTATTCCATCATGGCCACTTCCATCTTGTGGAGATCCAGGATGGAGGAGATCGCGGCGTTGAGCCTCTCGCTGTGGTCCCTCACGACTTGGAGGATTTCGGCCTGCTCGGGCGTGAGAGAACCGGGAATGCCCTCCAGCATCAGGGCGGTCCCCTCCCGGATGGCCGTCAGGGGCGTGCGCAGTTCGTGGGAAACGTGAGCCGTGAAGTCGGACTTGAGGCGGTCCAGCTCCGCCAGTTCCTCGGCCATGGAATAGAAGGTTGCGGCAAGTTCGCGGACCTCGGGGGGCGCGGGGATGGCGAGGGGGCTCACGGGCTCCCCTCTGCCCAGCCGGCGCATCTCGCGCGCCAGGCGGTCCAGCGGACGGCTGATGCTCCGGGCCTGGATGTAGGCCAGCAGGAAGGCCAGAACGGTTCCGGCAATGGCGAACCAGGCGATCGCCCCCGAGGCCGTCACGGCCTCGTCGCGGGCCGTGGTCGTCTTGTTCTGGATGATCTGCTCGCGAATCCGGATGAGCTCATTGGTATTCTCGATGAGGCCATCGCCGGTTTCCATCCTCATCTGCTTGCGGGCTTCCGTATCGGGAGCGCCCATATCCACATCGGCTCCATAGCGCCCGTGCAGAGCCCTGAGCTTGGCGATGAGCTCCATCTCGCGGCCGATATCCGCCAGCGCGGCAATCCTGTTCAAGCTTTCCCGCACATCCTTTCGGGCTTCCCGAGAGGCGGTGTAGAATTCCAGGTCCTGGAGCACCAGGGATTTCTCGGCGTTTCTCATCTCGGCGAGGAAAGTCTTCACGAGGCGTTTGGCCTCCTGGGTGCACGCGATGTCCACCGAGAGAATCTGGGTGTTGAGCTCGGTGATCCTGTCGAGATAGGTGACGGCGTAAAGACCCATGACCACGATGCTGACCAGCAGAATGGAAGGCACCATGATGATGCGTCTGAAGATGGTGAGCTTCACGCCGATTCTCCTCCATGAAGAGAACGATTGAAAAATCTGCTTCTGCACTGCGGAGGCGCGGAGAGCGCGGAAATTGCTCGAAGTGCTCTCTCGAAGCCCTCCAGCCATCCAGCGGCATTCACTCTACTGTGGTCGGGGCCGAGGGTCAACTCAACTGAATTGCCGCCAACCTGACACTACGACATAAACCCATGAGGAAGAATCCTGTTTATATACAAGGATATCGGCATGTTGTGCAGAACATGCCACGTGGGACCAGGGTGGCCGTCCTGCGCCGGAGGTGCATCGTCGAGCGCTGCGAGGGGACGGCCTCCCTCGACCGGTGGCTGTCCCATCCAGCTTCCAAAGCCCTCCTGAGCTCGGCCCTGCCCGCCTTTCTCCGGTGAATGGGCCGCCGGGGCAATCGCCTTGACAAAACACCCAATAATCGTGATGCTTTGAGCCCATATCCGTCAGAGCCCGTCAGGAGGTGACTTGGGATGACAGGGCCCGCCAAGCAGGGAGCCATCTACGAAGACCTTTTTCACATACCCAGGAGGTGAAGATGGAGCTTTCCCCGGAGATGTTCAAACGATTCCTGCCCCTTCCCGTTACGGTCATCACGACGATGGATGTCCAGGGCGTTCCCAACGCGGCGCCGTACAGCTGTGTCATGCCCATTTTGCGACCGCTCCCGCTCATCGCCATCGCGTCGGCCCTTCCCCGGGACACGCTGCGCAACATCCGGAGCACCGGCGAGTTTGTGGTGAACGTCATGGGGCGGCCGGCTTTCCGCGAGGCCATGAAGTGCGCCCGGGAATACCCGCCAGAGGTGAACGAACTGGAGGAGGCGGGGCTCGAAACGCTCCCTTCGAAACGGGTGGGGCCGCCGCGCGTTCGGGCGGCCGTGGGCTGGATCGAGGCGACCCTCGACCGTGAAGTGACCGACGAACGCTACGCGCTCATCATCGGCCGCGTGGTGTGCTCCGAGATGAACGACCTTTACGTACGAAACGAAAAGCTCACCGAGCTTCCCATCACGCTGGTCATGCCGCATTTCCGGGCCCTGGGCGAGTCCGTCGCCCGGCGGGATGAGATCGAAGCCGACATTACGCCGATGCAGCGATAGGATGTACCCGTCGCATGGAAGAGGGGGGAGCTCAGCGCCTGCGGTACCAGTACCACGCCGATGCGTGGCCCTTCTCCTCCCCCATGACCTGGCGCACCTTCTCGAAGGAGCCTTCCAGGAGCACATCCACCTCCTCCGGCGATATGCCCCAGGTCCCCCCCTGCCAGGGTCTCGGCAGCCAGGCGTAGAGCATGTACCAGCTGCCGGGGATGGTGAGGCGGGCCAAAGTCTCCGCATACCTGCTCCGCTCCCGGTCTCCGAGGACGAAGAGGCACCCGATATCGAGGACGTAGTCGTATGGGCCGGTCAGCATGGAGAGGTCGCTCACGTCGGCGGCGTGAAACGCGATCTTGAAGCCGGCCTCGGCCGCCTTGCGCCGGGCCATCCGGATGGCCCTGGGGGCGAAGTCCACCCCGGTGACCTCCCAGCCGTGGCGGGCGAGGGTGATGGCATTGGTGCCCGTGCCGCATCCCAGGTCCAGGGCTCTTCCGGGAGGGTGCCGGTCAAGGAGCTCCATGACCTCGGGCGGCGTGATCTGGGTATCCCAGGGGGTCTGCCGGCGCCAGTACCTCCACTCGAATCCCCAGCGACTCCGTCTGATCCATTCCTGCCATTCACGCCACATGGTCGGGTGCCTCCATGAAGTTGGTATTCCCTCGTTTTAGGGCTGCTCTAAAAAGTCTCTGGTTCCTTGTTTCTGGTTCCTGCTGAAGCCCCTTTTCATCGATTGGGGGGGCCCGGAGGCGCGCGGGAAGCGTCCTGACCCGTCATCGGGGGGAGCTCCCGGACTTGCCGCTCCTGGCCTGCGCCAGGGGACCCAGGAACTGGTCCATGAGCACCTCAATGTGGTGGGGGAGAGGCTCCGGGGCGGTTCCCACCACGTGGACGGACTCCTGAGTCAGGGGAAGCAGGAGCTTGACGGCCCTGCATCTTGACACGGCCTGTGCCATGGCCGGGGTAAGCTCTCCCATGAAGGAGTCGCTGATCAGGATCGACACGGTGCCCACCACCACGTCCACCTGCTTCAGCGAGTGGCACAAGGCCCCCTCGCCGGCCGCGCCTCGATTGGCTCCCGCCCTCAGCATCTGCGAGGTGGCGATGGCATTGGTGCCCAGTGCCCAGATTTCGACTTCCTCTCCAAACGCCAGCCGGATCCGCTTGATGACCGCCGATCCGATAGATGCGCCCTGGCCGTCGACGACAGCGATACGCAGCAAGAATACCCTCCGATCTTCCACTTCCGCGGGGAACAGGTCAAGGTCTTTCGGGATCAATCCTCCACCAGCAGGATGCGATGGTCCACGAGATTCATCTCCTTGATTCTGGCTTTGACCCACCTCTGGTCACCGAAGATGCCCTGCACGTAGATGCCGCCATCCTCGGGTCTCAGGATGTCCACCGACTCCATGATGAGCTCTTCCTTGCCATTCCTGATCAGGTAAGCATTGGCCTCACACATGGTCCACCTCCCCTTGCGGTCACTGCCGGAATCTACCGCGTCTGGATGAGAGAAAGAGCCTTCTCGATGTGCTCGTTCTGCCGCAGGGCGTACCGAGCCACTTTCCGGATCTCTTCGGCTGCGGCATCCCCCGCGGTCCTTGCCGCCTCGCCAGCCAGCTTCTCGTAGAACTGTGCGTGCTCGTTGTTGTGATGCAGGGCGTGCTCAAGCCGGATAACGAGCCTCTGTCGGTCCGTGAGCTCGGCTCCGCCCCCCCTGGTGTGGGGATGATGATGGTGATGATCGCCCTCTTGGCCGTGGTGATGGTCGTCGCAAGGATGCATTCTATTTCCATGCTGCCGGTGCATGTGGTCCGCTCCTTTCCACGAATTCGTTGATCTCCCGCCAAAATAAAAAAGCCAGGAAGACATCAGGTAGACAACACCCGAGCCTTCTTGGCTCACATAAACCGCTCTTGCGGTTTCTTCCAATGCCGCGGGGGAACAGATTACTTTTCCGCCGCAAAGGGCGCATGGAGCTTTTTAAAGTCTTGCCTCGCGTCCTTGCGTCTTAGTACAACTTGACAGAATTAAATGTCCATTTCGTCGCTCGCCATGCCGGCATTTTTTGAGCCGGCATCCACTTCCTTTCTGAGGATTCCGGCCAAGACTGTCGGAACGACGAATCGATCGGCGGACATTCCATGGGGTTAAGTTGCACTCAGCGGTGAACTTGGGAATCAACCTCCTCCAGCTCAACGCTGATTCTCATCCGTTGAACCGCGATAGGCTGCTTCCGGAGGCGGCTTCACGCCGCTCATTGACCGTGCCGCATTCATAGGGGAGAGATGCGGGAAAGTCAAGCCCATAGAAGGGGCCGCAGGCTCGAGGGGTGTTGGGCCGAGAACAGAGGGTACCCTTTTGTGCAGGATCGAGGAGCCCATGCTGGAAGCTCCACATGGGGGCGGTACCGCGCACCGATATCATGGGTGCTGAGGTGACAGGACTGTCCGGGGGTGTGAATCCCGGCAAAAAGACGATATTTCGACATTCCGAGTCTGAGCATCCCCACGGCTGTCCGGCCCCCGGCCCCGGACCCTTCAGAGTGGCTCCTGGGATCGCGACACTTTGAATCGCAAGGTGTATCTCCCACGGGAGTGCATGATGGCGTCTATCTCAATGGCATGCATGTTGCTCAACTGTCGGGCGTCACGGAACATGAGCGAAAGGATGCGCTATGATGCTGAGATGGAAGGCTGCCATGAATACGTCGTTGCAGATCGGACTGGGAATCGTGATCGGGCTCGCCGGCCTGCTCCATGTGCCCAACAATCCTTTGGTCGGGAGCTGCGCGCTGCTCATCGGAGGATTCCTCATTCTGCAGGGCGTGGACAACTGGTGCTGAGCCCTCGGCATTTCAAAATCACGTACCAGAGCGGTGAGGTGCGCGATTCCAGACCGCAGTCCGTACGCCCATCGATGAGCTCCCGCGGCCTTGCGGAATCGATATAGCCCACCACCGCCTTTCCGAGCCTCTGAAATGCCCTTGGTGCCCGATCTGCTGGCCCGGGTCGGGCATTGATGCCTCAATGCACGAGCTTCCCCATATCATCATTCGATCCGAGCTAAAGACATTTTTGTAGGACCTCGTGAGCCGACTCGCCGCTTGTTCCGGGTCTTCTCGAGCGTGGTACAACTCCACAGCATGAGATGTCCAATTCTTCTCTCGTCATGCCGGCATGACGAGAGGTGGACACTCCATTGTGTTGAGTTGCACTTAGCCCCTTCTCAACCGGAGCGGGGATCACGGCCTGAGGCCGAGCGCACACGCCGGTATCAAAACGGCCTTGCGGTATGGGCCCGATTGCGTCATGAATGGAAGATCGGGTCCATGGGGCAGTGGTTGTCCTGATCCACACAATGGTTAACATGGCAGGGGGATTAATCAAAATTGTACCCTTCATGGCCTCGGTTGGCGCATCATCTGCCGGGTTCAATGAGCCTGCGGAGGATGCCGCCGCGAGCATTCACACCATGGTCGAGGCAGGTCGGACGAAATGATGTCGCAGAAGCAGGAGGTCACAGGCACGCTCATCACCATCGGGGATGAAATCCTGTTCGGGAGCATCCCCAACGGCAATGCACAGCACATCGCCATTGAGCTGCGCTCCAGGGGGTTCTTGCTTTCCGGCATGGTCGTCGTGGGTGATGAGGAGGAAAAGATCATCCCGGTGCTGAAAAGGGGCATCGAGCTGTCGCATTTTGTCATTGTCACCGGTGGTTTGGGGCCTACGGACGACGACCGTACTTCCGGGGCGGTGTCCCGGGCTTTCCTGAGACCCCTGATGCCGGACGCGGCCTACGTCGAATGGCTGAAGCGGCGCCTGGCCGAGCGGGGGCGGGCATGGAGCCGGGAGATAGCACGGATGGCCGATCTTCCCCGGGGGGCTCGAAAGATCGGACTGGGTATGGCCGGCTACGCTCTGGAGCACGAGGGGGTGCCCTGCTATTTTCTGCCGGGTGTTCCCAGCGAGATGCAATGGCTCATGGAGCACGAGGTCATGCCTGACCTGGATGCCAGGTTTCCGCACCGTCGGCGTCATGTGAAGCATGTGCTGCGGTTCCACGGCCTTCCGGAGTCGTCCATGAACCAGCTGCTGAAGGACCTGGGAGGACAGCGCCCCGAAGTGCAGATCGGCTATCTGCCCCAAATCGGGGAGAACTGGATCACGCTTTTCGCTTCCGGCGAGGACGAAGCCGAGGCCCATGATCGGGCTCGCGCCGTGGAGGAGGAGGTGGTGGCTCGACTGGGTGCGGTCCACCTGGTTGGGCGGGGCGACGACGGCCTGGAGGTTGCCGTGGGCAGGCTGCTCCGGGAGAGGGGCTGGAAGGTCAGCGTGGCCGAATCGTGCACGGGAGGGCTCCTGGCCCGCAAGATCACGGCAGTCTCCGGGGCTTCGGATTATTTCGAGAGGGGATTCGTCACCTACAGCAACGCGGCCAAGATGGAGCTCCTGGGGGTGGACGGGCAGCTGATCCTGGAGCACGGGGCCGTGAGCGGGCCCGTGGCCGCCGCCATGGCGGAGGGGACCCGCGCGCGGGCCGGGGTTGAGGCTTCACTCAGCATCTCGGGTATTGCGGGTCCCACGGGCGGGACACCCCAGAAACCCGTCGGGACCGTATTCATTGGCTGCTCGACGCCCGCCGGGACCGTGGTGGAAGGACACCTGTTCAGCGGAAACCGTGAACATGTCCAGGAGTGTGCCGCGCAGGCCGCCCTGGCCCTGCTCTGGAGGATTCTGACCCATGATTCGCAGCTTCGTCGCTCTGGACATCCCCCGGAAGACCCAGGAGGCGCTGGCGGCCCTCACCCTTGAGCTGCGGAATACCGGGGCTGCCGTATCCTGGGTCAAGGCCGACCGGGTCCACCTGACCCTCAAGTTTCTCGGGAGCGTTCCCCCTGAGCAGATCGAGGCCATACGGGAGGCTCTGCTTCCCGCCGCGGCTTCGAGCCCGCCTTTCAGCCTTCAGCCCTTCGGCTGCGGAGCGTTTCCGACCATCAAACAGATGCGCGTCGTCTGGGTGGGGCTTCGAGGTGATGAACGAGCCCTGGCCGGGCTCCATAAGTCCGTCGAGACGGCCCTGGCTCCCCTGGGCTTCGAGCCCGAGGACCGGCCCTTTCGCGCCCATTTGACCCTGGGACGGGTGAAAGGCAGGCAGCACCTGCGATCCCTGCAGGAGACCCTCCTCAGTCGCCGGGAGTTCGAAGCCGAAGCTTTTGACGTCAAGGAACTGGTATTGTATAAAAGTGAGCTGATGCCGCAGGGGGCTCGTTATACGCCGCTTTTCCGGGCATCCCTGGCTGGAGGGAGGGGTGGTTGAGCCCCGGAGTCGGCGATGCTGATCCCGTATTTTCCGGGCTCGCTTCAGTCGCCGAGCTTTCCTGCCAGTCCGCGGTCCGTCGAGTCTTCATCGCCGGCGGATTCCCGTATCCCGTTTCTGACGACTTTTCCATGCATTTTCTAGGATCCTGGCGACCAGCGCGAGGCGCGCCCGTCGCCGTTGGCTCCGATCCATTGGAGGGAGGCCCCGGATGGGTGCGACAGACGACCGAAGCAAGGCGATTGACACGGCCATGTCCCAGATCGAGCGCCAGTGCGGCAAGGGCTCCATCATGCGGCTGGGAGGCGATGCGCAGTCAGTTGAAATCCCGGTGATATCCACGGGATGCCTCTCCCTGGACCTCGCCCTCGGGGTCGGAGGAGTCGCCAGGGGCCGGATCATCGAGATCTTTGGGCCCGAATCGTCGGGGAAGACCACCCTGGCCCTGCACGTCATCGCCGAAGCCCAGAAACAGGGCGGGGTCGCCGCATTCATCGACGCCGAGCATGCCCTGGATGTCCACTACGCGCGCAAGCTGGGGGTTCAGGTGGAGGACCTGCTCATCAGCCAGCCGGACTACGGCGAGCAGGCCCTCGAGATTGCCGAGATCCTGGTACGCAGCAACGCCATCGACGTCATCGTGGTGGATTCGGTGGCCGCCCTGGTGCCCAAGGCGGAAATCGATGGCGAAATGGGCGATCCCCACGTCGGTCTGCAGGCGCGCCTCATGAGCCAGGCCCTCCGGAAGCTGGTGGCCACCATCTCCAAGTCCCGGACGTGCGTAATCTTCATCAACCAGATCCGCATGAAAATCGGCGTCATGTACGGGTCTCCCGAGACCACCACCGGCGGCAACGCGCTCAAATTCTACGCCACCATGCGGATGGAGATCAGGCGGGTTGGCCCCATCAAGGACGGCCAGGAGATGATCGGCAACCGGACCCGGGTCAAGGTGGTCAAAAACAAGATCTCGCCGCCGTTCAAGGAGGTGGAGTTCGATGTCATCTACGGACGTGGCATCTCCAGGGAAGGAGACCTCCTGGACCTGGCGGTGGAGTCCGGCATCGTCGAAAAGGCGGGGACCTGGTATTCTTATGCGGGTGAGCGGTTGGGGCAGGGCAGGGAGAATGCCAAGAGCTTCCTCCGTGAGCACGCTGAAGTTCTTGGAGCCGTCGAGGGGAAGATCCGCCAGATGCACGATCTGAGCATGCCGGGGAGATCGAGTGGTGCAGCCGCCGCGGATTGATTTTCCATTTGAGGAGAGACCATGAAAGCCAGTGAGATTCGAAAAGCGTTCCTCGATTTCTTCCAGCATCGGGGGCATTCCGTCATCAAGAGCTCATCGCTCATTCCCCACGACGATCCGACCCTCCTTTTCACCAACGCGGGAATGGTTCAGTTCAAGCGGTGCTTCCTCGGCGAGGATCATCGACCCTACGTGCGCGCCGCGACGAGCCAGAAGTGCATGCGGGCCGGGGGCAAGCACAACGACCTCGAAAACGTCGGCCGGACGGCCCGGCACCACACCTTTTTCGAGATGCTGGGCAATTTTTCCTTCGGCGACTACTTCAAAAGCGATGCGGTGGACTACGCCTGGGCTTTTCTGACCGGGGTCATGGGCCTCCCCAAGGACAAGCTCTACGCAACCATCCATGAAGGGGACGAGGCCATGCGGCTGGGGCCCGATGAGGAAGCCCGGGGCTTCTGGGCCCGCTATCTTCCTTCCGAGCGGATCCTGGCCTTCCCGACCAAGGACAACTTCTGGGCCATGGGCGACACGGGTCCCTGCGGCCCATGCTCGGAGATCCTCATCGACCAGGGTGAGGCCATGGGCTGCGGAAAGGCCGACTGCCGGCCCGGCTGCGACTGCGATCGTTATCTCGAGCTCTGGAACCTGGTCTTCATGCAGTTCAACCGGAAGGATGACGGGGTCCTGGAGCCGCTGCCCAAGCCGAGCATCGACACTGGGATGGGGCTCGAGCGGGTGGCGGCCGTCATGCAGAAGGTTCCCTCCAACTACGACACGGAGCTCTTCGCGCCTGTCCGAAGCCGCGTGGCGGACCTCAGCGGTTACCGCTACGGCACAGACCGGGAAAAGGACGTTTCCGTCAAGGTCATAGCCGACCACAGCCGCGCAGCGGCTTTCCTTATAGGGGACGGCATCCTGCCCAGCAACGAAGGCCGGGGCTACGTGCTGCGCCGGGTGATCCGCCGAGCCTTGCGCCACGGCAGGTATCTGGGTCTGGACCGCCCGTTTCTCTCCGAGACCGCCCTGGCCGTCATGGAGTCCATGGAAGACACTTATCCAGAGCTTCTCGATAGCCGGAGCTACATCACCCGGGTCATCGTGAACGAGGAGGAACGGTTCAGCGAGACCCTCGACAACGGTCTGCGGCTCCTCCAGAACGAAATCCGGCGCATCCAGGACGAGGGACAGAAGGTCATTCCCGGGGCCCTCATCTTCAAGCTTTACGACACCTACGGTTTTCCCATCGACATCGTGACCGACATGGCCCGGGGCCTTCGACTGGAGGCCGACGAGGCGGGCTTCCAGCAGCTCATGGAAAGACAGCGCGAGCAGTCCCGGATCCACTGGAAAGGGAGCGGCGAGCGCGAGATCACCGAGGCTTATCGCCAGCTGGCGGCCCGGGGTGTCAGGACCGAGTTCGTGGGATACGAGAACATGGAGGTGCGATCGGAAATCGTGGCATTGGTGCGGGACGGCGAGACTATTCCCATGGCCCGGGCAGGGTCCGAGGTCGAGGTGGTGACCCCCGTGACGCCCTTCTATGGTGAAACCGGCGGCCAGGTGGGAGACCAGGGGGAGATCGTCGGTTCCGAAGGACGCCTGACGGTGACGGACACCTTGCGGCTTCCGGGAGACATCTTTGTGCACATCGGTCGGGTGGAGGAAGGGACGTTCACGGTGGGTGAGAAGATCCACCTGAAGGTGGCACGGGACCTCAGGCGCGGTACCGCCCTCAATCACACGGCCACTCACATCCTGCACGCCGTGCTCCGCAAGGTGGTGGGAGACCACGTGAAGCAGGCGGGCTCTCTCGTGGCCCCGGACCGCTTCCGATTTGATTTCACGCATTTTGCGGCCCTCACCCCCGAGGAGATCGCCGAGATCGAGCGGCAGGTCAACGAGGAAATCCGGGAGAACCAGGCCCTGGATGTCAAGGTGATGGACCTGGAGGAGGCCCTCAAGACGGGCGCCGTGGCCCTGTTCGAGGAGAAATACGGGGACCGGGTGCGCATGGTGGAGATTCCCGGCTTCAGTCGTGAGCTTTGCGGCGGCACCCACGCCCACAGGACCGGCGACATCGGGCTCTTCGTCATCACCCAGGAAACCAGCGTAGCCGCCGGTGTGAGACGCATCGAAGGCCTCACGGGGCGCGCCGCCCTGGCCTATGTACAGAAGCAGCAGGCAGCCCTGCGGCATGCGGCTCAGCTCCTCAAGGCCGCACCCCTGGAGCTCCCCGAGCGCATCGAAAAACTGGCCCACGCCCAGAAGCAGGTGGAGCGGGAGCTCGAGTCCCTCAAGGCATCCCTGGCCAGCAGGCATTCCACGGATTTGCTGGCTCAGGCCGAGGAAGTGGGCGGTGTGAAGGTGCTCGTGGTCCAGGTGGAGGCCGACAACCCGAAGATTCTCCGCGAAATGAACGACCAGTTCAAGGACCGCATGAGAAGCGGGGTGGCCGTGCTGGGGGCAGCCCACGAAGGGAAGGCCTTCCTGCTGGTGGGAGTCACGGCGGACCTCACCCAGCGGATCCAGGCGGGCAATCTGATCAAGGAGATCGTGAAGGAAGTCGGCGGCAGCGGCGGCGGAAGGCCCGACATGGCCCAGGCCGGCGGCAACCGTCCCGACAATCTTCCGGCGGCCCTGGGGCTCGCCCGGAAGCTCATCCGGGAGAAGCTCGGCTGAAGCTCCGGTCCCCTGCGGCTTGGGCGCGAACAGTCAAAGGGCGGCTACAGAAATTCGAGCTTGAGGGAGGGAAGTCTCTCCTTGATGATCTCGAAATGCCCTCGGTCTTCGGTGTGAATAATCGCTCCCACGGAGAGCGCTTCGTAAGCCAAACGGAGGTCGTTCAGGAAGCCTGCATGCTTCAGGAGTGAGCCGTGCTCGGCCCGCATGGACGCGAGAAATCGACCCATGGCGACATGGCTCTTGATGTTGAGCGCCACCACACGATCTCCTGCCATGTAAGGCGTGAGAATCACGCGCAGCAACCTCTCCGCTGCTCTCGTTCTGGCTCCGGCCCACAGCTCCATCATCACCGTGGCGGCGAGATACTTGACGGTCCCTCTCCTTTCCATGTCGTGTCTGTGTGAACCGTTGCGGATGTAAGATATGTAAACGTTGGTGTCGAACATAACCTTGATCACTCGAAGACCTCATCGAGGAAGTCTCCTGTGTCCGCACATTTCCTGTGGGCCTCGATGATTTCCTCATCGATCAATACGATCTCCATGGCCTTGTTGACAGCGGCTTTCTCGGTTCTCGCACCCAAAAGTATGCGCAATCGATCGATGCAGTCCTGGTCCAACTCCAAGGTTTTCTTCCTCATTCTGGGCATTGTGTCTCCCCTTTGCCATATCGTTTTCAGGATCATATGGCAAAGCCCCTTGCTCTGCAAGGAGCCAATCCAGCCTTTCGACGGAAGCCGGCGGCAACCGTCCCGACAATCTTCCGGCGGCCCTGGGGCTCGCCCGGAAGCTCATCCGGGAGAAGCTCGGCTGAGATCCAGAAGGCGGAGGTTGGCGGGCGAATCCTCCACACACCTCCTCAGCCCGCTCAGGGCCTGAGAGAGACTCTCGAGCTCGGCGGCGGGACGGCTCCCCGGACACCATTCGAATCCATTTCCCCTCACTTCCAGCCGGTCCAGGACCTGTTTGATGGTGAGATCGGAGACGGGGAGGGCCGGCTGGTAGCAGACTCCGCCGGGGCCCACGCCCCCTTCCCGTGTAGCTTCACGGGGAGCCACCTCGGTCACCAGGCCCGACTCCTCCAGTTCGTCCAGCGTCTGTCGAACCAGAAGCAGTGGAATCATCCCCGAGCCGGCCAGATCCTCCACCGTGCAGCGTCGTTCCCCTTCGGAGAAGCGGCGCGCGACCTGCTGCATGACCCACAAGGCCACGAGGTTCCTGGTGGCGCGGTTGAGCCCCCTCACCTCCGGTTCGAATTCGAACCATTCCACATGCTGATGAGCATGGGAGATCTCAGCTCCGAGGAGGACGATCATCCAACTGGCCTGGAGCCAGGTGAGGAATAGAGGCAGGGCTGCGAAGCTCCCGTAGATGGCGTTGTAATTGGAGACCCCTACCTGGAAGTAGATGTAGGCTGCCTGAAACAGCTGGTAGAATGTTCCGGCGATGACGCCGCCCAGAGCCGCCGAAGCAATCCTGACGCGAACATTCGGCATGAAGATGTAAAGAAAAGTGAAGAGAGCCCACATGACCACGTAGGGTGAAAGCCGAAGGATCGCAAGGATCGTGGAATGAAAGTAACCCACGATCTCGAACCGCTGGCTCATGAACCCCACCTGCTGGGATATCATGACGGTCAGGCTGCTTGAAATGATGAGGAGAATCGGAGCAATGAGCATGAACGAGAGGTAATCGCTGACGCGCCGGGCAAAGGTGCGCTGTGAGCTTGTTCTCCAGATGGCGTTGAGGGAGACTTCGATGTGATTCAGGACCTTCATGACGGTCCAGAAGAGCACCGCCACTCCAATGCCCGCGATGAGTCCACCTCGGGTGGTCTGCAGGAGGGAATGGGCAAAGCTCATGATCCAGCGGGCCACCTCCTCCTGGCTGGCCAGCTGCTGGAGAACCACGCGCTCGATGGCATTCTGCAGCCCGAAGCCCTGGGCGATGCCGAAAGCCATGGCGAACATGGGTACGATGGAAAGAAGCGTGAAGAGGGTCAGGGCCGAAGCGCGCAGAAGGCACTGGTCTTCGGAAAACCGCCGGTAGCTCACCATGGCCACTCGCAGGGCTCGGAAAGCCATGGCCCGGGCCGTCGGGAGCTCGGCCAGCCGAGCACACCACAGGTCCTTTTCCAGAAAACGGGTGATGGTCGATCTGTCCGGCAGCATGCTCCACCTCCCTGGTCTATGCTCGCGCGGAGGAAAGCCAAGCACAACTCAACAGAATAAAGTGTCCACCACTCGAGTTGTCATTCCGGCGGTTTCCTGGCCGGAATCCACAGAAAAGCAATGGATGCCGGTTCAAGAACCGCCGGCATGACGAGTGACGAAATGGACATCGCATTGCGTGGAGCTGTACCGAGGGCCCGCGTCACCCCCCTGACGATTCTCATGCCTTGGTTTCGGAAGCTGCCTGCCGCTCCTGCTCCTCGCGCCGAAGCTCCTTCCTCAGGACCTTGCCGACGGTGGTCTTGGGAAGGCTTTCCCGGAGCTCGACAATCCGCGGGACCTTGTAGGCGGCAAGTCTGCTCCGGCAGAACTCGATGAGCTCCCTCTCGGTGAGGCTCTCCCCCGGCTTGGGCACCACGAAGGCCTTCACCGTTTCTCCGCGGTAGGGATCCGGAACTCCGATGGAAACCGCATCCAAGACCTTCGGGTGCTCATAGAGCACTTCCTCGATCTCGCGGGGATAGACGTTGTAGCCTCCGGCGATGATCATGTCCTTCTTGCGGTCCACGATGAAGGCATATCCGGCCTCGTCCACGGTGGCGATATCCCCGGTGTAGAGCCAGCCGTCCCGGATGGCGGCCGCCGTCTCATGCTCCATGTTCCAGTAGCCCTTCATGACCTGGGGCCCCTTCACGATGAGCTCACCATGCTCGCCGGGCGGCATCTCCCCACCTTCCAGGTCCAGGGAGACCACCTTGGCTTCGGTGCTTGGCAGGGGGATTCCAATGGAGCCGATCTTGCGTTGGCCCTTGAGCGGGTTGGCGTGGGTGACGGGGCTGGACTCCGTGAGCCCGAACCCCTCGATGATGATGCTCCCCGTCAGCTCCTCGAACTTGCGGAGCACTTCCACGGGCATCGGGGCCGATCCGGTGATGCAGTAGCGGATGGAGGAGAGGTCGAAGGACTGGATTCTGGGGTGGTTCACGATGGCGATGAAAAGGGTCGGGACCCCCGGAAACAGGGTCGGCTTGCTCTTGTGGAGGACCTTGAGGAACTGCTCCAGCTCGAAGCGGGGGACCAGGATCATGGCCGAGCCGGAATAGAGGGGCAGGTTCATGCACACGGTCATGCCGAAGACATGGAAGAACGGCAGGATGCTCAGGAAGCGCTCCCGGCCGTAGCGAAGCTCCGTGAACCACGCCGCCAGCTGCACCACGTTGGCCAGGATGTTGGCATGGCTCAGCATGACGCCCTTGGCGAGCCCCGTGGTGCCCCCCGTGTACTGGAGCAGGGCCAGGTCGTCGAGCCGCACCGGGCAGGGTGAGGCCTGGGGCGAATGCTCCCGGACCAGGTCCGTGAACCTGAGAGTCGATTCCGAGTAGGGGACCGCCGTGAATAGCTTCTGTTTCCATGCTTTGATGGGGTAGAGATACTTGAGCGGGAAGGGCAGGTAGTCCTTGATGCTGGTGACGATGACCCCGCGAATCCGGGTGAGGGGAATCACCTTCTGGGCCCTGGGGTAGAGATGGTCCAGGATCACCAGGATCTCGGCCTCCGAGTCCTTCCATTGGTGCTCCATCTCCCGTTCGACGTACATGGGGTTGGTCGTGACCACCACGGAGCCGAGCCAGAGCGCGGCGTGGAAGGCGATGACGGTCTGGGGGCAGTTGGGGAGCATGATGGCGACGCGGGTTCCCTTTTCAACGCCCAGCCGGCGCAGACCGTTGGAGAAGCTGATGATCTGGCGCCAGAGCTCCGCGTAGGTGATTCCGGCTCCAAAGAACTCGGTGGCCAGGTTTGCCGAATAGCGGCCGGCGTTGGATTCGAGAAAGAACGGCAGAGGCCTGTCGGGTATTTCAATCGTTCGCGGAACTTTCTCATCGTAGCTGGCAAACCAGACGTGCTCCTCCATCGATCCCCCCTCGGTCAGACGGTCTTCTCCCCATGAGTCTTCATCTGTAAAGCTTTCCCGCGATTCTGTCCAGGGAATCCATGCTCCGGAGGCGGACAGCCGGCGGGGGATTTTAATGAATGACTATTCATTAATATTCTCTATACCTCGGCCCTTTTTCCGATGCAAATGCGAAATTCGCCCTGGACCCACTCATGAAATCCTTGACAGCGGGCGGAAGGCAGTGTTACTTAAAACTGAATGACTGTTCATTCATAAATGCCGGGGGAATCCATAACATGCGCCTCAAGGCTCCAGACAAGCATCAGCGCATCCTCGATGCCGCCGTCAAGGTCTTCGCCGGCAAGGGCTTCTTCCAGGCCAAGGTCTCCGAAATCGCCCGGGAAGCCGGCGTGGCCGACGGCACGGTCTACCTCTACTTCAAGAGCAAGGACGACCTGCTCATTTCCATCTTCGAGGTCAAGATGCGCGAGGCCATTTCCAGGTTTCGCCTGGCCGCGCTCCAAGAGAAGGATGCTCCCTCGCGCCTGGAGCGCCTCATCCGGATGCACCTCGCGGAGCTCCAGTCAGATCCCGACCTGGCCGCGGTGTTCCAGGTGGAGCTCCGCCAGAGCCAGCGGTTCATGAGGGAATACGCCAAGAGCGAGCTCAAGGAGTACCTGGACCTCATCGGAGAGATCGTCCAGGAAGGTCAGAAGGAGGGGGCGTTCCGCACCGACATCCCCGGCGGACTCATCAAGCGCTTCATATTCGGGACCATCGACGAAGTGGTCTCCACATGGGTGATGTCCGGAATGAGGCAGGATATGGACGGCCTGGTCGCACCCCTTCTGGAGCTGTTCCTCAACGGGATCGGCAAGGGGGATGGCACGCCGCCGGGCCATGGCCCGGAGACCATTCAAGGACACACAGCGAGGAGAACAGGGAAATGAAGCTCCTGGTGGATGAGAGGGACGTGAAGTTCGTCCTTTACGAACAACTGCGCATCGAGGAATTGTGCAAGTCGCCGCTGTACTCGGACTTCTCGAGAGAGATGTTCGACATGGCCCTCGATCAGGCGGAAAAGCTGGCCGAGAAGGAGTTCCTCCCGGCCAATGTCAAGGGGGACCGGGAGGGCTGCCGGTTCGACAACGGAGCGGTCAGGGCGCCCGAGTCGTTCCATGCTCCTTATCAGCGCTACTGCGAGGGGGGGTGGCTCGCCATGAGCGATCCCGAGGAGGTGGGTGGGCAGGGGTTCCCCTTCTGCGTGACCAACGCCTGCATCGAGTTTTTCGGCGCCGCCAACTGGTCGCTGCTCATGTATCCTGGTCTGACCCACGGAGCGGGGCGCCTCCTCCAGCGCTTCGGCTCTCCCGGGCTCCAGGATCTCTATCTCCTGAAGATGTTTTCGGGCGAATGGTCGGGGACCATGTGCCTGACGGAGCCAGCCGCCGGAAGCGACGTGGGCAATCTCAACACCAAGGCCACGCGCCTCCCGGACGGGACTTTCAAAATCAGGGGGCAGAAGATCTTCATCTCCTCCGGCATGCACGATCTCACCGAAAACATCGTCCACATGGTTCTTGCCCGCATCGACGGCGCGCCCAAAGGGACCCGGGGTATTTCCATCTTCCTGGTGCCGCGGCTGCGCATCGACGAAAACGGCGAACTGGTGGATAACGATGTGACCTGCTCGGGCGTCGAGCACAAGATGGGCATCCATGGGTCGGCCACCTGCTCCCTCAATTTCGGCGAAGAGAACGGCTGCATCGGCTATCTCATGGGGGAAGAGAACAAGGGCATGCGCATCATGTTCGAAATGATGAACGAGGCCCGGCTCTTCGTCGGCATGCAGGGCCTCTGCCATGGGAGCAGCGCCTACCTGCACGCCCTGCGGTACGCCCGGGAGCGCGTGCAGGGCTCCGCGGTCGAGCGGCTCAAGGATGCCGACGCTCCCCGGATCCCCATCATCGAGCACCCCGACGTTCGCCGCATGCTCCTTTTCATGAAGAGCAGCACCGAAGGCATGCGGGCCATGCTCTACATGGCGGCCTACTGCCTCGATCGCGTTCGGGCCGCCGGGTCCGAGGAGGAGCGCGAGCTTTACCAGGGACACCTGGATCTGCTCATTCCCATCTGCAAGTCCGTGGGGAGCGACCTGGGCTTCCGGGTGTGCGAGACGGCCATCCAGGTGTACGGAGGATACGGGTTCATCACCGAGTATCCCGTGGAGCAGATGCTCCGCGACTGTAAAATCGCCTCCATCTATGAGGGCACCAACGGCATCCAGGCCCTGGACCTGGTGGGTCGCAAGCTCACCATAAACCGGGGAAAGCTGCTCAAGAGCGCCCTTAAGGCATCCACTGAAATCCTGGTTAAAATAAGAAAGAATTTCAATCTGCGCGAGATGGTGGGCATCTACGAGGAGGCCCAGGAAAGCCTCATCCAGGCCACCAAGTTCTTCGCCCTCAAGAGCGTCACCGACGAGTTCCATGTGCCCGTTCTGTACGCCAAGCCCTATCTCGACCTCTTTGGGGACGTGGTGATGGGGTTCATGCTGCTGTGGCAGGCTCACCTGGCGGACCGCAGGCTTCAGGAGATTTACCGCGATCACGGGGCAGCCGACGACAAGTCCCGGCGAAAGCTGCTGGAGGAAAACCGCAGCGCCGCCTTCTATTTTGGAAAGATCGCCTCGGCCCGGTTCTTCATGAGCCAGGTCCTGACCTTGGCGCCGGGCAAGGCCAGGGGCATCATGAACAATGACCTCTCCCCCATGGAAATCCCGGCCGACGGCTTCGTGCTGGGATGATGGAATTCAACTCGAAACCAGAAACTCGAAACTTAAAACTTGAAACTGCTTTTAGAGGAGAAGCTCTCATGAAAGCGAGAGACGTGGTGGTGGTCGATGGAATCAGGACGGCCTTCGGGCGCGCGGGCGAGAAGGGCTGCTTCTGGCTCACCCGCGCCGACGACATGGTGGTCCGGGTGATCCGTGAGCTCCTGCGGCGCAATCCGCGGGTGAAGGCCGAAATGGTGGAAGAGAACGTCTGGGGGGCCACCACCCAGGAGGGCGACCAGGGGCTGACCCTGGGCCGCACCAGCGCCCTCCTGGCCGGCCTTCCGGACAGCTGCTCCGGGTTCTCGGTGGACCGCATGTGCGCCGGCGGGCTCACGGCCGTCACGGCGGCGGCCTCGGAAATCGCGCTTGGAGCTTGCGACATCGCCATAGCGGGCGGCGTCGAGCACATGGGGCACCATCCCATGGGCGCCACGGCGGATCCGAATCCGAGGTTCCTCACGGAAAAACTGGTCTCGGAGGATGCCCTGGTCATGGGCAAGACGGCCGAGAATCTTCACGACATGTTCCCCGAGATCACCAGGGAGATGGCCGACGAGTACGCGGTCCACTCCCAGCGCAAGACGGCCCGGGCCTACAGCGAGGGCATCATTCAGAAGATGATCGTTCCCATGACCGTTTACACCCGGGAGGGCTGGATGGTGGCCGATCGCGACCAGCAGCCGCGCCCCGAGACGACCCTCGAATCGCTCCGCACCCTCAAAACGCCGTTTCGAGCCCAGGGAAGAGTGACGGCGGGAAACGCGTCGGGGCTCAACGACGGGGCTTCGGGGGTGCTCCTCATGAGCGCGGACAAGGCGGCCGAGCTCGGTGTGGTCCCGAAAATGCGCCTGGTGGGTTACGCCTATGCGGGTGTTCGGCCCGAGATCATGGGCTACGGACCGATCCCCTCCACGCACAAGATCCTGCAAAGGACAGGGCTCACCATGGAAGACATGGGCATCATCGAGCTCAACGAGGCCTTCGCCGTCCAATGCATCGTGTTCATGAAGGAGTTTGGCCTGAAATTCCCCGACGACGAGCGGTTCAATGCCCTGGGCGGGGCCGTGGCGTTCGGGCATCCGCTGGCAGGTTCCGGCCCCCGCCTCGCCATCCATCTCATGCATCTTTTCGGCGAGCGCCCCCGGGCGCGCTACGGGCTCACGGCCTTGTGCGTGGGGCTGGGGCAGGGTGGTTCCGTCATTTGGGAAAACCTGCAGATGAACGGGTCCGGGACCCGAAGCGAAGAGTAGGGGGGAGCCATGGCTGAACCAGTCACCAAGTTTTACACCCGCTTTTATGCCTCGCCCGTGGGGAAGATCGCCATCCTCACCATGGACAACGGCCACGACTACAAGAAGCCCAACACCTTCGGCGAGGACGCCATGCGATCCCTCGGAAAAGCCCTGGACGTGATCGTGGGCGAATCCGAGGTGCGCGGACTGCTGCTCACGGGCAAGCCCCACATCTTCGCCGCGGGGGCCGATCTCACCGAGGTGCCGTTCATCACCACCTACGATCAGGGGTACCAGATCGGGAAGGTCGGCCACACGGTGATGAAGCGCATCATGGATCTGCCTTGTCCGACGGTGGCCGCCATCAATGGCGTGGCCCTCGGGGGAGGTCTCGAGATCGCGCTCTACTGCACGTATCGAACGGTGGCCGGCAGCGTACCGGCCATTGGATTCCCCGAGTGCTTCCTGGGTCTCATTCCGGGCTGGGGCGGCAGCACCCTCGGCACAAAGCTTCTCGGCCCGGAAAAGGCCCTGGAGCTCATCATCTTCAACGCCCTGAACCAGAACCGCCTGATCAACGGCCCCAAGGCCTTCGAAATGGGGCTGGCGGACCGGCTTTTCGACGGCGCCGAATTTCTGGACGAGTCCCTGCTTTTCCTTCAGAATGTGATTGCGGGCAGGGAGTCGGTGGAGCGCCCGCCCGTCGATATGGGTGGTGTGAAAGCTCTCATCCGGAAGGCCAGGGCCTTTGTGGACGCCAGGGTGCACGGAGCGGCCCCGGCCCCCTACCGGGCATTGGAGCTCATCGAGGGTGCCTGCGCCTGGACCGTGGAGCAGGGCTTCGAGGAGGAGAACCGGGCCCTGGGCGACCTCATCAAGACCCGGCAGTGCAAGGCATCCATCTATTCCTTCGATCTTGTCAACCGCTACGCCAGAAAGCCCAGGGGGCTGCCGGAGGCAAAGCCCAATTCCATCCAGAAGGTGGGGATCATCGGCGCCGGCCTCATGGCCTCCCAGCTGGCCCAGCTTTTCATTTACCGGATGGAGATTCCCGTGGTCATGAAAGACATCCGGCAGGATCTGGTGGACAAGGGCTGCGCGGCCGTCTGGGGTGAATTCCGGAAAATGGCCGAAAAAGGCAGGATGACCGAAGGCCGGGCCCTCTACCTGTCGAGCCTCCTCCAGGGTACCCTGGATTATGCGGACTTCGCGGACTGCGACTTCGTCATCGAGGCGGTGTTCGAGGAGATGAGCCTCAAACGGCAGGTCTTTGCCGAGGCGGAGGCTCACATCCGGCCGGATGGCATCCTGGCCACCAACACGTCATCCCTCTCCATTGGCGAGATGGCATCGGGACTGAAGAACCCCGAGCGAGTGGTGGGGTTCCACTTCTTCAACCCCGTGGCCGTGCTGCCCCTGGTGGAGATCATCCGCGCGGAAAG
>JALOOX010000032.1 GCA_025454175.1 Syntrophobacteraceae bacterium | reverse complement strand
TCCTGGATGTTCTGACCGCTCAGCTGCATCACCTTCTCGATGAATTCGCTCTTCACCGTCTTCTCGGATATCTCGATCGGCATGGCTTTCCTCGTTTCACTCTATGTGGTTGATAGAAAGATGCTTTCCTCGATGCTGCAACTCAAATCATATTCCTGCCAACAGCATCTATCAACCCCTGAAGTGTCGCCGTATCCCATTCCCGGCGTCCAGGCACCTCGGCTGCCTGGTGACGGAAGGGATGTCGCCCGGTCAGCGAGCGTAGGCCTTGGCGCCCTCCTCGTAAAGGTCGCCGCCATGGGTGTCGTTGGCCACGATGACGGGGAAATCGCGGACTTCCAGCCTCCGAATGGCCTCGGGACCCAGCTCAGGATAGGCTATGACCTCGGCCGACAGGATGCTTTTGGCCATGAGCGCTCCCGCCCCTCCGATGGCCGCGAAGTACACGGCTTTATGGCTCCGCATGGCATCCTTGACGGCATCATTGCGCTTACCCTTGCCGATCATCCCCCTGAGACCCCGTTCCATCAAGGTCGGGGCGTAAGCGTCCATGCGGTAGCTGGTGGTGGGGCCGGCAGCCCCGACAGCCTGGCCGGGCTTCGCCGGCGAGGGTCCCACATAGTAAATGACCGAGCCCTCCAGATCGAATGGAATGGGGTCCCCGGCCTCGATGAGCTGTATGAGGCGTTTATGCGCCGCATCACGCGCCGTGTAGACGGTTCCGTTCAAAAGCACACGGTCTCCGATGCGCAGTCCTTCAACGTCTTCTTTCCTGAGCGGCGTCGTCAGCCGGAT
The DNA here is from genome assembly GCA_025454175.1 of Syntrophobacteraceae bacterium. Taxonomy (GTDB): domain Bacteria; phylum Desulfobacterota; class Syntrophobacteria; order Syntrophobacterales; family Syntrophobacteraceae; genus JALOOX01. Next base: position 39,836 of record JALOOX010000032.1, on the reverse strand, counting down.
TGCCTCTTGCATGTTCAATCCCCCTTTCCCTACAGTTCCGTTTCCTTGTGCCTGGCGGCATGGCATTGAATATTCACAGCAACGGGAAGGCTGGCAATGTGACAAGGCATCATGTTGATGTGAACCGCGAGAGACGTGATGCGCCCCCCCAGTCCCTGCGGGCCGATTCCCAAACGGTTGATCTCCTCGATCCATTCCTTTTCGAGGGGAGCCAGCTCGGGATCCGGATTCTCGCTTCCAAGGGGCCGCAGCAGGGATTTCTTGGCGAGAAGAGCCGCAACCTCGAAGGTTCCGCCGATGCCGACGCCGACGATGGTCGGAGGACAGGGATTGGGACCCATTTCCTTCACCCGCTGAATCACGAACTCCTTGACTCCCTGGACTCCGACGGCGGGAGTCAACATGGTCACCCGGCTCATGTTTTCGCTGCCTCCCCCCTTGGGAGCGAAAATCAGCTTGAGACCGTCGCCGGAGACCAGCTCAACGTGGATGATGGCCGGGGTGTTGTCCCCCGTGTTCTGCCTCGTGAACGGATGACAGACGCTCTTGCGGAGATATCCCTCCTGGTAGCCCTGGCGCACCCCCTCTTCGACGGCCTCCCTGAGGGAGCCTCCCACCAGGTGCACTTCCTGGCCGATCTCGACGAAAACGACGGCAAGCCCCGTGTCCTGACACATGGGGATCCTTTCCTCCCTCGCGATGCGTGCATTCTCGACGAGATGCTTCAGAATGTCGCGCCCCGTGGGAGATTCCTCCTGCTCGAGTCCTCGTTCAAAGGCTTTGAGGACGTCCTCGCCGAGCTCCATGTTGGAGCGGATGGCAAGGTCCTTGACGGCCCTGGTGATCTCGCCGACGTGAATCTCTCTCATAAACCTAGTCTCCTTTCCTGAGGTCACAGTGCAATGCTGCATACGCTCCGAAGGCGTGACGCACGGTGGAAGCGACGACTCAACCTGCTGGTCTCTGGATTTGGATGACGAGGACTGCAGGGCTGGAGGCGGCAGAGGACCGGAGCGGTGTGATCCCATGCATTATTCAGTTTACACCATTTGCAGTCGATCTCGAGCCGTTTCAAGTGTGGCGATTGGGCGCCGGCATCCATCCAGGATCTGAAGCGCCAGCCAGGAGGCCTTTAATATGGTCCAAGGCCTCTTGTCAATTCCTTTGATCGGTCATGCACCGTCCACCAAGCCCAAGACTTCTCATCTCCCCGCAAGCCTGAGCTGCTCCATGGGTGCCTCAACCAGCACAGCCTTCTCCGGTGGTCCTTCATTTTGATCGAAATCTTGAATGGAAACTGTGCTAGAGTGCTTCGCCGAGCGTGGAATGCCCCCATAAGCATGGAACCCCTCGCAATGGAGCGCCCATTCATGAAGATCAGAGTCCTTGGAGCGTCAGGGTCGGAGACTCCGGGGCATCGCTCTCCCGCTTTCCTGCTCGACGATTCCATCCTTTTCGATGCCGGCACCGTCGGAGAAGCGATGGATGCTCAAGCTCAGAGTCTGATCACGCACATATTCCTCACCCATGCCCATCTCGACCACATCAAGGCGATCCCGTTTCTGGTGGACAACATGGTGTCCACCCGCCCCGAGTATCAGTTGACCGTCGTGAGCGGCATCGAGGTCCTGCACGATCTCAGATGCAATATTTTCAATGATCGCATCTGGCCGGATTTCACACTCCTTCCCAACAGCGACACCCCCGTGCTCCGATACCAGGAGATCAAGGACGGCGAGCCCTTCCGGGTTCTCGACTACAGCATCACGGCTACGCCGGTCAATCACGCCGTTCCCGCCTACGGTTACCTGGTCAGCAACGCACTGGGGGATACCTTCATCTACACCGGCGACACGGGCCCCACCGACTCCATCTGGAAGCGATCCGCGGGGCACCGGGTCAAGCTGCTCATTGTGGAAGTATCCTTTCCCAATGAACTGGAACATCTGGCGCTGGCATCGGGGCACCTGACCCCTTCCCTGCTGGGCAGGGAACTGGCCAAAATGGCCTCGGTTCCGGAAAGAATCTTCATAACACATCTCAAGCCGGTTCACCGCAAGACCATTGAGGCCCAGCTTCGGGAGCTCAGCCGTTTCACCGTGAAGATACTCGATGACGAGAATGAATTGACCATCTGAAGCGGTTTTCAGACCAGGCGCAAACAAGATCAGACGGTCCTGGACAAGGTCGGTCGTGTCGGGACCATGCCTGAAATGACCCTGCCGACGTGACGGCCGGGAGAGGGCATGGAGAAGCCGCGGTGGTGGGATCTCAAACGGGTTGCCGGGAGGGAGCGACAGGAATCCCGCTCCGTACTCCCGGCTGGGTGAGGCAACTTCGGAAAAACCACTGAACTGGTAGAGATCGTCCCCTCTAAATGTTCGTTGACTCTTCACCGCCGATGATCTTGTTCAGCTCGCCGATCAACTTCCCTTCGGAAGTCTTGCACTCGTCGCACTTCAGAACATGATCCAGAAACGCGGTGATGTTCCAGCCCTCGTAAGTCCTGATGCGCAAATCCACCAGGTCGCGGCCGCACTCGAGGCGAATCATTCGGGCTCCTCCCCTTCAGGTTCTTGCCAGTCCCATTCCGAACAAAACTATGCAGCAATGGGCGAAAGCTCCCCTTGGATGGCAGTTCCCTCCCGGGCTGCAGGCAGCAAAAAACTCAGTTGGCTCTCTCATCTTTTGCTATATGGAATGGGTCTCCGCACACATGGTCCACCTCCCTATAACACAGTCCTTCATGGCAGCAAAGAAAAACGGCATGTTTCCCGACCCGCTGGATCATGAGCCGGGGATTCGCTTGCCATCCATAATCTCAGGCCCCGTGCGGTTCCGCGCCCCTTCCACACCTGATCGCCCGCAGCCCGGCAGAGTTTCGAATTCTTCGGGCAAGCCGTACGATTTGGGATAAGCCACAGATATCTTTATTAATTAAAGTACTCCTGTCCTCCCTGTCTCCGGTGAGCCCTGGTCGACTGCATATTTTCGTCTTGTGGGCGCCTCGGACAAGCGATGCTTTGACAAATGACGAGGAGCCCTTTAAGAGATGATCATGAAGGCTCCGATGATTTCCGTCTTGATCCCGGTCTACAACGCTCAGGCGACCATCCGGAGCGCGGTGCGGAGCATTCAACGTCAGACGCTCGCAAACTTCGAGTGTATCATCATCGACGACGGCTCCACCGACGCGACTCCCCGCATTCTGCGGGATCTGGCCCGAGGGGACGGCAGGCTGCGCATCCATCGCACGCGAAATCAGGGCATCATCGTAGCCCTCAACACTGGAATCGAGCATTGCTCCGCGCCCCTGATCGCAAGAATGGACGGCGATGATCTCTGCCACCCGCGGCGTCTGGAGCTCCAGGCTGATCACCTGTCAGCACACCCGGAAGTGAGCGTCTGCTCATCGCGGATCGCCATGTTTCCCAGGCCCGATGTGCGCGGAGGGATGTGGCGCTACCAGGAATGGCTGAATGGAATGTGCTCACACGATGATATCGTCAGGAACATCTTCGTCGAATCCCCCATCGCCCACCCCAGTGCCGTCGTGCGCCGGGAAGAGCTCCTGGAGATGGGCGGGTACAGGGAGTGCGGGTGGCCGGAAGACTACGATCTCTGGCTGCGCTACTTTCTTGCCGGAAGGAGGTTCGCGAAGCTTCCGCACACCATCCTCGCCTGGCGTCATTCCGAAAGCCGTCTGACCTTTACCGACCCGCGTTACAGCGTGGAGAGCTTCCTGCGTGCAAAAGCCCACTATCTCGCGCGCCACCTGCATGGCGTGACGCGTCCTCTCTATTTGTGGGGCGCGGGGAAAACGGGCGCACGGTTGCTCAAGCACTTGCAGCGGGCAGGGCTCGAGATCACCGCCCTCATCGATATAGATCCACGCAAGATAGGAAGAACGAAACGAGGAGTCCCGGTGGTGGAACGGGAAGAATTGCCGGGTCCGCGCGACGCGGTTGTCATCACAGCGGTTGGCTCCGCCGGCGCTCGCGCCCTGATCCGTCAGCAATTGATTGAGCAAGGCTACAGGGAATCGCTGGATTTCATCTGCGCGGCATGAGTCGGCACACCCCCGTCCCGGCCTTGCATGGCCAGCCCGGCCTCCCCGCTCCCTTGCCGCGTTCCAGCAAGTGTACGGAAGGCCGGGCTGGCTGAGCTTCTGTCACTTGAGAAGCTCGCGGGCGATGATCAACCGCTGGATTTCGCTGGTTCCCTCGTAGATGGACGTCACCCGAACGTCACGGTAATGCCGCTCCACGGGAAAGTCCCGCGTGTAACCGTAGCCGCCCAGCATCTGGATGGCGTCGTAGCAGGCCTTGTTGGCCGATTCCGTCGCGTAGACCTTGGCCATGGAGGCTTCCTTGGAGTAGGGCCTGCCCTGATCCTTGAGGAAAGCCGCGCGCATGAGTAGCAGCCGGGCGCCCTCGAGACGCGTGTAATTGTCGGCGATCATCCACTGGATGGCCTGTTGGTTGGCGATGGGCGCGCCAAACTGAACGCGCTCCTTGACGTATCCCGTGGCAAAATCCATGGCCGCGAGCCCAATGCCGAGAGCCATGGAGCCGATGCCGACCCGCCCTCCGGCCAGCTCAGCCACGGCAATGCGGAAGCCGTCATTCTCCTTGCCCAGCAGGTTCTCCCGGGGGACCCGGCAGTTGTCGAAGATGAGCTCGTTGGTGCACGATGCGTTCTGCCCCATCTTCTTCTCATCCTTCCCCACGATGAAGCCCGGGAACGACGGCTCCGCCAGGAAGGCGCTGATGCCCTTGCCCTTGGGAGCGTCCTTGTCGGTCACGGCCCAGACCACGAAGACCCCCGCATACTCGGCGCTTGAAATAAAAATCTTGTTTCCGTTGAGCACCCAGTGATCACCGTCCAGGACGGCGGTGGTGCGCATGGCGGCCGGATCCGAACCGGCACAGGTCTCGGTGAGCCCAAAGCTTCCGGCCGGATACTCCCCACTGCACAGAGGGGGGATGTATTTCTGCTTCAAGTCCTCGGAGCCCACCACCTGGATGCACTCGGCCACCATGTTGGTGACGGACGTCGTCACCGTGGTCGATGCGCAGCCCCGCCCCAGCTCGGTCATGGCCAGCGAGAACGCCACCGCGCCCGCACCCGTGCCGCCGTATTCCGGGTCCACATTGAGCCCCATGAATCCGAGCTCGGCCAGCTTCTTCAGGTTGCTCTTGAGGATCTCCCGGTTCTTGGTCTCGTCCAGCTCCGCCGCCACCGGCTCGAGCTCGCGCCTGGCAAATTTGGACGCCGTATCCTGAATGATCTTCTGTTCTTCGGTCAGTTCAAAATCCATGATGTCTTCCTGTGCGCCTGAGTCCGCTATTTGTATTCGTAAAAGCCGCGACCCGTTTTCCGACCCAGCCATCCGGCCTCGACGTATTTCCTGAGAAGCGGGCACGGACGGTACTTGGAATCGCAGAAGCCGGCAAAAAGAGTCTCCATGATGGCCAGGCAGGTGTCGAGACCGATGAGATCGGCCAGGGCCAGGGGACCCATGGGATGGTTCATGCCCAGCTTCATGACGGTATCGATGTCCTCCTTGGTCCCCACGCCATGATAGAGACAGTAGACAGCTTCGTTGATCATGGGCATCAGGATCCGGTTGGCGATGAAGCCCGGATAGTCGCTGGACTCGGCGGGAGTCTTCCCGAACTTGACGGAGAGGTCCCAGGTGATCTTGAAGGTCTCATCGGAAGTCGGCAGGCCACGGATGATTTCGACGAGCTTCATGACCGGCACGGGATTCATGAAATGCATACCGATGACCTTGTCCGGCCGCCTGGTTTGGGCCGCAATCCGCCCGATGGGAATGGAGGAGGTGTTGCTGGCCAGAATGGCCTCGGGATGGCAGATGGAGTCAAGGTCCCTGAAGATCTGGAACTTGATGGGCTCGTTCTCGGTGGCGGCCTCCACCACGTAATCCGCGGGAGCCATATCGTTCAGGCTGGTGGTGGTCTTGATGCGCCCGAGAACCGCGTCCTTCTCCTGGGCCGTCATCTTGCCCTTCTCCACGTTCTTGCCGAGGATGCCGGTGATGTTCTGCATACCCCGCTGAACAAACTCGTCCTTGATGTCGCTCATGATGACCTGCAGGCCGCTCATGGCCGCAACCTGGGCGATCCCGTTGCCCATCTGACCGGCGCCGATAACTCCAAACGTTTTCACTTCCATGGGCTGTTGCCTCCTCTATCCAAAGGGATTTCCTTATGGATCACATCCAATGGTTTGTGCTCACCGCCTCACGGCCATGGCCACCGCTTCGCCGCCGCCCAGGCACAGGGAGACCAGGCCTCTCTTCTTGTCCTGGCGAATCATCTCGTGTAGCAGGGTCACGAGCAGTCGGCACCCACTGGCGCCGATAGGATGACCCAGGGCCACGCTGCCGCCGTTGACGTTGACCCTGGCCGGGTCCAGCTGCAGCTCCTTGAGGGCCGCCACGGTGGAACCGCTGAAGGCCTCGTTGATCTCGTACAGATCCACTTCTTCCTTCGAAATGCCCTCTTTCTGGAGGCACTTGGGCACCGCCCAGATGGGAGCCACCAGCACGTATTTCATGTCGATGCCGTAGGAAGCCTGGGCCCCCACGGTCGCCATGATCTTGCACCCCAGTGCCTCGGCCTTCTCGCGGGACATCACCACCACCGCCGCCGCACCGTCGCTGATGATGGAGGCGTTGCCCGCCGTGGTCAGACCGTCCTTCTTGAAGGCGGGCTTCATCTTGGCGAGGGTCTCGTAAGGCGTTTCCTGGGGACATTCGTCCCTGCCGAACACCACGGGAGCCCCCTTCTTCTGGGGAATCTCCACGGGAACGATCTCGTCATCGAACTTGCCCGCCGCCTGGGCGGCCAGAGCGCGCCGATAGGATTCGGCGGCGTATCGGTCCTGGTCCTCGCGCGTTACGTTGTAGCGCTCCGAGCACAGCTCGTTGGAGATCCCCATGTGAAAGTCGTTGACGATGTCCCACAATCCGTCATGAAGCATGTGATCGTGCAGCGTGCCGTCGCCCATTCGATAGCCGGATCTGGCCTTCTTGAGGAAGTAGGGAGCCATGCTCATGTTCTCCATGCCGCCAGCCACCACGACGTCGGCATCTCCCACCTGGATGGCCTGTGCCGCCATCATGACGGCCTTGAGCCCCGAGCCGCACACCTTGTTGATGGTGACGCATTCAACTTCCCACGGCATTCCCGCCTGCACGGTGGCCTGTTTGGCCGGGTTCTGACCGTAGCCGCACGGGAGGACTAAGCCCATGATGGCTTCGTTGACGTCTTCCTTCTTCACTCCCGCACGGCGCAGAGCTTCCTCGATCACGATGGCTCCCAGCCGGGTGGCCCCAAAGGCGCTGAGGGCTCCGTTGAAGCTCCCCAGCGGGGTGCGAACGGCACTCACAATTACAGCTTCACGCATGGTCGTCTCCTTCTAGAGGTGCTGTCACATGAACCCATGGATTTGGAATGTTGGAGGGTCTTTTATCAAAGTCAAGGATTTATTTCAAAAAGAATATGATCAGATCAAACAAGCTGACGGGCAATGGCTGGGACTAACCCAGTCGGTCCAGGACCTCCGCCGGGGTCATGCCCCGGATGAGAAGGGTCTTGCCGCGGGACTTGTGGCCCTGAAGAATCACCACGGACGACCTGGGTATATTCAACAGCCGGGCGACGAAGCGGATGCATTCCCGGTTCGCCTCCCCCTCCACGGGCGGGGCTGTCAGGCGCAGCTTCAACCGGCCTTCGTGCATTCCCGCAAGCTCAGTCCTGCTCGCCCGTGGCTGAACGTGGACTTCGACCACGGCCCCCTCGTCGGCGGCCCGAACCGCGGAGCTCATCGATGGCAAGGCATCATCCACGGCAATTCCTCCATAGAATCATGTTGTCGATCCTCTTATAGCGCATTATGTTCTGGCCAGCCAGGCAGGAGCATTTCGCCGGACAGGGGGGAGGGAAGGGTTTGGCTTCAACGGAGAAAAGGAAAGTCATCGAGGCGCGGCATCTCCAGAAGACCTTCGGGGACTTCACGGCCGTCGAGGATGTTTCCTTCGAGCTCCACGGGGGGGAATGCCTCGGGCTCCTCGGACCCAACGGAGCCGGAAAAACCTCCACCGTCCGGATGGTATACGGGTTCTCGCCGATGACTTCCGGGTCACTTCACATCTTCGGCAAGGACATGCGGGCGCACTGGAGAGACATCAAATACGGAATCGGGGTATGCCAGCAGGAGAACAACCTCGATCCCGATCTGACCGTTCTGCAGAACCTCGAGGTCTTCGCCTCCTATTTTGACATCCCCCGAAAGGAGGCCGCCCGGCACGCGTTGGAGCTCCTGGAATTCATGGGCCTCGAGCACCGGGTGGATTCCAGGGTCACCGAACTGTCCGGAGGCATGATGCGCCGGGTGGTCATCGCCAGGGCGCTCATCAACCGCCCGGAGCTGCTTATCCTGGACGAACCGACAACGGGCCTCGATCCCCAGTCCCGGCACCAGGTGTGGGACCGGCTGGAATTGCTCCGCTCCCAGGGGCTTTCCATTCTCCTCACCACCCATTACATGGATGAAGCCGCGCGGCTCTGCGACCGCCTGATCATCATCGACCGCGGAAAGGTCCTGGTCGAGGGGCCGCCGTCCAGCCTGGTTAAGGAGCATGTGGGGCGCGATGTGGTCGAGGTCAGGGAGCCAGGCCGGGAGCTCCGCGGCCTCGTCATGGAGCTCGGCCTGCGGCATGAAGACCTGGAGCATCGCATGATCATCTACGGCAGTGAGGAGGATCGGCTCTTCGATCGTTTCAGCTCGATCTACTGCGGCGGCAACTGCCTGCTGAGAACAGCCACCCTGGAAGACGTATTCCTGGTGCTCACGGGCAGGGAGCTTCGCGAATGACGGCCTTGAGGTCGATTCACATCAGTCTGCGGTTTCTGCGCGTCTGGCGGCGGAACCTCATCGTTTACCGAAGGATCTGGAAGGTCAACTTCCTTCCCCCCATTCTCGAGCCCCTCTTCTACCTGCTTGCCTTCGGCGTGGGTCTGGGCTCCTTCATCGAGTCCATCTCCTACCGTGGCGAGGTCATTCCCTACGTGTCCTTCATCGCGCCGTCGCTTCTGGCCATCAACATGATGTATAATGCGTTTTTTGAGAACACCTACGCATCCTTCGTACGCATGTATTACCAGAAGACCTTCGATGCCATGCTGGCGACACCGCTCTCCCTGGAGGAAGTGATCACGGGGGAGATCATGTGGGGTGCCACCAAGTCGTTCATCGCGACGGCTCTCATGCTGGCCGTGGTCAGCGCCTTCGGCCTGGTGACCTGGCCTTCGGGGCTGCTCATCCTCGCCGTGGCCTTCCTGGGAGGATTTGCCTTCGGCGCGTTGGGCATGATCTTTACGGGCATTCTGTCGAGCATAGATCTCTTTAACCTCCCGATTTTTTTATTTATTACTCCAATGTTTCTTTTCAGCGGAACGTTTTTTCCCGTTGAAAGCCTGCCCCCGTGGGCCCAGAGCCTGACGGTTGTCTTCCCCCTGACGCACCTCGTGAACCTGACGCGGGGGCTGTGCCTCGGGGCATCCACCCAGGGGGACTGGTGGTCCGTGGCCTATCTCTTCGGTCTTTCGGCGCTCGCCTTCCCGATTGCACTGCTGGTCATGCGGCGACGGTTGATCAAGTGAAGCCCGTGGACGGGGATTCAAAATCCAAAACGCCCCGGTCCTTCAGCGGTCCGCGGATGGCTCCGGGTGGTTGGACTGCTCCAGGAGGTTGGACTTGCCTTGGACCCGCCGCTTGTCTAGAATCCAAGGCAACAGGAACCTTTGCCCTCAACGGTCATGAAATCATCCCATGAGAAAGTTGTTCACCTCGTTGCTTATCGGCCTGGTTCTCGTCGCGGTCATGGGTTTGGTCGCGACTCTGCTGCGCCCCGTCCAGGAGGCCAGTATCAGCGACGTGAGAGTTGTTCGCAATCAGGGCAACCTGGAGCTGAGCTTCTTTGTGGAGGACTGTTTTTCGCCGAAGATGGAAGAAGCTATTCTCAGCGGAGTCCCGACGACGTTCCGCTTCCGGGTGGTTCTCCAGAGGAAGAAGAAATTCCCCTTCCTCCGGCGGGCCCTCCTCGACACCGTTTTCGAGCACACCATCAAGTACGACCGGCTCAAGGACCGATTTCGCCTGCGGGTGCCCGAGCAGTCCGACGCCGAGATCCTGGTGAAGGACCTCGATGAGGCCAAGGTCGTCATGAGCACCGTGCGGAATCTACCGGTCATTCCACTCTGGCGCCTCTCGGATTCGGGATCATACCAGTTGCTCGTCAAGGCTGAGCTTTCCAAGCTGCATTTGCCCCTCTTTTTCCGTTATATTTTGTTTTTTGTTTCTCTCTGGGATTTTGAAACCAAGTGGGAGCGCGTCACCCTGAATATTTGACAGGCCGGACGAGCTTTTATTCATCGAAAACCGGAAACACCCATCCAGATGGCACTGGACGGCTTGCACCTGAGCATATGGACAAATCGGGCACTCACAGCAGCAATCAGAAACGCCGGCAGCGAGTCACGTGGACGCTTCTGGTCGTCGCCGCGGTCATTTACTTCGGGGTCATGGAGGGCTGGTTCTTCAGCCTGGAGTCCCAAGTCCCGCTGACGGGGAACATTCTCTTCGCCCTGGTCAACGTGAATGTCATCCTCCTGCTGCTCCTCACCTACCTCGTGCTTCGAAACATCGTCAAGCTCATCTTCGAGCGAAAACGGAACATCCTCGGGCACAAGCTGAGGACCCGCCTGGTCATTGCTTTCGTCGGACTGACCCTCATTCCCACATTGCCCCTCTTCTGGATGACGACCCAGCTGATCTTCTCAAGCATGGACCACTGGTTCACCCAAAAGGTGGAGCATTCACTGGATCAGTCCATCTCACTCATGAAGGACTACGTGGAATTCGAGGGCGAGGAGCTGCTGAGAAGCTCTCGGATGGTGGCCCTGGAGCTTCTGGGCAGTCCCGTGCTCGAGTCGGGAGCTTCGGAACTGCCGGCCGCCGTGCCCGGCTACCTCCTGGGACAGTACCAGCTGGACGGCATCTTTGTTTTCGGGACCAACGGCAAGCTCCTCATGCAGGGCCAGGGCATGAACATGCCGCAGATCCAAACGCGACGGATTCGGCGCATCCTGAACCGTGAGCCGTCGTCCCCGGTGATTCCCTTCACCTTCGCCAACAAACGCGAAGGGCTCATGGCGCGGACTCCCATCCGCCCGGAGGTGGTTTCCCCCCAGGATGCCATCGGGGAGGTGGTGGTGATCAAGTCCCTCCCATCCGCCATCACCAGCAAGTTTGTGGGCATCACGGCCGGCTACGAAGACTACCTTCAGATGAAGCTTCTCCACAAGCCGCTCAAGATCAGCCATTTCATCACCTACTCCATCGTCACCCTCCTCGTGATCTTTGCAGCCATCTGGTTCGGCTTCTTCCTGGCCAAAACCCTCACCGGCCCCATTCAGGCTCTCGCGTCGGCCACGCGCAGCGTGGCGGAGGGCGACCTCTACGTCGAGCTGGACTCGGACCGCGACGATGAGCTGGGCATGCTCATCGGGTCTTTCAACACCATGGTGAGGGACCTGCGGGAGGGTCGCGAAAAGCTCGCCAGCGCTTACGGGGCCCTCCAGCAAAGCCACGTGGAGCTGGAGGAGCGGCGCCGGTACATGGAGATCGTGCTCGCCAATATCGCGGCGGGCGTGGTGAGCGTCGATCCGCAGGGACTCATCATCACCATGAACAAGTCCGCCGAAGCCATCTTCGGGGTGAACGCCGAGGAAGCAATGAGCCGGCATTACTCGAGGTTTCTCCAGGATGCTCACCTCGATATCGTCAGATCCTTCATGAGCAGTCATCGGGCCACCGGTCAGCCCTATCTCGAGCAGCAGCTTCACGTTATTGTCGGCAACCGCCCGATGGTGCTCCTCATCAAGGTGTCGGTGCTGCAGGACGAAGCCGGCAGCTCTCTCGGAGTGGTCGTCGTATTCGACGATCTCACGGATCTCGAGAAAGCCCAGCGCATGGCCGCGTGGCGCGAAGTGGCCAGGCGCATCGCCCACGAAATCAAAAACCCGCTCACTCCCATCCAGCTCTGCGCCCAAAGGCTGCGCCGAAAGTATGCCGGACTCCTGGAAGAGGAGGACTCCGTGCTCGACGAATGCACGGGCACCATCATCCAGCAGGTCGATCACATGAAGCACCTGGTCAACGAGTTCTCTCGATTCGCCCGACTGCCCCGGGCCAACCCCTCTCCCTGCGACCTTTCTCATATCGTCAGGGAAAGCATCGCGCTCTACCGCCACACCCATTCACACATCACCTTCGAAGTGGACCAGGCGGAAGCTCTGCCCCTGCTGAATCTCGACAGTGATCAGTTCAAACAGGTGATGATCAACCTCCTGGAGAATGCCATCCACGCGTTGAATGGGACGGGGGGCGTCATCAGCGTGAAGCTCTTCTATGATGCCATCCTGAAGATCGCCCGCCTCGAATGCGCCGACACGGGACATGGGCTGTCTTCGGAGGACAAGCTTCGGGTTTTCGAGCCTTATTATTCCAGGAAGGAAAAGGGAACGGGGCTCGGCCTCGCCATCGTGGCCAGCATCGTGGCGGACCATCAGGGCTTCATCCGGGTGCGGGACAATGTTCCCCGGGGGACGGTGTTCATCATCGAGCTGCCGGGTTGATGTCTGTTTCAAGTTTCAGGTTTCGGGTTTTCGTGCAAGTCCCGGAACAGGAGTCCATGTTGGGGTTTGGGGTGGGTCCCGCGACATGCAGCCGGCAGGGCCATGAAAGGTGGAAAGGACAATAAGGAGAGATGAAGCACAAGATCCTCGTGGTGGATGACGAAGTCAGCATTCTCCAGTCGCTCAAGGGAGTGCTCAATGACGAAGGCTACCGGGTGGCCCTGGCACGAACGGGTGAGGAAGCCCTCGACGAGGTGCGCAAGGAAGTCCCCGACCTCGTTCTCCTCGATGTCTGGCTTCCGGGAATCGACGGCCTGAGCGTCCTGGGCGAGCTGCGATCCCATCATCCCCACCTCCCCGTCATCATCATCTCGGGACACGGGAGCATCGAAACGGCCGTCAAGGCCACCAAGCTCGGTGCTTTTGACTTTGTCGAGAAACCGCTTTCCCTCGAGCGCATCCTGGTATCCGTGCAAAACGGGCTGGAATTGACCAGGCTCCAGGAGGACAACCGGATCTGGAGGCAGAAGGCCTCGAGCAAGGTTCACATCTCGGGAAGGAGCCCGGTCATCGAGGCCCTTCGGGAGCAGATCCGGCTGGCAGCCCCCACCAATGCCACGGTGCTCATCACGGGGGAGAACGGAACAGGAAAAGAGCTTGTGGCCCGCCTCATCCACAACCTGAGCCGCAGAAGCCATCGCCCAATGATCGAGGTCAACTGCGCGGCCATTCCCGAGGAGTTGATCGAAAGCGAGCTTTTCGGCCATGAAAAAGGAGCATTCACCGGGGCCCACGAGCGGCGCAAGGGGCGGTTCGACCTGGCCAACGGCGGCACGCTCTTCCTGGATGAGATCGGCGATATGAGTCTCAAGACCCAGGCCAAGGTGCTGCGCATCCTGCAGGAGCAGATTTTCGAGCGCGTGGGGGGTACCCGACCGATCCAGGTGGACGTCAGGGTTGTCTCGGCCACCAACAAGGACCTCCAGAAAGCCATCGAAACCGGTCAGTTCCGTCAGGATCTCTACTACAGGCTGAACGTCATTCCCATTGACGTCCCGCCGCTGAGGGATCGACTTCAGGACATTCCCCTCCTCGTTGAGGACTTCGTGTCCGAAATGGCCTTGCAGACGGGGATCGGGCGAAAGGAGCTGGACCGGCACGTCATGGATCTCCTGCAGCAGTACCACTGGCCGGGCAACGTACGTGAGCTCAGGAATTTCGTCGAGCGCCTCATCATCATGACTCCGGGACAGAAGATCCGTCCCGAGAATCTGCCCAAGGATTTCCTTTCTCAGCTCAGGGAGCCGCCCGCCGAAAACGACATCTTTCGACACCAGACCCTTCGGGAGGCTCGAAACGCCTTCGAGCGCCAGTACCTGCTGCGAAAGCTCGATGAGAACCAGTGGAACGTCTCCCTCACCGCTTCCCAGATCGGAGTCGAGCGCAGTCACCTGCACCGAAAGATGAAGGCCCTGGGGATCGGTGAGAGCGAGGAGACCACCGCCGGCGAAGTTCAGAATCCATCTTGAGACTCGAAGGGCTGACGGAACATCCGTCGACGGTTTTCATAAACGGCAGGCGACATGGGAGATCCCGCTAAATCCGCTTTCGGAATGGTGGAAAGAGTGGTGGAAAGCCGCTTGACACCCCGCGGCATAGATGGTACAGGGGAGGACGCTCGTCGGGACGTGGCGCAGACTGGTTAGCGCGCTTGCTTGGGGTGCAAGAGGACGGAGGTTCAAATCCTCTCGTCCCGACCAGTGAAAACGATGAAAACGGATAGGGACGGGATGAGGAGAAAAGGCCGCGGCATCATGTCGCGGCCTTTCTCTTTTTCGTTCGCTCGTTCCTTCTTTTTCGTCTTTCCGTTTTTCGTTTCTTTCTTTCTTCCTTCTTTCAGTGGTGCCGGTCCTTCACATTTCAGCTCACGATTTCCTTGGCAGCCATGCCCACCTTTCGGCCCAGTTCATAACAGCCCTTGAGACTGTCGGCATTGGGCGCGAACTGAATGCGAGCCCCGGGCTCCACCACATTGAACTTCATTTCATGCAGGGCCTCGGTCATGATCTTGACCGCCTCGCCGCTCCATCCGTAGGACCCGAAAGCCGCCGCCACCTTGTTGGCCGGCTTGAGCCCCTTCATGTAACAGATGATGTCGGCCATACTGGGAAGTATGCCATTGTTGAGCGTCGGAGACCCCAGAATCACCGCCTTGGAGTCGAGCAGCTCCGTCATCACGTCGCTGCGGTGATTCACCTTCATGTTGAACAGCTTGACGCTCAGGCCCTCCTCCATCAATCCATCCGCCACGGACTGGGCCATGGTTTCCGTGCTGTGCCACATGGTGTCGTAAATCACCACGGCCTTGTTCTTGGCAACCTGCTTGCTCCACTGGTCATAGGCCCCCAGGATCTTGTCCGGGTGGCTGCGCCAGATGAGCCCATGGTCCGGAGCGATCATGTCGATCTTGAGACCGAGCTTCTGAACGTTGGCCAGGAGCTTCTGGACCAGCGGCGAGTAGAGCAGGAGGATATTGGCATAGTACTTGGCCGCATGGGGAAGCAGCTCGTTGATGTCCACCTGGTCGTCGAACCGCTCGCAGGTGGCCCAGTGCTGTCCGAAGCCGTCGCTCGACAGGAGAAGCTGGTCCTCGGGCACATAGGTGACCATGCTGTCGGGCCAGTGGAGCATTCGCACTTCGATGAACTGGACGCTCTTTTTGCCCAGGCTGATGGTCTGGCCGGTTTCAACGACTTCGTAGGGCCAGTCGGGACGATGAAAGTGCTCGATCAGAGCCTTCTTCCCCATGGATGAGCAGATCACCTTCTCGGGCTGGATCATGTCGATGAGGACCGGAAGAGACCCGGAATGGTCCATCTCGACATGGTTCACGATGATGTAGTCGATCTTCTTGAGACTTGTCAGTTTCTGAATGTTCCGGACCAGGTCGTCCAGGAAGGGCTTCTTGACGGTATCCACCAGGGCAATCTTCTCATCCATGATGAGAAAGGCGTTGTAGGTAGTCCCTTTTGGGGTGGAATAGCCGTGAAAGTCACGAATATCCCAATCCACGGCACCCACCCAGTGGATATCTTTTTTGATCTCAACTGGCTGCATGTATCATTTCCTCGCTGCTTCGAGCATCGAAAGCCTTTCGAGCTGTTTTCGTGTCGGTCCTGAATGGGGTGAATTGCTGCATAAGAAGGCTACCAGTTCTCGGCCAGGATCTCAAAATGGGCTGTCGGATGATCGCAGGCCGGGCACTCCTCGGGTGCTCCATTGCCTTCATGCAGGTAGCCGCAGTTCCTGCAGCGCCAGACCACCGTGCCGGAGCGCTTGAAAACCTGGTCGTTCTCGATGTTAGCCGCAAGCCCCAAATAACGCTTCTCGTGCTGCTTTTCGGACACTGCCACGGCGCGAAAGACCTCCGCGATGGCCGGAAAACCCTCGCTCTCGGCAATGCGGGCGAATTCGGGGTACATCTGTGTATGCTCGTGATTCTCCCCTTCGGCGGAGGCCTTGAGGTTCTCCAGGGTCGTTCCAATCACACCCGCCGGAAACGCGGCGGTCACCGTGATCTCGCCGCCTTCCAGCAGCTTGAAGAAACGCTTGGCGTGCTCTTTTTCATGGTTGGCCGTTTCCTCGAATATGTCGGCGATCTGCACATATCCTTCCTTTTTGGCCTTGGATGCGAAGTACGTGTAACGGTTCCTGGCCTGAGATTCACCCGCAAAAGCCGCCAACAGATTCGCTTCGGTCCTGCTTCCCTTCAAATCTGGCATAAAACCTCCTTCATGTTCTTGGTCGTTGGTCAATGGATCTCCCTGTCCCTTCAGTCACTGGATCCCTGGCATTCAGGGCATATGCCCAGGAATTCAAGGCTCACATCGAGGATCTTGAAACCACGCGCATCACGGACGAGCTCCCCAATCGGCGTCGACGTCCCGATCACGATATCCTCAAGCCTCCCACAGCGAGCACATCGAATATGATGATGGGGAGCGGGCATGTGGTCGAACCGCCTCTGAACTCCGGCCAGATCCAGGCGCTGGATGGCTCCCTGAGACGCCAGGGCCTCCAGGTTTCGGTAAACCGTACCCAGACTGATGCGGGGCAGCCTGCGCCGAACACGATCGTAAATCTCATCCGCCGTCGGATGAGATCGCGACGCGCGCAGTTCGTCGAGGATCATGCGCCGCTGAATGGTCATGCGCGGATTTCGCTTTTGTGACAAGGCCATCCCCAATGTAATTGAGACTCATTACTATTAAGCTCTATTCCATGATTGTCAACAAGAGGCTTATCCACTATTTACGGAAATGCGACCCATGGGCCTCGGCCGCTCTGCCCGGAATGGGGTCCCGGCAGGGCTCCGACGCGAGACGACTGGAGAGATGGAGCATGCAGGAGCGCTGGGAGCTCAAGACCGACCGCCGCCCCGGCAACATTCATGATTTGCTGGAGATCCTGCTCGAAAACCGGGCCATGGAAGCGGGTCAGCTCCACCCCGACATTCGAGATCTGGCCGGATACGTCGTCATGAAAGGGATCGACGAAGCAGCCCGGGTCGTGGCCAGACACATGGACAAGGGCGGTAAAATCGTCCTGGTTTCCGACTACGACTGCGATGGGATCACCTCCCTCGCTCAGGCGTCGTGCTTCTTCAGGGAGATCGGATATCCCCGGTTCGAGACCTACATACCCCTCCGCTCGGAGGGCTACGGCATGCCACCCCGGGCGGTGCATGCGCACCCCGACGCATCGCTTTTTCTCATCTTCGACTGTGGAACGCGGGATGTTGAAGGCATCTCTCTGGCGCGATCGAGGCAGATTGACACCGTCGTTATCGATCATCACGAGGTCCCGTCCAACGGAACCGCGCCAGCCAGCGTGCTGGTTAATCCGAAACAGCCGGGCTGCCACTCCGCCTTCAAGGATTTCTCCGCCTCCGGACTCACCCTTCTCTTTCTGACCCGCTTGAGAAAAGCCATGGGTGAGGGCTTTCCACATCCCAAGCTGGGCGGCCACTACCTTCAGCTGGCTGCCCTGGGAACCATCGCGGACATGGTGCCGCTGGTCGAAGGGAACCGCATCCTGGCGCACCAGGGCCTGGCATCCCTCAACACCAACGCTTCCGCGCCCATGCGTCTTCTGATTGAATCGGCAGGTCTGGAGCGAAAGAGGCTGACCGCCCGACACCTGGGGTATCGCCTGGGCCCCCGCATCAATGTGGCGGGGCGACTGGCGGACGCCAGCCTGGCTCACGACCTGCTCACGTGCCAGGATGAGGAGCGGGGCGCTCAGCTGGCCCTGGAACTGAATCGGTTGAACATCCAGAGGCAGACCGACGAGCAGCGGATCATCGAGGAAATTCGAGGCCGCATTAAAGAAGTCCCGCCGGGCCGACGCACCCTGGTCGTGGGCGATCCGCGCTGGCCGCTGGGACTGGTGGGGATCCTGGCGTCCAGGGTACTTCAGGATCTGCAACTGGGCGCCGTGGTCATTCTATCCATCGAGGAATCCGCGGGCATCGCCAGAGGCTCGGCCCGCGGCATTCAGGGCCTCGATCTGCATCGTGCGCTTTCCGGTTGCGATGACCTCCTGCTCAAATGGGGAGGGCACCAGATGGCGGCCGGCCTGACCCTTGAGGCGCACGCCATCGATGATTTCTCCGCCAGACTGGAAGCCATCATCTCCGGACAGCCGCCGGCAATGTTTCAATGGAGGAGGACTATCGACGTTTGTATAGACCCGCTCTGGGTAACACCAGAGCTCGAGTACGCCCTGAGAGACCTGGAGCCCCACGGGGTGGGCAACCCGCCGCCCGCCTTCCTCTTTCGAGATGTCACCATCCGGCCCAGGGGCTGTTTTGGCCCAAGGCGAAACCATCTGCGAGTCCTGCTGGCGGACCGATTACCGGGAATCCTGTGGCGCGCGATCGAAAGACCAGATCATTCCCGGTGGCTGAATGGAGGAACGCACGATGTTGTCTTTCAGCTGGCCTGGGATGACTACCGAAATGAGCCTTTCTGCGACATCAAGGCGGTGGGAAACATGGGGTCAGCGGAAATCGCCTGAGGTTTGCGGCAATGCGCAGCCCCCAGGGCGAAGCCCGTGGCGCTGGGCACACCGGTGCTCGACGCATCGCAATCCATTTGTCACAATGGTCTACCAAAGGGCCCCCCAAACCGGCCCTCAGTCAACCTCCCGCCTGGCCATGAGAGTCTTCAGCACGTCTTCCTTTCCAATGATGCCGACTAGCTTCCCATCCTCGACCACCGGCAGGGTATGATACTTCTTCTCGACCATGAGGGTGGCGATTTCCTCCAGGGAGGTCTCCGGGGTGACCGTCACCGGCTTCGGAGTCATGGCCTGAGCGACGCGAATGGCTGCGATCTTTTCCACTTCCTTTTCCAGGTCTCGTGGTGATTGAAGTGGAATCAAACCTCCGAGCAGCGCGAAAACCGACGGAATCGGCACCCTTTTCTGCTGTGCAATGAGATCGCTTTGGCAGATAATGCCCTGGAGCCGACCCTTCCCGTCCACCACGGGAAGCCCGTTGACGCGCTTTTCCAGCAGGATGGCGACGGTTTCGGTTATCCCCGATTCGGGCGAGACGGTAACGACATTCCGACACATGATGTCCCTGGCCTTCAGCATAAACACCTCCCCTGACATGAGCCACCAGTCTTCTTCTCCGGCACAGGGTCATCCTCCGCATTCACCCGGGTCCATGCCGCGTGGGGTCGAGCACGAAAAGGCTCTCTCCCTCCATACCTCATTCGAGCTTATACTATTTTTTAAAGGAACCCGAAAGCCTTGAACACACCAGCAAGCCTGCAGCCAGTCACAGGAGCCCATCATGGCGAGACGATTCCATGTCATCCAGGGAGGCAAGGACCGGGAGAAGGGGCCCGTGGAGCTCTCACCCCGCCTTTTCAAAGCCTATTCCATCGGGGACTTCGCCAAGGGTGAGATGATCTACAGTGAGGTCAGGTTCAACTGGTACTGTCTGGACCGGCCTCACCCCCACATCGACTATTCCATTGCCATCGCCGACTATGCGGCGTTGGGAGACCGGGAGCGCAGACAGCTCGAACGCACGGTCGACCGCTTCCTTTCCGAGGACGAGGTGGCCATGCTGCGCGATTACCTGGAGCGGAATTACAGTCTTTTTTTGGACGTGGAGGATGTGCCCCTTCCCGTACGGGGGAGAAGCTACCTGTTTGAAGAGGGAAGCTCCGTTATTTACGACTTCCTCGAATTGTCCGAGCGGGAGGGCTATGACCTTCCCTTCAAGATTTGGGGCTATTACACGCTGACTCACTCCCTGGGATCCCCATCGATGGAAAACGGCATCCGGCTGATTCGAAAAGCTTTTGAAGCCCTCAAGCTCTCCCTGGCGTTTCCGGACGAGGAACTCGCTCGGGTTCTGAGCAGGATCTACCGGGAGGACGGGCTCTTCGTCAAAAGACGCGACTCCCCGTCGAGGGATTGAGGATCAACGCAAGGAAGAATACAATGGGGGGCACGAGCGTGCCCGCTGAAGCCTCAGGTGGGAGACGCGTTCTTTAAGCCAATGGAGGCAGCCATCATGTGAAGGGATCGGATTGAGTCCAACTGCCTTCTCATTGCCTGGGAAATCCGCTCCAAAACCTTGACGGCCTTTTCGCCGCAGATGCGCTCCATGAGACGCGAAGAGGCCAGAATGTCCCCGGGCGTTCCACTCCGAGCCAGCCGCTCCGCAACAGAGCAGGTCTCCTTGAATCTGCTCAGAAGCTCATACTCTTCCACGGAGATGAAGGACTCGGTCTCGGCATAGGCCACTTCCAGTTGATCGCGGATGTCGCTCGCGGGATTCTCCAGCAATTCCTCCCTGATCGCGCGCTGTATATCGCGCTTGGAGCAAGGCAGCTCCCAGTCAATGCGGACAGGAGATTTGAGGAGCTCCAGCGTCTGGAGATAATCGTGAATGATCTGCCGGCGTGTTACGGGCTTCATGGGCTCCACCTGTTCCCTTCAATGCAAGCAGGATGGAAAACACAATGAACCGAAAATGTGAGCTCTTTTAATCCTTGCGATACGGAGCGGCAAAGGTGTCTAGCAGCGTGGTTGTGTCTCATCAACCATGATATTCATAAAGTCTCAATTGTAAATGAGGTGAACACCCTATTTTCGCAGGCGTGGAACAGTAGAGTCGAAGGCTGGCTGAAAAAACAATGGGGAGGTCGGGAGAGAGGAAGCCGGGAAGGAGGAGGAGAACCCGGCTTCCTCAGGAGGAGGAAAGAGAGGGTCTTTCCGTTTTCATCATAACCTGTATGTCAAGAGGTGGTCCCCTCAGAATCCGAACTCCGCCAGCAGGGCGTCGACCTCGTCCTGTGAATGCACGGCGCCATCGCTCCTGGCATGGGCCGGCCCGTAAAGCTCATCCTTTCTCCTGCCGACATCCCGGCGGACCTTGCCCCCAAAATAGCTCACCAGCTTCACCAGCTTGGTTTCCAGCTCCTTCTGGGAGCTCACTATCTTGGTGATGATCTGCCCGGTCAGATCCTGGTAACCTTGTGACGTCAATATGATGGCCAAATCCGCCTCGGTCGCTTCAAACGAGCCCCTCAGCTCCTGCAACAGCTTCGAATTCTCGGTCATTCGGCGACGGGCGCCCTCTCCCATGGGCTTCAGCCGCGCGAAGTGCTGCTCCAGTCGCTTGAGCCTGGCCTCGTCGGCCTCCATTCGCTTCCGAATGACCTCCACATGATCCATGGTGGTGTTGGCCGCGCTCTCGGTCAGCTCGAGGATGTGCTCCAGCCGGTTTTCCGAATCGGGAAGCTTGTCTTCAACCATCTCCTTCAATTCTGGATCCAGGGTATGCGAGAGGTCCTTGATGGAGGTGTGAAGGCTCCTCGCCATGGCACCGATCTCATTGAAAAGGCCAGTATCGCCTTGAAGATTGGCAATGCTCTCCAGGGCCGTCTGGGCTTGATCGAGGTCTCCGTCCACGAAGGAAGCCATGAACGCCTTCATTTCCTTGAGCACGTCCTTCAGGAGCTCATCGTCAGCCGAAAGCTGCTGGGTGATGGGGTTATCCGCATCGAACGGACGGAGCAGATACTCCATCTTCTCAAGGCTTTCCTTTGGCATCTCGATTCGCGCTGTTTGGTCGTCCGGCCCAGTAGTGGCGATGATCTTTCCCGAGAGGTGTCGCGTCGCATCCCCCGCCGGACGGGTGGCCGCCGGCTCGGCCTTCACGGGCTTGGGCCGTTCAACCAGGGCCGGTTTGTCGACCGGGGCGGGGGTTCTTTTGGCGACGGCGGGAGACTGCGCCGGAAGGGTATCCCGCGGGGAGGTGGCGGGCTTTCTTGCCGGAGCCTCGGACTCGACGGTCTCCACGGACCACGATTTCTCCCGCCCGGCCTTTCCCTTGTCCGAGGACTCGGACTGGTAAGGAACCGAGAGCTCGAGGGGCTCCACCCCCAGAACCTCGAGGCACTCCACCATGGCCGCTCGCAAACCCTCGGCGCTTGCATCCTCCATCCCCTTGCGCAGGACCCCCAGCGCGTAAGAAAGGGTCGTCAGCAGTTCGGCACCCGGAGACGGAGCGGACCCGAACTTCTCCAGCATCTTCCCCAGTTGGGCCAGCCCCTTGGAGCCAAGGGAGCTGGCCTGAGCGTGAAATTCTCCCATGAGCTTCACGGCCTCCTCCACGGCCTGCTCCGTGGACAGCTCCCCCTTTTCAAGGGCAGCCATCGCCGCCTCAGCACCCCGGACCTTTTCAGTGAGCCTCTGCAAATCTGCCTTTTTCATGCTCAGTCCTCAATAAGACTCGCGACACCTTGATCCATGCAGGCCGGCGGCATCCTTTCAAAATAGATGCCTGGACCCAGGCTCAGAGACCACGGAGAAAACTCATTCCATCAAAAAGAGCACTTGCACCAACCCTGAGTCCGCCCCCCGGCCATGGCGCGGAAGCGAGCTTCCGACCCTCCGCAGGCGTGAGCAACCATAAATCAGGTGAAAAGGGGTGGCAACCGAATAGTGATGAACAATGCTCCAGCCATATCAGGCATCGACACCCCCCGGACCCAAAACGGCTCGAGCACAGCCAGCCCTGACTTCAAAGCCGCGGGTCACGGGCTGTCACTGGCTTCAAAGGCCTGGATCGTGATATTGTGAAAATAGTGACTCCGAAAATACAAGCACAGCGATGGGGGGCATCGAATGGAGCGTGAGACGGGACCCAGGGTCAGCATCGAGGAAGCAGCGAACCTCCTCGGGCTTTCAACGAAAACCATCCAGAGGCATCTTGCATCCGGTTTGCTGACCAAAGTGAAGATCCACCATCGAACCTGGCTCCTGAAATCGGAGGTGGAGGACCTGGGGCGATCTCGCCGGGCGAAAACCGACCGTGAATCGGCCAGGACGGCGTTTCAGGCAGCGACCACGGACATTGTGAGCATCAGTCGCGCACGCTATGAGAGCCTTCTCATCGAATTGGGCGAGCTTCGCAAGGAATGCGAGCTCCTTGCAGCCGCGGAGGCCAGGCGACAGGAGCTTGAACTGGCATTGAGAGCCACGGAAGCCGAGCTGGCCCGCACCCGGAAGCTTCTGGACCAGAGTCGAGAAGCCCGAGGTACGGCGGAAGGCGAAAGTGGATATGATCATCCAGACCGGCCGGAGCCTGGTTCCAAAGGAAGACCCCCAACCAGGAAGCCGTGGTGGCAGAAGTGAATCACGGATCGTTCTCTCCCAGCCCTCACCCTCGCGGCATCCTGTTGGACCGCAAGGCGGGCTCCTGCTTGCCAGGATGCCCAGGGCCTCTCCACGGCCGGTCCCGCAGCTCAACCCTGCCGCGCTGGAGAAGTGGCATCGAGGGAGGGGGCAAGGCGGTAGACTTCGATTTCCCGCTGCCCTTTGGGAGTCCGGATGCGGTCCACATAGGTGACATCGAAGGCCCCCTTCACCAGTTCGTAAGTCGGGCGGCCAAGGTAGACCGTCCCCGGATCGGCCAGCGATTGCAGCCGATATGCCACCACGACGGGCTCACCAAGCACCGTGTATTCCATGCGCTGGGGCGAGCCCAGGTACCCTGCCACGACCTCTCCCGTATTGACCCCGATCCGAATGGCGAACCGCTGATCGGCCGGCAGGCTCCCGAGAAGTCTCTGCTGTTGATCCAGCATCTCCAGGGCGCATCGAACCGCGCGCAAGGCGTGGTCGTCACACTGAAACGGGGCTCCGAAGATAGCCAGGAGGCCGTCTCCCAGGTACTTGTCGAGGGTACCCTCCCATCTGAAAAGGACTTCGGTCATGAGGGTGAAGTAACGCGTGAGAAGCTGTGCGATCTCTTCGGCGTCCAGTCGCTCGCTGAGCAGGGTGAATCCCTGAATGTCCGCGAAAAGAATGGTGGCGGTGAGCTTTTCCGTTCGGAGCGCCAGTTCCTCCTGACTCGAACAGTCCTGGGCGATTCGCTCGGCCACCCGAGGCGACATGAAGCGCTCGAGATTCTTGCGACGCAGCACTTCGCGGTAGAGCTTCTCATTCAGCGCCGCCTTTTCGATGCCCGAGGCGATCTGGTTGGCGATCACGGTCAGGATGATGAGGCCGTCTTCCGAGAACTGCCCGTCCTGGGAGCCCTCCAGGTAGATGGCGCCGAGCACCTCGCCCTCGTGCACCAGCGGTGCGCAGAGAGCCGACTGAACACTGCGGGACATCATGGTGTCGCTGACGGAGAATTCCTCTCCCGTCAGGATCGACCGTCGGTTTTGCACTGCGTGAGCCACCATGCTCCGGCTCCAGGGGGCTTTCATGGCGCTGCTCGCCACTTCCTGGTAGCTGCCGTCGGGATTCCGGAGCAGGATGACTCCGGAGCGGGCCCGAACACTCTGCAGGATCAGGTCCATGGCCGCACGCAGGAAATCCTTCACGCTGGTGACGGTGATGAGCAGGTTGCTCAACCTCTGCAGGATCAAATAGTTCAGATCCATGGTCTTGCAGAGGTCAAGGGGGCCCACCAGGAACCCCTCGGGATCGACGGTCTTCACCTGCTTGGACTGAAAAACCAGCATGTACTGGCCGATGATGATGGCGTCGCCGTCGGCCAGGGGCACTCTTCGGATGGGGCGATCGTTCACGAAGACCCTGTTTTCCGATCCAAGATCCTCGATGAAGTAGAGCCCCCCGTCCAGGACGACCCGTGCATGACGGCGCGAGACGGTGCGATCCGGAAGGTCGATGTCATTCACAATGCCGCTGAGCGGGTGATTCCGCCCCAGGGTCACCACATCCTTGTCGATGACAAACAGCTCTTCTTCATTGTTTTCGCGCTTGACGAGCAACGCCGGCATGCGTGTGGCCCTCTCTCTGATCGTGAAACAAAGCTGACTGGCACGGGAACGCGAATGTTCTCGTTTATCGTGATCAAAATGGGATTTGTCAACCCTGTTGCCGCCAGACGGGCAGCATGGCAAGGGGAGTCATGCCGACCCAGAAGAATGGTCCAACCGCAGCCCGTTGGCCTGAATCGCAGCCTTGACAAACCTTCGGCGATTCATTACGCTAAGTTTGTTGGTTGCCCGTCGATGGAGCTTTGCTCCAACCCCCGCACCAGGAAAGTTCCGTTATCGAGCATGAGGATGCACAGACTTCGGCCTGGGTAGGTTCGACCCTGGGGGTCGAACCCGACGAAGTCCACAATCTTCGCGCCAGGCGCCCGACGGCCCGGTCCCTTCCTCGAAGGATTGCCGTTGGAGCTCCTACGGAGTCATGTGAGGGGGGACACTCAGGGTGCGGTTTCCTCAGCGCCTCCCTCGGGTAAATCGTGAAACCACGTACCGCTGCAGTCGCATCCCGATCCTCCGCGGCGTCTGATCGACGGTTTGCCGAAACGCGGCACGATGGCGTTATCCCGTATTTCCGACCCGAAACCTGATCACCGTTGGTACCGACCGAAGAAAGTCAGAAGGAAAGATCATGCAGGTTGAGTATAGAAATATCGACCCAAAGCTTGTGGTCAATGAAATCCGAAACGGCCGATCCCTCGAATCCGTGCAGAAGCTCTTTGGCATCAAGTTCAAGAGCGAGGTCCAGGATTTATACCTCAGAGGCCTCATGGAGCTCGGGGAGATCCCCCAGGTGGGCTTCTCCAAACAGGGAGGCGGGAGACCCGCTCCCGACGTAGTTGAGCGGCCCATGGTGCGAAGGCGCGAGAAGGCAGTCCCCCAGAAACCGCAAATAATCATTAAAACGAATAATTTCAGGACGATCGGACAGAGCGGCAGCGTGACGCTCAATAAAGCCCTGCTCATCGAGCAGTTGGGGTTTGAGGTGGGTGACTCCTTCGAAATCTATCGGGAGGATGATCGAGTCATACTGAAAAAGAGTGATGTGCCCCTGCAGTGACCTTACGGTCTGAGATTCCTCAGAACATTCAGGAAGCGCCAGATAGCCGTCAGATTCGTGCCCACCGCAAGCACAATGAGCACCACGACCAGGACGATATCGCTGATCCAGTGGCCGGCGGGTGATCCCATCAAGCGGTTCACCAGTGGGTTGAAGATGCCGGCCAGGGCGATCAG
Source organism: Syntrophobacteraceae bacterium (assembly GCA_025454175.1). GTDB lineage: Bacteria > Desulfobacterota > Syntrophobacteria > Syntrophobacterales > Syntrophobacteraceae > JALOOX01. The sequence goes on along the minus strand of JALOOX010000032.1, from coordinate 13,537 downwards.
GATGATGCGCTCGCCTCTCTGGAAAACGCCACCAACACAGCGCTCGCCCAGGCCCTCGGCGCGAGCCCTCGTGTAGCTGACCATGAGGGATCCGAAGAGAATAAAAAGGAAAGTCAGGTAAAACGCCGGAGAAGCGCTGCCCTGTCGGTAGAAGTAGAACCAGACGCCGATGTAGATGATGAGCTCGGTGTAGCGGTCGAGCACGGAGTCCAGGAACGCCCCGAACTTGCGGTTCTGCCCCGTGGACCGGGCCAGGCTTCCATCGAGAGTGTCCAGAAGACCCGTCAGAAGCGTCAGAAGGCCGCCAACCAGCGGATAGAAAGCGAATGCAATCCCGGCCACCAGACTGATCACGAGGCCGAGGAGAGACAGGTGATCCGGTTTGATTCCGGTCAAAGCCAGCAGGGGCACCAAGTAGCGCTCAAGCCATCGATAGTAACCGAACTCCAGGGAGGAACCTTTCAGCATAACCAACCTCTGGAAACCTGAGTCGTTGGCCTCACAGCTCAAGCCGGCGCAAGAGCTGGATTCGAGGCCCGCACAGCCCACGTGGAAACGACAAACGGAAGCCGCGTTACGGCTCATTACATTGGCTGTCAGCTAAAATCGCCGCCGCCAGCAGGGGCAGATCGAACAACCGCACGTTCACCTCGGTGCCAGCCGTTATTTCTAGCACATGCGGCTCCAAAATCATATAGCCAATGCTTCTTCGCACCTGCCCGAACACGGAAGCCCCCCACCCCGTCAAGGGTATGAAGGAGGCTGTCGATCCTTTCATTTTCAGCTCTCCGGCAAGGGCGCGGCAGATCCCCTGCCCATTGTCGACCCGATCCTCCAGCCGTGCCTTGATGGTCAGAGGCCAACGACACGAAAACCCCTGAAACCTCCAGAGAAACGGTTTGATCAGCTCCTCAAGGATGATCCGACCACCCCATGGGCTCCCCGGAAGGGCGAGATAGGCGCGGCCTCCCTTGAATCCAGCCATGACCCCCTTCCCGGGAGAAAGGCCGACCCCCCTGAAAGCGGTTTGGACCCCCAGCCTGCTCCAGGTCTCGACAACAACATCCCTGTCGCCCCTTCCCGTGCCCCCCGTGGTCAGGACCAGATCCGCCTCGACACGATCCAGGCACTCGGAAACCTCGACGGGATCATCTCCGGATACTCCCAGGTGCGTGACCAGCCCCCCATTGAGGCGGGTCAGCCAGCCCAGCAGGTGTCGGTTGTTGCTGTAGCTGATTCCGGGATCATGAGGAGATCCAGGCTCCCGGACTTCATCCCCCGTGGAGAGCAGTGCCGCGCGCGGTCGAACGGCAACCGGCACCCGGTCCATCCCGAAGGCGGCCACCATAGCCAGCCTCGACGGAGTCAAGACCTCTCCCCGGGCCGCCAGAAGCTCCCCGTCGAGGGCATCGGCTCCCTCCCGCACCAGACCGCTCGCAGGGCTCACGGGACGCACCAGCAGCAGGTGATCCCCCTGGATGCATACAACCTCCTCCGCCACAACGGCATCGGCTCCCGCCGGGATCATCGCCCCGGTCATCACCCTGGCGCAGCAGCCGGCCTCGAGTCTGCCGCGGGGAGCGTGTCCGGCAGGCACGGACCAGGGAGTCAGCCGGCAGCGAACCGGCCGAGCCTCCGTGGCATCCAGTGTCTCAAGGCTCCTCAGGGCATAGCCATCCAGGCGGGAGCGGGACTCGGCCGGAAGATCGCGTGGAGCCCGAAGATCCCGGGCCGCAACGCGACCCAGGGCATCCTCGAGAGCCACCAGCTCGGAGGACGCCTCCGGGACATGCCGGATCATGAGGCTCCTCGCTTCCTCCAGGGTGATCAAAGGTTACTCCAGTCCTCGGGAGTATTCACATTGCGAAAGCTCAGCCCGTCAGGATCCAGCCGGCGCCATTCGTCTTCCTCGAAGTGCTTCACACGGACCCTGGCGAAGAAACCGATGACGTTCCTTCGAGGCCCCTCGAGAACATCCGCGATGGCGGGAATGCAGCGCCGATGATACAGAGCGAAAAGGGGTTCGTACTTGTCCCCCGAACGGGGCACCACGACATCGACTCCGCCCGCGGAGAGGCTCAGCATGGCCTCCAGCATTTCCGGAACGAACAGGGGCATATCCGTGGCTCGCACTGCCACCCAATCGTTGGGACTGAACAGGAGCGCCGTGTAGAGGCCGCCTAGAGGCCCCTGAAAGGAAACGATGTCGCGGAGCAGGTTCGCACCGACGCCCAGATAGGGAGTCAAATCATTGGCCACCAGGAATACGGGCGAGCAGGACTTCCGCAGCGCACCAACGGCGCGGTCCACCAGTCGCTCACCCTGGAAGACCTCGAGAGCCTTGTTCCGGCCGTATCTCAGGCTCCTGCCCCCCGCAAGCACCGCCCCCGTCAGCACTCATTCTTCCTTCAAACGAATCTGGATATCGATTTTGTCCGGATCCTGCCAGCCCCGGAGGCTGGAAAGCATGCCGTGAATGCCGCCCACCAGGAAATCACGAACGAAATCATTCATGGGGAGCTTCTTCCCATCCAGCAGCACACTGACCTGATGCATCCTCCGGCCCTTGAGAAACCGCTCCTCGATGAAATCGGCCAGCGCTTCAACCTGGCCGAAGCCGAAAACCGGAACGTCCACCTGCACGGGGTCGTCGGTCACCATGGCGATGAGGTTGTCCTCGGGGCGGCATATGGGCGCGGCTTCCATGGCCTTTCGGAACACCTCGATCTTGGGGAAGTGGGAACGTTTGAACCCTTCCGTGAGGAGCAGGTCCTCGCTCCAGAAGAAGCGGCCGACCAGTTCGTCCAGCCCCATTTCTCCATCGACCTGCCGGATGGCAGCCACCTGGGACGGGGAAGAAATGGCGACGACGGCGGCGCCGGCCTTCCGGTGGCGCCAGGTGTCCTTGCCTTCGCGGTCCATCTCGAAGCCATGGACGTCGTGCTTGACCGTCCCGATGCGATACCCCCGGCGGCTGAGCTCTGGAATGAGCTTCTCCAGGTGCGTGGTCTTTCCCGAATCGGATGCCCCAACCATGCAAAGAATGGGCAGCATGATTTCCGTCCTTTCCCGGTCCAGAATGCTGAATTCTCGACAATGAGCCTCAATAGCTCAGGTAAACTGATTTGAGCTCAGTGAACTCCTCGAGCCCGTATCCCGACTTCTCCCGCCCAAGCCCACTTTCCTTCATGCCCCCGAAAGGCACCTCGGCATAAGCCTGGTGGATGCGGTTGACCCATATGCTTCCCACTTCGAGCCTGCCCACCAGGTCCAGGGCCAGAGCCAGGTCCCTGGTGAAGATGTAGCCCGCCAGGCCGAATGGGGAAGCATTGGCATCGGCCAGGGCATCCTCGGGATCGTCGAAGGGCATCGCGACCACCACCGGCCCGAACACTTCCTCACGACGTATGCCGGCCCTCCTTCCCACATCGACCAGGACCGTCGGAGGGTAATAAAAGCCAGGAGTCGTCGGGCGAGCCCCGCTTCCTCCCGACCTCAACCGCACTCCTTCCGAGAGAGCCCGCCGCACCTGACTCTCGACGCGCTCCAGGATTTCCCCGTTGTTGAGGGGGCCGAGATCGGTTCCTGGAGCATGGGCGGGACCCAGCCTCAGGGCTTCAGACTGCCGGATCAACTCCTCGACAAATTCATCGAAGATCCCCTCAGCCACATAGAGCCGACTGATGCGATAACAGTACTGGCCGCTGTTCTTGTAGCACTGTGATATCAGCTGAGGCATCAGGCTCTTCCAGGGTGCATCCCCGCAGACGATGGCCGGGCAGTTTCCCCCCAGCTCCAGAACCACCCGCTTGACCGTTTCCGCGCAAGCCCTCTGAATCTCCTTGCCCACCTCGGTGCTGCCGGTGAACGTCACCATGCGCGGAATGGGGTGATTCACCGCGGAACGCCCCGTGAGGGGACCATCGCCCAAGATGGCGTTGAACGCACCCGGGGGAAGCCCGGCCTCGACGGCCAGTCGGGCAACCTCGAGGGTGCTTGCCGGGGTGTGCTCGTCCGGCTTGGCCACCACCGTACAGCCGGCGGCCAGCGCCGGCGCGACCTTGGCGCTGAGCGTCGAAAGGGGGTAGTTGAACGGGGTTATGGCCAGAACCACCCCGACGGGCTCCCGGAGGATCATCACGTGCTCGCGGTCCATTCCGAGAAGCGGAATCCTGCCGCTCAATCGCGAAGCCTCTTCGGCGAAGAATTCGAAGAGAGCGGCGGCGCTCAGCACTTCGTCCCGGGCCGCGGCCAGAGGCTTTCCGACCTCGCGGGAGAGCAGTTGCGCGAGTCGTTCGCCGCAAGAGCGAATGGACTGCGCCACGACCCTCAGGATCCTGGCCCTCTCATGCACCGACCGGGCGCGCCAGTCGGGAAGAGCCCCCAGGGCGCTCTCCATGGCCCGATCGACCATTTCCGCGTCAGCGCCCGCAGCCTCGGCATAGACATCCCCGGTGCAGGGATCGATGAGAGGGCGCCGCGCCAATCCCTCTCTTTCTTCCCCATGTATCCAGCAACAGTAAACCCTCAAGCCCGTATTCTCCGCTCCCTTGCCTTAAGACTGGTAAGATAAGTATCTGGTTACCGGCTCCATCGATCCTCAGCCGGCGACGTCATTCCGAACGACGAGAGGGTCCACGCTGAAGGATGTCGAGAATCCTCTCCATCTCCGCATTGAGTCGAAGGTTCTCATCGGCGACGGCATCAAGAATCCGGCCCACCTCGGCATGCCCGAGATTCCTGGCCCTGTCGGCCCACTGCCGATAAGATCGGGCATGGTCTTCGTTGTGATGGAGCCAGTGCTGAACCATTTTCAACAGCTTCTCCCCCTCCGAGGGAGCCCCCGGCGGCGTGCAGCACTCCCGCGACTCATGCCGGTGCTGATGCTCATGGTGATGCGCGTGATCGTCAGCATGATGACCGTGGCTGTGGTCATCGTGATGCGAATGGACTTCGTCGTGATGATGGTGGTGATCGTCGTGATGGTGCCCGTGATCGCGGTCGTGGTGGCTCATGGTCGAATGCTCCTCCTGGCGATTGACCCTGGGGTGCTCCCTGTGTTAGCCTCCCTGCCCGGGAAGGAAGGTGAGTGCATGATCCCTTATCCAGAAATCGACCCCGAGTTATTTGCCATAGGTCCCATCAAGATCCGCTGGTATGGATTGATGTATGTCCTGGGCTTCATCGGGGCCTACCTTTTGATACCCCGCCAGAGGCGGTCGCGAGAGATCGGTCTCCAGGGAACCGTGGCCCAGGACCTGATCTTCTACCTCGCCATCGGCCTGATCGTCGGGGCGCGCCTCGGCTACGTGATCTTCTATCAGTTCAACAACTACTCCCATTACATTCAAAACCCCCTGGAGATCGTGGCGACCTGGCATGGGGGCATGTCCTTCCACGGCGGTTTCCTGGGTGCTGTCCTTGCTGGCTGGCTTTTTTCCCGCAGAAGGAAGATGCCTTTCTGGGCCATTGCCGACAGTGCCGCGGTGACGGCCCCCATCGGTCTCGGACTGGGACGCGTCGGCAACTTCATCAACGGCGAGCTCTTCGGTCGCCCCAGCGATGTCCCCTGGGCCATGGTGTTTCCCGAGGGGGGGCCCCTTCCCCGCCATCCTTCGCAGCTTTATGAAGCTGCCCTCGAAGGTCTGGTACTCTTTATCCTTTTATGGTTTCTCCGTCAAAGGAGTTTCAGGGACGGCATGATGGTTGTCCTCTTTGTATTCTTCTACGGAGTGTTTCGCTTTGTCATAGAATTCTATCGTGAGCCCGACCCGCAGATCGGCCTGTTGCTGGGCTTTTTCACCATGGGCCAGATGCTTTGCCTGGCCATGGTCCTGGGGGCGGCATTGCTGGCCCTGCTGCTTCCAGGAACCGCGGGCGACCCCGGGACGCCCAAAAGACCCGCTTCCCGTCGATCCCAGGCAACAGCCATCTCCCGCGACAGGACGGAAAACATCAAGCCGCGGCCCACCAGTTCCGACAATGGGAACCTCTGAAAGGGAGTCCATCCCATGACGTCAAAACCCGCGCAGGAATCGTCCATGCCCATTGAAGACCAATCGCCCCGCCCCTGGCGATCCATCTACGAGTCGCGAAAGACCACGGCGGCCAAGGCCCTCAAAGCCATCCGCCTCGGAAAACGCGTCTTCATCGGTTCGGGCTGCGGAGAGCCGCAGGAGCTGACGAGGGCCCTGGAGGAGGTCATTCCCATGCTGGCGGACCTGGAGATCCTCCACATCCTCAGCATTGGAAAGACCCGGTACACCGACGCCCGGTTCTTCGAAAAATGTCGCCTGAAGTCGTTCTTCGTGGCTGCCGCCAGCCGGGAGGCGGTGGCCGAGGGCCGTGCGGACTACACGCCCATCAACCTGGCCGACGTGCCGGAGCTTTTCAGCAGCGGTGCCATGCCCATCGATGTGGCGCTCATCCAGGTCTCCCCTCCGGACAGGCACGGGTTCTGCTCCCTCGGCGTCGCGGTCGACATCGTCCGGGCCGCAACGGAGAGCGCAGGCCGGGTCATTGCCCAGGTCAATCCCCAGATGCCCAGAACGCTCGGCGACTCCTTCGTGCACGTCCGGGACATCGCGGCCTTCGTGGAATTTGACGAGCCGCTCCTCGAGCTTCCTCCCTCTCCTCCGAGCCCCATCGCGGACGAGATCGGCAGGAACGTGGCCAGGATCGTCGAGGACGGCTCCACCATCCGGGTCGGCGTCGGGAGCGTCCCCACCGCCGTGCTCCACGCCATGGAGGACAAGAAGCACCTGGGCGTCCACGCGGATATGCTCACCGACGCCTACCTGCACCTGGTGAAGAAGGGGGTCATCACCAACGCCCGCAAGACGCTCCATCCCGGTAAGATCGTGACCAGCTTCTGCCTGGGCACTCGAGAGCTTTACGATTTCGTCCACAACAACCCCATGGTGGCTTTTCATCCCGTTGAATACACCAACAACTACCTGGTCATCGCCGAAAACGACCGGATGGTCTCCATCAACTCGGCTCTGGAGGTGGACCTTTCGGGCCAGGTTTGCGCCGATTCAGTGGGCTACGAGATCTACAGCGGCGTCGGCGGCGCCATCGATTTTCTACGGGGAGCGCGCTATTCACGCGGAGGCAAGGCCATTGTGGTGCTGCCCTCGGTCACCTGGGACGGCGAAAGGTCCCGAATCCGCCCCTTTCTCACGGAGGGAGGCGGGGTCGTCACGACGCGCGGCGGCGTCCAGTACGTGGTGACCGAGTACGGCGTCGCCCAGTTGCAGGGCAGAAGCATCCGTGAAAGGACCCTTGCTCTCATCGAGATCGCTCATCCCGCTTTCAGGGAAGAGCTCCTGAAAGCGGCTCACGATCTCAATTACCTGAGAAAACGAGTCGTGGCGGCACGGGGCCCCATGGCCCTCTACCCTTCGCACCTGGAGGTGGTCCAGGTCTTCAAGGACAACACCCGCGTGCTCTTCCGGCCCGCCAGGGCCACCGACGAACGGTCCATGAAGGAGTTCTTTTACTCCCTGCCCCGTGATGAATCGTACATACGCTTCCTTTCCACCATGAAGGTCTTTCCCCATTACGACGTCCAGCGCATGGTACACATCGATTACCATCAGGTGATGACGATCGTGGGGGTCGTCGGGGAGCTCGAAATGGAACGTATTGTGGCTGTGAGCCAGTACGTGCTCAATGAAGAGGAGATGACGGCGGAGATCGATTTTGCCGTGCAGCCCGACTATGGCCGAAAGGGCATCGCGAGCTTCCTGCTCCACCATCTCGTATCCATCGCCAAGGGCAAGTGCATCCGCATGCTCAAAGCGTACATAACTCCCGGCAACGAGCGGGTCTTCGGTGTGTTTCAAAAGCTGGGCTACGTCGTTGAAAGCTCATTCGTCGACGGAGTCCATGAGATCCGGCTCTACACGGGACAGTTGGCCGACGTCTGCCTCATGGAGCCCAGTGATTGACGGATCCCCCCTTCAGGGGGTCAGGCGATTCAGAATCACGGCGTTCCAGAACGCCGGAGCACGGGCCGCCCGTGCGGTTCAGTTCATGAAGAAGGTCGTCATTCCAGGAGATGCCTGTCCGAATCGTAGTGTTCGGAGAATACCGGCCCTCGCCCCTTGAACATGTTCACATGGGTGAGAACATACTCGGCGATGATCTCGCGATCCGAAACGCTGAAACCGTTGAAATGGTCGAACATCTCCCGTTCGCCGGGCATGGATTCCATTTCTTTCCAGATCCGGGCCGGGTCATCCACCCGGGAGCCGCCACCCTTCTCGGAGGCCGCGAGCTTCTGCAGGGCGCTCTCGAGAACCCCGTCCAGCTCAACCTTCATCCGTGCAATCTCCTCGCGCAGCTCATCCAGGGAACTACAGGACGCGAGCAGCGCGCCGCCCGCCGCCCTCGCCTCCCCCCGGACCGCGACGCGCACTGCGCACAGAACATGCGGTTCCGGCTGAATTTCCAGGATCCAATCTCGAAGCATCGTGTTCTCCTTTTCTACGGAGCCTCGGAACGCTCATCCCGTTCGAGTCATTTGGAACGCTGAGCCGAACCCGCCGTCCGATCCGACGGAGGCCACCCGAACCGTGGATGGTTGAACGCGTACGGAATGTGCTGAATCCCCATTCCCCGGTCCCTCGCCTGCTGCCACAAGATGCGGCTGGACTGGAGTCTCTCGGGCTCGTTCTGGATTATGAAATGCAGAGCGACTGGGTAGCGCCCCATGAGCTCCAGGCCAGCGGGACCGTCGCAGATCAGAACGTCCCAGCCGGACATGAAGACTTCCCCCACACTGATGACCACGGACTCTTCCCCGTCCTCGGAACCCTCGGCGGACAGGATTCGGTGCGGAATGAAGCTCGGCTGGGAAAAGGTCCACAACATCCCATCCAGGTGCTGAGCCGCCAGGGTCGAATCCGCCAGCACCTGCACCTTCTTTTCCGACTCGTGGAAAAAATCCACCCACTGGCACAACAGGATTCGCTGCTCGGCAGCCTTGGTCTCCATGAAGTAGAGCATGACATCCAGCTCTCAGCAGGTCAGGTGAAAGGCCCCCGCCACCTTGCGCCCGGCCTCCCAGAAACGATTGAAGGAGTGCACCGCCTCATCGGTTGGCTCCTCGATGAGCCGGATGCTCCGCTCGGCAAGGACCTGCCTCAGCTCTTCGGCGACATTCAACCGGCCGGGCGAGCCCATACCCACCACCAGTATGTCCGGGCGCGCGTCGAGAATGTCCTGCATGTCCATGACATCGGCCCAGTGCCCTTCCCGGCGCCACCAGTTGGGAACCACCTTCCCCTCGACGATCTTCAGATCGCTCTGGTACTGACGACCGTCAATGGTCATGCTGCCAAAACGAAAGTGCTCAATCATTTCAGACCCCATCCGCTGCAGAATCCCCCGAACCTGCCCGCCGCCCTATGCCCACAGGAACAAACCCGTTTCATCGTCCATCCCGCGGCTGAGCGGTGCTTCCGTCAACAATTCCTGAATCGTGAGCTCGCAGGCAAACACCTCGGTCCCCTCGACGAGGTGCCCGCCAAACGCCCGACCCTCCTCGTCCCCCAGAACCACGTGCGCATGCAGGAAAATTTCTTCCCCCTTCAGGGACACATTTCCTGTCAAAGATAAGATCTCCAGGTGACGACTCAAGTGAACGAGCTCATACTTCCGCTCCGACTGGTTGTAATAGGCAATCCGCGCACAGGCAACCGCACCGATGGCCCGAACCTCACCCTGCATGACGCTCAGCTCCCTGCATTTCCCCTGGAGAGCGCCCAGCAGGTCGTCCCCCCTGCTCAGCCGCCCCATGAACAGCCTACCCCTGGTGAATTGGCGATGCATCCAAATCCTCCATTTCCATCACGTTTGACTCCTACATTTCAACACGCTTGCCTCCCCGCTCCAAGCTCATTATGATCCCAAAGCGTAAAGGGACAACCAGAAACCCGAAACCAGAAACCAGAAACCTTCACTCACACAGGAGCACGTCCACGAACATGATCGAGCACTTTCCCTTCTCAGCCCTCGTCGGCCAGGATCTGATGAAACGCGCCCTGCTTCTCAACGTGATCGATCCATCCATCGGCGGCGTCCTCATCAAGGGCGAGCGTGGCACGGCCAAGTCCACGGGGGTCCGCGCCCTCATCGATCTCCTGCCCACCATACGGGTCGTTTCGGGCTGCCCCTTCCAGTGCGACCCCGATAACGTCGACGGCTTCTGCCCCTACTGCGAAGAACGACGCCGAAGCGCCCAGCCCCTCCAGGTGATGGAGCGCAGCATTCGGCTGGTCAATCTTCCCATCGGCACCACCGAGGATCGGCTCCTGGGAACCATCGACATCGAAAAGGCGCTCAAGAGCGGTCAGAAAGCCTTCGAGCCCGGTCTGCTGGCCGAAGCCCACAGGGGCATCCTGTACGTCGACGAAGTGAACCTGCTCAACGATCAGATCGTGGACCTCTTTCTCGACGCGGCGGCCTCGGGCCGCAACCTGGTGGAGCGGGAAGGCATCAGCTTCTCCCATGCCAGCCGTTTCGTGCTGGTGGGCACCATGAACCCGGAGGAGGGGGACCTGCGCCCCCAGCTGCTGGACCGCTTCGGCCTCTCGGTGAATATCGAGGGGATCCATTCGATTCCCGAGCGGGTGGAAATCATCAAGCGGCGCCTGAGCTTCGAGCAGGACCCCAACGGGTTCCGGGCTTCCTGGGCGTCCAGGGACGCCGAGCTGGCGCGGGGCCTGGTGACGGCCAAGGGCTCCCTGGCGCGGGTGACCTTCAGCGAAGCCATTCTGGAGACGGCGGCCAAGCTGGCCATGGCCATGGAAACCGACGGTCACCGGGCGGACATCGTGATGATGAAGACGGCCCGGGCCAACACAGCCCTCGAGGGACGGCTCCGTGTGACTTCGGAGGACCTTCAGCTGGCTGCGCGGCTGGCCCTTCCCCACCGGATCAGGAAATCCCCGCTGCGAAAAGCCGAGCTGAACGAGGACAAGCTTCAGGAAATTCTGAGCCAGTCTTCCTCCATTGAAGGCGCCCAGGAGGAATGGTCTCCCATTCATCAGAACCCGCCCAGGATCTCCGCCACGGCAAGAGTCTACCAGTCCCCCGTGGATGCGGTCACTCACCTTTGCGCCGGAAGCCGGATGGTGCGCCCGGACATGCCATGGTACAGGATCATGGCCGGATCACACCCCGGGAAAAGGTTCGTGGTTCCAGACCCTCAGCGGGGCGGCGCCGTCCACGGAAGCCGCCTTCCCAGGGCTGGAGACCCCATCCAGGACCTCTCCATCATCGCGACCCTGCGCGCCGCGGCACCCCGCCAGCCAGATGCGGATCGGCGCGTCACTCTGCGCATCCTGGCCGAGGATCTCCGGCTTCGGAAGCGCTCCCGCAAAACGGGGCTTTCCCTCATGATGATCGTGGACTCGAGCGCTTCCATGCGCACCAATGATCGCATGTCCGTGACCAAGGGGATCATCGAAGCTCTGTTTCAGGACCTGTACATTCGGCGGGACAAACTGGGGATCATCACGTTCCGGCACACCGGCGCCGAGCTGATCCTGCCCCTGAGTCAGAACATACGCGACGCCGTGCAAGGCATCGAACGGCTTCCCGTCGGCGGGAGAACGCCCCTTGCGGCCGGGCTGGACCTGGGAATCCGACTGCTGACCCAGGAGAAGCGCAAGAACCCGGAGACCCTGCCGGTCATGCTCATCTTCTCCGATGGGCGCCCCAACGTCAGCTGCTATGGCGGGGACCCCCTCGAGGAAGCCCTCCGGGCTGCCGAGGAAGTCAGGCGACAGGGAATTCAAGCCATCCTGGTGGATACCGAATTCAATCCCATGTCCGTCGGCTATGGCTACGAGATCACCCAGCGCATGGCCGGCACCTATCTCACCATGGACCAGCTGTACCGGAAGTGACGGCCGACCCCGTCAGGCGACCTCCCCGGCGGCATGGCCCGAAGCCCACGCCCAATGGAGATTGTACCCGCCCAGCTGCCCCGTGACGTCGGTAACCTCGCCCGTGAAGTATAGCCCTGGAACCTTATTGCATTCCATGGTCCTGGACGACAATTCCCTCGTGTCGACCCCTCCCCGCGTCACTTCCGCCTTGTTGAATCCTTCGGTGCCGCCGGGCCGGATCTCCCAGTGATGCAGGCGATGGGACGCCTCCTCGAGATCGCGGGCGGAGCACTGGTTGAGAGGCCGGGAGTGGCACGAGAGGCGGCACCAGAGCTTGGCCAGCCGGTCCGGCAGGAGGCGGCCGAGCAGGGTGTGGAGATGCATCCTGCTGCCGCGTTTTGACGAAAGGATCGAGAGGACGTCGATCCGGGGCAGAAGATCGACCTCAATGGGCGATTTCCCGTCCCAATAGGAGGAGAGCTGGAGCACCGCCGGCCCGCTGAGGCCCCTGTGGGTGAAGAGGATGAACCCCTCGAAGCGGGTCCCGCCGCAGCTCACCGCAGCCGGGACGGAGATGCCGCTGAGCTGGGAATAATGCTCGGCGTCCTCCCGGCTGAACTTCAGCGGGGTCAGTCCCGGACGCAGGGGGGTAACCCGAATTCCAAAACCTCTGGCGAGCTTCTGGCCGAAGCTCGTCGCTCCCAGTCCCGGCCAGGACAGACCTCCCGTGGCGATGACCAGAGACGAGGATTCGAAGGAGCCGAGATCGGCGGCGACGGAGAACCTCGGGCCCCTGACGCCATCCAGCCTGCGAACCTCCAGAATCTTGCAGTCCAGGAGGAATCTGACGGAAGCCCTGTCACACTCGAGCTTCAGCATGTCGACGATCCGGCGGGAGCTGTCGTCACAGAAGAGCTGCCCGGCCTCCTTCTCGTGGTAGCCGATGCCGTGCTGGTCCAGGAGAGCCGTGAAGTCTTCCGAAGTGTAGCGCGAAAGCGCGGATACCGGGAAATCAGGAATCCCGCAGATGTAGTGGTCCCTGGAGACGCTTCGGTTGGTGAAGTTGCAGCGCCCGCCCCCGGAAACCAGGATCTTTCTTCCGATCTCCATCGAGTGGTCGAGGACCAGCACCGACCGCCCCCGGCGCCCGGCCTCCATGGCGCACAGGAGGCCCGATGCCCCCGCGCCGACGATGATGACGTCCGTTGTCATTTCGTTCCTGGCTCACCCCTGAGGCCGATACCCGAAATCCGCCCTCGCCCTGGGATCCTTCCTCCAGTTCTTCTGGACGCGGACGTAAAGGCCCAGGAAAACATGGCAGCCCAGGAGCGCCTCGATGTCGAGGCGGGCCTGCTTTCCGATCTCCTTGAGCATCTGCCCGTTCTTCCCGATGATGATCCCCTTCTGAGAATCCCGCTCCACGTGAATCGTTGCCTCGATCTCGATGCGGCGCCGCTCTGCGTCCTCGCTGAACCGATCCACGGTGACAGCCACGGCATAAGGGATTTCCTGGTGCACCAGGCGAAAGATCTTCTCCCGCACCAGCTCGGCCACCAGAAAGCGTTCAGGCTGATCCGTGAGATAATCCTCGGGAAAATACCGCGGCCCCTCGGGCAGCAGAGCCATGAGCTCGTCCA